>NZ_JBEXYE010000014.1:0-189194 GCF_040630785.1 Nocardia sp. NPDC005746
TGAGCGACATCCATGTCGGTCATCAGGGCAACAAGCCGGTGGTGGAGGCGATCCACGCGGATTCCCCCGAGGACTGGCTGATCCTGGCCGGTGACCCGGGGAACGGGGTGGATTACGACAGGCTCCCGGCGGAACCGCTGAGCAGCTTCTTGATCAGCTCCGAAACGAGCGCGTCCACAAGGTAATTGGCCAGGGAACCCATGTTGTCCTTCTCCTTCAGATTCTTCCGAATGAGCTTCCGCTCACCCGGAAAACGCTATGGCACAAAGGAAAAGAACAGAAATCAATTGTTGGGGATGATCGACAACGCGAAATTGTGGATTCAGGAGGACAACGCGGCGACGGGGGCGCCCCGGCGGTGCGGCGTCTCCAGGCGGGCGATGAGATCCGGATTGGCGGCGCGAACCCGCCGGGCCACGTCGATGAAGGACCGCACCAGCGGGGTCTGGTGCGTGGTGCGCCAGCAGACGGCGACCTCGTTGCGGGGTGCGTCGCTCACCGGAATGACGCGGACGCCGGGGAATCGGATCCAGCCCGCGCAGGGCACCGTCATCGCGATGCCCGCGCCGGTCGCGACCTGATGCAGCTCCTCGAGCAGGGTCTTCACCGGGAGGACGGTCGGGGCCGCATGCCCGTCACGATGAGATTCCAACCGCCAGAACGCATTCCACACCGGGTCGGCGGGCCCCGACGCGAGGATCGGGTCGTCCAGCAGCTCCGCGGCCGAGACCTCGGCGCGGTCGGCGAGGCGATGATGCGCCGGCAGCAGCGCCACCAGCGGCTGGGAGAACAGCGGTTCGAACTGCAGCCCGGCGTCCATGAACGGCCGGCGCACGATGGCCACGTCCACCAGCCCGTTCGCCAGCCCGGCGGAGGGCGTGTCGTAGGTGAAGTGACTCAATTCCACGGTCACGTCGGGATGGCGCTCGCGGAACGCGGCCAGGATCGGCTCGGTGAGCGTCAGCGCGGCGCCCTCGAGGCAGCCCAGCACCAGGCGATCGTGCTCGCCGCGTTGCACCGCCCGGGCCTCCTCGGCTCCGAAACTCAAGCTGGCCAGAGAATCTCGCACATGTCGCAGGAACGCGGCGCCGGCCGCGGTCAGCTGCACCTGGCGGGTGGTCCGGGTGAACAGCGTGACATCCATCTCGTGTTCGAGCTGTTTGATCTGGGTGCTCAGCCCCTGCTGTGAAACGTGCAGTCGCTGCGCGGCCCGAGTGAAGCTCAATTCCTCCGCCACGGCAATGAAGTACTGCAACTGCCGAGTATGGACTTCCATGCGCCGCAGTCTAGGCTGGTCAGGCATCTGAAGTGTGACTTTTTCGGAAACTGTACCAACCAGTAGCAATTCTGCGGCAGCCTTGCGGATCCGCGCTCGCGGGCGCGAGTCCCGTGCCGAACGATGCTGCGGCCGGACCGGGCCGCCGTGCGCCGCGTGTGGCCGCATCGAGGGTGCGGGATGGAACTTGGGGGAACGGTCATTCGGTTGCGAATCCGGGTGCGGCTGAGGCTGTTCGGTACGCCGGTGTTCCACCCGTGGGACGTTCGCGGCGGAAGGTCTCTTCCGGTCGGGGAGGGAGCGGGACCGGGCGGGGAAGTATGCCGGTTATCGCATGATTGCTCGATGGTTGCTGTGCGGTCTGACGAGATCGGCTGCTGACCTCGGGAATCGGGCAAAGCGTACGTCCTGGCCGAGGTTGGCCGGGACTGCGGAATGTGTGCGCGAGGCGGGACTTGAACCCGCACGTCCTAGGACACCAGAACCTAAATCTGGCGCGTATGCCAATTTCGCCACTCGCGCTAACGGTACGACCGTCCAAACTTTACCGGGTCCCACGGGGATCGCGAAGCATCGGGGACGCGTGGCGTACTGGTCGGTAACCTCACCTGCGATTATAACGATTTGATAAACACCAATGTGAGGGAGACTCACGTTTCCTACATCGGCGTAACCGAGCTCACCAGCGGCTTCAAACATGAGGGAGGGTCATGTTTCTGATTATTCTGGTACGTACGTACAGAAATACTCGGCGGTAAACGCCTGGTCGGCGGGTCAAACATGAGGAGATCCTCATGATTTTGTGCCATCCTCGGCATCTACCAGGGCCTGCGGGCCGGAGGGATACCTGCGCACCGTGAGCGCGGTCCAGTCCTGTGGAGACGGGCCGCCAGGAGAAGGAAGTCGAACGTCTTGACGATCAACGAGAGCACCGGGACCGGATCGAAGTCCAGGGCGGCGGGGAAGTCACGGGAGAGCGGGATCAGGTCGTCGCTGCTGGACCGGTTGCTGGGGGGCGCGCCGTACGCGCTCGCCTTCGGCGGCCAGGGCGCGCAGTGGCTCACCGAGCTGGAGGAGATCGGGCGCGACTCCGCGCTCGAGCCCGAACTGACCGCGCTGGTCAACGAGGCCGCCGCCGCGCTGGAACCGATTGCGGCGCAGCTGCTCGTGGTCCGGCCGGTCGGGTTCGACCCCATCGCATGGATGCTGGAAGAAGAGATCGCCGATCCGGAGCAGGGGGAGGTCTCGGGAGCGCCGTCAGCGCAGGTGTTGCGCTCCGCCGCCGTCTCCATGCCGGGTGTGTTCCTGACCCAGATCGCCGCGCTGCGCGCGCTGCGCCTGCAGGGTCTCGACATCGCCGCGCACGCGCCCGCCGCCATCGTCGGCCACTCCCAGGGCCGCATCGCCGCGACCGCCGCCGAGGCTCACGGGCAGCGGGACGCCGAACTGCTTGCCATCGCCCAGTTGATCGGCGCCGCCGCCGGTCTGGTCGCGCGCCGCCGCGGTCTGCTGCCGATCGGTGAGAAGTCCCCGATGGTCGCCGTCTCCAATGTCGACCCCGAGGCCCTGAAAGCCGTTGTCGTCGAGGTCATGTCCGGTGTCGCGCTGGAGAAGGCCGCCGTGCTGTCCATCCGCAACGGCCGCCGCCGCGCCGTGCTCAGCGGCCCGGTCGCCCAGCTCGACCGCGTTCGTCAGCGGGCCGCCGAGATCAATGCCGAGCAGGCCGCCGAGCGCGACGCCAAGAAGCGCGGCGGCGCCGTGTTCGCCCCCGTCTTCGAGGACATCCCCGTCGAGGTCGCCTTCCACCACCCGGCGCTGGCGGAGACCGTCGACCTGGTCAAGGGCTGGGCCCAGCAGTGTGGCCTGGACGCCGAACTGGCCGCCACCCTCACCCAGGAAGTACTGGTCGACCCGATCGACTGGGTCGCCATCGTGGACGACACCGTCGCCAAGGGCACGCAGTGGATCCTGGACCTCGGCCCCGGCGACCTGCTGACCCGCCTCACCGCGGGCTCGCTCAAGGGCACCGGCGTCGGCGTGCTCGCCGCCTCCACCCGCCCGGGCCAGCGCAGCCTGTTCACCCCCGGCGCGGCTCCCGAAGTCGCCTCGGCCTGGAGCGAATTCGCGCCCAAGCCGGTCCGCCTGCCCAACGGCCGCGTCGTGGTGGAGACCTCCTTCACCCGCCTGACCGGTCGTTCCCCGATCCTGCTGGCGGGCATGACCCCCACCACGGTCGACGCGAAAATCGTTGCGGCCGCGGCTAATGCGGGCCACTGGGCCGAGCTGGCCGGTGGCGGTCAGGTCACCGAGCAGATTTTCGCCGACCGCGTCGAGGAGCTGAAGAGCCTGCTGCAGCCGGGTCGCGCGGTGCAGTTCAACTCGCTGTTCCTGGACCCCTACCTGTGGAAGCTGCAGCTGGGCGGCAAGCGCATCGTGCAGAAGGCCCGCACCGCGGGCGCGCCCCTGGACGGCGTCATCGTCACCGCCGGCATCCCGGAACTCGAAGAGGCCGTTGCCCTCGTCGAGGAACTGTCCGAGGTCGGCATCACCCACGTGGCGTTCAAGCCCGGCACCGTGGCGCAGATCCGCGCCGTGCTGCGCATCGCCGACGCGGTCCCCGGCTATCCGGTGATCATGCACATCGAGGGCGGCAAGGCCGGCGGTCACCACTCCTGGGAAGACCTCGACGACCTGCTCCTCGACACCTACGCCGAGCTGCGCGGCCGCGACAATGTCGTGGTCTGCGTCGGCGGCGGCATCGGCACGCCCGAGCGCGCCACCGAATACCTCACCGGCGCCTGGGCCCAGCAGCACGGCTACCCGGCCATGCCGCTGGACGGCGTCCTGGTCGGCACCGCCGCCATGGCGACCCTCGAGGCCACCACCGCCCCCGAGGTCAAGCAGCTGCTGGTCGACACCCCCGGCACCCCGGACTGGGTCGGCGCGGGCACCGCGGTCGGCGGGATGGCTTCCGGCCGTAGCCAATTGGGCGCGGACATCCACGAGATCGACAACGCCGCCTCCCGCACCGGCCGCCTGCTGGACGAGGTCGCCGGTGACGCCGACGCCGTGGCCGCGCGCCGCGCCGAGATCATCGAGGCGCTCGACGGCACCGCCAAGCCGTACTTCGGCGACGTCGCCACCATGACCTACCTGGAGTGGCTGGAGCGCTACGTCGAACTGGCCGTGGGCCTGGACCGCCGCAAGGACTTCGACTGCGGCGCCGACTTCGCCGACGCCATCGCCGACGCCACCCGCTCGGTCTGGCTCGACATCACCTGGCGCGACCGGTTCGCGGAGATGGTGCGCCGCACCGAATCCCGCCTGAACCCGGCCGACCGCGGCGAGATCGCCACCCTGTTCGCCGACGACGCCGCCTTCGAGGCCCCGGTGCAGGCCATCTGCACCCTGAAGGCCGAATATCCGGCCGCCGCCGACACCGTGCTGCACCCGGCCGACGTGCCGTTCTTCGTGTCGCTGTGCAAGATTCCGGGCAAGCCGGTCAACTTCGTCCCGGTCGTGGACCAGGACGTGCGCCGCTGGTGGCGTTCGGATTCGCTGTGGCAGGCCCACGATGCCCGCTACACCGCCGACCAGGTCTGCATCATCCCCGGCACCGTCGCCGTCGCGGGCATCACCCGCGTGGACGAGCCGGTCGGTGAACTCCTCGACCGCTTCGAGCAGGACGCCGCTTTCGCCCTGGTGCGTGCGGGCGTGGTCCCGGCCGCTGTGGACGGCCGCCGCCGCACCGAGGTCGCGGGCGGACTGCTCGACATCGTGCTGGCCGCACCGGACGTGCAGTGGGCCGGCCGCACCACCGTCAACCCCGTCCACCGCCTCGGCGATCTGGACGAGTGGGTCATGAACGGCAAGGGCGCCAAGCACCCGCCGACCGGCGCCACCCTCTCGGCCACCGATGGCCCCGAGAGTGATTGCGCCTACGTGGAATTGGCGGTCCCGCTGCTGGGCAAGGACGCCGTCCGCATCCGCATGACCGTCCCGGTCTCCGTGTACAACGGTGGCGCGCCGGTCATCACCGAGGATGACGCCGAGGCCGCCATGTCGGCGCTGCTCGCGGTCGCCGCGGGTCAGTCGCTGCCCGAGGTGAAGACGGTCGACGGCGCGCAGGTCGCGCACGTCAACCTGGCCTGGAGCCCGGACCTGATCGCCGACCACGCCGGTGTCACCGGCGCGGGCCTGCCGGACAGCCTGTCCACCCTCGGCCGCACCGCCCCCGACGTGCTCGTGGGCGCTTGCTGGCCCGCCGTTTTCGCGGTCCTGGGCGCGACCCGCACCGCGGACTCGCACTCCGTCATCGAGGGCATGCTGGACCTGGTCCACCTCGACCACCAGATCGAGCTGCTGGGCGCGCTGCCCGCCGAGCACGCCGTGCTCGCGGTCCGCGCCGAGTCCGCCGAGGTGCTCGACACCGACCTGGGCCGCGTCGTCGAGGTCAAGGTCACCGTCGGCGTCATGCGCGACCACGGCCTGGAGACCCCGGCCGTCGCGACACTGGTGGAGCGCTTCGCCATTCGCGGCCGCACCGGCCAGGCCGAGCTGTCCGACCCGCCGCGCGCCGCCGGCTCGCTGTCCGACGAGGCCACCGACACCCCCCGTCGCCGCCGCCGCGACGTGGTCCTGGTCGCCCCGCGCGCCATGGGCGCCTTCGCGCACGTGTCGGGTGACTTCAACCCGATCCACACCTCCGAGAACGCCGCTCGCCTGGCCGGTCTGGGCACCCCGATCGTGCACGGCATGTGGCTCTCGGCCGCCGCCCAGCACGCCGTCTCGGCGATCGACCTGGGCGACAAGGTGCCGCCGCGCACCATCACCGCCTGGACCACCCGCTTCCTCGGCATGGTCCGCCTCGGCGCGCAGATCGACGTGCGCGTGGAACGCGTTGCGGTGGACCGTGGTTCGGAGGTCGTCGAGGTCTCCTGCCGCATCGACGGCAACCTGGTGATGACCGCCACCGGCCGCATCGCGCCGCCGAAGACGGTCTACGCCTTCCCGGGACAGGGCATTCAGGCCAAGGGGATGGGCCTGGAAGCGCGCACCCGGTCCAAGGCCGCCAAGGAGATCTGGGACCGCGCCGACAAGCACACCCGCGAGGCCCTCGGCTTCTCGATCCTGGCGGTCGTGCGCGACAACCCGACCTACCTCAAGGCGCGGGGCGTGGAATACCGCCACCCGCAGGGCGTGCTGCACCTGACCCAGTTCACCCAGGTGGCCATGGCCACCCTCGGTGTGGCTCAGGTCGCCGAGCTGCGCGAGGCGGGCGCCTTCATCGAGGGCGCGATGCTGGCGGGCCACTCCGTCGGTGAGTACAACGCCCTGGCGGCCGCGGCGGGCGTGCTGCCGCTGAACGCGGTGCTGGAGGTCGTGTTCCAGCGCGGTTCGGCCATGCACGAGCTGGTGCCCCGGGATGCCCAGGGCCGCAGCGACTACCGCATGGCCGCCATCCGCCCCTCGCAGATCGGCATCGCCGATGACGAGGTCATCGGCTGGGTCAAGGGTCTGGGCGAGCAGGCCGGCGAGTTCCTCGAGGTCGTGAACCTGAACCTGCGGGGCGCGCAGTACGCCATCGCGGGCACGGTGAAGGGCATGGAGGCGCTCGAGGACGAGATCGAGCGCCTGCGCGCCGAGACCGGTGGCAAGCGCGCGTTCGTGCTCATCCCGGGCATCGACGTGCCGTTCCACTCGACCGTGCTGCGCGCCGGCGTGCCGGAGTTCCGCACCAAGCTGCTGGACCTGCTGCCCGCGGATCTGCAGCCGGAGCTGCTGATCGGCCGCTACATCCCGAACCTGGTGCCCAAGCCGTTCAACCTGGAGCGTGAATTCGTCCAGGAGATCGCGGATCTGGTGCCGTCGGAGCCGCTGGCCGAGGTGCTGGCGCACTGGTCCGACTGGTCTTCCGAGGCCAAGCGCGTCGAGCTGTGCCGCGTGGTCCTGGTCGAGCTGCTGGCCTGGCAGTTCGCCAGCCCGGTCCGCTGGATCGAGACCCAGGACCTGCTGTTCACCGATGTGGAACACGGCGGCGTGGGCGTCGAGCGATTCGTCGAGATCGGTCTGGCCGCGACGCCGACCGTGGCGAACCTGGCCTCGAACACGCTGAAGCTGCCGCAGTTCGGCAATGCCGTCGTCGAGGTGCTCAATATCGAGCGCGAGCGCGGCATCGTCTACTCGACCGACAACGACCCGGCCCCCGTGGAGGAGCCGGAGGAGACCCCGGCCGAGACCGCTTCCGCCGCACCGGCTCCCGCCGCTGCCGCCGCCCCGGCCCCCGTGGCCGTGCCGACCGGCGGCCCGACCCCGGACGACATCGCGTTCTCCGCCGCCGACGCCACCCGCGTGCTCATCGCGCTGTGGACCAAGCTGCGGATGGACCAGATCGGCCCGGTGGACACCATCGAGGGCCTGTGTGACGGCGTGTCCTCGCGCCGCAACCAGCTGCTCGTGGACCTCGGCGCGGAGCTGTCGCTCGGCGCCATCGACGGCGCCGCCGACGCCGACATGGGCGCGCTGTCCAACACCGTCGACCGTCTGGCCCGCACCTACAAGCCGTTCGGTTCGGTGCTGTCCGACTCCATCGGCGACCACCTGCGCAAGGTGTTCGGCCCGTCCGGCAAGCGCCCGGCGGCCATCACCGACCGGGTCAAGAAGACCTGGGGTCTGGGCGACGGCTGGGCCAGCCACGTCACCGCCGAAGTCTCCCTCGGCACCCGTGAGGGCCAGTCGGTCCGCGGTGGCGACCTGGGTGGCCTGGTGGCGGGCGGACTGTCGGACGCCGCGTCCGTGGACGCCGCGATCGACGCCGCCGTGCAGTCCGTGGCCGCGCGCCGCGGAGTCGCGGTCTCCATGCCGTCCGCCGGTGGCGGTGCGGGTGGCGCGACCGTCGACGCCGCCGCGCTGGGTGAGTTCACCGAGCAGATCACCGGCCGCGACGGCGTGCTGGCGCAGGCCGCCCGGGTGATCCTGGAGTCCCTCGGCCACGCCGAGCAGGCGTCCGCGCCGGAGATCACCGAGGACACCCTGGTGGATCTGGTGTCGGCCGAACTGGGTTCGGACTGGCCGCGTCTGGTCGCGCCCGCGTTCGACGCCAAGAAGGCCGTCCTGATCGACGACCGGTGGGCCTCGGCCCGTGAGGATCTGGCCCGTCTGTGGTTCGGCAACGACGGCTCGCTGCCCGCCGAACCCGCGGTCGAGGGCTACCTCGGCGCCGGTGAAGCCGTTGCGGCGCAGGCCATCTGGTGGCGCAACCGCGCCATGAAGGAGGCCCGCTCGGTGCTGGCGGGCGTCTACGGCGCCATCGCCGAGGCCGCGCTCAGCTCGGACGAGCCGGGCATCTGGTCCTCCGACATCGCCGTGATCACCGGCGCCAGCAAGGGTTCCATCGCGGCGGCGGCCACCGGCCGGCTGCTCGCGGGTGGCGCGACCGTCGTGGTCACCACCTCCAAGCTGGACGACGACCGCCTGAGCTTCTACAAGCAGCTCTACCGCGACAACGCCCGCAAGGGCGCGGCGCTGTGGGTGGTTCCGGCGAACATGGCCTCCTACACCGACATCGACGCGCTCATCGACTGGGTCGGCACCGAGCAGGTCGACAATGCCGGTGGAGCCAAGATCCTGGTCAAGGAGGCGATGACCCCCACCCTGCTGCTGCCGTTCGCCGCGCCGCGCGTGGCCGGCGACCTCTCCGACGCCGGCGCTCGCGCCGAGATGGAGATGCGGGTGCTGCTGTGGTCGGTGGAGCGCCTGATCGGCGGCCTGTCCGCCATCGGCGCCGACCACGACGTGGACGCGAAACTGCATGTGGTGCTGCCGGGTTCGCCCAACCGTGGCATGTTCGGCGGGGACGGCGCCTACGGCGAGTCCAAGGCCGCCCTGGACGCCATCGTCGCCAAGTGGCGCGCCGAGACCTCCTGGTCGGAGCGGGTCACCCTGGTGCACGCGCTGATCGGCTGGGTGCGCGGCACCGGCCTGATGGGCGGCAACGACCCACTGGTCGAGGCCGTCGAGAAGGCCGGCGTGCAGACCTGGTCCACCATCCAGATGGCCGACGAGTTGCTCAAGTGGTGCACCTCGCGGGCCCGCGTGGTGACCGCGTCCGGACCGCAGCAGATCGACCTCACCGGTGGTCTGGCCGGGGCCAAGCTGGATCTGCCCGCCCTCGCCAAGGAGGCGCGCGAGCAGGCCGAGGCCGCGGCCGCGGAGTCGGAAGGCGTTGACGGCTCGACCATTTCGGCCCTGCCCGCCCCGCCGACCCTGAGCTCCAAGCTGATCACCCCCGAATGGGGTTCGGTCACCGCCGATCTCGACGACATGGTCGTCATCGTCGGCGCGGGCGAGCTCGGCCCCTACGGTTCGGCGCGCACCCGCTTCGAGATGGAGGTCTCCGACCAGCTCTCCGCCGCGGGCGTGCTGGAGCTGGCCTGGACCACCGGCCTGGTCACCTGGGAGAACGACCCCAAGCCGGGCTGGTACGACACCGAATCCGGTGAGTACGTCGAGGAATCAGAGCTGGCCGACCGCTACCACGACACCGTGGTGGAGCGCTGCGGCGTGCGCCGCTACGGCGACGACGGGGCCATGATCGAGAACGCGGCCCCGCTGCTCACCTCGGTGTTCCTGGACAAGGACCTGTCCTTCGTGGTCAACACCGAGGCCGAGGCGCGCGCCTTCTTCGCCGCCAACCCGGAGCAGACGGTCGTCACCCCGGTCGCGGGTACCGGCGACTGGCAGGTGACGCGCAAGGCGGGCACCGAGATTCGCGTGCCCCGCAAGGCCAAGCTGACCCGCACCGTCGGCGGCCAGATCCCCACCGGCTGGGACCCCACCAAGTGGGGCATCTCCGCCGACATGGTGAGCTCGGTCGACCGGGTGGCGCTGTGGAACATCGTCTGCACCGTGGACGCGTTCCTGAGCTCCGGCTTCAGCCCCGCCGAACTGATGAGCTGGGTGCACCCGGCCATGGTGGCCAACACCCAGGGCACCGGTATGGGCGGCATGTCGTCGATGCGCTCGCTCTACATCGACAACCTGCTCGGTGAGCCGCACGCCAACGACATCCTGCAGGAGGCCCTGCCCAACGTCGCCCTGGCGCACGTGGTGCAGAGCTACGTCGGCTCCTACGGCGGCATGATCCACCCGGTCGCGGCCTGCGCGACCGCGGCGGTCTCCGTCGAGGAGGGTGTGGACAAGATCAAGCTCGGTAAGGCCGACCTGGTCGTGGCCGGCGGTTACGACGATCTCGGCATCGAGGGCATCGTCGGCTTCGGCGACATGTCCGCCACCGCCGACTCGGCCGTCATGTCCGCCAAGGGCATCAGTGACCGCTACTTCTCCCGCGCCAACGACCGTCGCCGCGGCGGGTTCGTGGAATCGCAGGGTGGTGGCACGGTGCTGCTGGCCCGCGGTTCGGTGGCGCTGGAAATGGGTCTGCCGGTGCTGGGTGTGGTCGCGTTCGCGCAGTCCTTCGCCGACGGCGTGCACACCTCGATCCCGGCTCCGGGCCTGGGCGCCCTGGGCGCGGGCCGCGGTGGCCCGGAGTCCAAGCTGGCCAAGGAACTCGGCAAGCTGGGCGTCGGCGCCGACGAGATCGCGGTCATCTCCAAGCACGACACCTCCACCGCCGCAAACGATCCCAACGAGTCCGAGCTGCACGAGCGGCTGGCCTCGGCGATCGGGCGCTCGGAAGGCGCTCCGCTGTTCGTCATCTCGCAGAAGACCCTCACCGGTCACGCGAAGGGCGGCGCGGCGGCGTTCCAGATGATCGGCCTGTGCCAGGTGCTCGAGCAGGGCGTCATCCCGCCCAACCGCAGCCTCGACTGCGTGGACGAGAAGATGGCCCAGTACCCGCACCTGGTGTGGCTGCGCGAGGCGCTGACCGTGGGAGATCGCTTCCCGCTCAAGGCCGGTCTGGTCACCTCGCTCGGCTTCGGCCACGTCTCCGGCCTGGTCGCCATCGTGCACCCGCAGGCCTTCGTGGAGGCCATCGCCGACGCCGAGGCGCGAGAGGCGTACCAGCGCAAGGCCGAAGAGCGGCAGCTCGCGGGCCGTCAGCGCTTCGCCGAGGCGATGTGCGGTGGCGCGCCGATGTACGAGCGGCCCGCCGACCGCCGCCTGGGCGGCGACGGCACCCCGGCCAAGCAGTCGCGGCAGCTCGAGGCCGACATGCTGCTCTCGCAGCAGGCGCGGCTGGGCTCCGACGCCGTCTACGTGACGGTGCCGAAGGGACCGGCCTGCCGGTAACCCGAGAAAGACCGGCCTGCCGGCCATGTAGCTCCCGGCAGGTCTGACACGGCGGGTTCGTGTCCTGTGCTCCGCGCGACACAGGACGCGAGCCCGCCGTTCCATGTCAATGGAACGCGCGAGCCTACGGTGCCGTAGGTCCGCTGGTATGTTCGCAGCCAATTCGACTGCACTAACGAGGAATCTAGGAGTCCCGCACTGTGACGATCCTGGGTATCGGCCTGGACTTGGTCACCATCTCCGAGTTCGCCGAGCAAATGGAACGCACCGGAACCACCATGCTCCGGGAGAGTTTCACCGCTGGGGAGCGGCGCTATTGCCAAAGCAAGGGCACCGACCCGGCACGCAGCTATGCCATCCGCTGGGCCGCGAAGGAGGCGGTCATCAAGGCGTGGGCGTCATCCCGCTTCGCCCGCAGCCCGCAGATCGGCGACAACCCGTACCCGCTGATCGAGGTCGTCAACGACGCCTGGGGACGGCCCAGCATCAAATTGCACGGGCTGGCAGCGGAATTCCTGCCGCGGGTGCGAGTTCACCTGTCGCTCACCCACGATGGCGACACCGCCGCCGCCATGGTGGTGCTCGAGGATCCGGGCGAGATCGCCGATCTGATCCGCGACTGACGCGGTTCGCGGGTGCGCGCTACTCCGGATCGAAGGTGGTGCGCTGCCCGCCGGATCGCGATTCCTTCTCCGCGATCAGCAGATACGCCACCATGAGGCGCTTGAGCTCGGCGACGGCGTCCTCGTGGGCCAGCCCGTCCTGGACGGAGAAGTTCAGCATCGAGTACACGACGTGCACCAGCACCTGCGCCATCATGGAGCGGCGGCCGCGCGGGGTGCGCGGCATCAGCGGGCGCAGCATCTGCGAAACCGCCTCCGCGAACTCCTTTTCGTGGATCGCGCCGGTGGCCCGGGTGGACGGGGTGGACTGCATGGCCAGCCATACCTCGCGCCGGGAGGGGTCGGTCATCCACAGGTCGGCCAGGTGGTCGACGAGCTGGGTCATGTGCCGCAGCCAGTCCATGGACGGGATCTCGCCGTGGAAGTCGGCCAGCTCCTGGGAAACCGCCACCAGGTCTTGACGATTCAGCTCGCAGACGATGACGTACTTGTTGGCGAAGAACTGGTAGAGCGTGCCGATCGGCACCTCCGCGCGGGCCGCGACCTCTTCGCAGGTGAACGATTCGAAGCCGACCTCGACCAGTAATTCGCGGGAGGCCTGCAACAGGGCGTCGAACTTGCGCTTCGATCGTTCCTGCGTCGGGCGGCGACGGGGCATCAGCTCCTGTGGGTCGTCCTGCAGCTCCAACGCAGGGTCCGGTCGTCGCGCCGACCTGGTTCCCGTGCGTGCTTCCACGCTCAACAGCCTACGGGTTACGACACGCGCATGACACGCTGCGGTAGTTCGTGTGTCACCGAATCCGACCCATCCGAGCCGTCGTCGGCTCCGAAGAACCATCGCAGCTGCCTCTCAGCTGCGGTTCTCCGTTGAAAGGGGCCCGGCCTCTTTCGAACCCGGTTCGTCCTCGGTTCTCCTCTCTCGACCGCGTGATTCTCGCCTGTACGTCGACGTTGGAAGGCTGATTGTGGTTGCTCCTACCTCTGTTCGTACCGCGGTGACGCTCGGCGTCGCCACCGAGCGCGGCACGGTGCGCGCCGTGGCCCTCGCCGACACGGGCGACAAGCTGACCGAGCGCGTGCTGCTCGAGCGCGTCCTGCCGATCGGCGGAGATGCGAAGGCCGACTTGGCGGTCGCGGTGGAGACGGCGCTCGAGGACATCGCCGACAAGATCGGCGCGGATCGGGAGATCATCGGCGCGGCCGTCACCTACCGCGACGCCGCCGAGCGCCGCGCCATCGTCACCAAGCTGGCCGCCGGTCCCTGGCACGACGCCTCGCTGGTGTCCGCCAAGGCCTCGCACCTGGCGGTGGCGCGCGCCATGACCTGGGTGGACGAATTCGAGGACCTCGTCATCTGCGAGGTGGTGCCCGGCTTCCAGGCGTTCTCCCTCATCTCGCCGGACCGCGCCCGGGTGCTAGCCGCGGTGACCCTGACCGGCGGCGCGGCCACCGACGACGCCATGCGTTCCGCGGTGACCGCCGCCTGGGACCAGTTCGACGCGGCCGGGGTGAAGCCGGACGCGGTGGTGTTGATCGGTTCCGCCGCAACCGAATCCGCGGTGGTGGCGGCGCTGGAGTCCGGCTTCGGCGCGCCCGTGATCCCCTGCCAGGTGGCGGCCGCCGCCCCGGCCCTGGGCGCGGCCCTGACCGCTCTGCCCGAGGCCGAGTTCGCGGGTGAGGCGGCCGAGCGCATCCGCCGGGCCCGTGGTTCCGCGGCGCTGTTCGCGGCGGCCAGCGTGCTGGCGGGCGGTCTGGTGGTGGGCGGCGTGCTCGCCTCGGGCAGCGATTCCAAGAATGTGCCCGAGCCCGTCCTCACCGATTCCCGGGTCGCCGCCGACGGGCACAACGGCGAGCATCCGATGAGTGACGCCGCCGTCCCCGGCCCCGACTCGGGTTCCGTGCTCGGAGTCGACGGCCTGCCCATCGGTCCGGTGGCGGGGGAGGACGGTGTGGTCCCGAACGCGGACCCACAGCCCGGGATCGAATTGCAGCCCGGCGATTGGGTGACCGTCGACCCGGCCACCCTGAACTGGGGTCCCGTACGTTCCGGCGGGAAGCCGCGGCCGCTGATCAAGGCCGAGCCGGAGCCCACGATGGCCTCGAGCCCGGAGTCGATCATCCCCGCGCCGACCCGCACGGCGGGATCCCCGAGCGAATCCGGCTTGTTCCCGGGCGAACTCGCGCCGCCGGCGTACGGCACCGAGCAGTTCTCCTCCTGGTGGGACAACCACTGGCGCATGATGCTGAAGTGGGCTGCCCAGATGATGCCCAAGGTCTGACATCCGCCCCCAAGGTGACGAGAACCCCGGCTCCGGAATGGGCCGGGGTTCTGTGCTTTCGGTGGCCGGGGCGACAACCGATTTCGTGCCGATCCGGGTAACTCCCCGGGTACGTCCACGATCGTTCGGCACCCGAGTACCGAAACGGGTCGACGGCTCTCAGGCGCCCGCTGAGGTCTCGGGGGAGCCGAGATTCAGGTCGCGGCGCAGCTTGGCCACGTGGCCGGTGGCCCTCACGTTGTACTGGGCGACCTCGACCTTGCCGTGCTCGTCGATCAGGAAGGTGGAGCGGATGACGCCGGTCACCTTCTTGCCGTACATCATCTTCTCGCCGAAGGCGCCGTACGCGGACAGCGTCTCCTTCTCCGGATCCGACAGCAGCGGGAAGGTGAGCTGTTCGGTGTCGCGGAACTTGGCCAGCTTGGCCGGCTTGTCGGGGGAGATGCCGATGACATCGATGCCGGCGCCGTCGAGATCGGCCAGGTTGTCGCGGAAATCGCAGGCCTGCTTGGTGCAGCCGGGAGTGCTGGCGGCCGGGTAGAAGTACACGATCACCTTGCGGCCGCGGTAGTCCGACAGCGAGACGTCCTTGCCGTCGGCATCGGGCAGCGTGAAGGCGGGCGCGGTGTCCCCGGGACTGAGTCGGTGATTCTCGGTCATGCCGCCACGCTAGTCGACGGGCTCGAGCCGGTGTTGGCGATACACTCTCGGCAGGTCGGCTCGCCTGCGCGTGCGTCGCGCGAGAGCGGCCCCGATTCGACGGCGCCGCGGATTCCGCGCGGCTTTCAGACAGGAGTGTGACGTGGCGAGAGATACCGAGGCGATCGAGCGGGAGATCGAGGCCGCACGCAACCGGCTCGCGAGCACGCTCGACGAGCTGGCGGTACGCGCCGACCCCCAGCGGCTGGCGGACAATGCCAAACAGTCCCTGGTGGCCAAGATCAACGAGCCGAAGATCAAGTACAGCCTGATCGGCGCGGGCGCCCTGATCGCGACCCTGGTCGTGGTGAAGATCTTCCGCCGCTGAGCGGCAGCCGGATTCGGGGGACAGCCCCCCGAACCCGAACACGAATGTGGCCCGGTCCCATGCATGGGACCGGGCCACATTTTTCTGTGCCGAGGACAGCCGTGGCTTCTCGGGCCGGGAACAGCTGTGGCCCGGTCCGTCCGGACCGGGCCACGCGTCTCCCTGGGGCTTCAGGGGTTCACCCCTGTGAGTCCCGAGAGTGGGGTTTCTCTCAGACCGTCGGGCAAGCCATGCCGGTGCCGTCGGGGTCCAGGTGCGGGCTGTAGCCGGGCTGGCCGCGGAACAGCGGAGCGGCGCCGGCGGCGCGGGCCTGGTCGCAGTTCTGGTACACGGGGCCGCCGGCGGAGCCGGTCTGGCTGAGACCCGCGGAGCCGGTGGCGGCCGAACCGGTGTCGATGGCGGAGGATCCGGTACCGGCGGATCCGGTGATGACATCGGCGGTGGCAACGGCGGTCTGGGCTGCGATGGTCGTCAGGCCCGCGACGCTGGCGGTGACGAGTAGCCGGCGAACGTTCATGTATTCCTCAATGTCGGCGCGGTTAGGGTTAGCTGGCCCGAGTGTTCTGGCGCAACGTTGCATTGTCAACCGGATGAGCTATTCATCGAGGTGAATTAGGGGATTAACCCCGAATGCCGGAACCTCTTCTGCCACTATGTGTCTCATTCGTCCTGACTGAAATGCGCTCGGGCATTGATGATTTCCGCCAGAACTACGCAAATCGAACGGTCAGTACTGTACCGAAGGTTGCATGCCGGGGGTGGCACGGATTCTCCGTGAACTTCCTGAGGATTGACATGGTGTCCATGTCAACTATTTCCCGATATCATGGATGTCATGACGCGCTGGCTGACCGATGAGGAACAGACGACCTGGCAGTCCTTCATCCGCATGCGGCAACGCCTGGACTCGGCGATCGCCGCCGGACTGACCCGGGACGGGCTGTCGTTCTCCGACTACGAAGTGCTGGTCGCGCTGTCCGCGGCCGGTGGCCAGCTGCGTGCCAAGGAACTGGGCGCGGAGATCTGCTGGGACAAGAGCCGCCTGTCCAAGCATCTGTCCCGGATGGCGACCCGAGGGCTGGTCGACCGCTGCCAGGCCGCCGACGACGCCCGCGGCCGCGAGATCAGGCTCACCGACGCGGGCCGCGCCGCCCTCGAGGCCGCCGCGCCCAACCATGTCGAGCTGGTGCGGCGGCTGTTCATCGACGAGATGACCGTCGAGGAGGCGAAGGCCGTACGCTCACTGGCCGACCGGGTGGTCGCCGAGGTCGAGCGCGCGGATCTGGACGGGATCGACTGAGCGGCGACCGACGGGGTTCGGTCGACCCGGCCCGACTACGCCTCGGGCTCGGCCGGTTTCGACTCGCCTGCGGGCTTCCCGAATTGCGCCCGCTTCCAATCGCCGAACGGCTCATCGCGTTCCCGCACGGCCTCGCGGAAACCAGCGGTGGCCGAGCGCAATTGGAAGGCATAGCCCTCTCGGGTGTGCCGTGAGATCCCGTCGAACACGGTGCTGACCATGCCGGAGTTGGCCACGCCCTGGTTGAGCAGCGCGCTGTTGAGGGCCAGCTTCGCCATGACCAGCTGGTTGATCGGCACCATCGAAATGCGTTCCAGCAGTTCCTCGGTGCGCGCGTCCAGTTCCTCGGCGGGCGGGGCTTCGATGGCAAGGCCCCATTCGAGCGCCTGCTTGCCGCTGAGGCTGTCGCCGGTGAACAGCAGGCGCTTGGCCCGCTGGTCGCCGACGCGGTGCGCCCACATGCCCGCGGCGGGGATGCCCCAGGTGCGGGTGGGCGGGTAGCCGAAGCGGGCGTCGTCGGCGCAGATGATCTGGTCGGCGAACAGCGCGATATCGGTGCCGCCCGCGATGGCGAAGCCGTGCACCTTGGCCACGGTCGGCTTATTGGCGTGCAGCAGGCTGGAGAAGCCGCGGTTGAAGCGCGACATCATGGCGTAGTCGACCATGGGGTCCCAGGTGGCCCACGGATTGTGATTGCGCGCCTGCACGACCGGATCGAGCACGCTGCCCTCGGCGGGCTGGGCGCCCTCGGCCGGTTCGAGGCCGTTCTCGGCGAAGATCGACAGGTCGTAGCCGCCGCAGAAGCCCTTGCCGCGCCCGCTCACCACGATGACGTGCACCCGTGGATCCAGGTCGGCGCGCTCGACGGCCGCGGCCAGTTCGATCGGGGTGTCGACGGTGATGGCATTGCCGCGCTCGGGCCGGTTGAAGGTGATGCGCGCGATCCGGCCGGTCACCTCGTAGGTCAGGGTGCGCCCGGTGTACTCGTTCACCGGTTCCGGGCGGCCGGCGAACAGCGAGTCGTCGCCACCGGTCAGGTCGTCGCGCCAGGCGGCCGGGCGGGTGCCGGCGTGGTTCTCGTAGTCGGGGGACACCCAAGCAGTGAACCCTTGTTCATTTCTTGCTGTCAAGAGTTCACGGACGATGGGTTTCCCGCTACTCCCACGGCTTGACCGGCGGTTTCACCCACAGGATCTTCTCGTCCGCGTGATCGCGCACGGCCGCCGGATGCCCCGGATTCCGGGCCGCCCACGCGTCCTTCTCCCCGAGCAGCCGGGCCACCGCCTGCCAGGTCTCCTCGGTGCTGGGCGGATTCGTCTCCGCCGCCCGGGCCAGCTTCCGCCGCTGCGCCACCGGCAGCTCCAGCAACTCGACCCCGCTGATCCCGCGTGCCCAGACATACGCGGCCAGCCGCCGAGCCTTCTCCTCGCGGCTTCGGCTGGCGTGATCGGAATGTGCGTAGTCGGCCATATCTTCCTCGAACTCCGCGCAACCTCGCAGGTCGCGGGCCATGACATACCGACCCTACCGGAGTCCTGGCCCCCGATCGCCGCGTGCTCGAGTCCCCGCCGCCGCGCCCGACCCCCCGCCGTCGGCGCCGAGTGGCGACGTCCTGGTCGGTGAGGTGCCGGCGGGAGCCATGGGGCCGTGGGCCGGGGTGGTTTCCGCTGGACGCGGCATTGCCGGCACCGGAGCGGGTTGTACCCACGTCGGGGCGGCGTCGTGCTGCCGCGCGGGCCGGGTGGCGCTGCTCGCGCTCTGCCCCGGCTCCGCGAATTCTGCCGAGTAGCAGCGGTTTTGCGGCTACCGTTGGTCGCATGCCGGAGACCGTGCGCATCGATGATCTGGTCGTTTCCCGGGCGACGCCGGGGGAGTGGGCCACCGTGGTGGAGTGGGCTGCCGCCGAGGGCTGGAATCCGGGGCGGCGGGATACCACCTCGTATTTCGCGCAGGATCCCGACGGGTTCTTCCTGGGGCGGGTGAACGGGGAGCCCGCGTCCGCGGTGTCGGTCGTCAATTACGGCGCGGACTACGCCTTCCTGGGTTTCTATCTGGTGCGGCCGGAGCTGCGCGGGCGTGGATTCGGGCTGGCTACCTGGGAAGCCGGGTTGAAGCACGCGGGAAACCGGGTGGTCGGCCTGGACGGGGTGCCCGCGCAGCAGGACAACTATCGGCGCAGTGGATTCGAACTCGCCTACAGCAGTGCGCGATTCATCGGGGTGCCGCGACTGCCGTTGCCCGACAATGCGGTCACGGCGCTCGCCCCGGCGGATACGGCGGAGCTGCTGCCGTACGACTCCGCGTGCTATCCGGCGGATCGCCCGGCATTTCTCACCGCCTGGCTCGACGAACCGGGGCATCGGACGTTCGCGCGCATCGTCGACGGCACGCTCACCGGGTACGCCGTCCTGCGCCCCGCCCGGGACACGCTGCGGGTCGGGCCCCTGTTCGCGGATACGCCCGCCGACGCGCGTCAACTGCTGGCCGCGCTGGCCGCGCACGCGGCGGGAATGCCACTGGCGGTGGATGTTCCGCTGGTCAACGAGCCCGCGGTGCGCCTCATGGAGGAGGCCGGTCTGACGCCGAGCTTCGAGACCGCGCGGATGTACACCGGGCCGGTGCGGGATTACCGGCTGGATCGGGTGTTCGGCGCGACCACCCTCGAACTGGGCTGAGTTCCCCGCGGATCGGTCACCAGGCCGAGGGGCGCACGCGGCCCGGTGTGACCACGCGCGCGAGGGCGTTGCGCAGGTCCACCGTCGCTTCGACCCCGAGTGTCGCCGCCCATCGCTCGGTGAACCGGGCCGCGGCGGCGTCGGCGGCGCGGGTGCACGCCCAGCCGCGTTCGGTGAGCGTGATGATCTTGGCGCGGGCGTCCGTGGGATGCGGATTGCGCTGCGCGTAGCCCTTTTTGACGAGCTCGTCGACCAGCTGGCTGGCCGCCTGCTTGGTGACGCCCAGGTGTTCGGCGATCTCGCCGACCGTCGCCCCGGACGGCGCCATGCGCACGAAGGCGAAGCCGTGGGTGGGCCGGATGTCGGTGAACCCGGCCGCCACGCAGCCGTCGTTGATGGCGTCGGTCACCTCGGCGGCGGCCGCGAGCAGCAGCAGCGGCAGGTCCTGTACGGGTCCGGGCATGTCTGAGATCTTGGCACTTGACAAAGAAGTCAACAAGCTTGACTATATAGTCAAGCTACTTGACCAAAGGAGAGTGCTCATGCCCGTCGTCCACGCCGCCGATATCCAGTCCCACGAGATGCACGGTTCCCGCTTCACCCCCTTGATCCGCCCCGCTGTCGGCAGCAGCGAGCTGTGCGTGTGGCGTCTCGAGATCGCGCCCGGCACCCAGGGCGTCGCGCACCGCATCCACCGCGAGGAGGGCTTCGTGGTGCTGGCGGGCTCGATCACGCTGACCATCCAGGGGGAGTCGGCGCGACTCGCCGCCGGTGACGCGGGCGTGGCGCCCGCGGATTCGGTCATCCGCCTGGACAACCCGTCCGACCGGACCGCCGAGGTGCTGGTCACGGCCCCGGTCGGCTTCACCGGCGAGCTGCTCGACGGCACCGTGGTGAACCCGCCCTGGGTGAACTGACTCCGCCCGCTGCTCGCTGATCGGGACGCGCGCCTTCCCCCGCGTTTCTGACACGTGTTCTAATTTGGAAGATCATTCACCAGGTAGGGGAGGCATCATGACCGCGTTCTTCACTCGGGAGGACGGTCGCTATACGGCGACCCGCATGGCGGTCAGCGCCTGGTCTTCCAGCCAGCTCGCGGGCACCGCCGTCTGCGGGCTGCTGGCCCACGAGCTCGAAACCCACAACCCCGGTTCCGAGTTCGTGCCCGCCCGTTTCACTGTCGACATGTTCAGCCCCGTCCTGAACGAGCCGATCGAACTGCACAGCTCGATCGTCCGCGACGGCAACCGCATTCGCGTGGTCGACGCCTCGATCGTCCAGCAGGACCAGGTCCGGGCCCGCGCCACCGTCCAATTCCTGATCGCCGCGGCCGAGCCGCCCGGCGAGAT
This sequence comes from Nocardia sp. NPDC005746, assembly GCF_040630785.1. Lineage (NCBI taxonomy): Bacteria > Bacillati > Actinomycetota > Actinomycetes > Mycobacteriales > Nocardiaceae > Nocardia > Nocardia sp. NPDC005746. The sequence goes on from NZ_JBEXYE010000014.1 coordinate 20,781, forward strand.
CTGGCAGCCCACCCAGGAGCTGCCGGTCCCCGACCAGCGGCTCGACCGCCCCGAGGGCGCGCCGCCGCTGTTCAAGTCCGGATCCGCCGACTGGACCCACGATTTCGCCTCCGGCGTCAACCCGCATCGCAAGGCCGCCTGGAACAACGTTCCGCCCCTGATCGCGGGCGAGCCCATCACCCCGTTCGAGCGCGCGGCCTTCGCGGCCGACACCACCAACCTGGTGTGCAACTGGGGCACCGCGGGCGTCGGCTACATCAACACCGATGTCACCATGACCCTCTCGCGCCTGCCGGAGGGCCCGGAGATCGGCGTGCACGCCCGGGATCACGTGTCCGCGAACGGTATCGCGGTCTCCACGGCGACTCTCTACGACCGCACCGGCGCGCTGGGCGTGTGCACCATCACCGCCCTGTCCAATGCCCGCCGCATGGTCGACATGGCGGCGTTCGCCGAAGCGCAGTCCCTGCCCGCCGTCACTCGCTGAGCCGCCCATCGGCCGGTCGCGCACCGTCGGGCCGGGTCCGGTGGTAATCACTGGACATGGGCACTGTGGTCGAGGCGGGTGGCTGGGGACTGCTCGCGGGCGCGGCACTGGTGATGGGCGCGGGCCTGGGCTATCTGGTCCAGGTTCCCGCCAAGCTGGTGGCGACCATCATGGCGTTCGGCAGCGGCGTACTGCTGTCGGCGGTCTCGTTCGAGTTGATCGACGAGGCGCACGCGCGCGGCGGGCTGGTGCCCACCGCGGTCGGCGCGCTGGCCGGGGCCGCGCTGTACACCGGCGCGAACAGCGCGCTGGCCCGCCGTGGCGCACGGCACCGCAAACGGTCTGGTGATCAACAGCCTTCGGAGGCCGATCAGGAAGGTTCGGGCACCGCGATCGCGTTGGGCGCACTGCTCGACGGCATCCCCGAATCGATGATCATCGGTGTGGGCATCGCCTCCGGCGGCGCGGTCAGCGTCGCGACCGTCGCCGCGGTGTTCATCAGCAATATCCCCGAGGGTCTGTCCAGTGCCACCGGCATGCGTCGCGCGGGCCGCACTCCCGTCTACATCTTCGGCCTCTGGGGCGGCATCGCGGTGCTCAGCGCGGCGGCGGCCATGCTCGGTTTCGCCCTGTCGGATGTGCTGTCCGCGTCCGTCCTGGCCGCCATCATCGCGCTGGCCGCGGGCGCGATCCTGACCATGATCGCGGACACGATGATTCCGGAGGCCTTTGAAAACGCCCACCTGGTGACGGGTTTGGTCACCGTCGCCGGATTCCTCACCGCCTTCGCGCTCTCGACCAGGTGAGCGGCGGGATCAGGCCCGGGTCGGTTCGCCCAGTAGTTGACGGCTCAGCAGTGTGGCCCCGGCGACCGCCCCGGGCATGAGGAACACGGCCACCACCGGGATGAGGAACGCCGCCGCGAGGGGTGCGCCGAAGCCCCAGGCCACGGTCTTGCGGGAGCGCAGCATGGCCATCTGCTGGTTCAGCTGCACTCCGCGTCGTTGCAGCGCAACCGAAGTCAGCTCCTGGGTCAGGAAGAATCCGGTGACGAACACCGCCAGCACGGGAATCACCGTCTGCCCGATGACGGGCACGAACCCCAGCACGAACAGCAGTGCCGCCCACAGCATGGCCCGCACCAGGATTCGAGCGCTGTCTCGCACGGACACCCACAGCTCGACCCACCAGGCCAGCCCCGATTCGGGCGCGGTTCCGTCCGGCGAGACCGACCGGTCGACCCGCTCGGAAATCACGTCGTAGAACGGCGATCCGATCAACAGGGTGACCGCGGTGAAGGTCAACGCCGCCACCAGCACCGCCAGCGCGATCAACGCCACCATCAGCGCTGCGCGGAACAACCCCAGCCAGGGGCTCGGCCACCCATCCGCGAACGGTGTCAGCGTCTCCGCCACATCTCCGCCCCAGGCGATCACCCCGACCAGTGCGGCGCCGTAGATCGCCAGCGTGATCAGCGCGGGCACCAGCCCCAGCCCGTACTCCCGGCGATGCCGTGCCACCCACCGCTGCCCCGCCAAGAACTGGGCAAATCCCATCCCGAAATCGCGCATGCCGGAACGATACTGGCTGCTTGACGGTGGGTGTCGCGGCGATCTAGGTTCGGCGAATGCCCGTCGACCAGGACAGCAGCGGATACCGCTGGACCGACGTGCCCGCGGCCCGGTTGCGGGACGCGATGGCCGAGGCGCTCGACGCCTTCCCGCGCCGGACCGTCGACCCGGAAGGCCGCAAACCCGCCGCGGTGCTGATCGCGATCGTCGACCGCGGTGCGGACCAAGGCATCTGGCTGACTGAACGCGCGCCGAGCCTGCGCGCCCACGCCGGCCAGCTGGCCCTCCCCGGCGGCCGCCTCGACCCGGGCGAGGACCCGCAAGCCGCGGCCCTGCGCGAACTTCACGAGGAACTGGGCATCGCCCTGCCCCGATCGGCCGTCCTGGGCCTGCTCGACGACTACCCGACCCGGTCCGGCTACATCATGACCCCCGTCGTGGCCTGGGTCGGCGACCCGCCGGCCCTCGCCCCGAACCCCGCCGAAGTGGCTTCCGTGCACTGGATCCCACTGGCCGAACTCGACGTCAACCCGCGTTTCGCCGCCGTCCCTGGTTCCGACCGCCCCACCATCCAGCTCCCGCTGCTCGGCGGCCACCTGCACGCCCCCACCGCCGCGATCCTGCACCAGTTCCGCGAAGTGGCCCTGCATGGCCGCGCGACCCGCGTGGACCACTTCGATCAGCCCCGCTTCGCCTGGGAGTAGGTCTATGCGCCGCGTAGGTCGGTGAGGACTTGGGCGAGGGCGCGGATGGGCTCGGTGTCCGCGTCGGCGCGCCAGCAGAGGTGGTAGGTGAGGGGCGGGATGTCGGGGATGGGGATGAAGCGGACGTGCGACATCTTCCAGAATTCGGTGACGTGGGCCGGGAAGGAATGGATGATGTCGCCGTTGATGACCCATTCGATGAGGTCGTCGACATTGGTGACCGGGCGGAGGCGATTGATCGGGCGTCCGGACGGCGTGGTGAAGGGGAGGTAGGTCTCCTCCCATTCGCGGGCGTTGCCCGGCGGCATCGAGTGCAGGTAGTCGGGGTAGTCCTCGATCGACACCGTGTCGCGATCGGCCAGTGGGTGGCCGCGGCTGACGGCCATCACCCGGCTGTCGCTGAAAAGGGCTGGGCCGAAGGTGATGTCGTCGGGGACCGGGCCCCAGACGGCGATCACGTCGTAGTCGCCGTTGCGCAGGGACCCGAAGACGTCGGTGTAGGGGAGTCGGTGGACCTGGAGCTCCCACTGCGGGTGGCGGGCGCGGAATTCGTTCCAATAGCGGTGGAACTCGGGGATGTTGAACGGCAGCAGGGCCAGTTTCAAGACCGCGGTGTGCCCGCGGGCGGCCTGTTTGGCGCGCCGCACACTGCGTTCCAATCCTTCGAACAAGGGTCGCAGGTCGTCGCGTAGTTGTTCGCCGACGGAGGTGAGCCGCACCGTGCGATTGGTGCGTTCGAACAGCAGCGCGCCGATCTGCCGCTCCTGCTTCTTGATCGCCTGCGTGATGCGCGCCGGGGTGACATTGAGTCGTTCGGCGGTTCGGCCGAAGTGCAGTTCTTCGGCCAGCGTCAAGAAGATCTCGATCTCGCGCAGCTCCACGGAATCCCTGTCTCGTTAACTCCGCGGTTAATGCGGCATTGCTGGTTCTGTCGTTGTTCGGCGGTGGCCGGGCGATCACTCTAGTACGTGAGCCCCTGACGCCCGGTGTGAGCAGGGGTTCCGTCTCGGTGACCGATCGGTCGCGATCCCTTTTCGAGGAGTTGTTGAATGACGTCCGTTGTCGGTTCTCCGACATCAGATTCGGTGGCGGAACGGGTTCCGCTGCACCGGTGGCTCGGGGTCGGGGCGGTGGCGCTCGGGACCTTCGCCATGGTGACCTCCGAGCAGTTGCCGGTGGGTCTGCTGACCTCGGTCAGCGACGCGCTGGGTGTTTCCGAGGGCACCGCGGGGCTCATGGTCACCGTGCCCGGCCTGGTGGCGGCGGCCACCGCGCCGGTGCTGCCGGTGGCGATCGGGCGGCTGGATCGGCACATCGTGCTGCTCGGCCTGATCAGCCTGATGGTGGGTGCGAACGTATTGTCCGCGTTCGCGCCGAGTTTCGGGTTGCTGCTGGCATCGCGTTTCGTGGTCGGCATCGCCATCGGCGGCTTCTGGGCGCTGGCCGCGGGGATCGCGGTGCGCATGGTGCCCGGCGAGTACGTGCCGCGGGCCACCGCGATCGCCTTCGGTGGGGCGACGGCCGCCAATGTGCTGGGTGTTCCGGCGGGCACGCTGCTCGGTGAATTGACCGACTGGCGGATCGCTTTCGGGGTGCTCGGCGGGCTCGGGCTGCTGGTGGTCGTGGCGCTGCTCGCGCTGCTGCCGCCCTTGCCCGCGACCGAGCCGGTGCGGTTGCGCACGTTGGCCGAGCAGTTCCGCAATCCGGTGGTGCGGGCCGGGGTGCTGGTCACGTTCCTGCTGGTGAGTGGGCATTTCGCGGCGTTCACGTTCGTGAGCCCGATCCTGCGGGATGTGGCCGGGGTGGATCCGGCGGTGGTGGGTCCGGCATTGCTGGGGTTCGGAATCGCCGGGATCGTCGGCAATTTCGTCACCGGGGCCGCGGCGGGACGCGATATTCGCGCGGCGCTGATCGCCATCAGCGTGGCGTTGGCGAGCGTGCTGGTGCTGGTCGCGCTGGTCGGCCACACCACGGTCACAGGGTTGGGTCTGCTGCTGGTGTGGGGTCTGACCTTCGGCGGTATCCCGGTGGGTGTGCAGACCTGGATTCTGCGTGCCGCACCGGATTCCACCGAGGCGGCCAGCGCGTTGAACGCCGCCATGTTCAATCTGGCGATCGCGTTGGGCGCATTGTTCGGCGGCCTCATCGCCGACAATCTGGCTCTCACGGCCGTGCTGTGGTTCGGTGCCGTGCTGAGTGGTCTTGCCGCGCTGACGGTTTCGCTGACCCGGTCGCCGCGGGATGTCTGACCCAGCCGAGCGGCTACCGGACCGCCGTCCCCGCTCGGTGCTGCCGGAGTTGAACATCCGTCAGCTCGAGTCGTTCCGGGCGGTCGCGGAGGAGGGCAGCATCACGCGGGCGGCGGCCCGGCTGCACACCACCCAGCAGACGCTGTCCGCGCAGATCAAACAGCTGGAGCGGGCGCTGGGAGTGATTCTCCTGGTGCGAGACTCTCGAGGGGTGAGTCTCACCGCTGCCGGCGAGATCTTCGCGGACGGCGCGAAAACCATGGTGGCCGGGTTGATGGAGCTGTCGGTGCGGTTGAATACCGTTGCGGGGCAGTCGATCAACCAGCTGCGGGTGGTGTGCTGCCCCCGTTCGACCGCGTCGTTCCTGATCCGGATCGCCGACCGGCTGGAGGCGGCCGATCCCGGGCTGCGGGTGGTGCTGGTGAGTGTCCGGTCGATGCCGGAGAGCCTGCGCGAACTCGAGTCGGGCCGGGCGGACGCGGGCCTGATGTGGCTGCCGCTCGGCGGAAACTGCCTGCGCTACAGCATTATCGGACAGGACTCGTGGGTGGCGGTGCTCGCTCGCGATCACCGGCTCGCCGGGCGGGAGCGGCTGCCGCTGGCCGACCTGGCCGCGGAGAACCTGGTGCTCCCGGCCATCTTCCTGTCCGATCCGGCCGAACGGTATTGGGCCGCCGCCCTGCGTCCCACCGCCGGGCATCCGGAGCCGACGGTGCTCGACACGGCGGACGGGCCGATCATCGCCGCCCGGCGGCAGGGGATCTGGCTCGCGCCGGAGTCCCTCGGCCGTCGTTACGCCGACCCCGCCACCAGCGTGGTCCCGATCACCGACGCGCCGCCCATCGACGCGGTGGTGGTCTGGACCGCGCGGGCGTCGGAACCGCTGATAACCGAATTGATCCGCGCGGCCGTGGCGGAGAGCTCAGCCGCGCTCGCCACCGAACCATACGAAAGGCACTGAGCGACAATGGGTGTGGAAACCGACGTCATCATCGTGGGAGCGGGCCCGACCGGCCTGATGCTTGCCGGTGAACTCCGCCTCGCGGGCGTCCGGGCTCTGGTCCTGGAACGTCACCCGCAACCCCGGCCGACTCCGAAGGCCAGCGGTCTCGGCGGCCGGATCCTGGATGTGCTGCACTATCGAGGACTGCTCGGCCGGTTGGAAGCGGCAGCGGAGGGCGGCTACCCGCCACCTCGATTTCCGTTCGGCGGTGTCCATCTGGACCTCACCGGCCTCGCCGACCCGCCGATGCGGGCACTGTCCATCGCCCAGCACGCCGTCGAACGCATGCTGGGCGAGCACGCCGACGCACTCGGCGCGGAGATCCGCCGCGGCCATGAAGTGACCGGGCTGAGTCAGGACGACTCGACCGTCACCGCGGATGTACGCGGTCCCGACGGCGACTACCGGGTGACGGCTCGCTACCTGGTGGGGTGCGACGGCGGCCGCAGCCCGATCCGCGCCATGGCCGGAATCGACTTTCCCGGCACCACCTTCTCGGAGGTCAACCGCTTGGCCCAGGTCACCATCCCCGAATCGGTGACAATCCTGCCCAACGGCGACCTCGAAATCCCCGGAAACGGCACGGTCCGTTCCGGTTTCACCCGCACCGAGCACGGCATGTTCGCCGTCGCGGCCCACGGCGGCATCCTCTATCTCCAGTCCACCGAGGACGACCCCGCCGACTACGACAGCGACGATCCGCTGACGATGGCCGAACTCGGCGCCAGTATTCGCCGCGTCCTGGGCTTCGACCTGCCTCTGGGTGAGCCGTCCCGGCTGTCCCGCTATGTCTTCCAGGACCGACAGGCCGAAAACTACCGCGCCGGACGAGTTTTCCTCGCAGGCGACGCGGCCCACCTCTTCCCGGCCACGGGCACGGCCCTCAACTGCGGTCTGTCCGACACCGTCAACCTGGCCTGGAAACTCGCTGCGGCAGTGCAGGGTTGGGCGCCCGCTTCACTCCTCGACACCTACCACACCGAACGCCACTACGCCGGTGCGCGAGCCCGTCTCCAAACCCGCGCCCAAGTCGCTCTGCGCCGAGGCGGCGACCCCGCCGCCGAGGCCCTCCGGGACGTCCTCACCGAACTCCTCACCGACGACCCCGCAGCCCACCGCCTGGGCGCCCTCGTCGGCGCCACCGACCTCCGTTACCCCACCCCCGAAACCCACCCATTGACCGGAACTTTCGCCCCGAACCTCACCCTCCACACCGACCCCGACATCGTCACCGTCGCCGAACTCATGCACACCTCCCGCCCCGTCCTCCTCGACTTCGCCGACCGCCCCGAACTCCGGGAAGTCGCCGAACGCTGGCCCCTCCGGGTCGACGTCTTCACCGCCAAAACCGACAACCCTCCCGCCGACGCCCTCCTGATCCGCCCCGACGCCTACATCGCCTGGGCAGCGGATTTCGCCGAGCCCGCCGAAACCGCGGCATCGGGTTTCCACCGGGCCCTGTCGACCTGGTTCGGTGCACCGATGACCCACTGAAACGCGTCATGCCCCGGCAAGTGATTGCCGGGGCATGACGACGGTTACGTCAGTAGATCCAGGGACCGGGCTGACCCTGGCCGGGGGCTTGCGGCGTGCTCTGCGCGGCGGGACGGAAGTAGGCGGTGGATTGTTTGCCCCACCACAGGATTACGATGGCCAGCTCGATCGCCCAGCCCAGGGAATTGATCACGATCGTGGGCACGGTGGCGCTGTCCGACATCATCGAGAACAGCATGCCGAACGTGTCCAAGCCGAACAGGACCGTCCCGGTGACCCGCGCCCAGTTCTTCCCGGCACGGCTCGCGAACGCGATCCAGATCCACAGCACAACGGTGATCACCGAGATCGCGAGCCCGATGCCGATGCCGATGGTGACTATGGTCTCGAGCTTGCCGCCGGTCAGGCTGCCGGCTTCCATTTCCCCTGCGTCCCGGCGAATCTCCGGCAGCAGAGTCAAGCCGTACAGCATCCCGACGACCGTCAGTGCGGCACTTGCCAGCATCAGGTAGAACGCATAGACCACGGTCCGAGGCGGTTCGGCTGATCGCAAGGGCCCACCCCTGAACGGATCGTAAGTCTCCGGCTTCGGATAGGACTGAAACGGCTCACTGGTCACGTCGACTCACTCTCGAACTCCCGGACCCACCGGGGCGATCCACCCCCGATGAACCGCGAGAGGATCGTACCGACCCGGCCCCCGTCCCGCCGGGCGACGAGAAATCGCCTACGCCACCTGATTACTCGGCGCGGCGGCTGGTGAAGTCGAAGGAGCCGCCGTCGATGCCCCAGGAGATGATGCGTTCCGGGTGGATTCGGATGATGGCGCGTTCCTGGTGGGGGAACGGCGGGTCGATGTCCTCGATCGCCTCGGCCGTGCCGCGCACCTCGACGCCGCGAATCTCGTACGGTTCCAGCGAAACCTGTTGGTCGACAACGAATGACACCCGGCTGCCGGACTGCACATTGCGGTACTTTCGAGTGGCGACCATCCGCATGCCGCCGATGTCGATGGTGCCGTCGGCGTTCACCCGGTAGCTGGTCGGATTGTTCTGCACCACACCGTCGGCCGACACCGTCGCCAGCCGGCCGAGCCCGGCCTCAGCGAGGAACTTCTGTTCATTGATGGTGAAGCTCATGTCGATTACTCCTCGTCGGTTACCTGCAATCTAGCAGCGCTAGATTATGGAGCAACGGTAACATGGGCTCGAGAGCTTGTCTAGCGTTGCTAGATCTCAGTTCTTCGCGAAGAAGTCGAGGTCGAATAGGTCGGAACGATCGTGGCCGTTAACCGGCTTCAGGTGTCGGGGCGGGGGCGGGATGTCGGGCGCCCGCCACCAGTAGACCGGTCGCCACCGCCATGATCGGCCATGGCGTGAGCGGCATGATCACCGCGCCCAGGATGGTCCAGGCCCCGAGTATCCAGGCGATGAACGGCGGTGGCGTGAGGGCGCGCCGATCCAGCCACAGCACGATCAGTCCGACGGTGGCCAGCGGAATTCCGAAGCTGTCCAGCGAAAGCCAGAGTGCGCTGTTGGCGGGGCTCATCGCGGACAGGTCGTCGTGCCACAGGGCGCCGCTGAACCAGTCACCGGCATGGCGCGCGGCGCCCTCGAGGGTCAGGGCCAGAGTGGTGTGCGCGGCTCCGAAGAAGACGATGAGCCGACCCGCCCACGTGATCACCGGACCTCCTCGGTCGAGCCCCCGGCGTCGCCGCCCCCGATCGAATTGTGTTGGCGCCACAGACGATCCCATCGGCGCAGCATCGCGGGATAGACGATGAGCAGACGGAACGGTTCGATGCCGGCCAGGTACAACCGGCCGCGGAGTCCATTCGGTTTGACCAGGACCGCCATCCGCAGCTCGTACCCGTCGCCGGTCGGGACCCAGCCGAGGTGCGCCACCCCGTGCACGGTCTTGTTCGCCAGCTCGAGCGCCGATTCATCATGGGTTTCGTACAGCGTCGTGAACGGGGTGCCCGGCACGGTCGGACCGGCCGGCTCCTGGCGCAGGTCGTCGGGCAGCCGGTCGCGTAGTGACCGAACCCGGGTCCCGAGTCCAGCGCCGGGATCGTCCCAGCTCAGGAGGGCGCCGAGCCGCCAGCGCACCGCGAAGAGGAACCGAACCGGCGGGGACGCGGTGGATGGGCCGCCGTCGGTGTCGAGCAGGGCGAGAGCGACCGGGAAGTCGTCCGCTCCGGCGCCGGGCGCTCGAAAGGCCCAGACGTCCTGTATCTGGAAGTCGGGCGCGATTTCGTGGATCCGCCATGGCATTTCGGTGTGCGCGGCACGGGGGAGTCGATTGGACATGACACCGTCCTCAGTGGGTTATACGGTTGCGTATAATGTGAGGCTAGATCAGTTATACGGTTCCGTACAACGTTGGAGTGGGGTGGATCACGGCATGGGTGCGCTGCGCACACCGCGCGAGACATGGATTGACGCCGGGTTGAGCGCCTTGGCCACCGGGGGCGTCGATGCTGTGCGCATCGAGACCCTCGCCAAGGCGCTCGGGGTGACCAAGGGCGGGTTCTACGGCTACTTCGCCGATCGTGAGGCGCTGCTCACGGCGATGCTCGACACCTGGGAGCACGAAGCGGTCGACAATGTGCTCGAGGAGGTCGAGCAGGCCGACGGCAGCGTTCTCGACAAGGCCCGGTTGGCCGGTCGCCTCACCTTCTCGGATGGCCGGTTGCTTCCCATCGACCTGGCCGTGCGTGACTGGGCCCGCCGCGACGCCGCCGTCGCCGAACGCCTACGCCGAGTGGACAATCGGCGCATGGACCTACTGCGCGACGCGATCGGCACCGTCTGCTCCGATCCCGCCGAGATCGAGGCTCGCAGCCTCCTCGCCTTCTGCGCGGCCATCGGCAGCCATTTCCTCGCCGCCGATCACCCCGGCCGGACTCGTGAAGAGGTCATCGCGCGAGCGGGAGACCTGATCCTGAACCGTTCGACGGGCGAGCGCCCCGACGGCGCGGGTGCGTGAGATGGCCATCGATGAGGTGCCCCAGGGCAAAAGTGGTGCGGTGCACGGGATCTTCCAGGGAATCGCCGAGTACTACGATCGGATGAACCGGGTCATGACTCTCGGCCGTCATCGCCGGTGGTGTCGTGAGGTCGCCGAGCTCGCCGCACCGCCCGCGGGCGGGAGCCTGCTCGATCTCGCCACCGGCACAGGCGTGATCGCACTGGAGGCCGCCCGCGCCTATCCCACCGCCACCGTCACCGGCGCCGACTTCTCCGAGCGGATGCTGGAGCGCGCCAAGACCAAGCCGGGGGCTGACGCCGTCCACTGGCAGCTCGCCGACGCCGCCGACCTGCCCTTCGGCGACGAATCGTTCGATGCGATCACCGAGGGCTACCTACTGCGCAACGTCGAAGACCTCGAAGGGGTGTTGCGCGAACAGCAACGGGTGCTCCGACTCGGCGGTCGCATCGTCATCCTCGAGACCTGCCCGCCCAGCGGTCCGGCGAAGCCGATCGTGGAGTGGGGATTACGCACAATCGTGCCGCTGCTCGGGCAGGTGTTCTCCGGCGACCGCTCGTCGTACACCTATCTCGAATCCAGCACGCGCGCTTTCGAATCCCCGCGACAGGTCGCGGATCTGCTGATTCGCCTGGGTTTTCGAGACATAGGCTGGCGGAAGAAGTTCTTCGGAACCAACGTCATCATGTGGGCCACCAAGGCGCGCTAGCGCGTCGGCGGCACACCGGTGTCGGCTGTGCACTGCGCTGCGCGGCACGAGGATCGGCCCGTGCCGCGGCGGTTCCGGACGCGGCGATGATCCTGGTGTAGGAAGTGGGAGCGGCAATCGGAGCCGGGCGTGCCGGATCCGCGGTGAGCCCGCAGAACCACAGGAGAAGGAACATGAAGTTTCGGGCCATCGTCGAGCCGCCGGAGCCCATGCGCGGCTTGGAAGTTCCGCCCGAGGTAGTGGAAGCGCTCGGCGGGGGCGCCCGCCCGCCGGTGACGATCACGCTCAACGGCCACTCCTGGAAGAGCCGGGTCGCCATCCTGCGCGGCCGCAACCTACTCGGTCTCAGCAATGCCAACCGGAAGGCCGCCGGTGTCGAGATCGGCGACGAAGTCGAGGTCGAAGTGCGGCTCGACTCCGAACCCCGAGTCATCGTCGAGCCCGACGACTTCACCCAGGCCCTGAACGCCGACCCCGCGGCCCGCGCCGCCTACGACAACCTGTCCCACAGCCGTAAACGCGAGCACGTCCACGCCATCGAGAGCGCCAAGAAGCCCGAGACCCGCCAACGCCGCATCGAGAAGGCCATCGCCACCTTGCGGGGCTGAAGTCGAGAAGCGAATAGGCGAGCCGCGCGAGCCCGTTCAGCGCAGAGCCGATCTGCGCCCTGGCGCCAGAGGGCTGGTCGTACAAGAACATCGAATCGAAGGAGTCGAATGCGGATCGGGGTATCCGGACCACACGGGACCGGCAAGACAACGCTGGTTCACGAACTGTGTTCCCGCTTCGACGAACTCACGCCGATCGAGGAACCGTATGTCCTCCTCGAGGAAGACGGCTACGACTTCGAATACCCGCCCTCGCGCGCCGACTACCGAGCCCAGCTGACCCGCTCGATCCAACTGCTGACCAGCGAGCCGGACGGATCCGTCTTCGACCGAACCCCCTTGGACTTCCTGGCTTACCTGTCAGCGACCGGCCTCGACCTCGAGTCCGCCACCACTCCCGCCACAGTCCGAAATGCCTTGGCCACACTGGATCTCCTGGTCCTGGTGCCCATAACCCCCGAAACCGAGCGGCTCCTGCCCCCGGCCGAGATGCTCGGTCTGCGCCACACGGTCAACGACACGCTCCTGGAGTTGGCCTACACCGACCCGCTGCACCTCCTCGCCGACATCCCGGTGATCGAGTTGAGCGTCCCCCTGGCGGATCGAGTCGAAACAATCGGCGCCATGATCCGGTAACCCAGGCAGCGGAACTCGATAGCGGCGCAGCAATTTCGGGCGGCCTACTCATATCCGAACCACAGCACTCGGATGCGGTCGCAGGTCACCCGGTTGCTAATGATCGGTTCGTCGCTCGTCGGTGTACCAGTCCGGTGCCGGTTCGACCGCCTGCAGAAGGCCCCAATCGATGTGGGCGAAGTAGCGCTGCTGACGTCCGGTATCGGGATCGGTCGCGGTGAAAGCAACCACGTCTCCGACCGCACCGAATCCGTCTACGAAGTCAATTGGGCCGAGGCTGGATTCTTGCAGCTCCTCATTTGTGCACGACCAGGGCGTCAGATCAGCAACGGAGTCGTTCATCGGGTGCAGCATCGCCAATTGGTAGTCGTACAGCGTCATGACAGGCTCGCCGGCCATCATCCCTCCCCGTCGGCAGAATCCCCACGAATGTACCGGCGTCGCTGAAACGCACTCGTCTGCTTCTGGACGATTTCTGTGCGCGGCACTGACCCCGCAGCCAATGGACCTGCGGGTTCATGCTGAAGTTGGGATCGGTAGGGGGCGTGCGCGGCATTTACTTACGCCATGACATTTTCTCAGCCTCCCGCCAACCAGCCGCAGTCCACCGGCCTGGACAAGAAGACCAGCGCGATCCTGTCCTACGCGCTGGGCTGGCTCACCGGAATCATCTTCCTGTTCCTGGGGAAGAACGACCCCGACGTGAAATTCCATGCCTCGCAATCGATCGTCTTCTTCGGAGCGGTCTCCGTTCTCAACTTCGTGCTGAGCATCGTCGGGTCGCTGCTCGGGGCGCTGGGGATCATCTTCAGCCTCGCCGGGCTCGCGGTCGGGCTCCTGGCGCTCGTCGTCTGGATCATGGCCATGGTGCAGGCGAACAACACCGGCGGTGTCCGCGCGCCGCTGCCCATTGTCGGAAAGTTCATCGCCCCGTATGCCGATCAGCTGGCCGGTTCGGTCAAGTAGCGGCGAAGATCAACGGCCCGAGGGGATCTCGGGCCGTTTTGGCGTTTCCGGGGAAGGCGCGGGCGGCCGGCGTGGGAACGGGTGAGAATGATCGAATGGAGTCGATCGAGCGGGCAGAGACGCCTCGGGTTGCCGGGGAACACGAGACGCTCGGCAGTTTTCTCCAGTTTCAGCGGGATACCTTGGCGTGGAAGTGTTCAGGGCTCTCGGATGCCCAGCTGCGGCAGCGGGCGGTGCCGCCGTCGGCGTTGTCGTTGCTCGGACTGGTTCGTCATATGACCGACGTGGAACGTGGCTGGTTCGCCCGCACGCTCGGGGGTGTGGACGCGCCCGCGTTCTACTGGGGCGCCGAGCGGTCGGAGGATGTCGACTTCGACGTCGACGATGCGGATGTGGATGAGGCGTTTCGCCTGTGGCACGAGGAATGCGCTCGCTCGCGGGAGATTGTGGACAGTTGTGAATCGCTCGACACGGTCGGCGATCACCAATCCGGTGACGACGGATACAGCGCGCGCTGGATCCTCACCCACATGATCGAGGAGTACGCCCGCCACAACGGCCACGCCGACCTACTCCGGGAACAGCTGGACGGTCAGACGGGCGAATAGGACCCTCGCGGGTTCGCTCCAAGGTTTGATTATCCATCGTCGACACACTGTCGAAGGTGACCCACATGCTCGCCGTCCATGACGGGGGCTGCCATCGGACCTCATGCGGGCAAGGGCGATCTGACCGTCCCGGTTGCGGGCGCCTCGGGCACCCGCATTCGAGTACGGTTGACTGGTTCCGAAGTTGCTGGGGCACTGAACCACTGGGAGCCTTCATGTCTGCGCTGGGACGACCGGGCTGGGTTCTCGGCGGCCGCTACCGGTTGATCGAGAAGCTGGGCAGTGGCGGGTTCGGGACCGTGTGGAAAGCGCGCGACGAGCGGTTGCGGGTGGATGTCGCGGTGAAGGAAGTGCTGCTCCCGCAGGCCGAATCGAGCGCACAGCACGCCGAGCGGGTTGTGCGGGCCGAACGTGAGGCCCGCAACGCCGCCCGGCTGCGCGACCATCCGAATATCGTCGGCGTTCTCGATGTCGTCACCGACGGCGGGACGCCGTGGATCGTCATGCGCCTGGTGTCCGGCCGATCCTTGAAGCAGCGACTCGACAGCGACGGGCCGGTGGACGTCACGGAAGCCGCCGCCGTCGCCGTCGCCTTGTTGCAGGCCCTGCGGGCCGCCCATGATGCCGGCGTGGTCCACCGCGATGTCAAGCCGGGCAATATCCTGCTCGCCACCGGCGGCGAGGTGCTGCTCACGGATTTCGGGACCGCCCGCCACCACTCCGATCACACGCTGACCGCCAAAGAGACGCTCATCGGTTCGTTCGAGTACATGGCGCCCGAACGCATCGACGGCGACGACACGCCCGCCGGTGACCTGTACGCCCTCGGCGTCACGCTCTACCAGGCGGTGGAGGGGGTTTCGCCGTTCCGTCGCGACACCATTCACGGAACCATGAAAGCGGTCATGTTCGGTGCGGTTCCCGCGCCGGTGCGCGCCGGGCAACTCGGCCCGCTCATCACCCGGCTGATGGATCGGCAGCCGGAGTCACGTCCGTCCGTCCCGCACGCGTTGGCCATGCTCACGGATCGGACACCGCCCGACATCGCGCCGAAATCGGAAGTACCCAAGGGAAATTCGCGACCATCGGGCACCGGCCGTAGGCGTGGCGAGGTCGGCCAGTTGCTGGCCCGGGCCCGAGATCATCAGAAGCGCGGCGATATCGGCGAAGCCGAACGGCTACTCCGTCAGGCCGCTTCGATGAACGACACCCTCTCCATGTCCTTCCTGGCGCGACTCCTCGAAAACCGGGGCGCCCGCGCGGAAGCCGAACGCTGGTACCGGCGGGCCGCCGAGCACGGCGATACGCTCTCGATGCTGACCTTGGGCCATATGTGCATGAAGACCGGTGACCTCGGCCAGGCCGCCTACTGGTACCGCCGCTACATCGACAATGGCCACATTCTCGGAAAAGTCCACTTGGCAACGGTTCATGAGGCCCGAGGCGAGGACGACCGAGCCGAGCTCCTCTACCGCGAGGTGGAACGAGACGGCGACATGGTCGCTCTGAAAGCCCTGGGCGATCAATGGAAATCCCTCGGGCGCACGGACGCCGCGAAACGCGTCTACCGCAAATCCGCCGAAGCCGGGTACGCGCCGGCGAAGGACGCCCTCGGGAATCTGACCTCGGGTTAGGTCTTTCTGGTGCGCCATCAGGGACTCGAACCCCGAACCCGCTGATTAAGAGTCAGCTGCTCTGCCAATTGAGCTAATGGCGCTTGCTACTTCGTTGCGGGAAGGAACTTTAGCAGGGTGGTGGCGAGAAGTGGAATCGGGTTTCTGGGAGGGGTGATGGCCCCGGCCGGGGTGCCGGGGCCGGTCCGGGGTTAGTTGATTTCGGCGAGGACGGTGCCCTGGGTGATGGCGCTGCCGGGCTCGACGGTGAGGCCGGTGATGGTGCCGGACTTGTGGGCGGTGACCGGGTTCTCCATCTTCATGGCCTCGAGCACCACGACGAGGTCGCCCGCCTCGACGGACTGGCCCTCTTCGACGGCCACCTTGACGACGGTGCCCTGCATCGGGGCGGTGACGGCATCGCCGGAGGCGGTGCCCGCGCCCGCGCCACCGCGCTTGCGGGGCTGCGGCTTCTTACGCACCGGCGTGGACGCGGCGGAGGCGGAGAACTGGGCGGGGATAGAGACTTCGACGCGACGGCCGCTGACCTCGACGACGACCTTCTGGCGCGGAGCCTCTTCGTCCTCTTCGATGGCGACAGCGCCCGTGTAGGGCTCGATCGGGTTGTCCCACTCGTTCTCGATCCACTTGGTGTAGACGTCGAACTTCTCGCCGTCACCGATGAACGCGGGGTTGGTGACGATATGGCGGTGGAAGGGGAGGACGGTGGCCAAACCCTCGATGCGGAATTCGGCGAGGGCCCGTGCTGCCCGTTGGAGGGCTTGGTCGCGGGTTTCGCCGGTGACGATCAGTTTGGCGAGCATGGAGTCGAATTGGCCGCCGATGACCGAACCCTCGACCACACCCGAGTCGACGCGCACACCGGGACCAGTCGGTTCGCGGTAGGTGACGACCGGGCCCGGTGCCGGGAGGAAGCCGCGGCCGGCGTCCTCGCCGTTGACGCGGAACTCGAAGGAGTGGCCGCGCGGGGCCGGGTCCTCGGTGATGAGCAGGGCGTGGCCCTCGGCGATGCGGAATTGCTGGCGTACCAAGTCGATTCCTGCGGTCTCCTCGGTGACGGGGTGTTCCACCTGGAGGCGGGTGTTGACCTCCAGGAAGGAGACCGTGTCGCCCTGGACGAGGTATTCGACGGTGCCCGCACCGTAATAGCCTGCCTCGCGGCAGATCTGCTTCGCCGACTGGTGGATCTCGGACCTGACTTCATCGGACAGGAAGGGCGCGGGGGCTTCCTCGACGAGCTTCTGGAAGCGGCGCTGCAGCGAGCAGTCACGGGTACCGGCGACCACGACATTGCCGTGCTGGTCGGCGATGACCTGGGCCTCGACGTGACGGGCCTTGTCCAGGTACTGCTCCACGAAGCACTCACCACGACCGAACGCCGCGATGGCCTCACGCGTCGCGGACTCGAACAGCTCCGGGATCTCCTCGATGGTGTGCGCGACCTTCATGCCACGACCACCACCACCGAAGGCGGCCTTGATGGCCACCGGAACACCGAACTCCTTGGCGAACGCCACAACCTCGTCGGCGTCCTTGACCGGATCCTTGGTACCCGCGGCCATCGGCGCCTGCGCGCGCTCGGCGATGTGGCGGGCGGTGACCTTGTCACCCAGATCCCGGATGGACTGCGGCGACGGACCGATCCAGATCAGACCCGCGTCGATCACGGCCTGCGCGAAATCGGCGTTCTCCGACAGGAAGCCGTAGCCGGGGTGGATCGCGTCCGCGCCGGCCTTCGCGGCGGCGTCGAGGATCTTGTCGAACACCAGATAGGACTCGGCCGAGGTCTGACCACCCAGGGCGAACGCCTCATCGGCGAGCTTCACGAACGGCGCGTCGGCGTCCGGTTCGGCATACACCGCGACGCTGGAGATTCCGGCGTCCTTGGCGGCCCGGATCACCCGGACAGCGATCTCGCCTCGGTTGGCTACCAGGACTTTCGTGATTCGCGTGGTGGGCACAGTGGATCCTGTCTCCTTGCCGGGTTCGGAGGCGGCCAGCATCTCGTCGCGTTCCACGACCTTGACGCGTTCGCGGCCCTGCGGTTCGCCGAGGGCACGTTCGTGGGCGTCGAGGCGGTACCAGCCCGCCCAGGTGGTGAACGGGATGCCCTTGCGCTCCAGGAATTCGATGACGGCATCGGGGTCGGGGTGGGCGGCGGGGGTGAAGGACGGGGCGTCGTCGAGCAGGCAGGCGATGGTTTCGTTGGCGTCGCCCTTGGTGTGACCGATGAGGCCGACGGGGCCGCGCTTGATCCAGCCGGTGACATAGGTGGCGGACAGGCCGGGGATGCGGCCCGCGGTGTTGGGGACCGTTCCGCTGTCCTCGTCGAAGGGCAGGCCCGGAATCGGCTGGGAGAGATATCCGACCGCCCGGTAGACGGCCTGGACATCCCAATCACGATATGCGCCGGTCGGTTTCACGTTCCCGGTGCCGTCGAGTGCGGTGCGCTCGGTCCGCAGACCGACGACCCTGCCGTTCTCGCCGAGGATCTCCGAAGGGTTCTCGAAGAAGTGCAGGAACAGCTTGTGCGGGCGGTCGCCGACATCGCGAATGGCCCACTGTTCCAGGGTGTTGCAGATCATGTCGACCTGCTTGGAGTTGCGGCGCGCGGCTTCCGAGCCCTCGTCGTAGTCGATGTCCTCGGGGTCGACGATGACCTCGATGGTGGGGGAGTGGTCGAGTTCGCGCAGTTCGAGGGGCGTGAACTTGGCCTGGGCGGGACTTCCTCGGCGCGACCGGCGTCGTCGCCACCGGCGGCGGCCGAACACGTGCACCTCGAGCGCCTTGTTGGCCTTCAATCCGTCGTAGACGTTCGGCGGAATCTCCGTGGGCAGCAGTTCATCCCCGGTCTTGGCCAGCACCCGCGCCACATCCAGCGCGACATTGCCGACCCCGAGCACGGCGACCTTCTCCGCCGTCAACGGCCAGGTCCGCGGCACATCCGGATGCCCGTCGTACCAGGACACGAAGTCCGCCGCGCCGTAGGAACCGTCCAATTCGATGCCCGGAACATCCAGTGCGCGATCAGCATTCGCCCCGGTGGAGAAGATGACCGCGTCATAGAACTGACGCAGATCCTCGAGGGTGATGTCGACCCCGTAGTCGATATTGCCCAGCAGCCGCACCTGCTCCTTGTCGAGCACCTTGTGCAAGGCGGTGATGATCCCCTTGATCCGCGGGTGATCCGGCGCGACGCCGTAGCGGATCAACCCGAACGGCGCGGGCATCCGCTCGTACAGGTCGATGCTCACCCCGTCGAACCCGGCGTGCCCATCGGATTTCATCAACGCGTCGGCGGCGTAGATCCCGGCCGGCCCGGCCCCCACGATCGCAATGCGTAGTGGGCGGGTCGCTGCACTCTGTTCGGTAATCATGGTTCCCTTCACGACTTTTCGGTCACCGACAGGCGCCGCTACCCGCCGGTTGTTCACACGTTGATCTCGGCCGCCGCGATCCGCGAGCGGTAGAGCGTGCGGCTGAGCACCGCGTAGACGGTGGCCGCGACGGCCGGCCCGGCCAGCGCCGACAGGTCCGCGCCCCCGAGGGCCGAGGCCACCGGCCCCTCCCACGAGGTGGTGTGGATGCACAGCCCCGCCGAGATGCCGCCGACGATGATGGCCGTGACACCGGCGACGTTGAAGCCCGCCGTGTACCACTGCGCACTCCCGGGGTGTTCGTCGTTGAGCGATACCCCGTCATACCGGTTGCGGCGCAACACGATATCGGTCACGTAGATGGCGACCAACGGCCCCAGCACCACGACGGTCAGTTCCAGCCACCGGCTCAGGGTCGCGAGGAAGTCCTCGGCGACGAACAGCGCGTAGAAGGTGATCGTGCCGCCGAGCACGCCGTCGATGAACACGGTCTGCGAGCGCCGCATCCTCACGCCGAGACCCTGCAGGCACAGGCCCGAGGAGTAGGTGGTGAGCACGTTGGTGGTGATCGCGCCGACGACGATCACGGCCAGGAACACCGGGTAGAACCACCCGGGCAGGATGCCCTTCAGCGAGGTCTGGGGGTCGGTCATGTCGACGCTGGTCCCCGCGATGACGCCGATGACGCCCAGCGCGACGGCCGGCACGAACCCGCCCAGCGCGGTCCACCCCATCACCGCGCGCTTCGACACCGATTCGGGCAGATAGCGCGCGTAGTCCGCGCCGACGGTCCACGACAGCGGAGCCGACGCGACCAGCGCCACCCCGACCAGCAGCGCCGACCACAGCGAGGAACCCGTGAGCGGCTGCGCGGGAACGTAATCGAACTTGGCGTGGCCGAACACGAAGACGCCCAGCAGCACACAGCAGAGCACGAGGGCCGCGGTGAAGAAGGGGCTGAGCCGCACGATCGTCGCGTGCCCGTAGATGCTGATCGTGAAGGTCGCGACCGCCATGACCGCCACGATCACCAGCTTCACCGGCGTCGACACCGTGACGCCCAGATGCCCGGCCAGCGCGAACGCCGCGAGCGAGCCGAACGACAGGTTGATCGCCTCGTAGGAAATGGCGATCAGCCAGTTGAGCCCCGCGCCGAAGAGCCGGTTACCGCGAATGCCGAACATCGAGCGCATGATCACCACGCTGGGCGTCCCCGCCGCCGGGCCGCTGACCGCGAGCGCGCCGACGCCGAGCCAGAACAGGTTGCCCAGCGCCACGACCGCCAGCGCCTGCCACAACGACAGGCCGAGCAGCAGCGCCGTGCCGCCGAGCACGATGTAGATGTAGGCGACATTGGACGCCGCCCAGATGGTGAACAGCTCACGTGGCGTGCCGCGGCGCTCCTGCGGGGGAACGAAGTCGATGCCGCGAACCTCGATGTGCCCGAACGCATCCCCCGATGGTTCCGGTGCTGGTCTTCTGGTTGTGATGTCCTCTTGCTGACTGGTCACCGCGCGCCTCCGAATACCTTGTGCAGCTTCCGTATTCGACGTGTCCACGACACGTCCGCGGCGAAACTATCGCCGCGAGCGTCATCGCCCGGTCATCGTCGGGACATCAGGAAGCATTCGCGCAGGTCAGAGCGGTGCGCGTGAGATCGTCACGCGTTGATCGGGGTGTTTGCCCGCGGGTAGCGTTGGGTCGCAGTGAGTTCGGTGGGTCCGTCGCCGGTGTGGTTACCGGGGCGGGGTGAGTGCTTTGCGAAGAAGGTCGGCCAGTTGTTGTTGTTCGTCGGGGGTCAGATTGGCGACCGCGCGGCGGGGGAAGTCGAAGGAGTCCTCGAACGCGTCGTTGACGGCTTCGCCCTCGGGGGTGCGCTGGATGCGCCGGAAGCGCCGGTCGGCGGGGTCGGGTTGGCGCAGGACCAGGGAGCGGGCCTCGAGCCGGGTGACGATCTGGGTGATGTTGGAGGCGTCGCAGCCGAGTTCCTCGGCCAGTTCGCCCATTCCGCGCGGTGTGCCGACCCGGCCGAGCACGCAGGCGTGGGCCATGCTCATGCCCTGGTCACGGGCGGCGTCCTCGAAGGCGTGGTTGTAGGCGTCCACGAATTCGAACATCACCTGCTCGACGTCGGTGGATGTGCTCACGGGACCTGCCGGTACTGCCATGCAGAAAATTCTAAGCCAAGACTTGACGAAGGTACTTGATTGGATAAATCACATGTGCCAGCATAGTGCTTGATCCAATCAAGTAATTGCGCGCACCAGTCCGGCGCGCGACTCGATCCAGCAAGGAGTACAAGGTGAGCACTCTGTTCGAGCAGGTCTCGATCGGCCGGTTGCAGCTGCCGAGCCGTCTGGTGATGGCGCCGATGACCCGCAACCGGGCCACCCTGGATGGGCTCGTCACCGAGCTCACCGCCGAGTACTACACGCAGCGCGCGAGCGCCGGCCTGATCATCAGCGAGAGCATCCAGCCCAGCGTCATCGGCCAGGGCTACTTCCTGACCCCGGGTCTGCACAACGAGGCCCAGACCGAGGCCTGGCGCCAGGTCACCGACGCCGTGCACCGGGCGGGCGGCCGCATCATCGCGCAGCTGACCCACTGCGGCCGCATCGGCCACCCCATGCTGTACCCGGACAACGCGCTGCCGCTGGCCCCGTCCGCGGTGGTCTCCGGTGAGCAGCTGTTCACCCCCAACGGCATGATCGACCACCCGGAGCCCCGGGAGATGACCGCCGAGGACATCACCACCACCATCGCCGACTTCGTGGCCGCCGCGCGCAACGCCATCGCCGCCGGCTTCGACGGTGTCGAGGTCCACGGTGCGAACGGCTATCTGCTGCACCAGTTCCTGGCCGACAACACCAACCTGCGCACCGACAACTACGGCGGCTCGATCCCCAACCGCATCCGCTTCGTCACCGAGGTGGTGGCCGCGGTCGCCGAGGCCATCGGCGCCGACCGCACCGGTATCCGCCTGTCGCCCGGCAACCCGTTCAACCACATCGTCGAGGCCGACCCGGCCCCGCTGTACGTCGAGCTGCTCACCAAGCTGTCCGACCTGGACATCGCCTACGTGCACATCATGGAGGGCGGCGACCGCGAGCTGACCACCAAGCTGCGCGCGGCCTTCTCCAACAGCATCATCCTGAACCCGCACGCCACCCCCGAGGCGTTCCCGGCGTCGGTCGACGCCGCCGAGCAGGCGCTGGAATCCGGTGTGGCGGACGCGGCCGCGCTGGCCACCCTGTGGCTGGCCAACCCCGACCTGGACGCCCGCATCAAGGCCGGCGGCCCCTTCAACACCCCCGACGAGGCCACCTTCTACGGCGGCGACCACGTCGGCTACACCGACTACCCGACCCTGGGCTGAGTGAATCCCGGCCCCGGGCCGAGTCGCTCACCGGCCCCGGGCAGCGTCACCCATAACTGAATTCGCAACGGCCGCCCCGATTTCCGATCCCGGCCGGGACGGAATCGGGGCGGCCGTGCGCCCGGACCATGTCCGCCGATCCCCTGAGAAGAGGAGCACTGAAGATGAAGGCACTCGTCCACGACCAGGCCGCCCCGCACATGCTGCGCCTGAGCGACGCGCCCGCCCCGACGCCGGGGCCGTCGCAGGCGCTGATCGACGTCGCCGCGTTCTCGTTCAATTTCGGGGAGGTCGCCTTCCGGGTCCCGGACCTGCCGACCGGCACGATTCCGGGCTGGGACGCCGCCGGCACCGTCGTGGTCCCCGCGGCCGACGGCTCGGGTCCGCCCGCCGGCAGCCGCGTGGTGACCTTCGGCTGGGGCGGCGCCTGGGCCGAACAGCGCGCGGTCGACACCGCGGAACTGGCCCTGGTGCCCGACACCCTGGATCTCGGTGCGACAGCGGCGCTTCCGGTCGCCGCGGTCACCGCCTTGCAGGCGATCCGGCGGCTCGGCGACATCACCGGACGCCGGGTGCTGGTGACCGGCGCGTCCGGCGGCGTCGGCCGGTTCGCGGTGCAGCTCGCGCACCTCGCCGGTGCGGAAGTCGTTGCCTCGGTGGGCAGTCCGGCCCGTGGCGCGGGTCTGGTCGAGCTGGGCGCGACCGAGGTGATCCTCGGTCCCGCGGCCCTGCGCGGCCGGGTCTTCGGCGCGGTCGACAATGTCGGCGGCCAGCAGCTGGCCGACGCCTATCTGCGGCTCGAGACCGGCGGCACGGTGGTGGCGGTCGGCAAGGCTTCGAAGCAGCCGACCCTCATCGACTTCGAGGAGGCCCGCATCCGGGTCGATCGCGCGCGGATCGAGACCTTCGTCATCGGCACCCCGCTCGGCGGCGAGCTCACCGAACTGGTCGGCCTGGCCGAGCGCGGGCGGCTGGATCCGGCCATCGGCTGGCGCGGCGACTGGACCGACTACCTGCGGGCCGCCGACGCCCTGGTGGGTCGCCAGGTCCCCGGCAAGGCGGTGCTCGACGTGCGCCGCGCGGACTGAGCCGGACCCTCGAAAAGTCGCTCATACCAGCATTTTTCGTGCCCAGTGTCTCGACGATGACCGGTCGGTGAGCCGCCCGTGGATACGTTCACCCCGTGGCCGCGCGCGAACGGGCGGTGAGCCACTGGCACGAGCGGTACGAGCAGAGGAGACAGGCCATGACCACCCGTGGAGAGAACCGCGCCGTCGTATTGGGGGGTGGGCTCGCCGGTTTGTTCGCCACCCGCGTGCTCGCCGAGAAGTACGAGCGGGTAACCCTTGTCGACCGGGACCACCTGACCGGTCCGAACCTGCTGCGGCGCGGCCTGCCGCAGGGCCACCACCTGCACGGTCTGCTCTCGCGCGGCCAGCAGATCGCCGAGGAACTGTTCCCCGGCCTGACCGACAAGATGGTCGCCGACGGCGCGGCCATCGGTGACGCGTCCAAGGACGTGCGCTGGATCATCAACGGCAAGAAGCTGGTTCAGGTCGATTCGGGCCTGGTCTGCCTGACCGCCAGCCGCCCGTTCTTCGAGGGCCACATCCGTGAGCGGGTGCTGGCGCTGCCGAACGTGGAGCTGGCCGAGCAGTCCGACATCAGCCGCCTCGAGGTGGTCGAGGACGGCAAGCGGATCGCCGGCGTGTGGGTGTTCCCGGAGAACTCGCACGAGACCCTGATCCCCGCCGACCTGGTGGTCGACGCCTCGGGTCGCGGTTCGCGCGCCTCGGTGTGGCTCGACGACCTCGAGTTCGGCCGCGTCGAGGAGGAGAAGCACAAGATCGGCATGGGGTACGCCACCCGGTACTACCGCATCCCGGACGAGGCGTTCGGCGACGACATCTCGATCAACACCGTCGCCTCGGCCGGTGTGCCGCGCGGCTGCATCTGCCAGAAGATCGACGGCGGCCGGGCCATCGTGACCGCCTACGGCATCCTCGGCGACCACCCGCCGACCGATCCCGAGGGCTTCCTGGCCTTCATCAAGACCCTTGCCGCGCCGGACATCTACGAGACGCTGCAGCAGGCCGTACCGCTCAACGACCCGGTCGCCTACAAGTTCCCCACCAACCTGCGCCGCCACTACCAGCGCATGACCGCCTTCCCGGCCGGCTTCCTGGTGATCGGTGACGCCGTGGCCAGCTTCAACCCCAGCTACGCGCAGGGCATGACGGTCGCCGCCATGGGTTCGGCCGTGCTGCGCAAGCACGTCCAGGCCGACGGCGAGATCGACCCGCTGGCCTACTTCCGCGATCTGGCGGCCGAGGCCATCGACGGCTGCTGGGACATGGCGATCGGCGCCGACCTGAGCTACCCCGAGGTCCAGGGTGAGCGCACCCCGGAGATCCTCGAGGCGCACGCCTTCATCGCCAAGGTCCAGGACGCGGCCGCCCGCGACGGCGACGTGTCGCGTGCCTACCAGCGCGTCATCGGCCTGGCCGATCCCGCCACGGTGCTGCACGAGCCGGCCCTCGAAGCCAAGATCTTCGCGGAGTAGTCATGACCGTGGAACGAATCAGCCTGGGCGAGTTCACCTTCGACGTCGACGTCGCCGGTCCCGCCGACGGTCCGGCCGTGCTCCTGCTGCACGGCTTCCCGCACAGCCGCGAGTCCTGGAACGAGGTGGCGCCCATCCTGCACGAGGCCGGGCTGCGCACCATCGCCCCGGATCAGCGCGGGTACTCCGACGGCGCGCGGCCGGCCGGGGTCGCCGATTACGCGCTGCCGAACCTGGTGGCCGACGCGCTCGGCATCCTGGACGCGCTGGGCGTCGAGTCCGCGCACGTGGTCGGTCACGACTGGGGCGCCGCGGTCGCGTGGTATCTCGGTGCGCGCCACCCGGATCGGGTGCGGAGCCTGGTCGCCCTGGCCATCCCGCACCTGGACGCCTACCAGCACGCCTACCGCGTCGACGAAGAGCAGCAGCACAGTTCGCAGTACGTCGAGTTCCTCATGTCGGCCGACTCGGGCGCGCAGTTCCTCGCCGACGACGCCGCCCAGCTGTGGGCGTGGTTCGCCCAGGCGGGGGAGGGTGTGCTGACCCCGGAACAGGTGAGCCGCTACGTCACCAAGCACAGCGACCCGGCCGTGCTCGAGGCCGCGCTGAACTGGTACCGCGCCAACAACCTGCTCGGTGAGCCGTTCGGCTTCGGCCCGGTGACCGTTCCGACGACCTTCGTCTGGAGCGTCACCGACACCGCTGTCAGCAAGCTCGCGGTCACCGAGACCGCCCAGCACGTCACCGGCCCGTACCGGCTGGTCACGCTGGAGAAGACCTCGCACTGGCAGCCGCAGCAGGCGCCGGAAACCGTTGCGGGAGAGATCTTGAACCTGGTGCGCGCCGGAGAGGTCCAGAGCCGATGACCACGATCGAGAACGCACAGGACTACGCCGAACCGTATCTGCTCGGGGTGCTGGCCACGGCCGGGCTCGACGTCGAGTACACCCGCGGTGAGGCCGACACCCTGTACTACCGCAAGGACGGTCAGGAAGTCGCCGTCCTCGACTTCGTCGGCGGCTACGGTTCGACGCTGCTCGGGCACAGCAACCCCGAGCTGATCGAGCACGCCCGTGAACTGCTGGCCGGGCAGACGCCGATCCACGCCCAGTTCTCGCGCCACTCGTACGCCAATCGCGTGGTTTCCCAGCTGAATTCGATCATCCGGCGCGAGCTGGACGACGACGAGAACTACTTCGCGATCTTCGCCAACAGCGGTGCGGAGGCCATCGAGGCCGCCATGAAGCACGCGGAGTTCGAACGCTTCGCGCGGATCGCCGGGCTCCGGGCCGAACTCGAGGCCAATGTCGAGGCCGCGCGCGCCGCCGTCGCGGACGGGCGGGCGTCGGGCGACATCGAGGCCCTGGTGGCCGCGGCGACCGCGCACAACGACGGGTTGTTCGCGAGCACGCCGCTGTTCCTGAGCCCCGTCGGATCCTTCCACGGCAAGCTCGCCGGCAGCGTCCAGCTCACCTACAACCCGATCTACCGGTCGGTGTTCTCGGCGCTGGCCGCTCAGGCCCGGTTCGTCCCGATGGACCAGCCCGGCGCGCTCGACGAGATCGTCGCCGCCGAGCGGCGCGACCTGCACGACCTGGAGATCGCCGGCGGCCGGGTGCGCGTGACGCCGCGGTCGTTCCCGGTGTTCTGCGCCCTGGTGCTGGAACCGATCCTGGGCGAGGGCGGCATCCACGAGGTGCCGGTGGAATTCGCCAAGGACGTCAACCGGGTCGCCGCGGACCTCGGCATCCCGGTGGTCGTCGACGAGATCCAGGCCGGAATGGGCCGGACCGGCGCGTTCCTGTCCAGCAGCCACCTGGGTCTGCGCGGCGACTACTACGCCATGGCCAAGAGCCTGGGCGGCGGTATCGCCAAGGCCGCGGTGCTGCTGGTGCGTGAGTCGCGGTACCTGCGCGACTTCGAGATGATGCACAGCTCGACCTTCGCCAAGGACAGCTTCTCCTGCCTGATGGCGGAGAAGGTGCTCGGCGTGCTCGAGGCGAACGACGGCGAGGTGTATCGCACCGCGGCGCAACGGGGTTCGGAGCTGCTGACCGCGCTGCGCGGGCTGCGGGCCGAGTTCCCGACGGTGATCGCGGACGTGCGCGGGCGCGGCCTGATGGCCGGACTGGAGTTCGCGAACCTGGCCGAGGCGGACTCGCAGGTGCTGCGGGAACTCGACGGCAGTGGCTTCTTCGGCTACTACGTCTCGGGTTTCCTGTTGCGCGAGCACAATATTCGCACCTTCCCCACCTCGAGCGCGGTCTACACCCTGCGGTTCGAGCCGTCGGTCCACCTCACCACGTCCGATATCGACCGGCTGATCGTCGCCCTGCGCGACGTGTGCCTCGAGATTCGCGACGCGGAGGGCGCCCGCCTGGCGCCGATCGCCTGAACGGACAGAAGGAGAGACACACCATGATCGACACCTTCGACGTCGAACGGGTGACCCCGGACGACGAGCGCTACGGCGTGCTCGCGGCCAGCTTCAACGGCCGATGGAGTGGCGCGCCCGAGTACGTGCTGCTGCCCAAGACGGCCGACGAGGCCGTGGCGGCGGTGCAGCACGTGCTCGATCGCGGCGTGCGGTTCGCGCTGCAGAGCAGTGGCGCGTGCTACGAGGACCTGATCGTCAACCCCGACATCCAGGTCATCATCAGTGCGTCGCAACTGAATTCGGTCGAGTACGACGCCGAGCTGTCCGCGTTCGCGGTGGGCCCCGGCGTCAGCACCGCCGACCTGTACCAGAAGCTGTACGACGGCTGGCATGTCACCGTCCCGGCCGGGATCGGTCCGCCGGTCGCGCTGGGCGGGCAGATGACCAATGCGGGTTACGGTCCGCTCTCGCGGCAGTTCGGGCATCTCGTCGACTACCTCGAGGCCGTCGAGGTCGTCGTCGCGGACGCCGACGGCAAGGCCCGCAAGGTCGTGGCGACCCGGCGGGCCGACGACCCGAACCGGGACCTGTGGTGGGCGCACACCGGCGGCGGTGGTGGCACCTACGGGCTGGCCACCAGGTTCTGGCTGCGCGCGCCCGACGCGACGGGCGCCGAACCGGCCGACCAGTTGCCCTCGGCTCCACGGGAACTGATCGTATCCGAGGTCGTCTGGTCCTGGGATCAGCTGACCGAGGACGCGTTCGGCAAGCTGCTCACCACCTTCACCGCCTGGCACGAGAAGCACGCGGGCGTCGACTCGCCGTACGTGAATCTGTTCAGCGCGCTGAAGCCGCGGCACATCTCGGCCGGCGAGTTCCTGATGTCCTCGCAGATCGACGCGGCCACCCCGGACGCCGACCGGCTGCTCGACGAGTTCCTGGCCGCCATGGCCGAGGGCGCCGGCATCACCTACCGGGTCGACGCGCGCAAGCGGGTCGAGTGGATCTCCCACGTCACCGCGTGGGCGGATCTGGGCGGAGACGGCTGGGAAGGCAAGGGGCGCTTCAAGGCCAAGTCGGCCTACCTGCGCACCGCGCTGCCCGCCGATCAGGTGGCGGCCCTGTACCGCAACCTCACCGATCCGGCGTTCGACAACCCCGCCACCCTGGTGGAGATCGCCGGGTACGGCGGCCGTGTCAATACCGTCGAGGCCGCGGAAACCGCGTCGCCGCAGCGGGATTCGATCATCAAGATGCTCTACATCGTGATGTGGGCGACGTCGGAGGAGGACGCGGCCCAGCTGGCCTGGCTGCGCCGCTTCTACGGCGAGGTCTACGCCGCGACCGGCGGAGTGCCGGGACGGGGCGGCGCCAACGACGGCGCGGTCCTGAACTACACCGACACCGATCCACTGGACCCGGCGCTGCACACCGCGCCGATTCCGTGGCAGGAGCTGTACTTCGGCGCCGCCCTGCCGCGCCTGCGGGAGATCAAGGCGACGTGGGACCCGCGCGGCCACTTCACCCACGCCCTGGCCGTTCGCGGCGAGAACTGACCGCACTACCGGATCACCCTGGAGGCATCCGATGACATCGCTCGAGAAGATCGAGTACTTCGACGACCGCTACCGCAAGGCCCGCGCCGAGCTGGGCGGCGCGCTGCCCGACGCCGACACCATCGGCGACTTCATGGGCCGGTGGTACCAGGCGGTGAACTCCGCCGACATCGACGCGCAGCTGGCCATGTGCACCGACGACATCCTGGTCGAGGACCCAGCCATGTTCGGCCGGTTCAGCAAGGGGCACGAGGACTTCCGCCTCTTTGCCCAGATCACCTACAAGGCATTCCCGGACATGCGGTTCGAGGCCACCGGTGCGCCGCTGGTGGCCCTGGACGGCAACCGCATCGTGGTGCCCTGGCACGGCCAGGGCACCCTGTCCGGCGGCATCTCCGGCTGGCCGCCGGAGCACCCGGAGGAGCCGGTCGCGGCCACCGGTCGCAAGTTCGATCTGGAGGGTATGGACACCTACGAGTTCCGTGACGGCCTGATCAGCTACTGGCGCATCAGCTACGACAACTTCGAGATGTCGCAGCAGCTGGGCCTGATGGGCTGACACTTCTCCTGATCGGTTCGCGCCGGGCACCGGGTACCCCTCCCCGGTGCCCGGCGCGAAACCGTTCGGTATACGACAAGGGAATTCGTGTGATGGAAAAACGTCTGTCCGGCAACCCTTCTCCGAACGCGTGGATTCGCCGATTCGGTCCGGCGCCCGCCGCCCCGCACCGATTGGTTTGCTTTCCGTACGCGGGCGGATCCGCGAGCTATTTCTTCCGATGGATGCAGGCCCTCGCACCCGAAATCGACGTGCTCGCCGTGCAATATCCCGGCCGTCAGGAACGCCGCACCGAAACGGTCGTCGACGATATCGACCGGCTCGCCGATCACATTGCCGCGGAGTTGCTTCCGTGGCTGGACCGGCCCACCGCGTTCTTCGGGCACAGCATGGGCGCGATTCTCGCCTTCGAGGTCGCGCTGCGGCTGGAACGGTCCGGGACCCGGCTCACCGAACTGTTCGTCTCCGGCCGCCGCGCACCCGCCACCAGCCGCGATGAAAGCACCTACCTGGCCGATGACGCGGAGCTGCTCGACGATGTCGTCCGCCTGGGCGCGACCGACGCCGCCGCGCTCGCCGATCCGGAGATCGCCGCCATGGTGCTTCCCGTCATCCGTGGCGACTACCGGGCCATCGAACGCTACCGGTGGACCGGCGGGCCCCGGGTGCGCTGCGGGATAACGGCGTTCGCCGGGGACATCGACCCCAAGACCACCGTCGCCGAGATGGCCGAATGGCGGACGCACACGCACGGCGAGTTCGAGTTGCGTGAGTTTCGCGGTGGCCATTTCTTCATCAACGAGCACGTCGACGCGCTGCACATGGAGATCCGCGAACGGGCTACCGGCACCGCTGTGTGGTCGAAATAACTGAATTACCAACGGATTACCAACCTGTTCCGATCGCACGGCTACGTTGAAATCGCGCCTTCTGATGGCGTCACTTCCACACCACGTGCCGAATGGGCAAGGGGGAGAGCCGTTTTGAGTTCCAACAACGCCACCGATAATGCCGGGATCGCCGTCATCGGATTCGCGTGCCGCCTACCCGGCGCGGGCAACCCCGCCGAGTTCTGGGAACTGCTGAGCTCGGGCACCAGCGCCATCTCCTCCTGGCCCGACGACCGCGCCGCGTACGCCGGGGCGGGCGACCGTCCCGAGCGGCGCGGCGCGTTCCTGGCCGATATCGAGGGCTTCGACGCGCCGTTCTTCGGGATCTCCCCGCGCGAGGCGGCCGCGATGGATCCGCGGCAGCGGCTGGTGCTCGAACTCGCCTGGGAGGCCCTGGAAGACGCCGGCGCCCGGCCCGAGCAGTTGCGCGGCGGCGATACCGCGGTACTGGTCGGCACCCACCGCGACGACTACGCCGCGCTGCTCGGCACCCTGCCCGCGGACGCCATCACCCATCACAGCCTGACCGGCGCCAGCCGCGGCGTGATCGCCAACCGGGTCTCCTACTTCCTCGGCGTGCGCGGGCCCAGCCTGACCGTCGACTCGGTGCAGTCCTCGGCCCTGGTGGCGGTGCACCTGGCGTGCCAGAGCCTGCGCGCCGGCGAGGCGTCCACGGCCCTGGTGGCCGGTGTCAACCTGAACCTGTCCGCGGCGACCGCGGTCGCGACCGAGCGTTTCGGCGGGCTGTCGCCCACCGGCACCTCCGCCGCCTTCGACGCGAGCGCCGACGGATTCGTGCGCGGTGAGGGCGCGGTGGCGCTGCTGCTGAAGCCGCTGGCCGACGCCATCGCGGCCGGTGACCGCGTCCACGGCGTGATCCACGGCAGCGCGGTCAACAATGACGGTGCGACCGAGGGACTCACGGTGCCCGGGCGGGCCGCCCAGGAGCAGGTCCTGCGGGAGGCGTACCGGCGGGCCGGGGTGTCCACGGCACAGGTCCAGTACGTCGAGACACACGGCACCGGGACGCCGGTCGGTGATCCGATCGAGGCGGCCGCGCTCGGCGCGGTACTGGGGTCGGGGCGGACCCGGCCGCTCCCGATCGGCTCGGTGAAGACCAATATCGGGCACCTGGAGGGCGCGGCCGGGCTGGCCGGACTGCTCAAAGTGCTGCTGTGCCTGCGCAATCGGCAGTTGCCGCCGAGCCTGAACTTCTCGGACCCGAATCCCGCGATCCCGTTCGGTGAGCTGAATCTCGCTGTGCAGACCGAGCTTTCGGAGTGGCCCGAGCCCACTGCGCCGCTGCTCGCGGGTGTGAGCTCGTTCGGCATGGGCGGCACCAACTGCCACCTCGTGGTGGGTGAAGCGCCGGAGCGCGAGCCGGTGACCGCGGCGGGCCGTACGCTCGCGGTCGTGCCGTGGGTGCTCTCGGCGCGCACGCCCGAAGCGCTCGCGAGCCAGGCGAAGCGGCTCGCGGAACTCGCCTCGCCGGATCTGGCCGATGTGGGCTGGTCACTGGCCACCACCCGGACGACGTTCGACCACCGCGCCGTGGTCGCCGCGGGTGACGGCCCGGCCCGGCAGCGCGCGCTCGAGGCGCTCGCCGCGGGGCTGCCCGCGCCGCAGCTGGTGACCGGTTCGGTCGAGCCGGGCGAATCCGCGGTGGTGTTCTCCGGCCAGGGCGGTCAGCGGATCGGGATGGGCCAGGAGCTCTACCGCGAATTCCCGGTCTTTGCAGCGGAATTCGACGCCATCGCCGCGCATCTGGATCCGGTCCTGGACCGCCCGCTGCGCGACCTCATCGCCACCGGCGTGGACCTGGACGAGACCGGCTACGCGCAGCCGGCGCTGTTCGCGGTGCAGGTGGCGCTGTATCGGTTGGTCGAATCCTGGGGTATCGCACCGGATTTCGTCGCCGGGCACTCCATCGGTGAGATTGCCGCGGCACACGTGGCGGGGGTGCTGTCGCGCGCCGACGCGGCCACCCTGGTCGCGGCGCGCGGACGGCTCATGCAGGCGCTGCCGAGCGGCGGCGCCATGATCGCGCTGGAGGCCACCGAGGACGAGGTCGCGCCACTGCTGGCCGGACTGCCCGAGCTGGGGATCGCCGCCGTCAACGGGCCGCGCGCGGTCGTCATCGCCGGATCGGAGCACGGCGCGGTCGAGGTCGCCGCCCGGGTTTCCGCCATGGGGCGGAAGACCAAGCGGCTCAAGGTCTCCCACGCCTTCCACTCGCCGCTCATGGAGCCGATGCTCGACGAGTTCGCGGCGGTGGTACGGACCCTGACCTTCGCTCAGCCGACCCTGCGGGCGGTGTCCTCGGTGACCGGCGGACCCGCGCAGGAGTGGGCGTCGGCGGACTACTGGGTGCAGCACATCCGGCAGCCGGTCCGATTCATGGACGCCGTCCGAGCGCTCGAAACCTACGGCGTGAGACAGGTATTCGAACTCGGACCCGACGGGGTGTGCTCGGCCATGATCGCCGACGCGGCCGTCGACGCCGAGCGGATCACCGCCGTCCCGGCGCTGCGTCCGGGCCGGGACGAACCCGTCACCATCGTGACCGCGGCGGGGCAGCTGTTCACCCGGGGTGCGCGGATCGACTGGCCCGCACTGTTCTCCGGGTCCGGTGCGCGGGTCGTGGACCTGCCGACGTATCCGTTCCAGCGCCGCAGGTATCCGCTGTTGGGGGGAGCGTCCGTGCCCGCTGTCGCCCCGGCGACGGCCGCGCCCGCCCCGGCGGAGGTGGCGGCCGCCGCTCCCGCGGTGGCGGACATCGATGTGGATGCCCTGGTCACCGGCCACATCCGGGCCGTGCTCGGCTTCGACGCCACCGAACGCGTCGACGTCCACGCCCGCTTCCGTGATCTCGGGTTCGATTCCCTGCTCGGGGTGGAACTGCGCAAGGCGCTCGCGCGCGCCACCGACCTGAGCCTGCCCGGCGGGCTGCTGTTCGACTACCCGACGCCCGCGGCCCTGATCGACTACCTGAACGCCGCGCTCACCGGCACCGCGAACGACGGTGCGGCCGAGGCGTTCACGGCCGCGGGCAACGAGCCCATCGCCATCGTCGGCATGGCCTGCCGCTATCCCGGCGGCATCGCCGGACCCGACGACCTGTGGCGGGTGGTGGCCGACGGCATCGACGCCATCACCGAATTCCCGGCCGACCGCGGGTGGGACGAGGCTCTCTTCGCCGGGGACCGGCCCGGCGGCAGTTACGTGCGGGTCGGCGGCTTCCTCGACCACGCCGACGAGTTCGACGCGGGCCTGTTCGGCATCTCGCCGCGCGAGGCGCTGGCCATGGACCCGCAGCAGCGGCTGCTGCTCGAAACCTCCTGGGAGGCCATCGAACACGCGAGCATCGATCCGCAGTCGCTCGCCGGATCGCGCACGGGAGTGTTCGTCGGTGCGACCGTCTCCGACTACGGCCCCCGCATGCACACGCCCACCGCGGGCACCGAGGGCTACGTGCTGACCGGTACCGCGAACAGCGTGATGTCGGGTCGCATCGCCTACCAGCTGGGCCTGCTCGGCCCGGCGCTGACCGTGGACACCGCGTGCTCCTCGTCGCTGGTCGCCATCCACCTCGCGATGCGCTCGCTGCGCGCGGGGGAATCCGCCCTGGCGCTGGCCGGTGGCGCGGCCGTGATGGCCAATCCCGGGATGTTCGTGGAGTTCTCGCGCCAGCGCGGCCTGGCGCCCGACGGCCGCTGCAAGCCGTTCGCGGCCGCCGCGGACGGCACGGCGTGGGCCGAGGGCGCGGGCGTGCTGCTGCTGGAGCGGCTCTCCGACGCGCGCCGCAACGGCCACCGGGTACTCGGTGTCATTCGCGGCACCGCCATCAACCAGGACGGCGCGTCCAATGGCCTGACCGCGCCCAACGGTCCCGCGCAGCGGCGCGTGATCGGCGCGGCCCTCGCCGACGCCGGGCTGACCGCCGGGGCGGTCGACGCGGTGGAGGCCCACGGCACGGGCACCGCGCTGGGCGACCCCATCGAGGCCGACGCCCTGCTCGCGACCTATGGCGCACAGCGTGACTCGGGCCGGCCCTTGTATCTGGGATCGTTGAAATCGAACATCGGCCACGCGCAGGCCGCCGCCGGTGTGGCCGGTGTGATCAAGATGGTGCAGGCCATGCGGCACGGCGTGCTGCCCGGAACCCTGCACCTCGACGCGCCCACGCCGCACGTCGACTGGTCGGCGGGCAGCATCGAACTGCTGGCCCAGCGGCGCGACTGGCCGCGCGGGGCGCACCCGCGCCGGGCCGGTGTGTCCTCCTTCGGCATCAGCGGCACCAACGCCCACCTGGTCCTCGAAGAGGGCGAGTCCGTTTCCCCTGCAGCCGCATTCCCCGCGGACACCTCCGACCCGACCAGAACCGTGGTCGCCGCAGCCGCGCAGACCGAAGCCGGGGTGGCCGCATCCGCTCCCACCACATCCACGTCCGCTGGATCGGAGAACGCACTCTCGGTAGCCCCGTCCGGGGCAGCCGCATTCGCGGGCGGCGCGGTCGCGCGGCCGGTGGCGTGGCTGGTGTCCGGCCGGGACCGGCAGGCCCTGCGCGCGCAGGCGGGCAAGCTGGACGAGTTCCTCGCCGCGCGGCCGGAAGCGTCGATCGGCGCCTTCGCGGACTCGCTGGTGCGGACCCGGGCGCTGCTGCCCGAACGCGCGGTCGTGGTCGGCCGCACGCACGCGGATTTCCGGTCCGGTCTGGCTGCTCTGCGCGATGGAACCGCTGCGCCGCAGCTGGTTTCGGGACGGGCCGCACGTGCTGTGCGCACCGCGTTCCTGTTCACCGGTCAGGGGGCGCAGCGTCTCGGTATGGGGCAGGAGCTCCATGCCGCCTTCCCCGCCTTCGCCGCGGCCTTCGACGAGGTGTGCGCGGCCTTCGACCCGTGGCTGGCA
The DNA here is from genome assembly GCF_040630785.1 of Nocardia sp. NPDC005746. NCBI lineage: Bacteria > Bacillati > Actinomycetota > Actinomycetes > Mycobacteriales > Nocardiaceae > Nocardia > Nocardia sp. NPDC005746. Next base: position 56,044 of record NZ_JBEXYE010000014.1, read on the forward strand.
CTGCCGCTGCGCGAGATCGTTCGCGACAATATCGACGCCCTGGACCGGACCGAGTACACCCAGCCCGCCCTGTTCGCGGTGGAGGTGGCGCTCGCCGCGCTGTGCCGCGAGCTGGGCCTGATTCCCGATGCGGTGGCCGGTCATTCGATCGGTGAGCTGGCGGCGCTGCACGTCGCCGGTGGTATCGGACTGGCCGACGCCGCGAAGCTGGTGGCCGCGCGCGGTCGGCTGATGCAGGCGGCGCGCGCGGGTGGGGCGATGATCGCCATCGGCGCGCCCGCCGACGAGGTGGCCGCATCGCTCGACGGGCACGCGGTGGATATCGCGGCGGTGAACGGACTTGCCTCCGTGGTGATCTCCGGTGACACCGACGCCGCCGAGGCCGTCGCCGAGCGGTGGCGGGCCGCCGGTCATCGCACGCACACGCTGCGGGTCAGCCATGCCTTCCACTCCGCGCACATGGATTCCGCGCTGGCGGAGCTCCGGGCCGTCGCCGAGTCGGTGTCCTTCACCGACCCCGTGATTCCCGTGGTGTCCGCGCTCTCGCCCGAGCGGGCCGATCTCACCTCGCCCGACTACTGGGTGCGTCAGCTACGCGGCACCGTGCGCTTCCTGGACGCCGTACGCCGGCTCGAGGACGACGACATCCGGCTGTTCGTGGAGATCGGCCCCGACGCCGTGCTCACCGCCATGGCCCGTGAATCCTTCGCGACCCCGGCGTCGATCGCGGTGCCCCTGCTGCGTCGCGGCCGCCCCGAGGCCGACACCTTCGTGACCGGTCTGGCCACCGCGCACGTCCACGGCGCGCCCGCCGACCTGACCGCCCTGGTCGAATCGTCATCGGCCACCGTCGAATTGCCGACCTACGCGTTCCAGCGCGGCAGCTACTGGCTGCGTGGCGGCACCGAGCGGCCCGCCGCCGGGCATCCGATCCTCACCACCCGGGTCGATCGCGCGGACCGCGACGAGGTGCTCTTCAGCGGCACCCTGACCACCGCCGAACACGGCTGGCTGCGCGACCACGTCATCGCCGGTGCGCCGATCCTGCCCGCCGCCGCCTTCGTGGACTTCGCCGTCGCCGCGGCGAATCTGCTGGGCGCCGAACAGGTTTCCGAAGTCGTGGTGGAAGCCGCGCTGCCGCTGGACGGTTCGGTGGAGGTGCAGCTGATCGCCGGCGCCGCCAGAGCGAACGAGCGGCGGCCCTTCACGATCCACGCCCGGACCGCCGAGGACGCGCCCTGGTCGCGGCACGCCTCCGGATTCTTCGACCTCGCCGCCGCGCCCGCCCCCGGCCTCGGCGACGAGTGGCCCGCACCGGATGCCGTCGAGGAGCCGATCGAGCACGCCTACGACCGGCTCGCCGGCCTCGGTTACCAGTACGGCGCCGCCTTCCGCGGCCTGACCCGCTGGTGGCGCACCGACGACGCGCTGTTCGCGGAAGTGCGGCTGCCCGACGCCCGTATCGACGAGGCGGGTCGCTACGGCCTCCATCCCGCGCTGCTCGACGCCGTCCTGCACCCGCTGGTGCTGGACCTGGCCGATGCCGCCGGGCCCCGGGAGATGTTGCTGCCGTACGCGTTCTCCGCTGTACGCGTGAGCCTTCCGGGCACGAGCTCGCTGCGTGCCCGCCTGATCCGCACCGGCCGTACGTCGGCCGAGATCACCGTCACCACCGACGACGGCACCCCGGTCGCCGTCATCGGGGCGCTGGACTTCCGGCCCACCGCCGTCGAGGGCTTGGTCGCCAGGCCGCCGCTGTACGCCCTCGCCTGGCAGCCGCTGCACGAATCCGAGTCCACCGGAACCGAAGTCGAGACCCTCGTCCTCGGCCCCGGAGACACTCCCGAACAGGTGCACGCGGCCACCATCCTGGCCACCGAATCGATCCAGCGCCACCTGGCCGAGGCAAGCTCGCCGCTCGTCCTCGTCACCCGTGGCGCGGTGGCGACCGCCGCGGGCGAGCGGGTCGACGATCTCGCCGGCGCCGCGGTGTGGGGTCTCGCCCGCGTCGCCGCCGGCGAACACCCCGGACGGGTGCTGGTGCTCGACATTCCGGCGCAGGACGAGATCGGGGAGTGGCCGAACCGTGCCGCCGCCTCCGGGGAAGCCCAGCTCGCCGTCCGCGACGGTGCGCTGCACATCCCCCGGGTCGCCACGCGCACAGCCGAATTCACCGGCACGCCGATCCGCACCGACGGCACCGCGCTGATCACCGGTGGTACCGGCGGCCTCGGCGCGTTGTTCGCCCGTCACCTGGTCGCCGAACACGGTGTGCGCCACCTGCTGCTGGTCAGCCGCCGCGGCCCGGCCACTCCCGGCGCGGAGGACCTGACCGCCGACCTGCGCGCCGCCGGTGCGACCGTCGAGGTGCTCGCGGCCGATATGGCCGACCCGAACGCCGTCGCCGGGGTGCTCGCCGCGATCCCCGCCGACCGTCCGCTGCGGGCGGTGGTGCACGCCGCGGGCACGCTCGCCGACGCCATGATCGACACGCTGACCGCCGAGCAGATCCACACCGTGCTGCGCCCGAAGGTCGACGCCGCCTGGCAGTTGCACCGGGCCACGGCCGACCTGGATCTCGACGCGTTCATCCTGTTCTCGTCGCTGTCGGGCACCATCGGCACGGCGGGACAGGGCAATTACGCCGCGGCCAACGCCTACCTCGACGGCCTCGCCGCCCATCGCGCCGCCTCGGGTCTGCCCGCCCGCTCCCTGGCGTGGGGTCTGTGGGACACCTCGGTCGGCATGGGGACGGGTCTGTCCGCGGCCGATATCGAGCGCTGGAAGCGCCTGGGCGCACCGCCGTTGCCGGTCGAGACGGGCCTGGCGCTGTTCGACACCGCGCTCGGCAGCCCCGAACCGGTCGTGGTCGCGGCGACCATCGACTACGGCGTGCCCGCCGCGGCCGCCCCGGCCATCCTGCGCGCACCGGTGCGCCGGGGGAACCGGACCGCGGGCGGCACCTGGGCCGACCGCATGACGGCACTCGCCGACGATCGGCGTGCCGACGCGCTGCTGGAGTACGTGCTGAGCGTGAGCGCCGCCGTGCTGGGCCATGATTCGGCCTCCGGCCTCGACGCCGACAGCGCCTTCCGGGAACTGGGCTTCGACTCGCTGGCCGGGCTCGAACTGCGCAACCGGATCGGCGCCGAGACCGGCTTCACCCTGGGCGCGACCGTCGTCTTCGACCACCCGTCGCCGACCGCGCTGGCCACCCACCTCGGGGAACTGCTGCGGCCGAAGCAGCCCGCCGCCGCCACGGTGGCGGTGAAAGCCCGGACTGCCCAGGACGATCCGATCGTGATCGTCGGCATGGCCTGCCGCTATCCCGGTGACGTCCGCACGCCCGGCCACCTGTGGCAGCTGGTCGCCGACGGTGTCGACGCCATCGGCGAGTTTCCGGTCAACCGCGGCTGGAACGTGGACGAACTCTACGATCCGCGCTCCGAACGGCCGGGCACCTCCTCGACCAAGAACGGCGGCTTCCTCTACGACGCCGACCTGTTCGACGCGGACTTCTTCGGCATCTCGCCGCGCGAGGCCACGGCCACCGACCCGCAGCAGCGCCTGCTGCTCGAAACCGCCTGGGAGGCCATGGAATACGCGGCCATCGACCCGGCGACCCTGCGCGGCAGCCGCACCGGCGTCTTCACCGGCGCCATGTACGACGACTACGCCATCCGGGTGCAGGGCGCGGCGGGCGAATTCGAGGGCCTGCTGCTGGCGGGCAACCTGTCCAGCGTGATCTCCGGCCGCCTGGCCTACACCTTCGGTTTCGAGGGTCCCGCGATCACGGTCGACACCGCCTGCTCGTCCTCGCTGGTGGCCATGCACCTGGCCGCGCAGTCGCTGCGCAGCGGGGAATGCGATCTCGCCGTCGCCGGCGGCGTCACGGTGATGTCCACCCCGAACACCTTCGTCGAGTTCTCCCGGCAGCGCGGCCTGTCCGCCGACGGCCGCTGCAAGGCGTTCGGCGCCGACGCCGACGGCACCGGCTGGTCCGAGGGCGTGGGACTGGTGGTGCTGCAACGACTCTCCGACGCCCGCGCCGCCGGGCACGAGGTGCTGGCGGTGCTGCGCGGCACCGCCGTCAACCAGGACGGCGCGTCCAACGGCCTGACCGCGCCGTCGGGCCCGGCGCAGGAGCGGGTGATCCGCGCGGCACTGGCCGACGCCGGACTGTCCGCCGCCGAGGTGGACGCGGTGGAGGCGCACGGCACCGGCACCCGGCTGGGCGACCCGATCGAGGCGCAGGCGCTGCTCGCCACCTACGGCAGCGACCGCGCGGACGACCGGCCGCTGTGGCTCGGATCGTTGAAGTCGAATATCGGTCACTCGCAGGCGGCTTCGGGCGTGGGCGGCGTGATCAAGATGATCGAGGCCATGCGCCGGGGCGTGCTGCCGCGCACCCTGCACGCCGAAACGCCCAGCCCGCACGTGGACTGGGCGTCGGGCGCGGTGCGGCTGCTGACCGAGGCGCGGCCGTGGCCGGAGACCGGGCAGCCGCGCCGGGCCGGTGTGTCGTCGTTCGGTGTCAGCGGCACCAACGCGCACGTCATCCTGGAGCAGCCCGCCCCGCGGACCGCCGTCGCGGTCGCGCCGGAGCAGCCGGTGCCGTGGATCCTGTCCGCCAAGGACGACGCCGGACTGCGGGAGGTGGCCGCCCGGCTGCGCGACCACCTGGCCGAAACCGATGCCCGCCCGGCCGATATCGGCCTCACCCTGGCGACCGGACGCGCGCGGCACGATGTGCGCGCCGCCATCACCGGTGAGCCCGCCGAGCTGGCCCGGGCCCTCGACGACATCGCCGAGGACCGGCCGAACACCGCCGTCGCCCGGGCGCGGCGGGGATCGCGCGGCAAACTGGGCATGCTGTTCACCGGTCAGGGCAGTCAGCGGCTCGGGATGGGTCGCGAACTGTACGAGACCTCACCGGTTTTCGCGGGGGTCTTCGACGAGATCTGCGCGCTGCTGGACCCCGGTTTGGCGCGCCCGCTGCGCGAGGTGCTGTTCGCTCCGGAGGACTCCGCGGACTCGGCGCTGCTCGACCAGACGCATTTCGCGCAGGCCGCGCTGTTCGCCGTCGAGACGGCCCTGTACCGGACGGTCGAAAGTCACGGTCTGCGACCGGATTACCTGACCGGGCACTCGATCGGCGAGGTCGCCGCCGCGCATGCCGCCGGGGTGCTCGACCTGGCCGACGCCGCGACGCTGGTCTCCGCGCGCGGACGGCTCATGCAGGCGGCCCGCTCGCACGGCGCGATGATCGCCGTCGAGGCCACCGAGGCGGAGCTGGCCCCGGACCTGGCCGGGTACGGCGACGCCGTGGTGATCGCCGCGATCAACGGCCCGCGTTCGACCGTCATCTCCGGTGATGCCGACGCGGCCGCCGCGGTCGCCGAGCTGTGGCGCGAACGCGGACGCAAGGTGCGGCAGCTGCCGGTCAGTCACGCCTTCCACTCCCCGCACATGGACGACGTGCTCGACGAATTCCACCGCGCCATCGCGCATCTGGACTTCCGGCCGCCGAGCATTCCCCTGGTCTCCAATGTCACCGGAACCCTGGCCACCGTGGAGGAGGTGACCGACCCCGGGTACTGGGTCCGCCACATCCGCCTCGCGGTGCGCTTCCTCGACGGCATCCGCTACCTCGAGAGCGCCGGCGTCACCGACTTCGTGGAGATCGGGCCCGACGGGGTGCTCTCCGCGCTGGCGCAGCAGACCCTCACCGCCACCGACGGTTTCGCCGCGCCCGTGCTGCGTCGCGGCCGTTCGGAGCGGCAGGCGCTGACCGCCGCGGTGGCGATCGCGGGCATGCGCGGCCACCGCGTGGACTGGGACAGCCTGTACACCGGCGCCCGCCGGGTCGCCGCGCCCACCTACCCGTTCCAGCACAAGCGGTACTGGCTCGAACCCGCCGGCCGGACACCGAATCTCGCCGGGGTGGGCCTGGGGGCCGCCGACCACGAGCTGCTGGGCGCGGCCGTCCCGATCGCGAATCGTGACGAGGTGCGTTTCACCACGCGCCTGGGCGTCGAATCCGCGCCGTGGCTGGCCGATCACGCCCTCGACGGCCTGCCGGTGGTGGCGGGCACCGCGCTGGTCGACATGATCCTGCACGCCGCGGGCCGGGTCGGCTGCGACGAGCTGGCCGAACTCACCATCGGCGCGCCGCTGGTGCTGCCGCCGGGCGGCACCACCGTCCAGGTCGGCATCGGGCTGCCCGACGAACTGGGCCGCCGCGCCGCCGAGGTCCACTCGCGTCGCACCGACGACGGCGAATGGGTCGCCCACGCCGGCGGATTCGTGGTCGCCCGCACCGAGGACCGCGCCGCGGGCACGGTCGGTGCGATCGACGACTCCGAGTTCGACCTCACCGGCGTCTACGAGCGGCTGCACGACCTCGGCTACCAGTACGGTCCCGCGTTCCAGGGGTTGAAGCGGGTGCGCCGCACCGACGAATCCCTGTTCGTCGCGGTCGAACTCCCGGAGGCGCGGCACGGCGACCACGTCGACCTGCACCCGGCCCTGCTCGACGCCGCGCTGCACGCGCTGCTGCCGGGCGTCACCGGCGAGTCGGCCCGCTCGTGGCTGCCCTTCGCGTGGAGCGGCGTGCGGATCCACGCGACCGGAGCGACCGCGCTGCGGGTGCGCATCGACGTGGAGGACGCCGGAACCGACGCGCTGCGGGTATCGCTGCACGCCGACGATCCCGCCGGAGCGCCGGTGGCCACCGTCGATTCGCTGGTCCTGCGGGCTCGCACGGCCGTCACCGCCGCCATCGAGGTGGACGGGCTGCTCGTGCCTCGGCTGCGGCCCGTGCGGACCGAGGGCGACGGCGTCGGGGTGCAGATCATCGAAGCGCCCACCGGCTCGCCCAAGGCCGTGCTGCACGCCACCCTGGAGACCGTCCGCGACTGGCTCGCGCAGTCCGAGGGCGAGCGGCTCGCGATCGTCACCGCCGCGGGCGAACTCGGCCACGCGGGCATCCGCGGCCTGGTCCGGTCGGCGGAGGCGGAGAACCCGGGCCGGGTCACCGTCGTCGAGATCGACGAGTCCGAACGCTCACGCGACGTCCTGGACCGGGCCGCCGCCACAGGTGAACCGCACGTCGTGGTGCGCGACGGCGAACTGTTCGCGCCCCGCCTCGAGCGGATGCGGCAGGTCGCGGGGGAGACCCCGGACTGGTCGCGGGGCACGGTCCTGATCACCGGCGGCACCGGCACCCTCGGCGCACTGCTGGCCCGCCACCTGGTGGCCGAGCACGGCGCCCGGGACCTGCTCCTCCTCAGCCGCCGCGGCCCCGCCGCCCCGGGCGCGGCCGAATTGAGCTCGGAGCTGGCCGAATTCGGTGCGCGAGTCGCCATCGTGGCCGCCGACGTGACCGACCGCGACGCGCTCGCTGCCGCTATCGGCGACCGCACCATCGGCGCGGTCGTGCACACCGCGGGCCTCACCGAGGACGGTGTCGTCACCGCCCTCACCCGCGAACAGCTCGACCGGGTGCTGCGGCCCAAGCTCGACGCGGCCTGGCACCTGCACGAACTCACCCTCGCCCACCGGCCCGCGGCCTTCGTCCTGTACTCCTCGGTGGCGGGCCTGCTCGGCACCGCCGGCCAGGCGAACTATGCGGCCGCCAACACCTACCTGGACGGTCTCGCCGAACACCGGCAGGCCCAGGGCCTGCCCGCGACCTCGCTGGCGTGGGGCCTGTGGGCCGGGAGCAGCGAACTCAGCGGCCACCTCGAGGACGTGGACCTGCGGCGGCTCGCCCGCTCGGGCCTGCTGCCCCTCGACCCGGCCGCGGCCCTGGACTTGTTCGATGCCGCCGTCCGCACCGGGGAACCGGTGCTCGCGGTCACCCGGATCGATCAGGAAGCCCTGCGCGCCAACGAGTCCGGGGTGCCCGCGCCGCTGCGGGACCTGGTGCGCACCAAGGCGCGCCGCGCCGCCGCGCTGGCCTCGACCGCGCCGGATCCGACGGCCCGGCTGGCCGGACTCGACCCCGACGCGCGCATCCAGGCGCTCGCCGATCTGGTCCGGGCCCGCGCCGCCGCGGCCCTGGGCCACGACGACGATTCCGCCGTCACCCGGGACCGGTCCTTCCAGGAGCTCGGCTTCGACTCGCTCATGGCGGTCGAACTGCGCAACGACCTCGGCAAGGCGCTCGGCCTGGCGCTGCCCGCCACCCTGATCTTCGATCACGCCAACCCGGCGGCCCTGGCCGAACACCTGGCCGGACAGCTCGGATTCGACACCGGCACCACCGAAGTGCCCGTGCTCGAACTGATCGACGGCCTGCGACCGTCCATCACGGCCGCGTTGACCGACACCGGCCAGGCCGCGGCCATCGCGGCCCGGCTGCGGGAACTGCTGAGCCTGGTCACCGCCGACACCGGCTTCGAGGGCGATCTCGACGCGGCGACCGACGACGAGCTCTACGCGCTCATCGACGAGCTCGACTGAATTCCCCCACCTCCCTTCCTCTTCCGACCCCAACCGAAAGGCGACGGCCGATGTCCGACCAGGCGAAGCTGCGCGAATACCTCAAGCGTGCGATCGCGGATTCCCACCAGGCCCGCAAGCAGCTGGCCGCCGTCGAGGAATCGATGCGCGAGCCGATCGCCGTCGTGGGACTGGGATGTCGCTACCCGGGCGGGGTCGTGAACCCGGCGGGACTGTGGGACCTGGTCACCCGGGGCGCGGACGCGGTCTCGGAATTCCCGGCCAACCGCGGCTGGGACCTCGGATCGCTGTTCGACAGCGACGCCGGGCAGGCCGGCCGGTCCTACAGTCGCGGCGGCGGATTCCTGCTCGACGCGGACCAGTTCGACGCGGGCTTCTTCGGACTGTCTCCGCGCGAAGCGCTGGCCATGGACCCGCAGCAGCGGCTGCTGCTCGAAACCGGCTGGGAGGCACTGGAATCGGCGGGACTGGTGCCGCGTGCGCTGCGCGGCACCCAGACCGGCGTGTTCGCCGGGCTCATGTACTCCGACTACGGCGCGCGGCCCGGTGTGGGCGGGGAGTTCGAGGGGTATCTGTTCGCCGGTAGCGCGGGCAGTATCGCGGTGGGCCGCCTGGCGTACCTGCTGGGCCTGGAGGGTCCGGCGATCTCGGTCGACACCGCGTGCTCGTCCTCGCTGGTGGCGCTGCACCTCGCGGCGCAGTCCCTGCGGCGCGGGGAATGCGACCTGGCGCTGGCCGGTGGCGTGACGGTGATGTCGACGCCGCAGGCGTTCGTGGAGTTCTCGCGTCTGCGCGGTCTGTCGGAGGACGGCCGCTGCCGCTCCTACGGCGCCGGCGCCGATGGCACCGGCTGGGCCGAGGGCGCTGGTTTGCTGGTGCTGCAACGCTTGTCGGACGCGGTGGCCGCGGGCCGGGAAGTGCTGGCGGTCATCCGGGGCAGCGCGATCAATCAGGACGGCGCTTCCAACGGCCTGACCGCGCCGTCCGGCCCCGCGCAGGAGCGGGTCATCCGGGCGGCCCTGGCCGACAGCAGGCTGTCCGCGAGTGAGGTCGACGCGGTCGAGGGCCACGGCACCGGCACCCGGCTCGGCGACCCGATCGAGGCGCGGGCGCTGCTGGCCACCTACGGCAGCGACCGGGCCGCCCGGCAGCCGCTGCTGCTGGGCTCGCTGAAATCCAACTTCGGGCATTCGCAGGCGGCCGCGGGCGTGGGCGGCGTGATCAAGATGATCGAGGCCATGCGGCACGGCGTGCTGCCCCGCACCCTGCACGCGGAAACCCCGACCCCCGAGGTGGATTGGTCCTCGGGGGCGGTGGAGCTGCTCGTGGAGCCCCGGGACTGGCCCGAGACCGGGCAGCCGCGCCGGGCCGGTGTGTCGTCGTTCGGGTTCGGCGGCACCAACGCCCACGTGATCGTCGAACAGGCTCCGGTTCCGGAAACCGCTGAGCCGCAGCCGGTTACGGTGGAACTGCCCGTGGTGCCGTGGCTCGTCTCGGGCCGAACGCCCGAGGCCGTCACGGCGCAGACCGCCAGACTGCGTGAGTACGTGGCGGATTCGCCCGCCGGTGATCTGGATATCGCCTACTCGCTGGCCACCGCGCGCACCGCCTTCGAGCACCGCACCGTGTTGTGGCCCGGCACGGACGCCGCCGACACCGCGCCCATCGTCGCCGGTGAGGGCGGGCTGGGCGTGGTGTTCACCGGTCAGGGCGCGCAGCGGATCGGTATGGGCGCGGAGCTGGCGACTCGCTTCCCGGTCTACGCCGAGGCCCTGGACGAGATCGCGGCCCTGCTGGATCCGCTGCTCGGCCGCTCGCTGCGGGAGCTGATCACCAGCGGCGAGGGACTCGACGGCACCGGTACGGCTCAGCCCGCGCTGTTCGCCGTCGAGGTCGCCCAGTGGCGGCTGCTGCGCTCCTGGGGCGTGAATGTCCGTGCGGTGGCGGGCCATTCGGTGGGTGAGTTCGCGGCGGCGCACGTGGCCGGTGTGCTGTCGCTGGCCGACGCGGCCCGTCTGGTGGCGGCCCGTGGCGCGTTGATGCAGGCGCTGCCGACGGGTGGCGCGATGGTCGCGGTCTCGGTGTCCGAGGCGACGGTGCTGCCGCTGCTGGGCGATCTGGTGTCGATCGCGGCGGTGAACGGTCCGGAGTCGGTGGTCCTGTCGGGCCCGGAGGAGGCCGTCCTGGCGGTCGTGGCCCAGTTGGACTGCCGCCACAAGCGGTTGACCGTGAGCCACGCCTTCCACTCGGCCCTGATGGACCCCATGCTCGAGCAGTTCCGCGCGGCCGCCGAGACCATCACCTACTCGCCGTCCACCATCCCGTTCGTCTCCACCCTCACCGGCCAGGTCACCGAGCCGGCGGGCGCGGACTACTGGGTGGACCAGGTGCGCGGCGCCGTCCGCTTCGCCGACGCCGCGACGACGCTCGCCGGACTCGGCGTCAGTGCCATCGCGGAGATCGGCCCCGACGCCGTCCTCACCCCGCTGCTGGAAGCCGTCACCGACACCCCCGCGATCGCGATGCAGCGCCGCGACAGCGCCGAAGCCGATACCCTCGTCCGCGGTCTCGCGAGCCTGCACGCGCACGGCATCGGCATCGACTGGGAGGCATTCTTCGCCGGCACCGGCGCCCGCCGGGTCGCGCTGCCCACCTACGCGTTCCAGCGCGAGCGGTACTGGCTGCACCCCAATACGGCCTCGGCCGCCTCGGGTTTCGACCCGGTCGACCACCCGATCCTCACCGGCGTGCTGCACCTGTCCGACATCGACGGCGCGCTGCTCACCGGTGTGCTCGACCTCAATACCCAGCCCTGGCTGACCCAGCACACCATCGACGGCGCCACCATCGTCCCCGGCACCCTGCTGCTCGAGCTGGCCTTCCGGGCCGCCGCCGAAGCCGCCGAAGAACTCTTCCGGGTCGAGGAATTTACCATCGCCGCGCCCCTGGAACTCACCGATCAGCCGGTGACGCTCCGGGTCAGCCTCGCCGCCGCCGACGACAACGGCAAGCGACAGGTGGAGATCCGCTCCCGCGTGGCGGGCGGCCAGGACTGGCGGCTGCACGCCACCGGACTGCTGGGCGCGGCCGACGCGAGCACCGACCCCGGCGTCATCGGCGAGTGGCCTCCCCGCGGCGCGCAGGAAGTCGACCTCGCCGGGGCCTACGACCGCGCGGCCGACCACGGCTACGAGTACGGCCCGGTGTTCAACGGGTTGCGCAAGCTGTGGCGTCGCGGCGAGGACCTGTTCGCCGAACTCGCCCTCGACGACGAGTACGCCGCCGGGGCCGACCGGTTCACCGTGCACCCCGCCCTGCTCGACGCCGCGGCGCACGCGCTGGTCCCGGGCATCTCCGACACCGATCGGCCCGCGCTGCTGCCGTTCTCGTGGTCCGGGGTCGCGATCCCCGAATTCCCGGCGACGGCGCTGCGGGTCCGGATCACCCCGGCCGGGCGCGACGCGGTCACCATGCTCATCGCCGACGGATCCGGCGCGACCCTCATCGCCGTGGACGCGCTGGCCTTGCGCCCGCAGGCCGCCGCCGGTGCGGACCAGACGCTGTTCGAGCTGGAGTGGAGCGAAATCCCCACTCCCGCCGCGGGATCCGACCGCGGCGGGTGGGTGGCGGTCGGCGAGGTACCGGGCGTGGAGACCCGGTACGCCGAGCTGGACGAGGTCACCGGCACGCCCGCCGTGGTCGTGGTCAAGCTGCCCGCCGCCGAGCAGGACACGGAGATTCCCTCCGCCGCACACGATGTCGTCCACCACGCCCTCGCGGTCGTGCGCACCGCCATCGTCGACGAGCGATTCGCGAGTTCCCGGCTGGTGTTCCTCACCGAGTCCGCGGCCGGTCCCGCCGCCGCGAACCTGCCGCAGAGCGGAGCCTGGGGCTTGGTCCGCGCGGCCCAGACCGAACACCCGGAGCGCTTCACGCTCATCGACGTCGACACCGACCCCGGTTCGTGGGACGCCCTCGACGCCGCCATCGCGAGCGGTGAGCCGCAAGTGGCGATTCGCGGTGGGGCCCTGCATGTCCCGCGCCTGATCCGCGCCCGCGCCGCCACCGTCGACACCGATCCCTGGACACAGGGCACGGTGCTGATTACCGGCGGCACCGGCACCCTCGGCGCGGCCCTCGCCCGGCACCTGATCGACACCCACGGCACCCGCTCGCTGCTGCTGCTGAGCCGCCGCGGTCTCGACGCGCCCGGCGCGCCCGACCTGCGGGCCGAATTGACCGAGCGCGGAGCGGAAGTCACGGTCCTCGCCTGCGACGTCACCGATCCGGCCGGGCTGGCCGCCGTCATCGCCGCGCACCCGGTGCACGCGGTCGTGCACACCGCGGGCGTGCTCGCCGACGGCATCGTGGAATCGCTGACCCCCGACCAGGTCACCAGCGTGCTGCGGCCCAAGGTCGACGCGGCCTGGGCGCTGCACCAGGCCACCCGCGACCTGAAACTCGGTGCGTTCGTGCTGTTCTCGTCGCTGGCGGGTCTGGTCGGCACGGCGGGCCAGGCGAACTATGCCGCCGCCAACACCTTCCTCGACGCGCTCGCCGAGCACCGCCGCTCGCTCGGACTCCCCGCGGTGTCCATCGCGTACGGCCTGTGGGAGCAGGCCAGCGGCATCACCGACGAGATGAGCGCCGTCGACCGCGAGCGCATCCGCCGCCTCGGCGTCCTGCCGCTGCCGACCGCCGCCGGGCTGCACGCCTTCGATGCGGCCACGGCCCTCGGCGTCCCGCTGCTCGCGGTCACCGGCCTCGACACCGCCGCCCTGCGGTCCTCCGGCGACGTCCCGGCGATGTTCCGCCGCCTGGCCCCCGCGACCCGCGCCCGCAAGTCTCCGCGCGACGGATTCGCCGCCCGCCTGGCCCAGCTCTCCGAGACCGAGCGGGCCGCGGCCCTGCTGGACCTGGTCCGCACCAATGCCGCCGCGGTCCTGGGGCATTCGGGCTCCAGCGCGGTCGGTGCGGACCGGTCCTTCCAGGATCTCGGGTTCGATTCGCTGACCGCGGTCGAACTACGCAACCGGCTGGCCGAGGCCACCGGCGTGCGCCTGCCCGCCACCCTGGTCTTCGACTACCCGACGCCCGCGACCCTGTCGGAGCGGCTGTCCGGTGAGCTGGTCGGCGCGAAGCCGCAAGCCGTGGCGACGGCCACGGTGACCGCCCGGGACGACGAACCGATCGCCATCGTCGGCGTCGGCTGCCGCTACCCCGGCGGCGTCACCGATCCGGACCAGTTGTGGGACCTCGTGTTCCGCGGCGTCGACGCGGTCTCGGAATTCCCGACCAATCGCGGCTGGGACCTGGGCTCGCTGTTCGACAGCGATGCCGAACAGGCCGGCCGGTCCTACAGCCGCGGCGGCGGATTCCTGATGGACGCGGACCTGTTCGACGCGGGCTTCTTCGGACTGTCCCCGCGTGAGGCCCTGGCCGTGGACCCGCAGCAGCGCATGCTGCTCGAAACCGGCTGGGAAGCCCTGGAATCCGCGGGCATCGTGCCCCGCAGCCTGCGCGGCTCACGGACCGGCGTGTTCGCGGGGGTGATGTACTCCGACTACGGCGCGCGCCCCGGCGTCGGCGGCGAACACGAGGGCTACCTGTTCGCCGGCAGTGCGGGCAGTATCGCGGTGGGCCGCCTGGCCTACTCGCTGGGCCTCGAAGGACCCGCGATCTCGGTCGACACGGCCTGCTCGTCGTCCCTGGTGGCGCTGCACCTGGCCGCGCAATCCCTGCGTCGCGGCGAATGCGACCTGGCCTTGGCCGGCGGCGTGACCGTCATGTCCACGCCGCAGGCGTTCGTGGAGTTCTCCCGCCTGCGCGGCCTGTCGGTGGACGGCCGGTGCCGATCCTTCGGCGCGGGCGCCGACGGTACCGGCTGGGCCGAAGGCGCGGGACTGCTCGCGCTGCAACGACTCTCCGACGCGCGCCGCGAGGGCCGCGAGGTGCTGGCCGTGCTGCGCGGCTCCGCGGTCAACCAGGACGGCGCGTCCAACGGGCTGACCGCGCCCAACGGCCCGTCCCAGGAACGCGTCATCCGCGACGCGCTCGCCGACGCCGCCCTGCTCGCCTCCGAGGTCGACGCGGTCGAGGGCCACGGCACCGGCACCCGCCTCGGCGACCCCATCGAGGCCCAGGCCCTGCTCGCCACCTACGGCAGCGACCGGGCGGGGGACCGGCCCCTGCTGCTGGGCTCGCTGAAGTCCAACTTCGGGCACTCGCAGGCGGCCGCGGGCGTGGGCGGCGTGATCAAGATGATCCAGGCCATGCGCCGGGGCGTGCTGCCGCGCACCCTGCACGCGGAAACCCCGTCGCCCGAGGTGGATTGGTCCGCCGGGTCCGTGGAACTGCTGAACGAGGTCCGGGACTGGCCCGCGACCGGGCAGCCGCGCCGGGCCGGTGTGTCGTCGTTCGGGTTCGGCGGCACCAACGCACACGTCATCGTCGAACAGGCTCCGGAGCCGGAAGCGGCCGAGCCGCAGGCGGTCTCGCTGGAACTGCCGGTGGTGCCGTGGGTGATCTCCGGTCGCACGCCGGCCGCGGTCGACGCCCAGGCGGCCCGGCTGCGGGAGTTCCTCGCGAATTCGACCGTGCGGGAACTGGATATCGCGTACTCACTCGCCACCGCGCGCACCCCCTTCGAGCACCGGGCCGCCGTGGTCGGCGGCGACACCGGGGAACTGGTCGCCGCGCTCGCCGACGCGCTGCCGGTCACCGCGCGATCGGGCGGCACCGCCTTCGTCTTCACCGGCCAGGGTGCACAGCGCCTCGGGATGGGAATGGACCTGTACGAACGCTTCCCGGTCTTCGCCGCCGCGTTCGACGAGGCCGCCGCGCACCTCGACCTGCTGCTGGGCCGGTCGCTGCGCGAGCTGATCACCACCGGTGATGGTCTCGACGGCACCGGGACGGCCCAGCCCGCACTGTTCGCCGTCGAGGTCGCCTTGGCGCGACTGCTGGCGCACTGGGGGATTCGCTGCGACTACGTCGCCGGGCATTCGGTGGGTGAGTTCGCGGCGGCGCACGTGGCCGGTGTGCTGTCGCTGGCCGACGCGGCCCGTCTGGTGGCGGCCCGTGGCGCGTTGATGCAGGCGCTGCCGACGGGTGGCACGATGGTCGCGGTCTCGGTGTCCGAGGCGACGGTGCTGCCGCTGCTGGGCGATCTGGTGTCGATCGCGGCGGTGAACGGTCCGGAGTCGGTGGTCCTGTCGGGCCCGGAGGAGGCCGTCCTGGCGGTCGTCGCTCAGCTGGACTGCCGCCACAAGCGGTTGACCGTGAGCCACGCCTTCCACTCGGCCCTGATGGACCCCATGCTCGACGAATTCCGCGCCGTCGCGGAATCGGTCACCTACTCCACACCGGCCATCCCGTTCGTCTCGACCGTCACCGGTCGGATCGCCGAGCCCACCACCGCGCGGTACTGGGTCGACCAGATTCGCCGGCCGGTCCGGTTCGCGGATGCCGCAACCACTCTGGCCGCCCTCGACGTCACCGTGCTGGCCGAGGTCGGACCCGACGCGGTGCTCACACCGCTGGCCGACCAGGTCACCGACACCGCCGCCATCGCCCTGCAACGCCGCGACACCGAGGAGGCCCGCGCCCTCATCGCCGGTGTGGCGCAACTGCACTCCCTCGGCGCGACCGTCGACTGGGCGGCGTTCTTCGCCGGGACCGGCGCGCGCCGGGTCGCCCTGCCCACCTACGCGTTCCAGCGCGACCGGTACTGGCTGCACCCGACCGCCTCCACCGCCACCTCGGGTTTCGACCCGATCGAGCACCCCGTGCTGACCGGCGTGCTGCACCTGCCCGACGCCGACAGCGTGCTGCTCACCGGCGGCCTGAACCCGAACGCGCTGCCCTGGCTGGCCGCCCACACCACACCCGCGACCACCCTGGTCCCGCCCGCCGTCCTCGTCGACCTCCTGCTGCGGGCCGGCGACGAAGTCGGCGCGGACCACATCGAGCAGCTGGAACTGACCCGGCCGCTCACCGTCCCCGCGGGCCAGGAGGCCCAGCTGCACGTGGTCATCGGCGCGGCCGACGACACCGGCCGCCGCACCGCCGGAATCCGGGCCAGGTCCGCGGGCGGCGCCTGGACCGCCATCGCCACCGGCGCCCTCGCCCGCGGCGGCGATCCGGGCACCCCCGTGGCGGCCGACCAGCCCGCCGAGCACCACCTGCCCGCCGAATCGGCCATCCAGGCCACCGGATTCGCCCTGCACCCGGAACTGCTGGACGCGGCTCTGCCGAGCACCCTCGGCGCGGATTCGGTGCTGGCACCGGTCATCTGGCGGAACGTGCGCCTGTACGCCACGGGCGCGGACGCCGTCCGGGCCCACGTGCGACCGGTGGACGGGGACGCGGTCACCGCGTATCTGACCGATCCGGCCGGGAACCCGGTGTTCAGCGCCGAAGCCGTCGAGTTCCGGACCCTCGAACTCGGCATCGACAGCGAAACCCCGGGCGACACAGGGCGATCCGCGCCGATTCGCCCGGCGGCCGTCACGGCCGACACCGCCGAGGTCCTGCGGGCCCGGCTCGCCGATCTCGACGAGACCCAGCAGCTCGACGCCGTGGTGGACACGGTTCGTGCTCAGCTGGCCGCGGTGCTCGGCATCGCGGACCCCCTGAGCATCGAGGCCGACCGCCCGTTCCAGGAACTCGGCATGGACTCCATGACCGCGGTGCAGCTGCGTAACCGGCTCTCCCTGGCGACCGGAACCACGTTGCCCGCCACCGCCGTCTTCGACCGGCCCACCCCGGCCGACCTGGCCGCGTTCGTCCTCGACGCTCTCCGGCCGCCCGCCCCCGCCGACGTGCTGTGGGCGGAACTGGACCGCTGGGAACGCGTCGCCGACGACCTGGGCGAGGCCGACCGCGACCGGATCGCCGAGCGGCTGCGCGAACTGGCCGGCCGCTGGGCTGCGAGCCCGGTCACCGAGAACCCCGCGACCGAGGCCGTCGACGCACACCTCGCCACCGCCTCGGCCGAGGAACTCCTGAGCTTCATCGACGGCGAACTCGGCCGCATTTCCGACCACGAGCTGGGCTGAAAAGAGGACACCGGCAATGCCTGAAGACAAGAAACTGGTCGAGTACCTGCGCTGGGCCACAGCCGAACTCACCAAGGCCAAGGGCCGCATCACCGAACTCGAATCGGCGTCGGCCGAACCCATCGCGGTCGTGGCGCAGGCCTGCCGCTACCCGGGCGGCGTGAACTCCGCCGCCCAGCTGTGGGACCTGGTCGACACCGGCACCGACGCCATCACCGAATGGCCCGCCGACCGCGGCTGGGACGTCGCGGCCCTCTACGATCCCGACCCCGAGCACGTCGGCACCTCGACCACCCGCCACGGCGGATTCATCGACCACGCCACCGATTTCGACGCCGGACTGTTCGGCATCTCCCCGCGCGAGGCCCTCGGCATGGACCCCCAGCAGCGGGTCGTGCTCGAAACCGCCTGGGAACTGTTCGAATCCGCGGGCATCGACCCGATGTCGCTGCGCGGCAGCGGCACCGGCGTGTTCGTCGGCGCCGGCGAGCAGAGCTACCTCGACCTGGCCGCGCCGCCGGACCTCGAGGGCTACGCCATGACCGGGCGACTGGGCAGCGTGGTCTCGGGACGGCTCGCCTACACCTTCGGGTTCGAGGGCCCCGCCCTCACCGTCGACACCGCGTGCTCGTCCTCGCTGGTCGCCGTGCACCTCGCGGCGCAGGCGCTGCGGCGCGGCGAATGCGACCTCGCGGTGGCCGGTGGCGTCACCGTCTATGGACACCCCGGCGGCTACATCGAATTCTCGCGGCAGCGCGGTCTGTCCGCCGACGGCCGCTGCAAGTCCTACGGCGCGGGTGCGGACGGCACCGGCTGGTCGGAGGGCGTGGGTCTGCTCGCACTGCAACGCCTCTCGGACGCCGTCGCCTCCGGTCGCGAGGTGCTCGCCGTCCTGCGCGGCTCCGCGGTCAACCAGGACGGCGCGTCCAACGGGCTCACCGCGCCCAACGGCCCCTCCCAGGAACGCGTGATCCGCGCGGCCCTGGCCGACGCCGGACTCTCCGCCGCCGAGGTGGACGCCGTGGAAGGCCACGGCACCGGCACCCGGCTGGGCGACCCGATCGAGGCCCAGGCGCTGCTGGCTACCTATGGCCGGGAACGCACCTCGGCGCGGCCGCTGTGGCTGGGATCGATGAAATCCAATATCGGCCACACGGTCGCGGCGGCGGGCGTCGGCGGCGTCATCAAGATGATCGAGGCCATCCGCCACGGCGTGCTGCCCAAGACCCTGCACTCGGAGACGCCCAACCCGGATGTGGATTGGTCGTCGGGCACGGTGCGCCTGCTGAACGAAGCCCAGCCCTGGCCCGAGACCGGGGCTCCGCGCCGGGCCGCGGTGTCCTCGTTCGGCGTCAGCGGCACCAACGCCCACATCGTCATCGAACAGGCTCCCGCGCCGGACGCGCCGGAACCGCGGCCGGATTCAGTGGATTCGCCGGAAGCCGCAGCGCCGCAGCCGGTTCGGCTTCCATCACTGCTCTGGCCGGTGTCCGGCAAGTCCGCGGCCGCGGCCCGCGCGCAGGCGGCCGCGCTGGCGGAATTCGCCGCCGGCACCGACGCTCGGGACCTGGACATCGCGTACTCGCTCGCGACCACCCGCACCCAGCTGGAGTACCGGACCGTCGCCGTCGGCCGCGACCGGGCCGAACTGCTCGCCGGTCTGACCACCGACCCGACCTCCACCCGGACCGGCAAGACCGCCTTCGTCTTCACCGGTCAGGGCGCCCAGCGCCCCGGCATGGGTCTGCGCCTCCACGATGCCTTTCCGGCCTTCGCCGCCGCGTTCGACGAGGTCTGCGGCCACCTGGACCCGCTGCTGGATCGACCGCTGCGCGACGAGATCACCTCCGGCGAGCGGCTCGACGAAACCGCCGTCACCCAGCCCGCCCTCTTCGCCGTCGAATACGCGCTGGCGAAGCTGGTGGCGTCCTGGGGCATTCGCGCCGACTACCTCACCGGCCACTCGGTCGGCGAACTCGTCGCCGCCCAGCAGGCGGGCGTGCTGTCGCTGGCCGACGCCGCCACTCTGGTCGCCGCGCGGGCCCGCCTCATGAACGCGTTGCCGCGCGGGGCGATGCTCGCGGTGCGTGCGGGCGAGGACGCCGTGCGCGACCAGCTCTCCGACCGGGTGAGCCTCGCCGGCGTCAACGGACCCGCCTCGGTGGTGCTCGCCGGCTCGGCCGAGGACCTGGAGGCCATCGCGGAAACCCTGGGACAGCGCGGGATCCGCTCCCGCCGCCTGGCCGTCAGCCACGCCTTCCACTCCCACCACATGGACCCGATCCTCGACGAGTTCGAGGCGGTGGCCCGCGGACTCACCTTCCGGCCCGCCCGCATGCCCATCGTGTCCAATGTGACCGGCGCGCTCGCCGCCCCCGGCGACCACGCCGATCCCGCGTACTGGCCGCGCCACATTCGCGGCACCGTCCGGTTCTCCGAGGGCGTCGCCGCCCTGGCCGCGGCCGGGGTGACCAAGTTCGTGGAGATCGGGCCCGACGCCATCCTCAGCGCCCTGGTCGACGAAACCCTCCAGGACCGCCCGCACATCTCCATCCCCGTGCTGCGCCGCACCGCAGAAGACGACGAGACCGCCCTCGCCGCCGTCGCCACGATGCACGCCAACGGCGTGCGGGTCGACTGGGAGCAGGTGTTCGCGGGCACGGGCGCACGCCGAATCAGCCTGCCCACCTATGCGTTCCAGCGCTCGCGGCACTGGGCGGGCGACACCGTCATCGGGGCCGCGGGCACCGGATCGGCTCTCGGCCACCCCGTCCTCGAGGTGGCGGTCGACCTGGCCGACCGCACCGCCGACGGTGTGGTCGCCACCGGCCGCCTGTCCCGCCGGCAGCGCTGGATCGAACCGGGCGCGCCCGTCCCCGCCGCCGTCCTGGTGGAACTGGCCACCCGCGCAGCGGACGAACTCGGCTGCACCGAACTGTCCGCCTTGACCGTTCGCACTCCGCTGACCATGCCCGCCGGGGCCGACCTGCACATCCAGGCCCGGGTCGGCGGCCTGCTGGACAACGGCGACCGCACGGTGTCGATCCACTCCCGGCCCTCGGGATCCTCGGGACCGTGGATCCCGCACGCCCATGGCAGCGTCCGATTGCGCATCGGCGCACCGGATTTCGAACTCACCGAGTGGCCGCCGACGGCGACCGACGACGAGACTCACGCCGAGGTCGCGCTGCCGGACGAATTCGCGCCCGAGGCAGCGGGTTTCGGCGTGCACCCGGTGCTGCTGCACGCCGCGCTGGCCGCTGTCGCCCCCGGAACGGTGCGGGAACTGCGGGACGTCCGGCTGTTCTCCACCGGTGCGACGGCCCTGCGGGTACTGGCCCGCACCGGCGGCGACGGCTCGACCACGCTGCAGCTCGCCGACCGGGCGGGCGTGGCCGTCGCCACCCTGCGCGCGGTGACCGCGCCAGTGGCATCGATTGCGGCGCGGCCGGATATCGACGAGATGGCGTTCACCGTCGACTGGATGCCCGCCGCCGTCAGCGGTCGCGCCATCCGCTGGGGCGCGGTCTCCGGCACCGAGCAGTTGCCCGAGGTCGGGGAGACCACACTGTTCGCGGACCTGGCCGAGGCCGCCACCGCGGACAAGCCGGTCGACGCCATCCTGGCCCCGATCGGCGCCGCGCCGACCGTCGACCCGGTACTCGGCGCGCACGAACTCTCCCGGCGTGCACTGACTCTCGTGCAGCGCTGGATCGCCGTCGAGGACCGCACCGCCGCACCGCTGGTCGTGGTGACCGAGCGGGCCATGGGCTCCGGAGCCACCGACGTCGCCGCCGCGAGTGTGTGGGGTCTGCTGCGCTCGGCCCAGTCGGAGCTGCCCGGCCGCATCGTGCTGGCCGACATCGACGACGATCCGGCCTCGACCGCCGCCCTGTCCGCGGTCGTCACGGCAGGGGAACCCCAGGTCGTTATTCGCGAAGGCCGCGTCTTCGTGCCGCGACTGCAGCGCGTCGCCCTGCCCGCCCCGGCCCGCTGGGTGGGGGAGTGCGTGCTGATCACCGGTGGTACCGGCTCTCTGGGCGCCATGCTGGCCCGCCACCTGGTCACCGAGCGCGGGGTCGAGCGCCTGGTGCTGCTCAGCCGTCGCGGCCTGGAAAGCCCGGGGGCGGAAGCGCTTCGGGCCGAACTGACGGCTTCCGGCGCACAGGTCGACATCGTCGCGTGCGATGCCGCCGACCGCGACGCCCTGGCCGCCGTGCTCGCCGCGCACCCCGTGACCGCGATCGTCCACACCGCGGGCGCCACCGACGACGGCCTGCTGCGCGACCTCGACCCGGACCGGCTGGCCGCGGTCCTGCGGCCCAAGGCCGACGCCGCCTGGCTGCTGCACGAACTCACCCTCGACCGGGAACTCACCGCGTTCGTGCTGTTCTCCTCGGTGGCCGGGATCATCGGCGGGCCGGGCCAGGGCAACTACGCCGCGGCCAATGTCTTCCTCGACGCGCTCGCCGCCCACCGCGCCGGACTCGGCCTGCCGGCCACCTCCATCGCGTGGGGCCTGTGGGAACAGGAGGGCGGCATCAGCGGCCACCTCGACGACGCCGACAAACAGCGCATCGCGCGCGGCGGCTTCCCAGCCCTGCCCGCCGAATCCGGTCTGGCCCTGCTCGACGCGGCCGCCGGATCGGAACGGACCCTGGTCGTGGCCACCCCGCTGGAACTGTCCGCCATCCGATCCCGGCCGACCCGGCTGCTCTCGGGCCTGCTGCCCACCCAGCGCGCGGTGGCGGGCAATGCCGAGGCCGCCATCTCGATCACCGAACTGCTGCGCGGCCGCGCCCCGGCCGAACAGCACGCCCTGGTACTCGACCTGGTGCTGCGCGAAGCCGCCGCCGTCCTCGGCCACCAGGGCGCCGAAGCCCTCGACAGCACACGAGAATTCAGCGAAGCGGGCTTCGACTCGCTGGCCACCGTCGAATTCCGCAATCGGCTGCAGGCCGCGTTCGGGACCCGGCTGCCCGCCACCGTCGCCTACGATCACCCGACCCCCGAGGCGCTGGCGGGGTTCATCCTCGCCGAATCCGGCGACGGCGCGACCGGGGCCATCGACTTCGCCGCCGAAGTGCGCCTGGCCGACGACATCCGCCCCGCGGACACCGTCGTCCGCGTCGCCACCGACCCCGATCACGTATTGCTCACCGGCGCTTCGGGATTCCTCGGCGCGTTCATGCTGCGCGACCTCATGACGACCACCGAGGCCGTGGTGCACTGTGTGATCCGCGGCGCGGACCAGGCCGCCGCGACCGAGCGGCTGATCGCCAACCTGGAGTTCTACCGGGTGTCGGGCGAAGTGGACCTGAACCGGGTTCGCGTCATCGTCGGCGATCTCGCGGCCCCGCGACTCGGGCTGTCCGAGACCGACTTCGACGATCTCGCGAAGCTGGTCGACGTGGTGTTCCACGCGGGGGCGACCGTGCACTGGCTCCAGCCCTACCCGTTGCTGCGTGACGCCAATGTCGGTGGCACCGAGGAGATCCTGCGCCTGGCCGCCCGCCACCGGACGGTTCCGGTGCACTACGTCTCCACCGTCGGCGTCTTCCCGGGCGCACCCGCGGACGGCGCGCCGCTGGCCGTGGACGACCCGACCGGTCCGCCCGAGGTGCTGCCCAGCGGCTACCTGCGCACCAAATGGGTGGCCGAGCAGAACATCGGACTGGCCCGCGACCGGGGCCTGCCGGTCTCGGTGTACCGCGTCGACGTGATCTCCGGCGACCAGCGCCACGGCGCCTGCCAGACCCGCGACTTCGTCTGGCTCACCCTCAAGGGCATCATTCAGGCGCGGGCCGTGCCGCCCGTCGGCGACGGCTACTTCCACTTGGCCCCGGTCGACTACGTCAGCGCCGCCATCGTCGCTTTGGCCGCGAACCCGGACGCCGCCGAGCGAACCTTCCACCTGCACAACCCGCTTCGGGTCGCGCTGCCCGAACTGGTCGAGCGGCTGCGGGCCATGGGCTATCCGATCGAGGACCGTGACCGGGCCGACTGGCTCGCCGAGATCGGCGCCACCACCGACAACGCCCTGGTCCCGCTGCTCGACGCCTTCGAGGCCATGATCGGCGACACCGCGGCCTTCTACCCGGCCATCGACGTGTCCGCGACCGAGGCCATGCTGACCGGCACCGGCATCGTGTGCCCGCCGGTGTCGGGCGACCTCTTCCGCACCTACGTCCAATTCTTCATCGAGTCGGGCCATTTCCCGGCGCCGGAACGGAGTGAGCACTGATGACCGAACTCGTCGAACGGCCCGTCACCATCGCGCCCGCGCGGCTGCGATCCCGGGTCGAGGAAATGCACGGCGTCAAACACGAAGCCGTGCACGGTATCCCCTCGAGCGCCACGGAACGGCAGCACTCGATCGGGAAGCTCACCGTGCGTGAGCGGCTGGAGCTGCTGTTCGATCCGGGCACCTTCCGGGAGGTCGACCAGCTGCGCCGGCACCGGGCCACCGCCTTCGGCATGGCCGACCGCAAACCGCACACCGACGGCGTGGTCACCGGCTGGGGAAAGGTGCACGGCCGCACCGTCTTCGCCTACGGCCACGACTTCCGGATCTTCGGCGGCTCGCTCGGCGAGGCGCACGCGGAGAAGATCCACAAGCTCATGGACCTGGCCGAGGCCGCGGGCGCGCCGCTGGTCGGCCTGAACGACGGCGCGGGCGCGCGCATCCACGAGGGCGTGACCGCGCTGGCCGGATACGGCGGCATCTTCCGCCGCCACGTCCGCGCCTCCGGCGTCATCCCGCAGATCAGCGTGATGCTGGGCCCGTGCGCGGGCGGCGCGGCCTACTCGCCCGCCCTCACCGACTTCGTGTTCATGGTGCGCGGCATCTCCCAGATGTACGTGACCGGACCGGATGTGGTGCGCACCGTCACCGGCGAGCAGGTGTCCCACGACGAACTCGGCGGCGCGGACGTGCACGGCTCCGGTTCGGGCGTCGCGGGATTCGTGTACGACACCGAGGAGGAGTGCCTCGAGGAAGTGCGCTACCTGATCTCGCTGCTGCCCGCCAACAATCGCGAACGCCCGCCCGCCGTGGAGACCGCGGACGCACCCGACCGGCGCAACGACGCGCTCGCCGACCTGGTGCCCGCCGACTCCACCCAGGCCTACGACATGCGGGCCGTCATCGAGGAGATCGTCGACGACGGCGAGTATTTCGAGGTGCACGCACACTGGGCCCGCAATATCCTCTGCGTCTTCGCCCGCCTCGGCGGCGAGGTGGTGGGCATCGTGGCCAACCAGCCCTGCGTGCTGGCCGGCGTGCTCGACATCGAAGCCTCCGAGAAGGCCGCGCGTTTCGTGCAGACCTGCGACGCGTTCAACATCCCCATCGTCACCCTGGTCGACGTGCCCGGCTTCCTGCCCGGCACCGGCCAGGAACACGCGGGCATCATCCGGCACGGCGCGAAACTGCTCTACGCCTACTGCAACGCCACCGTCCCGCGGGTGCAGGTGATCCTGCGCAAGGCTTTCGGCGGCGCGTACATCGTCATGGACTCCCGATCCATCGGCGCGGACCTGTCCTTCGCCTGGCCCTCCAACGAGGTCGCCGTGATGGGTGCGGAGGGGGCCGCGCAGGTGATCTTCCGGCGTGAGATCGGTTCCGCGCCCGACCCGGATCTGGTTCGGGCGCAACGGATCAAGGAATACCAGCAGGAGCTGATGCATCCCTACTACGCCGCCGAACGCGGCCTGGTCGACGATGTCATCGACCCCGCCGACACCCGGGCCGTACTCATCGACAGCCTGGCCATGCTCGCCGCCAAACACGCGCCCATCCCGGCCCGCAAGCACGGGAACCCGCCCGCATGAGCGGCGAGACGGGGGTACTCGCGGGCGAGACCGGGGCACTGGCGGTGGAATCGGGCCGACCCGGCGACGACGAACTCGTCGCCCTGGTCCTGGCGCTGAGCGCCGTCACCCGACCGGCGCGGCGGACGGCGGCGGTCCGGGCGGCGGCCTGGACCCTGCCCGCGCCCGCACAGCAGCCGCCCATCTCGTGGCGGCATCGGGGTCAGTCCCGCTGACCCGGAGGTCCCGATGAGCGGCAGCGTGGCCGCCCATCGGGACCTTTCTCATGCCCGGATGGACAGACCGTGCGAGAACACCTCGCGCGGATCCCATTTCGCCTTCGCGGCCCGCAATGCCGGGTAGTTGTCCTTGAAGTACAGGCGGTGCCACGGCACGCCCGAGTCGTTCAGCGCCGGGTCGGCCAGATCGGCGTCGGCGTAGTTGATGAAGCAGCCGTCGGTCACCTCACCCGGCACCGGCACGCCACCGGTCGCCGCGTACACGTCGGCATAGCATTCCCGGATCCAGCGATCGTGCCGCTCGTCCTCGGACGGATCCGTCCACAGGGTCACGTACAGCATCTTGATGATCGAATCCCGTTGCGCCGCCGCGGTCGCGTCCGACTCCACCGCGTTGATCCGGCCGCCGTAGCTGACCAGGGCAACCATGGCGTACGGGTGCGGGTAGTCCTCGCGGGTCAGCTGCCGGTACAGCGCGTCCAACTGCGGCTCGGGCAGCGACCGACGCATATAGGTGGACTTCACCTTCCAGCGTGCCACCGCGGCCTCCACGAAGCCGAACCACTCCTTCACCGCGTAGAACCAGGGCACCCGGCTGCGGTCGTTGACCGTGTAGGTCGCGCCCGTGCCCTCGGCCATCGCGGCCAGGAACGCGTCCATGGTCTGCTCGGCGTCGGGCTCGTCGGCGTCGATCTGGGTGCTCATCCGGAACGAACCCGCCGACCGGTGCTGGAGTTTGAGCTGGCTGTACAGGCTCAGGTGCGCGGACTCCGGACCCGAGTGGCGTTCGTGCCAGGCCCCGAAATTGCTGACCAGGCGCGCGAATCCGGCCTCGTCCAGCTCGTCCCAGGACCACGAGACGTCGGAGACGATGAGCTCGGCGGGCGGGGCGGGCAGCAGGCGCGCCGGGTCGTCGCCCGCGGCCTCGGGGGAGCGGAACCAATACCGGGTCACGATGCCGAAATTGCCGCCGCCCGCACCGGTGTGCGCCCACCACAGGTCGCGGTTCGGGTCGTCGGTCTCACGGGTCGCGACGACCGGACGCACCCGGCCGTCGGAGTCGACCACCACCACCTCGACGGCGTACAGGTGATCGACGATCAGCCCGTGCAGCCGCGACAGCGCGCCGTAGCCACCGCCGGCCACATGCCCGCCCGCGCCGACCGTCGGACAGGTGCCGCCGGGCAGCGTGACGCCCCAGCGCTTGTAGAGCGTCGAATAGACCCGGCCCAGGGTCGCGCCTGCGCCGACCGAGAACGCGCCCATCTGCGCGTCGAAATACACGGCGTCCAAGGCGGATACGTCGATGACGGCCCGCACCTTGCCATTGGCGGTGAAGTCCTCGTCGCAGTGGCCGCCGCTGCGCACCACCACGCGCAGCTCGTCGTCGACCGCCTGCTGCAGGGCCTCGACGACCTGCTCGGTGTTCAGGGCCAGGCGGATGTAGTCGGGTGTGCCCACCCATCGGGTATTGGAACCGGAGATCAGCCCGCGATAGCGCGCGTCGTCCGGGCGGATCAACAGCGATTCGGTCATCAGGTCACTTCCTCGTCGAGTGTGGTTGCCGCGGAGGGCAGGTCGGATCAGCTGGCGGCGAAGGCCGCCGGATGCCGGTCGGCGGTGGCGGTCAGCAGCGCGGCCGGACGCCGCCGCTGGGCGGGCCGGCGGCCAGGCCGCAGATCGGAGGTGATGAGCGTGGACTCCCGGGTGCCCGCGATGCGCGCGAAGCGGCCGTGCGCGAGCGAACCCTCGCCGGTGAGCACCACCAGCAGCGGTGCGCACTCGGCACTGTCGAGCAGGGTCTCGAGGAAGTCCAGATTGGCGTGGTCGGCCAGATGGGCGTCCTCGAAGATCAGGGTCATCGGACCCAGACCCGCTTTGGCGCACAGCAATTCGGTCCAGGCGGTGAGCATCTGCCGAACCCGCGCCGGATCGTCGGACTGGGTTCCGGTGGCCA
This sequence comes from Nocardia sp. NPDC005746, assembly GCF_040630785.1. Taxonomy (NCBI): domain Bacteria; kingdom Bacillati; phylum Actinomycetota; class Actinomycetes; order Mycobacteriales; family Nocardiaceae; genus Nocardia; species Nocardia sp. NPDC005746. The sequence continues at coordinate 83,577 of NZ_JBEXYE010000014.1, forward strand.
GCGGGTACAGCGCCTCGGCCAGCTTGCGCGCCGCCACCGGCGGACGCAGCGGATGATCCGCCGCCTCGGCCAGCCGCGCCGCGATACTCGCGGGCGCGTCACCCACCTGGAAACCGCACGCGGCGGCCAGCATGGCGCGATGGGTGTCGAGCCGATCCCCGTCACCGAAACGGGCGCACAGGATCAGCTCGGCATCGCTCAGCGCGCGCACGGTGGAGCGGAACGCGCGTGCCACCCGCCGGGCGCTGGTCGCGGCCGGAGCCACCACCGCCACCAGATGCGAGGCCGCCCGATGCTGGACCCGCTCGCGCAGACCCAGCAGCATCCGCACATCCGGATCGGTCTCGGCGTCGGAATCGTTCGCGACCTCCAGGCCCGCCGCGTACCAGTGTCCGGTCGGGCGCTGCCGATAGCGGATCACGGTCTCCGACTCGCGACGGGTGCGATCGCAGACGGTCACCGAGCCGGTGGGCGCGTCGTGCAGCAGCCGGTCGCATTCGTCGAACAGGTCGGCGTAGCGGTTCGAGGTGCGCAGGTCGGAATACGCCCGGGGGACACGGCCTTCGGCGTCACCGGTCACCACCGCGGCCCGGAACCGCGGCTCCACGCGCGCCCCGAATTCGGTGCGCGCCCCGGTGATCCACTCGTGCGGCCGGATCGCGGCGGCCACCACCTCGGCCACCTCGCACGGCTCCGGGAACGCCGTCATCACCGTGGAGCCGATGACGCCGACCACCGTGCCGCCCAACGACTCCGCGGCCGCCCGGATCGCCGGAAGGTAGCGTTCGCCCATGGTCGGGTTGTCCTCGGACGCGTCCGCCCCACTCGCCTCGATCCGGACCGACAGCACGGTGGAGCGGGTCACCCGGTCGGCCGGAGCGACCACCACCACCGGCTCGGGCCGCACGGGTTCGACGTCCGGCAACAGCAGCGACGGGCTCTGATTCAGGATGGCCTGCTGCAACGTCTGCAGCTCCGAACCCGGTTCCAGCCCGTAGTTCTCGATCAGGGCATTGCGCCAGGCGGTGTAGACGGCCAGCGCGTCCGACGGGCGGCGGCCGCGGTAGAGCGCCAGCATGAGCTGTCCGCAGGACCGTTCCCGCAATTGCCCGGAATCGGCCAGCGCGCTGAGCGCGTCCACCACCCGGGCGTGGTTGCCGCGCGCCAGCTCGATCTCGAACAGGTCCTCCGACACCGACATCCGGGCGTCCGCGGCGGCCGCGAGTTCGGGCCAGTCGACCCCGTGCTCGGTGAGATCGGACAGCGGTGAACCGCGCCACAGCGACAGCGATTCGGTCAGGCGAGCGGCGGCGGTGTCCAGGTCCTCGGCCACGGCCGCGGCGCGGCCGCTGTCGGCCAGGCGATAGAAACGATGCAGGTCGATGAGGTCGGTGTCGACCTCGAGCACATACCCCGGCGGGCGCCGGATCAGCGCGACCGGTCCACTGTTGTCCTCCGGGAACAGATTTCGCAGCGACCACACCGCGTTGTGCAGGATCTTTCGGGCCGAGGTGGGCATGGTTTCGGTGGGCCACAGGGCGTCGAGCAGTCGGCTGGCCGGGACGACGGTATTGGGATGCAGAAGTAGGTACGCGAGGGTTGCCCGCTGTTTCACGCCACCGAGTCGCAATGGCTGGTTCTGGTGCCGGACCTCGAGCGGTCCGAGAAGGCTGAACAACACGATATCCCCTGGTACTTTGGTCCCTGACGGTGCTGAATCACGGACGTCCGGTTTCCGGACGCGCACGGCGCCAACGAATTTCGTCGGTCGGCGGGGTGCGCGGCGGAACGGCAGGGGTCCTGGGACACTGGCGGAACCCTGTTGTCCGAGCGCCTACGGCAATGGAGGCGCTGGTGCGGTGTCGATCTCGGCCCCGGAGTCCTCCCCAGGCCCGATCGGCCAGACCTGACCGGCGCGCATTAACGCCGATCGTGACACGCGCGACATGAACAATCGGGGCCCTGGCGGCGATCCCTTCCCTCGTCGTCGTGGCCTTGTTCGATCGTTCGGGACCATTCTGTCGGAAGGTCCTTCGGGTTCGCTTCGGGCCCACTTCCGCAGGGGCCGTGAGGGTTTCCGATCACCTGATTGAAAAGTGAATTAGATAGGATCGGATCGTGCAGTTCGCGGTATTGGGGTCGTTGGAGGTCGCTACGGATCTGGGCGACCCGGTGTCGATACCGGAGTCGCTGGTGCGGGCGCTGCTCGCCGATCTCATCGCCCATGTGGGGGTCCCGGTCTCCACCGACCGGCTGATCGAGGATCTGTGGCCCGAATCCCCGCCCACCAATCCGACCCGATCGTTGCACACCAAGGTTTCTCAGCTCCGCCGGGCCCTCGAACAGGCCGAGCCGGGTGGCCGAGAACACATCGTCACCACCCCCGCCGGCTACCTGTTCCGGGTCGAGCCGCACCGGCTGGACTCCACCCGATTCCTGGACCTCGTTGCGCGCGCCCAGCATTCGACCGACCTGCGGGCGCGGGCCGACCTGCTGCGCGAGGCGCTGGCGCTGTGGCGCGGACCCGCCTTCGCCGACTTCATCGACCTGCCCTTCGGTGAGGAGAGCTCCGCCTCGCTGAACGAGACCCGTATCGCCGCCCGCAGCGAACTCGTCGAAGCCCGCCTCGAACTCGGCGAGCACCGCACGCTCATCGCCGAGATCAACGAACTGGTCCGCGAACACCCGCTGCGGGAACGCCTGCGGTCCATCCAGATGCGCGCGCTCTACCGCTCCGGCCGCGCCGCCGACGCCCTCGACAGCTTCAACGAACTACGCGCCCTGCTCGCCGAGACCCGTGGCGCCGACCCCAGCCGCGAACTCGTCGATCTGCACCGCGCCATCCTCGAACAGCGCGCCGACCTGCAACCCGAACCGGTCCTGGTGGCGGGCCGCACCTTCGGGCACAACCTGCCCTCCCCGCCCAACGCGCTGATCGGTCGGGACGCGGCCGTACACGAGGTGCGGGCCGACACCGCCTCGGATCGGCTCGTCACCCTGGTGGGACCCGGCGGCGTCGGGAAATCCCGGCTCGCCCTGGCGGTCGCGCACAGCCTGGTCGACAGCTTCGTGGACGGCATCTGGCTGGTCGAATTCGACGCCCTGGACCGCTCGCACGGGCCGGAAGTGCTGGCGGACGCGGTGCTCTCGGTGCTGACCGTAGACGTCAACGCGCCACCCGGATCCGGCGGCAAGTCCCTGTCGCCGGGCCTCAACTCGGTGGACCGGGTGGTGGCGTTCCTGCGGGCGCGCCGCGCCCTGCTGGTGCTCGACAACTGCGAGCACGTCGTCGAGGCGGCGGCCCACCTGGTGGAAGCGATCCTCGCCGAATCGGCGAACTGCCGGATCCTGGCGACCAGCCGCGCGCCCCTGGCCGTCCGCGGGGAGCGGATCAGCGCCGTCGAACCCCTGGACCTGCCGCCCGCCGACACCACCGGACCCGAATCGCTCGCCACCGCCAGCGCGGTCCAGCTCTTCGCCGCGCGGGCGCCCGGCCTGCGGGTCGACGCATCCAATATCCACGACATCATCGCCATCTGCCGTCGCCTCGACGGCATCCCGCTCGCCATCGAACTCGCCGCGACCAAGGTGCGGGTGCTCGGCGTCCACGAACTGCTGGTCCAGCTCGACCGGCGCTTCCAGGTCCTCGAAGGCGGCTTCCGGGACTCCCCGGATCGGCACCGCACCCTGCGCGCCGCCATCGACTGGAGCTGGGCGCCGCTCTCGCGTGTCGAACGAAATGTGCTGTGCTGGCTGGCCGTTCACGCCGAGGACTGCTCGCTGGCGGCCACCCGCGCCCTCATCCGCGATCCGGGCGAGGACGGTGAGATCCTCGCCGTGCTCACCCGGCTGGTCGACCAGTCCCTGGTGGTCATGCAGGAATCGCGGCACGGCCCGCGCTACCGGCTGCTGGAATCGATCGCGGCCTACTGCGTCGAATACCTCGAGGCCACCGGCACCCTGCTGGAACTGCGGCTGCGGCACGCCATGCACTACGCCGACCGCGGCGAGCACGCCAGCGCCGAACTGCACGGGCCCGACCAGCGCCGCTGGCTGGAACAGCTCGACGTGGAGTCGCCCAATATCCGCAAGGCCGCCGACTTCGCCATCGTGTGCCGCAACGCCCGGCTCGCCATGCGACTGGTCAACTCGCTGATCTGGTTCGGCTTCCTGCGCGGACGGCTCATCGAGGCGCACCGCTACCTGTCCGCGGTCAGCGCCATGGCCGGGCAGCTGCGGCCGGTCGAACGCGCGACCATCCTGCGCTGGCGGGCGGGCATGGCCCTGCTCATCGGGGAGGCCGGGCAGCTGGTCAGCCCCTCGCCCGCCCTCGACGGCGACGAGACCGACACCGAACTGCGAGCGCTCGCGCGCAGCGAATGGTTTCTCGGCTACGCCCAGTGGTATTCGGGCGCGCTGCCCGAGAGCCAGGACCGCGTCGGCCGGGCCCTGGCCGCCTTCCGGACCCTCGACGACAACTGGGGCATCGCGGCCTCGCTGAGCCTGCGCGCCGCCCAGAACACCGCCCGCAGCGACCTCGCCACCGTCCGCGACCACGCGCAGCTGAGCGCCGCCATCTTCGACGAGGTCGGCGACCGCTGGGGCCGGCTCAAGGCCATCGAGGCGCTGGCGGTGCTCGCCGAATTCGAGGGCCGCTACGACGAGGCCAACGACCTGCACTACGAGGGACTGCAGATCGTGGAGGAACTCGGGCTCTGGACCGAGACCTCCCACAAACTCGCGCTGCTCGGCCGGATCGCCTTGCTGCGCGGCGAATTCCGGACCGCCGACGAACTCCATCACCGGGCCATGCGGCTCGCGGTGAGCCACGCCAACCGGCTGGGGGAGGGGTTCGCCGAGATCGGGCTGGGCCTGAGCGCGCGGCGGCAGGGCCGGCTGGAGGACGCCGAGAAGCACCTCAACCGGTGGCTGGGCTGGCTCGCCGCCATCGAGGCGCACAACGGGGTCGCGCTGGTGCTGGCCGAACTCGGCTTCATCGCCGAGCTGCGCGGCGACGCCGACGCCGCCCGCACCCTGCACACCGAGAGCCTGTCGGCCGCCTCCGTCGCCGGTGACATCCGTGCCGTCGCGCTGGCCGTCGAAGGGCTGGCCGGGGCCGCGGTGATGACCGAGGACTATGAGCGGGCCGCCCGCCTGCTCGGCGCGGCGACCAAGGCGCGGGCCTCCACCGGCGCGCCCCTGGCCAGCGGCGAGCGCATGGACGTCGACCGCATCACCGCCCGGGCCCGCACCGCGCTCGGCCCCGAACGGTTCGCCGCCGAATTCGACCGCGAGGGCGCCATCACCGATACCGGCCAGAGCGTCTCGGTGGCCGAGTTCGCCCGCATCACCACCGACCAGCAGACCCGGCACGTCATCGACGAGGCGGTCGCCGAGGCCATGCTGCTCAGCGACGGCACCGGACTGTGGCCCGAAAAGATCGTGTGAAACGCGGAATGCCCACGGACAGTGGGGCGTTGACCGTCATGGATCGAACCGACCCACACCTCGCAAGGAGACCGCATGTCCGCTTCCTCGCCGCTCATCGACACCGACACCGAATTCGGTGCTCTGGTCACCAAACGTCTGGCGGAGGATGGCATTGTCTGGCTGACCACCGTGAGCCCCAGCGGTACGCCGCAACCCAACCCGGTCTGGTTCCAGTGGGCCAACGGTGAGTTCCTGATCTTCACCCAGCCCGGCACGCCCAAGCTCCGCAATATCGCCGCCGACCCGCGGGTGTCGCTGAACCTCAACAGCACCGCCAGCGGCGGCCAGGTCGTGGTCTTCAACGGCCCCGCCCGCGTCGACACCACCGAGCCGACCCCCGCCGAACTCGACGCCTACGTCGAGAAGTACGCCAAGGGCCTGGTCGAGATCGGCATGACCCGCGAAGAGTTCTTCGCCGACTACTCCGTCCCGGTCCGCATCACCCCGGACCGCCTGCGCGGTTTCTGAGCCTCCTCATCGAACGAGAACGCCCCGGCAGTCGGACGACTGCCGGGGCGTTTCGTGTGCTGTCGATCAGTGGCGGGCGAGCCCGGCCTCGATGGCGGCGATGATGCGCGGGCGCATCTCGACGGTGCTGATGATGGCGTCCACCGAACCCACCTCGACGGCGCGCTGGATGTTGTGCACGCGGTCGAACTCCGCGGCCACCTCACCCAGCTTCTCCGCCCGCACCGAGAAGCGCAGTTCGTCGCGCTCCGCGGTCAGGGTGGCGCGGTCGGTGCCGGAGGCGTTCGTCGCGCGCAGCTCGAAGTCGCGCACCCGCGGGTCGGCCTCGGTGCGCGCGCTGACCTCGCCCGAGAACACGACCGCCGCGGCGGGGGCGCCGCCCAGCACGGAGGCGAACGAGCCCTCCAGCGCCAGCACGGTCATGCTCGGGTTCAGGGTCTTCGAGAACACCACGAAGGCGCCGCCGTGGTAGCGGGAGATCACGCAGAACACGATCGGGCCGTCGAAATTGACGATGGCCCGGCCGATCTCGGCGCCGTACTCCAGCTGCACCTTGCGCATCGACTCCGGCGAACCGTCGAAGCCGGACAGGTTGGCCAGCACCACCAGCGGGCGGTTGCCGCTGGCCGCGTTGATCGCTCGCGCCGCCTTCTTCGACGACTGCGGGAAAAGCGTTCCCGCCGTGTAGGTGTCGGGTCCGTCGGTGGCGGGGAAGCCGCGCCGCCCCACGCTCTTGGACTCGATACCCAACAGGCACACCGGGATTCCGCCCAGACGCGCGTCGAAGACGACGGAGGTCTCGGCGTCGGCCATGCCCGCCCACCGCTCCAGCACCTCGTGGTCCTGGTCGGCCAGCGCCCGCATCACGGTGCGAATGTCGAACGGCTTCTTGCGATCCGGGTTCGCGGCGGTGGAGAAGATATCCCCGACGGTCGCGAAGTCGCTGCCCTCCAGCACGTGCGGGAAGTCGGAGACATCGCGGTCGACCGGGTCGGCGGTCTTGCCGCGGCGCGGACCGTCCTCGCCGGGAACCACGTACGAGAAGTCGTAGTGCGCCATCAGGATGTCCCGCGCGGCAAGCAGATTCGGCGCCCAGTACTGGGCCTGGCCGTTGGGGCCCATCACACGGTCGTAGCCGCCGATGCCGAAGTTGTCCTCGGCCGAGACCGCGCCGGAGAAGTCCAGCGCCTGCTTGCCGGTCAGCACCATCGCCGACTCCGGCGTCATCACCAGGATGCCCTTGGTGTGCATGAGCATGGTCGCCTCGGCGTTCCAGTACGGCTGCGCACCGACATTGATGCCGTTGACCACGATATTGATCTCGCCGCCGATCTGGGTGAACTCGACGATCCGCTTGAGCGCGGCCGCCACCCAGTCCATGTTCTCGGTGCCCGACTTCATCGAGATGCGGGCGCCCGAGGACAGCGCGTACCACTCCAGCGGCACCCGCAGCGACTCGGCCAGATCGATGGCCGCGATCACCCGGCGGCACTCCGGCTCCGACAACGCGCCCAGCGACTTCGTCGGATCGCCCAGCAGGGCGACACGCATGACACCGGCCGGATGCTGCGGGGTCGGGGTGATGACCACACCGGCCACCAGCGCCGCGCTGTTGCGGCCCTTGGGCCGGTCCACCGGCACCAGGGTGTTCGAGGCGTCGAGGTCGTACTCGCTGAATTCACCCAGCAGACCGGTCAATTCGTACGGGTAGACGGTGTTGCGGCTACCCGCGCGCAGCACCTTCTGCCGGTACTCGTCGAGCGGCTCGACCGCGTCGTCGGTGCGCTCACCGACGCTCACCTGGACACCGCCGGTCGCGTCGAAGGAGACGCGCACCGCGATCTTCTCCAGCTGACCGGTCTGCGGATCCCGTTGCCGGGCGATGAGCAGAATCTCCTCGAGGCCCGCGCCCGCCGTCATCGGCAGCACGTGCCCGGCGATCACCGTCTCCAGCTCGCTGCGGGTCACATCGACCACCGGCCAGATGTACATGACGATCCGGTTGGTGTTGAACCGCTTGTTCGACGGCCGCTGCGCCTGGGCGCGGCGGATGGAGTCGAGGCAGGTGGCGATGGTGCTCTCCGCGGTGGGCAGCACCAGCAGGCGGCCGTCGTGCTCGCGCAGCGCGGCCAGGTCGCGCACCTGCGCGAACGCGATCAGACGGTCGTCGGCCGGATTCTCCTTGGCCACCGCACGGAACAGGTACACCTCTTCGTCGTCCGAGGACGGCAGGCGGGTGAGGTCGAACTTGCGCAGCCGGCGCATCTGCATGCGCTGGGCGATATACGGGTGCAGACCGCGGATCAGCCGCTCCTCCGACATCCCCGTGGTCGCCGGCCGGAAGGTGAAGTGGTGGTGCATGACCGCGCCACCGCTGCCCGCCACCGTGCAGGTGATCCGGTGCACCTGACCCGGAAGCGGCTGCCCGGCAAGCGCTTCCTGCAGCGCCACCGCCATCGCCTCGAAGTCCTCCGGCTGCTTCTCCCAGCTGAGGTAGATGTCGGCCTCGACGGACGAGGAATCACGCGCCACCTCGGCCAGTCCGCGCAGCACGGTGTCGAGCGCGTCGAAGCTCACCGCCGCCGACACCAGGTTCACGCCCCGGCGCTCGGCGATGACGAAACGCTGCCCGTTCGACTCCTCGGTCCGCACCTCGGTGAGGTCCTTGTTGCCGTAGTAGCGCCGCGTCAGCACCTCCAGCATGGCGGTGTTGTCGGTGCTGCCGCGGACCAGACGCTGACCCAGCAGACGCACCAGCGGCTCGGTCGCCCGCACCATGTCCGCGATGCGGTCGGTGCGCTCGGCCGTATCCGGCTGGGCGTCCAGGAAACTCAGGTGCTTGCGCACGGTGGTGTACACCCGGGCGCGGTTGCGGCGCAGCAGCGGGTGGGCGTACCAGGCGTACGCCACACCACGCGCGAGGTCGGCCAGACCCGGGAACCGGAACTGCGTCGCGGTCACCAGGCGTTCCAGCGCCAGACCGGCGGGCTCGCGCAGCGCGCGGTCCGGCACCGGCTCGCTCAGCCACTCGCGCAGCAGCGCGGTGATGACGGTGACCGTTCCGGCCGGCCGCTGCTGGGCCAGGAAGATGCGGAAGACCGCCGCCTCCAGGTCCGACGAGCGATCCAGCTCGGCGACACCGTAGTGCGCGAACGCCGCGCTCAGATCCGCCCGATACGACTCGGGCAGCCCGGCCCGCTCCACATCGAGGCTCTGCATGTAGGTGTGGAAGAACTCGCGGGCGCTGTGCACGTGGCCCTGCGAGCCGTTGTCCTCCCAGGACCGGTTGTGGCTCAGCTCGGCCAGATCCGCGAAGACCTGTACCAGCTCGATTTCCTCGGACAGCGGACGGCGGTTGTCGGCGACGGCCGCCCGGCGCACGGCCAGGTAGTCGTCGAGCACCCGCTGCTCGTCGTGCGGGTCCACGTCGAAGCCGAGCAGCAGGCTGCGCAGATCCTGCAGACTGCGGGTCAGGCCCTCGTGCGGCAGGACCGGCGCGGGCGCGCCCGGCAGATCCAGCTCGACCGTGGCGGCCGGAGCGGCGTTCTCGGTCTCGGTGTCATCGGCGATCGGCTCCAGCCGCAGCAGCGGCGCGCCGGTCTCCACCTGGGAACCGACCGCGACCGCGCTCTCCTTGAGCCGGGCCCGGAACGGCGCGCGCAGCACGGTTTCCATCTTCATGGACTCCAGCACCAGCACGGGCGCGCCCGCCTCGACCTCGTCGCCGACAGTCAGCGGGGTGGCGACCACCAGCGCGGGAGCGGGGGAGCGGACCACGCCGCCCTCGTCGCGGCTGATCCGGTGCGTCACGCCCTCGATGTCGACCAGGGTGACCGGTCCGTGAGTGCCGGTGACGACCCGGAAACGGCTGCCGTTCACCACGATCTGGCCGGTGTGCCGGTCGAAACGCTCCAGATCCACATCGGCCGAACGCATATCGCCGCCGGCTTCGATCCCGATCCGGAAGCGGTGCGCGCCGATACGCGCGACCCGCACCCGGTAAGCGGCGCCGCGCAGCTTCAGGTCGTGCGGGCGGCCGCTCTCGTGCTGCACCTGCGGACGGCCACCGGCCGCCGTGGACAGCAGGCGCACACGCTCGGCCCGCTCTTCCTCCTCGTAGGCGTCGATCGCGGCCACGGCCACGGCGATCGCCGAGTGCCGGTGCGAGACCAGGCGGCCCTGCGCGCGGACGCGGTCGATCCAGCCGGTGTCGGCGCTGCCGTCGATCACCTCGGGCTGCTCGAGCAGGTCGAGCACGAAACTCTTGTTGGTGGAACCGCCTTCGATGACCACACGGGTCTGCGACATGGCGCGGCGCAGGCGGCCCAGCGCCTCGTCGCGGTCGCGGCCGTAGGCGATGATCTTGGCGATCATGGAGTCGAAGTCGGCGGGGATCGTATCGCCCTCGCTGACACCGGTATCCACGCGAATGCCTGGTCCGGCGGGCAGATCCAGACGGGCGATCCGGCCCGGGGCGGGCGCGAAGTCACGGTCGGGGTCCTCGGCATTGAGCCGGGCCTCGATGGCGTGGCCGCGCTCGGCGGGCGGCTGACCCTCGAGCTTGCCGCCGGAGGCCACGTGCAGCTGCGCGCGCACCAGGTCGAATCCGGTGGTGGACTCGGTGATCGGGTGCTCGACCTGCAGACGGGTATTGACCTCGAGGAAGGCGAACAGCTCGTCGCCCGGGTGATACAGGAACTCGACCGTCGCCGCGCCGCGGTAACCCACCGCGATCGCCAGCCGCTCGGCCGAGGCCTTCAGTTCGGCGGCTTGCTCGGGACGCAGCACCGGCGAGGCCGACTCCTCGATGACCTTCTGGTTGCGCCGCTGCACCGAGCAGTCGCGCACGCCCAGCGCCCACGCGGTGCCCTGACCGTCGGCGATCACCTGCACCTCGACGTGGCGGGCGCCGGTGACCAGACGCTCCAGGAACACCACGCCGCTGCCGAAGGCGCGCGCGGCCTCCTGCCGGGTCCGCTCGTAGGCGTCGACCAGCTCGTCGGCATTGGTGATCATGCGGATACCGCGACCACCACCACCGGCGGTGGCCTTCAACATCAGCGGATAGCCGATGTCCTCGGCCGCGGCCAGCGCGGCCTCGACGGTCTCGACGCCGCCGCGGCTCCACGGCGCGACGGGTACGCCGACCTCCTCGGCGATCAGTTTCGCGCCGATCTTGTCACCGAGCTTGCGCATGGCGTCGGGGCTGGGACCGATGAAGGTCACCCCGATCTGCTCGCAGAGTTCGGCGAAGGCCGGATCCTCGGCCACGAAACCCCAACCGACCCACGCCGAATCGGCGTTGGTCGCCTTGAGCGCCTGCTCGAGCGCCTTCAGATCCAGGTACGGGCGCGCCGCGGCGGGCCCGAGGTCGTAGGCGATATCGGCCTCACGGACGAAGGTCGCGTTGCGATCCACATCGGTGTGCAGCGCGATCGTCTGGATCTGCAGGCCGGTCTCGGCCGCCAGATCCCGCACAGCGTGAATGAGGCGTACCGCGGCTTCACCGCGGTTCACAATGGCAATACGGCTGAACACCCGTCAGCTCCTTTATGTTGCGAAGGCCCGGTCGGGCAGCGTTTGGACTGCCGGTCACCGGTAGTGTGCACGTCTGCTGCTCTCGATACCACCGCGGTAGGGGGTTACTCGTACGTATCGTGGGCAAAGCGTCATCTGAGGCCGTGACTGTGGGAGGCGATCCGAGTGTCCGACATCCTCGACGTACTGCACTCGCGATGGGCGGAATCCGCGGCGGAGGCCATCCTGACCGGCGAGGAACACCCGACCCTTACCCTCACCACCCACGAGGTGGTGGACCTGATCGCCCAACTCGCCGCCCTACGCCACGCGGTCGACAGCGCCGCCGCATCCTTCGAACGGATCCGCGTGGCGCTGAACCAGCACACCGCGCACCCTGAAGCCCAGGCCCGCCAGGCCGCCAGCATCGCGCGGCATGCCGCCGACACCCTGGCCCGCCGTGACCGGGACATCGCCTGAACCGGAGTCGTGCTCCCGAACCGGCGTCGTGAGGCCATACGGCCCCGCGGTCATCGCGGGTTCGAACTCCACGACAGCGCGCGCACCAGGGCGTCGAGCGCGGCCGGGTAGGCGCTCTCGGACGGCGCCGCGAATCCCACGACGAGGCCCTGCGGCCGGTCGGGACGCCCCTCGTGGGAGAGCCACATTCCGGACAGGCCCTCGAGCGCCAGGCCGTACTCGCGTGCGCGGGACAGGACTTCGGCCTCGGTCAGGCCGGCGGGCTCGAGCCGGATCAGCGCGTGCAGTCCGGCGGCGATCCCGGACAGGGCGAAACCCGTCAGCGGTCGCCCCGCCCGGGGTTTCAGACGATCGGCGAGCAGATCGCGGCGGCGGCGATAGCGCAGCCGAGAGGCGCGGATGTGCCGGTCGTAGGCGTGTGAGGTGATCAGCTCGGCCAGCGTCAGCTGCCCGAGCGTCTCCGAGTGGTGGTCGGCCAGGCGTTTGGCCTCGGCGACCGGGCCGACCAGGTGCGGCGGGAGCACCATCCAGGCCAGGCGCAGTCCCGGGCCGAGCGTCTTGGACGCCGTGCCGAGGTAGACGACGTGGTCCGGCGCGATGCCCTGGATCGCGCCGACCGGTTGCCGGTCGTAGCGGAATTCGCCGTCGTAGTCGTCCTCGATGACCAGCCGTCCGCCCCGGGCCCAGTCGGCGAGGTGTTGCCGTCGCGCCGGGCTCAGCGTCGAACCGATCGGGAACTGGTGACTCGGCGTGACGACCGCGGCCGTGACACCGTCGAATTCGGTCGTGCCGAGCAGGTTCACGCGCGCGCCGTCGCCGTCGACCGGCAGCGGCCGCACGACGGGTCCGGCGGCTCGCACCGTGTCGCGGAACGACGGAATGTAGGGGTCCTCCATGGCGATGGCGGTCGTGCCGGATGCGGTCAGCACTGTGCCGATCAGTGCCAACGCCTGCTGGACGCCGGTGGTGACGATGATCCGGTCCGGTGTGGCCAGCACGCCGCGGGTGCGGCCCAGATAGTCGGCCAGCGCGGATCGCAGTTCGATCCGCCCGCACGGATCGCCGTACCCGAACGCGTCCGCCGGTGCCGCGCCGAGGGCCTTCCGGGCCGCGCCGAGCCAGGCGGTGGTGGGAAAGCGGCTGATGTCGGGACTGCCCGCGCGCAGATTGTGGCGTGGCGCCGCGGTTTTCGGGCTGCCGACGATAGGCGGGGTGACCGGGCCAGGGGTGGCGACAGCATCGGCGACGCGCGTGCCCGAGCCTTGCCGCGCGGTCAACAGCCCCTCCGCGATCAGCTGGTCGTACGCCGCGCTGACCGTCCCGCGCGAGAGTCCGAGTTCGACGGCCAGGGTTCGGCTGGGCGGCAGGCGCTCCCCGGCGGCGAGCCGGCCGTCCCGGATCGCCTCGCGCAACGCCTGCTCCACGCCGACCCGCCGTCCCGCCCCCGGCTCGACGAGCAGATGCAGATCCACACCAGAATTGGACCAGGAATTTGCCATCGGATTGGCTCCTAACATTGGTCCATTATCGGCCTACCGTCGAAGCATGACAACGAAAACCAGCGCATACGTCCAGCCGACCACCCGCCTCGCCATCGACGACCTGACCCCCGAGATCGCCAAGGCCATGAACGGCCTCGAGCGTGCCGCGCAACGGTCGTCCCTGGAGAAGCCGCTGCGCGAACTGGTGAAACTGCGCGTCGCCCAGATCAATGGCTGCGTCTACTGCGTCGACATGCACTCCCGCGACGCCATGGCCGCCGGGGACACCGCGCGCCGGGTGAATCTGGTCGCGGTGTGGCGCGAGGCCCCCTTCTTCACCCCGCGCGAGCGTGCCGCCTTCGACCTCGCCGAGGCCATGACCCGAATCGCCGACAGCGAAGTCGACGACGCCGTCTGGCAGGAGGCCGCGGCCCGATTCTCCGAATCGGAACTCGCCGAACTGGTCTGGCACATCGCGATCATCAACACCTGGACCCGGCTGGGCGCGACCACCCGCGCCTGGACCCTCCCCGGCGACGAGAACGACTGAACCCCAACCCGATCCGACACCCGCACCGTGAGGAGTCCGACCATGCCCGCCGTCGTCATCACCTACTGCAAGCCCTGCGGCTACCTGAAGCGCGCCCGCGCCGCCGCCGACGCCCTCGACACCGAGCTCGGTATCGCACCGGAACTGGTCCCGGGCTCAGGCGGTGTGTACCGCGTCACGGTGGACGGCCAGACCGTGGCCACCAAGACGCGCCAGGGTTTCCCCACCCCGGAAGACATCGTCAAAGCTGTTGCCGAGCACGGGAAGTAGCCGAAAACGAACGAAGCCCCTGACCGGATTGCCTGGTCAGGGGCTTCGTATTGTGCGCCATCAGGGACTCGAACCCCGAACCCGCTGATTAAGAGTCAGCTGCTCTGCCAATTGAGCTAATGGCGCGTGTTACTCCGCCGGGGGCCTCGGTCTTGCGCTCCGGGCTCTCTGCGGTGCGGATAGAACATTAACAGGGATGGTTGCGGAAAGTGAAATCGCCCCTCTGAGCTGGTGGTTCTTCGAGTTGTTGAGGGTTGTTAACACGGCGGGGGCGATCTCGGATGTTGTGGGGGAAGCCTTTGGAGGGTGGCCGAGCTGCCCGCCGAGACGTGAAGTGGGGTTGCGATGGGTGAGTGGCGAGGCGGACGGCGGTCCGGAAAGCTACTGGGGGCCGGGGTGGTGCTGTCCGTGGTGGCATTGGCGTTGGTCGGCTGCTCCTCCGGTGGCAAGGGTCAGTCGTCCTCGGTGGCAATCGATTCCAACCCGATCAGCGAACTGATGAAGCCGAAGCTGATCTCCCCGGTGAAGGACGGCGACAAGGGCGTGGCGCCCGGCGAGCTGAACCTGAAGGTGGAGGACGGCAGGTTCACCGCTGTCGCGCTGAGCAGTCCGGACGGCAAGCAGGTGCCGGGTGAGCTCGCCGCCGACGGCCGCTCGTGGAAGTTGGCCGAGCAGCTGGGATTCGGGCGCACCTACAAGCTGGCGGTCGAGGCCATCGGCCTGGGCGGGGCGACCACCTCGGTGATGAGTTTCACCACGATCTCCCCGAACAACCGCACGCACCCGTATCTGCTGCCCGCCGAGAACGACGTGGTCGGCATCGGTCAGCCGGTGGCGGTGCAGTTCGACGAGAACATTCCGGACCGTAAGGCCGCGCAGAACGCGATCAAGATCACCACGACCCCCGCGGTCGAGGGCGCGTTCTACTGGGTCAACAATCGTGAGGTGCGCTGGCGGCCGCAGAACTTCTGGACCCCGGGCACCAAGGTCGACATCGCGGTCAACGCCTACGGCCACGACCTGGGCGGTGGCCTGGTCGGCGACAGCGACATCCACTCCAGCTTCACCATCGGCGATGCCACCGTCTTCACCTCCGACGACAACACCAAGATCGTCACCGTGGAGCGCAACGGCGAGGTGATCAAGACCATGCCCACCTCCATGGGCAAGGACTCCACCCCCACCGACAACGGCGTCTACATCGTCGGCGACAAGTTCGACCGCATCATCATGGACTCCTCCACCTACGGCGTCGCGGTGAACTCGCCCAACGGCTACAAGACGCCCGTGGACTGGGCGACCCGAATCTCGTACTCGGGCATCTTCTTCCACTCGGCCCCGTGGTCGGTGGGTGCGCAGGGCTATTCGAACACCAGCCACGGCTGCCTGAACCTGAGCCCGTCCGACGCCAAATGGGTCTACGAGAACGTCAAACGCGGTGACATCACCATCGTGAAGAACACCGTCGGCGGCACCCTGTCCGGCGTGGACGGGCTGGGCGACTGGAACATCCCCTGGGAGCAGTGGAAGGCGGGCAACGCCGACCGCGCCTGAACTACGGCGTCGGAGACACGGCAGAAGGGGCATCAGCATTGCGCTGATGCCCCTTCGACCATGCTCGACGGGAGGCTGAGAATCAGCCGATGGTGCCCGGACCGTTGGGGCCGCAGCCGAGGGCGGCGAGGCCGGACAGCGCCGAGGCGGTGCCCATGACGGTGCACGTGCCGGGTTCGGCGGAGTTGGTGTTCGACGAACCGACCGCACCGCCCAGCTTGAAGCCGGAGGAACCGGTGACCAAGGCCTCGATCGGGCTCTTCGGCGCGGGGTCCTTGCTGGTCGGGCACGGGGTGGTGGTCGTGGCCGTCGCGGGGCCCGCGGTGACGGTGCAGCCGGGCGTGGTGTCTGGAGTGGTGGTGCCCGGCGTCGTTGTGGTCGGCGTCGTCGTGGTCGGCGACGTGGTCGACGGAGTCGTCGTCGTGGTGTCGATGAGGGCGATCTCCGCCATGGCGGCGGGCGCGGCGGGCAGCAGTGCCGCAACGGCTAGCAAAGTGGTTACGGCGTAACGGTTCACGTGCGAAAATCCTTCGGATCGAGCGTGGTCGGGGCCCCGACTCCCCAGATGGTCCTGAGCAGTCTACGAAGATCGCGTGACCTGCGCCGCAAAATGCGACACACTGACGTTTCTCTCACATTCCGACGCGCGCCACCGCCCGCACCGGAGCCCCGTCCGCCCCGGGCAGCCGCAAGGGCAACAGTGACACTTCCACCGGCTGACCGGCCTCCTGCGCCGCCAGTACCGCCGCCAGACCGGTCAGATTCTCCGCGATCACCGCGTGCGCCCCGCACAGGATCCGATGCACCGGAATCTCCTCGACCGGGGTCGGGTCGACACTGAGCGCGTCGATGCCGACGGTCCGCACCCCCGACGCGATCAGGTACTCGGCGGCCGCCACGGTCAGATGCGGATGGTTCAGGTACTCGTGCGTGCCCCAGTGCTCCGACCATCCGGTCGCCACCAGCACGATCACGCCCGCCGCCACCCGCCCCTCGAAGTACTCGCGCCCGATCGACCCGCCCGCGCCCGCGGCCCGCGCGTCCACCACCACGGCCGGTCCGGTGAACCGTTCCAGCGGCAGCTCGTCGAGGGCGGGCAGGGCGTCGTCGATGTGCCGGGGCGCGTCCACGTGCGTGCCCGTCTGCGAACCCATGTCCAGGTGCAGCACATTGACGCCGTCGACGGCCACGGTCAGCGCGGGCCGCACGGTCACCTCGGGATCGCCCGGGTAGACGGGCATTCCGGATCGGATCGGCACCGAGAGATCGAGGATGCGCATGTCAGTCGTGCTCCGGCGCGGTGGCCCGCAGCAGCCAGCAGGCGGCGGTGAAATGGGCCGCGCCGTCGCGGACGAAGGGTTCGAAGGCGGCGCGGACGACCTCGACGACCTTCGCGCGGGTCGTCTCGTCGGCCTCGAGCAGTGCCAAGCCGACCGGTCCCAAGCGGGAGACGTAGCCGGTGAGCTCGGATTCGGGCATCGCGCAGTCGGCGTCGATCGGGGTGATGTCGATCTCGGTCCAGCCGGCGTCGGCGAGGATCCCGGCCACCCGATCGCGGTCGGCGAACCCGAATTGCCCTGGGGCGTCCGGGATTCGGGGCCCGAGATCGGGCAGCAGCGGGGCGGCCGCGTCTTCCGCGGTGGTGAAGAACGGGTTGTCGGCGGCGGCTCGCCACACGACACAGGCCAGCCGTCCGCCGGACCGGGTGGCGTGGCGCAGATTGGCGAACGCGGCCACCGGGTCGGCGAAGAACATCACCCCGAAGCGGGACATGACGAGGTCGTAGACCGCGGGGTCGAAGGTGTGGGTCTGGGCGTCGGCGCACACGAAATCCACCGGGAGGCCCGCCTGTTCGGCATTGGCGCGGGCCGCCTCGAGCATCGGCTCGGCGATGTCGACGCCGGTGCAGCGCGCGCCCGTCGCGCGGGCCACGGCCAGGGTGGTGCCGCCGGTGCCGCAGCCGACATCCAGCACCCGCCGGGCGCCGTCGGTGCGGGCGGTCTCGACCAGCAGGTCCTCGAGTGGCCGCAGCACCCGGCCGATCAGGTCCTGGAAGTCGACCCAGGCAGTGCCGGAGGTGGCCCAGCGGTCGGATTGATCCTTGTCGAGCGGTGTCGTCATGATCGCTGTCCTTCATCGGGGAACGGACGGAGAACTACACTGTCTCAATTCAAGCCGACTTGAGGTCAAGTTCGAGGTAACCCCGATGACCAGCCTGGATATCGCCGAGGTGGTGCGCCGCACCGGCGTCCCCGCCTCGACCCTGCGCTACTACGAGGAACGCGGCCTGATCGCGTCCACCGGCCGGCGCGGCCTGCGCCGCCAGTTCGACAGTTCGGTGCTCGAACAGCTGGCCCTCATCTCGCTGGGCCGCACCGCCGGATTCTCCCTCGACGACATCGTGCTGGTCTTCGGCCCGCAGGGCGAACTCCGGGTGGATCGGGCCCTGCTCACCGGCAAGGCCGACGAATTGGACCGCACCATCACGCAAATGACCACGGTGCGGGACGGCCTCCGGCATGCCGCCGCCTGTCCGGCCCCGAGTCACGCCGAATGCCCGAGCTTCCGGCGCATCCTGCTGGGCGCGATGGCGGGCGAGATCGACGTCACCGAGGCGGTGAGCGGACCGAAATGACTGCGTGACAGGTCATTTCAGCGCACGGCGTGCACGGCCTCCTTGGTGAGCGCCGCCACCAGCGGATTGTCGTAGGCCGCGTCCTTGTCCGGTTTGGCGGTGAGCACCACGATCACCAGCGGCGCGGACCCGTCGGCGGGCCAGCTGACGGCGGCGTCGTTGGCGGTGCCGTAGTCGCCGGAACCGGTCTTGTCGCCGGTCTTCCAGTCCGCGGGCAGTCCGGCGCGGATGCGGGCGTCGCCGGTGGTGTTGGCGAGCAGCCACGCGGTCAGCTGCTTGCGTTCCGGATCGGCGAGGGTATTGCCGACGACCAGCTTCCGATAGTCGCCGGCCAGGGCGGCCGGGGTCGTGGTGTCCCGCTCGTCGCCCGGGATATCGGTGTTGAGCTCCGGTTCCCAGCGGTCGCTGCGCGTCTTGTCGTCGCCGAGCAACCGCAGGAACTGGGTCAATCCCTGTGGGCCGCCGAGCAATTCGAGCAGCTGATTGCCCGCGGTGTTGTCGCTGCGGGTGATGGCGGCGTCACAGAGTTCGCTCACCGACATCCCCGTGTCCACCCGGGTGCTGGTGACCGGTGAACCCGTCACCACCTTGTCCGCGCCGAAATGGATGACCTGGTCGAAGAATCCGCTGGCGAGGGGATGCAGCTTCAGCAGCGCGCCGCAGGCCAGGCCCTTGAACGTGGAGTTGAAGGTGAAGCGCTCGTCCTGCCGGTAGCCGACGGTCTTGCCGGTGCCGGTGTCGATCACGAAGACGCCCGCCCGCGCGCCGTGCTGCTCCTCGAGCGCCCGCAGGGCGGCGTCGCTCGGCGCGGCCGTGGTCGACGGCTCGTCGTGGGTGGCCTCGCTTTTCGAGTCGGTGCCGCACGCCGCGAACAGCGGCGTGAGCACGAGTAGTGATGCCAGGGCGCGGTATTTCAGGGTCGGCAAAACAAGCCTCTCAATCGGTTTCGAGCGGTGTGGAGTGTTGCGGCTGGTCAGCGCGGGGCGCGCAGCATGCGGCCCGCGGCCTGCACGGCCGGGTCGGAACTGCCCGCGTCGCTGATGAAGACGGCGAAGGCGAGATCGCCGTCGATGCCGACGAACCAGCCGTGCGCGTGCTTGTCGTCGATGTATTCGGCGGTGCCGGTCTTGCCGAGCAGGCCGGGGATGTCGCGCAGGGCGGTGGCGGTGCCGCCGGTGATGGTCTCGCGCATCATGGATTTCACCTGATCGGCGATGCCGGGCGGCAGGGCCGGCGGCTGCCGGTCGGGCTTGCCGGGCTGACCCTGCACGATCGTCGGCGGCTTGACCGACCCCTGGGCGAGGGACGCGGCCAGCAGTGCCATGCCGAACGGCGACGCGGTCACCTTGCCCTGCCCGATGCCCTCCTCCACCCGCAGGGCGGGCGTGTCGGCGGTGGGCACCTTGCCGGTCACGGTGGTCAATCCCGGTGTCACGTAGTCGATGCCGAGTCCGAGCTGGGCGGCGGCATCGGTCAGCCCGTCCGGCGGCAGCTGCACGGCCAGCCGGCCCATGGTGGTGTTGCAGGACCGCGCGAACGCGGTGTGCAGCGGCACCTGGCCGAGGTCGAAGTTGTTGTCGTTGGGGATCTCCCGGCCCTCGATGTTCTCCTTGCCGGGGCAGGCGACGGTGGTGTCCGGGGTGACCTGACCGGCCTGGAGGGCGGCCGACACGGTGACGGTCTTGAAGGTGGAGCCCGGCGGATACAGCCCGGTCAACCCGATCGGGCCCTGCGCGTCGGCGGGCGCGTTCTGCGCCATGGCCAGCACGTCACCGGTGGAGGGTCGCAGCGCCACGATGGCCGCCGGGGTGGTGATCGGGGCCAGCGCCGCCTCGGCGGCCCGTTGCAGGCCGACGTCGAGGGTGGTGCGAATATCGGTGACCGGCTGGGGATCCGGGCCGCCGACCCGCTGCGTGCCGTCGCTGCCCTGGGCGCGGACCGCCCATCCGGCGGCGGCGTCGGCCCGCTGCTGCCACAGATCCGACAGACCCGCGAAGGTCGGTGAGGCCAGCGCCTTGTCGACGGCCAATAGTCGCGTCTGCTGCACGGTCGTCACGTTCGCCAGCGTGGTGAGCGCGGATTGGACAGTGGCGTAATCGGATTCGCGGAGGGTGACCGCGGTGACCGGCTTCCCCGGCGCCGCGGCCAGATCCGCCTGCAGGCTCGCGGCCGTGATATCGGGCGCAACCGGTCGCAGCGCCGCCGCGACGGCCGCGGGGTCCGCGCCGGGCGCGACGTTCACCAGTGTCACCACCTGCTGGGTGAGCAGCGGGCCGCCGGTGCTGTCCAGGATCTTGGCCGGGTCGGGGTAGGCGACGGCGTAGGACAGCGGGCCGATGTTCAGGCCGGGCGCGATGGTGGCCGGGTCCCAGCGGATCTTCCAGTCACCGCTGGAGCGTTCGGCGCGGCCCGCGGTGGTGTAGGTCCACTCGTTCTTGCCGTCCTTGCCCAGCTTCCAGGTGGCGGCGAGGGTGAAGGTGCCGCCGTCGTCGGTCTTCTCGACCTTGCTCGCCTCGAAACGCACCTGTTTGCCGAGGTTGTCGTACAGCGTTCCCAGGGTGGTCGAGGCGGTGGCGGGATCGCTGGTCGCGGTCGCGGCGGCCGGGACGTCGTCGCGGGTCAGCGCGTCGGCGAAGGCGTCGACGGTCTTGGACAATCCGGACGTGGGATCCGATCCCGAGCACCCGGTCGCCGCCACCAGTACGGCCGCGACACAGATACCGGTGCTTGCCCTCCTGCTGAAAGCTGCCATGACTGCCACCCCAACACGGATCACCACCCGGTGTCCAAGACCAACACGGGTGAGAACCGATAAGCGTTTCCTTATCGTCGCAGCGCAAGGCCCACGGGATCGCGAAGTCGCGGGCGGTTGACGGCCCGATCCGATCGCCGGGAATGCTGGGGGAGTGGAAGCGATCTTCGGGGCGGCCGGTGTCGAAGGCCGCGTGCACGCCCGCTGTCTCGACTGCGACGGCGAATTCGGCTGGGCCGCCGACGAACCGGTGGTGCTGTCCTCGGTGGTGAAGGTGCCGCTGGTGCTGGAGTTCGCGCGGCAGGTCGCGGCGGGGCAGCTCGATCCCGCGGACCGGGTGCGCGCCACGGCCGCGGACCGGCTGGGCGGGGTGGGGTCGGCGGGCTGCCACGACGATGTCGAATACAGCCTGCGCGACGCCGCCTATTTCGCGCTCACGGTCAGCGACAACACCGCCGCGGACCTGCTGTTCGACCGCGTCGGCCTCGACAACGTCCGCTCCCTGGTCCGCGAACTCGGGCTCGCCGACACCCGGGTGATGGGCTCGATCCGCGACATCCTGTACCTGATGGCCGAGGACATCGGCGCGCGCGACCTGCTCGAATTCGCCCGGCGCTATCCCGAATCCAGTCCCGAGGAGGTGTTCGGCAGCCGGGCGGTGGATCCGCTGCGCACCACCGCCGGGACCGCCCGGGACATGACACGCCTGCTGACGCTCATCGGCCGCGACCTGGCGGGCCCGCCCGAGGCGTGCCGGTTCGTGCGCGATCTCATGCGCCAGCAGGTGTACGGGCATCGGCTGCCGTCGGCGTTCCCGCCCGGGACCGACATCTGGTCCAAGACCGGGACGCTGCCGGGCATCCGCAACGAGATCGGAGTCGTCGAGTATCCGGACGGAAGCCGTTACGCCGTAGCGGTTTTCACGGTGTCACACAATCTGGCGGGACGGCAGCCCGGGGTGGACCGGGCGATCGGGACCGCCGCGCTGACGGCCATCGAGCGCATCGATCACTGCCTGCCCGCGACCACATCCCACGGGCGGCGCTGCGGCGCGTCCTGAAGCGGGGCCGGGGGCGCCACGCCGTCGCCCCGCACCACCGACACGATGAGCTCGGCGAATTCCCGCACCAGCGGATGCGGGGCGGCGGCGGGCCAGGTCAGGGCGAGTCGCCAGCTCAGCGTGCCCTCCGGCAGCGGCCGCCACACCACCCGCGGCTCCTTCTGCGCCACCAGGCCGGTGTCGAAGGCGACGCCGCGGCCCGACAGCACCATGCCGAGCACGAATTCCGGATTGACCGCGTGCTGCACCGAGGCGGGGTGGAAGCCGTGCTCCCAGCAGGTGCGCAGGGTGGCGTCGTAGAGGCCGGGGGCGGCGGCGCGCGGGAAGATCACCAGGCCGTGCCCGCTCAGGTCGGCCAGGGTGAGTGAAGTCCGCTGGGCCAGTACGGAATCCCGGGGCAGCACCACGCCGAGCGGGGTCTCCACGGCCGGGCCGGATTCGAGGCCGGGCGTCTCCGCCGGATATTGCAGCAGGCCCGCGTCCAGTTCCCGCTCGCCGAGCAGGCGGACCTGTTCGGCGGTGGTCAGCTCCTGCAGGTCCACCCGCACCTGGCGGTTCTCGAACGCGGTCAGCATGGCGGCGAGCACCCGGCCCGCCAGTTCGGGCGGGACGCCCACCCGCAGCGCGTCGACCTCGCCGCGGTGGGCCTTGTCGACCAGCGATTTCGCGCGTTCCCAGCGGGCGATCAGGTCGCGCGCCTCGACCAGCAGGATCTGCCCGGCCTCGGTGAGCTCCACGCGGCGGCTGTCGCGGTCGAGCAGCCGCGCGCCGAGCTCGCTCTCCAGCTTGCGGATGCGCTGGCTCAGCGCGGGCTGGGCGATCCGCAGCCGCTCGGCCGCGCGGCCGAAGTGCAACTCCTCGGCGACGGCGATGAAGTAGCGCAGCTGACGCAGCGGGTCCATCCCGTCGACGATATAGGTTTCCTTATCGCCGGGTGGTCAGGCCCGGGCGCGCACCTCGAGGATCTGCAGGCAGCGCCCGATCGGGCCCTGCTGGTCGTGCAGCACGGTCGAGCACAGGCCGACCCCGTCGGGTCCGATCGAGGTCTCCACGGCCAGGCCGATCCACTCGCCGACCGGCAGCCGGAACAGGTCGATGGTCAGGTCGGTATTGAGGAAGGTGTATCGCAACGGATCCAGCCGCGCGCCAACGCCATTGGCGACGTCCGCGACCGAGAACACGCGCACCAGGGGTGAGATCTCCTCGCCCTCGACCACCTCGACGCGGGGCTTGACCCACACCCGCCGGGTGATGTCGTCGCTCGCCACGCCGCGCAGGTCCACCGACTTCACGTAGCCGACGTCCCAGCCGGCGGGCAGGCCCCAGCTGACCCTGCCCTCCTCCGGCACGGGCGGCAGCGGGGCATCGGCGGTGTGCGCCACCGGGGAGGTGTCCGTGGTGGCGATCCGCCAGGCCGCGGCCTTGGCCACCACGCGGGCGCTGCCGTCCGGCTGCGGCGCGACCAGTTCGGCCGCCACCAGCTCGACCCGCTTGCCCGGCCGCTCGATCCAGGCCCGAACCTCGATCTCTCCCACCGGAATCGGGCCGAGGATCTCCATGGTCAGCCGCGCGATCCGGGTGCCCTCCCGGGGCGCGCACCGTTCCACCGCGCGGGCCAGCAGTGCCGAGGGCGGTGCGCCGTGCTGCATGGTTGCCGCCCACACGCTCACCGTGGACGCGGTGGCCCGGTATCGCTCGAATCCGTCGCGCTGGGACTCCAGCGCGAGGAAGTACGCCCTGGTCCCGGCCTCGTCCTCCGAGGCCGCCTGATCTACCGCTGTCGCATCCTGCATTCGGGTCACCTCGTCAACGTATCAGCCCACGTCCGACCCATTAGACGGTGTACGACAAACCCTCCGCATGTCCATTCCGACCGTTCGGCATTCCTGCCCATACCCTGATGCGTGTCAGATGCACTTTCCAGGCGTGGAACGAGGTAGTCATGTCAGGCAAGTTCGAGCTGTTCGCTGATGCGACCGACAAGTTCCGGTGGCGGCTGAAGGCCGGCAACGGCGAGGTTATCGCGCAGAGCCAGGCGTACGCGAGCAAGGACGCGGCGAAGAAGGGCATCGCCTCGGTCCAGACCAATGCCGCCGGCGCGGCGGTCGCGGACCTCACCGATTCCATGTAGTCCGACCCGGGCGATGCCCCGCCGCGGCTGATTCCGCGGCGGGGCCTGCGCGTGTTCAATGCCGTTGCGTCCGAGCCGCTTCGATGCGGGCGGCCAGATGGACCAGGTCGGCGGCCGGACCGGTGGGCGGCGTGCGCCGATGCCAGATGGCCCGGAATTTCCTGGTCAACGGCGTCGATTCGGCCAGTGGAACGGCGCGCAGCGTGCCCGCACGGAGTTCGTGCGCCACGATCAGCCGGCTCACCACCGCCGGGGCCGCCCCGCTGCGAGCGGTCGCGAGAATCGCGGCCGCGGAACCGAGTTCGGCCGCCGGCGGGGCCGGTGTCCCGTGCATCTCGAGGGTCTCCCACACCGTGTCCCGGGTGCCCGAGCCGCGTTCGCGCCACAGCAGCGGGGTGTCGGCGAGTTCGCGCGCCGTCAGCGGTCGGCGGCGGGCGGCCCACCGGTGACTCGGCGCGACGACCACCACCAGCTCGTCCGCGGCGAGCACCCGGCTGCCCAATCCCGGTGGCGGATGCGGTCCTTCGACGAACCCGAGCTCGGCCTCGCGGTCGCCGACCGCCGCCGTCACCTGGCGCGAGTTGGCCACATCCAGGACCACCGCCAGCTCCGGGTGGATCTTGCGCAGCGCGGTCAGCCAGTGCGGAATCCGGTGGTCGGCGATGGTCGTCGAAGCCACGAGGCGCAGGCTCGGCCGCTCCGCGCGGTGCAGGGCGGTGATGCCATCGGTCAGCGCCAGCGCGGCCGCGAGCACCGGGCGGCCCAGCTCGACTACCGCCTGCCCGGCATCGGTGAGCACCGATCCCGTGCGCCCGCGATCCAGCAGCCGCAACCCGAGCCGCCGCTCCAGAGCGCTGATCCGCATACTGGCGGCGGGCTGGCTGATGCCGTGCCGCCGCGCGGCCGCGCCGAGACTGCCCAGTTCCGCGACCGAGACCAGCAGGGCCAGCACGTCCAGGTCGGGCGTACCGGGCGGCAGGATCATAAGGACAGCTTATGACGTGATCGGCATTCGGGCGCTACCTGACCACGGGAAACGGCCGCAGGATCAGCACATGACATTCGTGATCGGCGCGGACTGCGTGGACGTTCTGGACAAGGCATGCATCGAGGAATGCCCGATCGACTGCATCGTGGTCGGTGAGCGGATGGCCTACATCAACCCCGACGAGTGCATCGACTGCGCGGCCTGTGAACCGGTCTGCCCCGTCGAGGCGATCCACTACGAGGACGACCTGCCCCCCGAGCAGGAGCAGTTCGTCCTCGTGAACAGCCGGTTCTTCACCGAAGGGGTGCAGATCTAGGGAACGGGATCCGGCTCTCGGGTGGGGATCGATTCCGGGGCAGGCGCTTTCCGCTTGCCGAGCACGGAATGCGAACGGCTGTAGGCGAAGTAGATGACGACGCCCAGGGCCATCCAGATGACGAAGCGGATCCAGGTCTCGATGGACAGGTTCAGCATCAGCCACAAGCAGGCCAGGGCGGCCAGGATGGGGATGAGGGGAACCAAGGGGACGCGGAAGCCACGCTTCAGATCCGGGCGTGTGCGGCGCAGGATCGGAACGCCCAGAGAGACCAGGACGAAGGCCACCAGGGTGCCGATGTTGACCATTTCCTCGAGGGTGCCGAAGTCCACGAAACCGGCGAGCAGGGCGCACACGACGCCGACGAGGACGGTCAGGCGGACCGGGGTGCCGTGCTTGCCGGTGTGGGCCAGGCCGCGGGGGAGCAGGCCGTCGCGGGCCATCGCGAACAGGACCCGGGTCTGGCCAAGGAACATGACCATGACGACGGTGGACAGGCCCGCCAGCGCGCCGATGGAGATGATGTTCTTCACCCAGGTCGCGCCGTGGATGGCGAAAGCGGTTGCCAGCGTGGCGTTCCCGCTCGCGAGCTCGGTGTAGGGGACCATGCCGGTGAGGATCAGCGAGACCGCCACGTACAGCACGGTCACGATGGCCAGCGAGGCGAAGATGCCGCGCGGGACGTCGCGCTGCGGGTTGCGGGTCTCCTCGGCGGTGGTGGCCACCACGTCGAAGCCGACGAACGCGAAGAACACCAGCGACGCCGCGGCCAGCAGGCCGTACCAGCCGAAACTGGTTCCGCCGGAACCGGTCAGGAAGGAGAACAGCGACTGGTGCACGCCGCCCGACCGCTCCGAGGGCTGGGCCGGGGGAATGTAGGGGGTCAGGTTGGCGGCCTTGAAGTAGGTCGCGCCGACCACCAGCACCAGCGCGATCACGGCCAGCTTGATGGCCACCGCGACCGCCGAGACCCGCGAGGACAGCTTGGTGCCGGTCGCCAGCAGCGTGCCCACCACGGCGATGATCACCACCGCGCCCCAGTCGAAGGTGATGGACCCGACGTGCGCGACCGGGCTCACCACCCCGTGCAGCACCTCGCCGAGATACTGCGACCACCCCTTGGCGACCACCGACACCGCCAGCGCGAACTCCAGGATCAGATCCCAGCCGATGATCCAGGCGATGACCTCGCCGAAAGTGGCGTACGCGAACGTGTACGCGCTGCCCGCCACCGGCACGGTCGAGGCGAATTCGGCGTAGCACAACGCCGTCAGCCCGCACGCGATGGCCGCGAACACGAAGGCCAGCGAGACCGACGGCCCCGCCACCTGGCCCGCGGTCCGGGCGGTGAGCGTGAAGATGCCCGCCCCGATGACCACGGCGACCCCGAAGATGGTCAGATCCCGCGCGGTCAGATCCTTGCGCAGTTTGGAATCCGGCTCATCGGTATCCCGGATCGATTGCTCGACCGATTTGGTGCGGAACATTCCGCTCGCGAACGCCACTGTTCGTCTCCTTTCCGAAGAGTTTCGGTGCCGCGATCAGCGAACTCGCGGAATGGCGTCGAGCCGCCGCTCCGCGAACCTGTTCGCCGCCGCACCGGTGCCGATGCCCTCGGCCTGGGATTCCGCGATGATGTCGCGGCAACGGTCGAAGATGCCCCTCACTGCGTCTTCGACCTCGGCCGGCGCCGCGTGCCGCAGCTCACCGGCCACCTGAACCAGCCCACCGGCATTGGCCACGAAATCCGGGACCCAGGTGATGCCGCGCTCGTTCAGGGCGTATTCCACCGCGGGCGTGGCCAACTGGTTGTTGGCCGCTCCGCAGACGAGTTTCGCCTCGATGGCCTCGGCGCTCGACACGGTGAGCGTGCCGCCGAGGGCGCAGGGGGCGTAGACGTCGACCGGAGCCGTGGACACGGTGCTCAACAGTCGAACCGAGGGATGGTCGGTCGAAAGGCGTTCCAGCGCAGCCGTGTTCACGTCGGTCGCGCAGACCTCCGCGCCGTCGGCCAGCAGCAGCTGGATCAGTTCGCGGCCGACCTTGCCGACGCCCTCGACGCCGACCGTGCGGCCCGCCAGCGTCGGTGCGCCCCACACGGATTCGGCTCCGGCGCGCATCGCGTTGAACACGCCCAGGGCGGTGAGCCGGGCGCTGTCGCCGGACCCGCCCGCCGCGGTGCTGCGGCCGGTGACGTAGCCGGTGTAGCGGCCGATCGCGTCCAGGTCGTCGGTGTTGGTGCCCACGTCACCGGCCGTGATGTACCGCCCGCCGAGGGATTCCACGAAGCGCGCGTAGGCGGCGAACAGCTCCTCGCTCTTGTCCAGCGCCGGATCGCCGATGATGACGGCCTTGCCGCCGCCCAGATCCACCCCGGCGGCCGCGGCCTTGTAGGTCATGCCCCACGACAGCCGCAGCACATCGTCCAGCGCGGCCGCCTCGGAGGCGTACGGGTACATCCGGGTGCCGCCCAGCGCCGGGCCGAGCGCGGTCGAGTGGATCGCGATGATCGCCTTGAGCCCGCTGCGGTCGTCCTCGCAGAACACCACCTGCTCGTGCCGCCGGGCGCTCAGTTCGTGCGAGCGGCCGAAAACCCCTGCTTCGGTGTGCATTGCGGTCACGGTCGATTCCTTTCGTGGACGCCGCTCGTGGCGGCCGGGTGGGGCCGCGTGGTGGGCGGCCGGGGAACTGCCACGCGGGTGGCAGCGGGTCGGGCAGGGTCGGCGGCGGGTATGCCGCTCGGCCGTGACCGGTGTTCGGCGGTCGCGTCCGGTGGGCGCGGGCCGTGGCGATCCCGCGCCATGGGGTGGTCAGGGATCGCCGAGGGCGGGCGACGGTCGCTGATCGTCGCCGTATTGCTGTGGGCTGGTGTGGAATTGGTCGCGGTCGACGCCGGGTTCGCCACCCGAGGCTGCCCGAGCTGTCCGGCTCGGGCAGCGACGTGTCAGCCGTCGAGGCCGAGTTCGCGCAGGCGGGCGCGGTAGAGCTCGACATTGCCGAGCTTGACATCCTCGTAGCCGCGGACGAGATCGGGCAGCGCCGCCGCCGCGACGGCGGTGGCGTACCCGTCGACGGTGAGACCGGCCGCGAGCCGGTGCACCATGCCGGTGTAGTGGGACAGCAGTTCCCGCTCCACCTTGCGGACGTGGGCGTAACCGAAGGGGTCGAGCTTGGTGCCGCGCAGCGCCTTGCCCTTGGCGAGCAGCTTCAGGGCCACATGGGATTTCGGGGCGAGGCCGATCTTCTTCTTGCGGCCCAGCGCGCGCAGCACCGGCGGGTGCAGCTTGTAGGTGAGGTTCTCGCCGCCGGGGACCTGCGCCTGGACCTCGTCCAGGAACGCGGGATCGACCAGCAGTCGCGCGACCTCGTACTCGTCCTTGTAGGCGGTGAACTTGAACAGTCCACGCGCCACGGCCTCGGTGAACTCGGTGCGCTCGGTGACCGCGCGCTCCGCGGTCCACGTGGCCTGGACGGTGTCGATGTAGCGCTGGGCGACCTTGGCGTTCTGGTAGTCGATCAGCTCGGCGGCGCGCAGTTCCACCAGTCGCCGGACCTCGCCGTCGAAGCCGGTGCCCGCCAGCAGCTCGGCGGGCGCGACCCGTGGAGCGCGCTGTGCCGCACCGGAATCGGTGGCCGCCGCGAACGCGGCCGGATCGGCGATGGCCACCCGGCCCCAGCGGAAGGCCGCGATATTGGCCGACACCGCGACACCGTTGATGCCGATCGCCTCCTCGATCGCCGCGGCGGGCAGCCGCAGGCCACCGGTCTGGAAGGCCGCGCCGACCATCAGGAAGTTGGCTGAGGCGGTAGTGCCGAACAGGTGTTGCGCGGCGGCCAGGGCGTCGAAGTCGACCTGCGAATCCGACACCGCCGCCAGCCGATCCAGCAGCGGCCCGGTCTCGGGGTAGGCGACCGACTTGTCGTAGACCATGTCGCCGGTCGGGGTCTTGCTGGTCGAGGCGACGACCACGGTCCCGTTCGGGTCGCCGTACTGGAGGTTCTTGGGGTCGGCGGCGGTCAGCAGGTCGATGGCCATGATGCAGTCGGCGCTGCCGGGGGTGAGCCGGTTCGACGGCTCCAATTCCGTGGTGGAGAAGCGCAGATGCGACAGCACCGGCCCGGCCTTCTGGCTCAGCCCGATCTGATCGAGGCTCTCGACCGCGTACCCGGCGCGCAGCGCGGCCGTGGCCAGCACCTGGTTGACCGTCACGATGCCGGTGCCACCGATACCCGCGATGAGCACGTTCTGCGTGCCCGGCGGGGCGCCGAGCCCAGGATCGGCCACGACGGGCGGTTCGGCCGGCTTGCGGCGCAGGCCGCGGACGCGCCGGGAGCCCTTGCCGCCCTTGGCATCCGGCCGCAGCTCCACCGTCACGAAGGACGGGCAGTCCCCGTCCAGGCAGCTGTAGTCGGTATTGCACGAGGTCTGGTCGATGCGCGTCTTGCGCCCGAACTCGGTCTCCACCGGCTGCACCGACAGGCAGTTGGACTTGGTGCCGCAGTCGCCGCAGCCCTCACACACCGCCTCGTTGATCACCACGCGGGTATTGCGCACCGGCAGCGTGCCGCGC
Source organism: Nocardia sp. NPDC005746 (assembly GCF_040630785.1). Taxonomy (NCBI): domain Bacteria; kingdom Bacillati; phylum Actinomycetota; class Actinomycetes; order Mycobacteriales; family Nocardiaceae; genus Nocardia; species Nocardia sp. NPDC005746. Next base: position 113,840 of record NZ_JBEXYE010000014.1, read on the forward strand.
TTGCGCTGCCGTCGCGCGTCGGCGGCGCAATGCTGGTCGTAGATCAGCACGGTCACGCCCTTGACCTCGCGCAGCAGTTTCTGTGCCTCGTCGAGCCGGTCCCGATGCCACAGCAGCGTGCCCTTGGCGAGCGCCTTCTTGTTGTGCCGCTTGGGATCGTCGGCGCAGATGATGATCTGCCTGACCCCTTCCATGGTCAGCTTGTGGGTGAGTTTGGCGACCGTCAGCCCGCCCTCCACGTCCTGCGCGCCGGTCATGGCGACGACCTCGTTGTAGAGCAGCTTGTAGGTGATGTTCACCCCCGCCGCCACACACGCCTGCACGGCCAGCTGCCCGGAGTGGAAGAAGGTGCCGTCGCCGATGTTCTGGAACAGGTGCGGCACATCGGTGAACGGGGCCTGCCCGATCCACTGGCTGCCCTCGCCGCCCATCTGGGTGAGGCCGGTGACCGCGCTGTCGCCGCGCCCGGACAGGGTGACCAGGGTGTGGCAGCCGATGCCGCCGCCGCCGATGGACCCCTCGGGCAGCGCGGTGGAGCGGTTGTGCGGGCAGCCGCTGCAGAAGTACGGGGTGCGCTTGGCGGACAGCGCCTCCAGCGAAAGCGCCGGGGGCGGCGCCTTCTTCAGCTCGACGTGCTCGCGCAGCACCCGGCGCAGCGGGCCGAGCAGGCGGCCGGCGGTCAGCTCGCCGTCGAACGGCATGAGCGGCAGCCCGTTCCCGTCCAGCTTGCCGAGGATGCGCGGGGCGTCGGCGGCGCCGTACAGGATCTCGCGGATCTGGGTCTCGACGAAGGCGGTCTTGTCCTCCACCACGATGATCTGTTCAAGTCCACGCGCGAACTCCGTGACCCGCTGCGCGCCAACGGGATACGGCATGCCGATGCGCAGCAGGCGGATTCCTGCCCGGTGCATGGCCGCCTCGTCGACGCCGAGATCGTGCAGGCCCTGCCGGACCGCGTCGAAGGTGGTGCCGGTGGCCGCGATCCCGATCCGCGCGTGGATCGGATCGACCTCGATGACATCGAGGTCATTGGCGGCGCCGAAGGCGCGCACGGTGGCCCAGCGCGGCCCGTACAGATCGGCCTCGGCGAGCACGCTGTCGGCGGGAGCCGCCATGGGCCGCTGCCGGTAGGCGAAAGTCTTGCCCTCCCACTGCACTTCGGGCACCGCGATGGGCAGGTTCGCGACCGAGCCGTCCACCGTCCAGGCCCCGTCGGCGACATCGGCCACGATCTTCAGCGCCACGATGCACCCCGAGGCCCGCGACAGCGCGATGCCCTGCATCCCCATGGTGATGATCTCGCGGGCGTTGCGCGGGAACAGCACCGGCACACCCATGGCGGCCAGGGATCGTTCGCTCACCGCGGGCACGGTCGAGGACTTCGAGGCCGGGTCGTCGCCGACCAGCAGCAGCACGCCGCCGCGCGGATTGACCCCGTACATGTTCGCGTGCCGGATGGCGTCGGTGGCCCGGTCCACGCCGGGGCCCTTGCCGTACCAGACGCCGACCACGCCGTCGTGGGTCGGCGTCCCGGTGGGCAGGTCGGCCTGGCTACCCCACACCGCGGTGGCCGCGAGCTCCTCGTTGAAGCCGGGCACGAAGGCGATGTCGTGTTCGGTCAGCACGGTCGGCATGCCGAGCAGCATCTTGTCGACGCCGCCCAGCGGGCTGCCCTGATACCCGGACACGAAGGTCGCGACCCGGTGACCGGCGCGCATATCCCGCACATGCTGTTCCACCAGCAGGCGGGCGATGGCCTGCACGCCGGTGAGGAGGACCGGACCCGCACCCGACCGGTAGCGGTCGGCGAGGTCGTAGGGCGTAGCCGGTTCGGCCTGTGGTGCAGGCGCGCAGGCAACGTCGGTCATGAACAGTCACCACACTCTCCACAGCTCAGATTGTGAGCTGCAACGAAGGGACCAAGCGATCGGTGCTGCGAAATCTGCCGTGAAGGGTGATCTGTGTCAACAGTCGGGCGAAAAGTTGATCAGACTGCTCAAAAGTGATCTGGAACACTATGATGTGCGCAGCATTCTGGTCAGTCGGAGGCCGGGTGACTGGTCAGATGCTCGACGAGCGGCAGCGACCGGTATTCGATCGGCGTCGCCAGCGCCAGCATGGTCTCGGTGTGCTTGACGCCGGTGATGGCGTGCACCCGCTGGATGACGCCGAGCAGATCCGGCTGCGACCGGGCCGCCACCCGGACCAGCAGGTCGCCGCGCCCGGTGGTGGCGTGCACCTCGAGCACGTTCGGGAACGCGCGCAACGACTCCACAATGTCGTTCATCTTGTTCTGGTCCAGTTCGATGCCGAGGAAGGCGTGCACCGCGAATCCGATGGCCTCGAGATCCACGTCCGGCGGATACCCCCGGACCACCCCGGCCGCCTCCAGCCGTTTCATCCGCGCCTGCACGGTGTTCCGCGCGATCCCGAGCCGTTGCGCCAATTCCAGGATCGGCACCCGCGGATCGGCCGCCAGTTCCCGGAGCAGCGCGGAATCGAGCGCGTCGATCTTGATGCTCATGCCGCATTCTCGCACAGCGGTTCTCGATAACGCCGCTGCTCACGCGGCCGATGATGAGGGCGTGAAGCGTACTCGGGGAGGACTCGTGAAGACCAGGTCAGCGGCTCTGCTCGCGATGGCGGCCGCCGTGGTGGCGGTGACCACCGCGTGCGATCCGGGGTCGTCGACCGGCCCGGTGACGACCAGCCCCGCCGGTCCGGGGGCGACCGTCCCCGGCGGCCCGGCCACCACCGCGGCGGGGAGTCCCGCGCCGACGTCCGCGCCGCAGCAGCCGGGCACCGCACCCGCCGGGAGCGGGCACGGGCTGTGCTTCGACATCAACTCCGATCTGGCCCGGGCCGCCATCGCGCTGCTGTCTCCGCCGCCGGTGGGCGGCTGGCAGACCGGTGAGGCGAGCCAGGTGGAGCTGGCCTCCGGCTGCGACGGTGTGCTGTCGTGGATGACGGTGAACTCCAACACCAATCACCCGTACACCCACGTGTTGTTCTTCACCGGCGGCACCTATCTGGGCACCGCCACCTCCGATCCGTACATGTACACGCTGGTCACCGGAAAGACGCGGAACTCGCTGCAGCTGACCTACCGCTGGCTCGACAACAGCGATCCCATGTGCTGCCCGCAGGGCGGTCCCAGCGTCGTCACCTTCACCCTCGACGGCACCAAGGTGAAGGCGGACGGCCAGTTCCCGCCGCACGCCTGACGATTCGGAACGCCGGCGCGGGCTGATTCAGGACGCCAACTCGAGCGCGGTCGCGCGCAGCGTCCAGGCCGGGGCGCGGTGGTTCAGGGTGGTGGCGCTCAGCGGCGGAATGTCGAGGCGCCAGAACGACTCCGGGGGAGCGTTGAGAGTGCGCAGCACGGCGGCCCGGACGATCGCGGGGTGCGTCACCGCGACGATCCGGTCGCCGCGCCCGGCCAGGCCCCGCAGCCAGTCGCCGACGCGGTCGATCAACCCGGTGATCGATTCGCCGCCGTGATCGCGGAAGCCCGGATCGGTGAGCCAGCCCATCAGCTGCTCGGGCGCGAGGTCGTCCATCGTCTTCCCGGCCCAGTCGCCATGGTCCAGATCGCGCAGCGCGGGCTCCGGGGTCCCGGTGAATCCCAGGGCCCGACAGGTCTGTTCGGCCCGCAGCTCCGGTGCGTGGAGCACCGTCGCGGGCGCCGGGCCGGGCAGCCCGCCCGCCTGCTCGGCCGACCGCGACCCGAGCGGGTTGAGCGGTTCATCGGCCGGGAAGCGGGCGGACTGCACGGCATCGGTGATCGCGTGCGTCACCAGGGTCAGACGGGTGACCGCGCTCATGCCGCCACGGCGGGCGCGGCCGGGGCGCGGTCGCCGAGCAGGCGCGGCGCCAGCCAGGCGAAGCCGACCCCGATGACCGCCCACACCATGAGCTGGGCGGCGAACGCGTACAGCCGGAAGTGGTACAGGTCGTCGGCGGGGAAGCCCGGGAAGACGATCGTGCCGGACGCGTCCTGCAACGGTCCCGGCGCTTCGGAGAACGACGGCAGCAGCGCCAGCAGCGCGCCCATCACCACCACGAAACCCGCCGCGGCGGCGACCGACGCGGTCCAATTGTCCAGGCGCGCGGTCAGTCTGCGGCCCAGCCAGATCGCGGTCACCAACGCGACCGCGGTGATCACGATCAGGCCCACGTACAGGGCCGTGCGCTCCTCGATGGTGTCCGGATTCCCGACGGATGGCGGGTTGGCCGGGTACTTCAGGAACGGCACCGCGTACAGCGCCAGGAACATGCCGCCCGACACCAGCAGTGCCAGATTCCGCGGTGAGATCTTCCCGGCCTTGCGCAGCGCCAGGAAGTAGACGACCGCGAACAGCGCGCCCAGTGCCGCGCCGAACACGATCACGCCGAAGCCGAGACCGACATTCTGCTGCTGCGCGCGGGTGAACAGCTCGGCCCCGTGGTCCATGTCCATGGGCTTGCCGGCGGCCTTGTCGAGCGCCATCTGCGCGTCGTCGCGGCCCCCCTCGTAGGCGATGGCGCGGTCGATGATCGGCTCGGACAGGATCCGGGCGAAGACGAACGCCAGCGATCCGCCGAGGGCCCCCAGCAGGACTCCTCGGCCGATGATTCGCTTTTCCATTGTGGTTACTCGATTCCCGGTGCTAGTGGCAGGGGAAACCGAGGAAATGGCGGCCGTCATGCACGAACTCGTGCACGTGCATGTCGCTGCCGAACACCGACACCGCACCCTGATCGATGCCGATGAAGTAGATGGCCAGCAGGGCCAGCAGGGTGGTGCCGACCAGCCACAGGGCGGTGGACGGGATCGCGAGCGCGCCGCTGCCGACACCGGAGCGAGGAGCGAAAGAGGTAGCCACGAAGGACTCCTTTGAGTCAGGGGGATTCCGCGTCCCCGTTGCCGATCGAACCGACGATGTGAGGGTCTGACTCGCATCCGTCTCGCGGGGAGACCGGGCTGCTCACAGTGGCGCGACCGTTCCGGCATTGCACCGGATTCCTCATGACATCGTCGATCAACCATACGAAAGGGCATCGCCGCTGGTCAATCCGCCTGCCCGGGTCGACCACCTGGTGAGATGCCGGGATCGTGGTGTCGCTGGGCTATATTCGCCAACGCAACTGGTTCGCCGGAGGTGGAGTCGAGGAGCCCCTGACCCATTCGACGGCGTCGAAGCCCGCCGCCGCGCTCGCGCGCCGCCGGGTGAGAGGGAACCCGGTGGGAATCCGGGACTGTCCCGCAGCGGTGAATGGGAACGAACGCCGTCATCAGCACTGGGCGCATGCCTGGGAAGCGACGGCCGGTAGGTCCGCCTCGGTCTCGTGCCGGGGCCGACCCGAGTATCGGGTCGATGCCCATGAGTCCGAAGACCTGCCCGTCGTGCCGGATACGCCGTATCCGGCGGTCGTCGCCTCGTGGACTGGGCGCTACGCCGATCGGATCCGGGCACGGTCGATGCATGGGCTCCGTCAGCGTGCGCTCATATTGGGCGGCGGTCATCACTGCTGACCGTGGAGTTCATCAATGTTGAACCCTGACAACACCTTCACCGCCACGGTGCTGGGGCTGCCCCGCATCGGACCGAACCGGGAACTGAAACGCGCGATCGAGGCGTATTGGGCGGGGCGGATCGACGCCGCCGCACTCCACGGCCTCGCCGGTGGCCTGCGCGCCACGCAACTGCTGGCGGTGCACGCCGCCGGACTGGACTCGGTTCCGGTGGGCACCTTCTCCTACTACGACCAGATGCTCGACACCGCGGTGCTGCTGGGCGCGCTGCCCGAGCGGGTGCACGGCATCGCCGACGACCTGGACCGCTACTTCGCGGCCGCGCGCGGCACCGCCGATATCGCGCCGCTCGAGATGACCAAGTGGTTCGACACCAACTACCACTATCTGGTGCCCGAGCTCTCGGCCTCGACCCGGTTCGCCCTGCACCCGGACAAGCCGCTCGCGGAACTGGAAGAGGCTCTGGCGCTGGGCATTCCGGCCCGGCCGGTCATCATCGGACCGGTCACCTTCCTGAAACTGGCCAAGTCGGTGGACGGCAGCGAGCTGCTGGATCGGCTGCCCGATCTGCTGCCGCTGTACGAACGGCTGCTGGGCCTGCTGGCGGCCGCGGGTGCGCGGTGGGTGCAGCTCGACGAGCCGGTGCTGGTCACCGACCTGACGGACACCGAACTGGCAGTGGTGCGTTCGGCGTATCAGCGGCTGGCCTCGGTCGCCGCGCGGCCCGATCTGCTGGTGGCCTCGTACTTCGGCCGGCTGGGCGCGGCGCTGCCGGCGCTGGCGGACACCGGGATCGAGGGCCTCGCCGTCGATCTGGTGTCGGGTGGTGACGCGGATATCGCCGCGGCGCGGCGGCTTTCCGGGACGCTGCTCGTCGCGGGCGTCGTCGACGGGTACAACGTGTGGCGCACCGATCCCGATCGGGCGCTGACCGGGCCGGCCGCGCTCGCCGCAGGTGGCGCGCCCGTGGCGGTGTCGAGTTCCTGCTCGCTGCTGCATGTTCCGTACAGCCTCGCCGCCGAGCCGGAGCTGGAGCCGCGCCTGCGGTCCTGGCTGGCGTTCGGGACCGAGAAGATCGCCGAGATCCGGCTGCTGGCCACCGTCCTGCATGAGGGGCAGGACGCGGTCGCGGAGCAGCTGGAGATCGCGCGAACGGCGGTGCTGGACCGGCGATCCGACGCGCGACTGCGCGACACGGCGGTGCGTGACCGGCTGGCCGCACTGGACGCGGCAGCCGCGCGTCGGGCGCCCGCGGCGGAGCGACGGCGGTCGCAGCGGGAGCGGCTGGACCTGCCGCCGCTGCCGACCACGACCATCGGTTCCTACCCGCAGACCGGCCGTATCCGGCTGGCGCGCGCCGCCCTGCGCCGGGGCGAGATCGACCGGACCGAGTACGACGCTCGCATGCGCGCCGAGATCGCCGAAGTCATTGCGCTGCAAGAGGAGATCGGTCTCGATGTGCTGGTGCACGGCGAGCCCGAACGCAATGACATGGTGCAGTACTTCGCCGAGCAGCTGGAGGGCTTCGCGGCCACCGCGAACGGATGGGTGCAGTCCTACGGCACTCGCTGCGTGCGTCCGCCGATCCTGTTCGGCGACGTGGCCCGGCCGGCGGCCATGACCGTCGACTGGATCACCTACGCGCAGTCGCTGACCGGCAAACCGGTCAAGGGCATGCTCACCGGGCCGGTCACCATCCTGGCGTGGTCCTACGTCCGCGACGACCAGCCGCTCGCCGCCACCGCTCGCCAGCTCGCACTGGCGATCCGGGACGAGACGGTGGACCTGGAGGCCGCCGGGACCGCCATCATCCAGGTGGACGAACCGGCCTTGCGGGAGCTGCTGCCGCTGCGCCGCGCCGATCAGCCCGAATACCTGGACTGGGCGGTGACGGCGTTCCGGCTGGCGACTTCCGGGGTCGCCGACGGCACCCAGATCCACACCCACCTCTGCTATTCGGAATTCGGTGAGATCATCGGCGCGATAGCGGGATTGGATGCCGATGTCACCTCCATCGAGGCGGCGCGCTCGCACATGGAGGTGCTCGGCGACCTCAACGCGGCGGGCTTCGACCTGGGTGTGGGGCCGGGCGTGTACGACATCCACTCGCCGCGCGTGCCCGGCGTCCGGGAGATCGAGGAGGCGCTGACCCGGGCACTGAAAGTGGTTCCGGCCGAACGGCTCTGGGTCAACCCCGACTGCGGTCTCAAGACGCGGGGCACCGCCGAGGTGACCGAGTCACTGCGCAATCTCGTGGCCGCCGCGCACGCGTTGCGGTAGCCGAGAACCGGGGCGTGCCGCGCCGTGTTCCGTGCGAACGAACGCGGTGCGCCCCGGCCGTCCGGTCAGGTGATCGGCGCGTAAGGGATGGTCCGGGAACTGTTGTCGTCCACCCGGATCGGGCGTCCCAACTGCGGGAACGCGCGCTGTGCGCAGTCGGTGCGCTCGCAGACCTTGCAGCCCGCGCCGATCGGCACCGCCGTGCGCGGGTCGTCGACGGGCAGGCCGTGCGAGTACACCAGCTTGTCCGCGTAGGTCAGGTCGCAGCCCAGCCCGATGGCGAAATCCCGGGTGGGGGACAGGTATCCGGGCGTCTTCTCGTCGGTGGTGCGCGCCAGCCACAGGTAGTTGCGGCCGTCGGGCATCCGGGCGATCTGGGTTCGGATGCTGCCCGGTGTGGAGAACGCGTCGTGCACCACCCACAGCGGGCAGCTGCCGCCCACCCGGGAGAAGTGGAACGCGGTGGCGGACTGGCGTTTCGAGATGTTCCCGGCGCGATCGGTGCGGACGAAGAAGAACGGCACCCCGCGCTTGCCGGGCCGCTGCAGGGTCGACAGGCGGTGGCAGACGGTCTCGAAGCCGACCTCGAAGGTGGCGGCCAGCAGTTCGATGTCGTAGCGCAGGGATTCGGCCGCGTCCCAGAAGCGGGTGTAGGGCAGGATCAGGGCTCCGGCGAAGTAGTTGGCGAGCCCGGTGCGCAGCAGGCCGCGCGAATTCTCGGGCATGGTGTCGGCCGCGTCGATCAGGTCGGCGATCACCTCGGCCTGGGTGAGAAACGCGAGCTGCGTGGCCAATTGGAACGCGCGTTGACCGGCGGTGAGCCGCCGCGCCAGGGTCAGCACGCGGCTGTCGGGGTCGAAAACCCGTTTGGGGCCCGGATCGCTGGGATCGTCGGTGCGGATGAGGACCGCGATGCCGTGCTGCTCGCGCAGCAACCGGGTCAGCTGCAGGTCGAGTCCGCCGAGACTCAGGCCATTGCGGTCGAACAGCTGCTCGGCGGCGGTGTCGAGCTCGGGGATGTGGTTGCGCCGGTCGTAGAAGTAGTCGCGGACGTCCTCGTAGGGCATGGCGGCGGCGGATTCGCCCGCGTCGCCGTCGATTCCGGCGGAGACGCGTTCCATCTGCTCGGTGGCGCCGCGCAGGCGACGGTGCAGGCCGACCAGCACCCGCGCGGCCGCCGGGACCCGGGCCACCAGGTCGTCGATCTCGGCGGTCGTGATGTCGGCGCCCTCGGGATCCTCGGCGAACACGTCCTGCAGGTCGGCGATCAGCCGGGCGTCGACGTCGGCGGCGAAGAAGCCCATGTCCAGGTCGAAGCGGGCGTTCAGGCGCAGCAGTACCGGCACGGTCAGCGGGCGCTGGTCGTGCTCGAGCTGATTGATGTAGCTGACCGAGAGTTCGAGCGTCTTGGCCAGTGCGGACTGCGACAGGCCCCGGCGCTCCCGCAAGGCGCGCAGGCGCGCGCCCGCGTACATCTTCTGCATGCGCTCAATCTAGCAATCCGAGCTTTCACAACTTTCACCGAATCAGGGTTCCTGTTCCGCAAAAATAGGCTTCTGCAAGGGATTTTCCGGCTCATGCCTGCTGTGTACCGTGCGAAATATGAAGAACCATCTGGTCCGCACCCACCGCTCCGCGGAGCGTTTCCCCCGCGCGGAACACCTCGCCTGGCGGATCGCCGAGGTCGCCGCCGATCCGGTGGAGGTCGCCCCCGAGGTCGAGCGGATGATCGTCAATCGGCTCATCGACAACGCGGCGGTCGCGGCGGCCTCCATCACCCGTCGTCCCGTCGCCAATGCCCGCGCCCAGGCCCTGGCGCATCCGTACGCACCGGGCGCGACCGTTTTCGGCGCGCCCGGCTCCTACTCGCCGGAATGGGCGGCCTGGGCCAATGGAGTCGCGGTGCGTGAGCTCGACTTCCACGACACCTTCCTGGCCGCGGAGTACTCGCACCCGGGCGACAACATCCCGCCGATCCTCGCCGTCGCCCAGCACACCGGGCGCGGCGGCCGTGACCTGATTCGCGGTCTGGCAACGGGTTACGAGATCCAGGTCGATCTGGTCCGCGCGATCTGCCTGCACGAGCACAAGATCGACCACGTCGCGCACCTGGGTCCGTCGGCCGCCGCCGGGATCGGCACGCTGCTCGGACTGGATGCCGAGATCATCTACCAGGCCATCGGCCAGGCCCTGCACACCACGACCGCCACCCGGCAGTCCCGCAAGGGCGAGATCTCCAGCTGGAAGGCCTACGCCCCCGCCTTCGCCGGGAAGATGGCCGTGGAGGCGGTGGATCGCGCGATGCGCGGTGAGGGTGCGCCGGCGCCGATCTGGGAGGGCGAGGACGGCGTGATCGCCTGGCTGCTGGGCGGTCCGGACGCGGAGTACTCGGTGCCGCTGCCCGGACCCGGCGAACCCAAGCGCGGCATCCTCGACACCTACACCAAGGAGCACTCGGCCGAGTACCAGAGCCAGGCCCCCATCGACCTCGCGTGCCGGATGCGCGAACGGATCGGCGACCTGGATCAGATCGCCACGATCGTGCTGCACACCAGCCACCACACCCACTACGTGATCGGCACCGGGTCGGGCGATCCACAGAAGTTCGACCCCGGGGCTTCTCGCGAAACCCTCGACCACTCGATCATGTACATCTTCGCGGTCGCTCTCCAGGACGGCGCCTGGCACCACGAGCGCTCCTACGCGCCCGGGCGCGCGCGACGCCCGGACACCATCACGCTGTGGAACAAGATCTCCACCGCCGAGGATTCGGAGTGGACGCGGCGCTACCACTCCACCGACCCGAGCGAGAAGGCGTTCGGCGCCCGCGCCGAGATCACGTTGAAGAGTGGCGAAGTCATCGTCGACGAACTGGCCGTCGCCGACGCACATCCCCTGGGCGCACGGCCCTTCGACCGCGACCAGTACATCGCGAAGTTCCGCACCCTCGCCGAAGGCGTCGTGGAACCCGCCGAGCAGGATCGCTTCCTCGAGGTGGTCCAGCGTGCGGGCGAGCTGTCCGCCGGTGAGCTGCCGGAACTCACGGTCACCGTCGCGCCGGACGTGCTCGCCCGCGCGCCCCGCTCGCCGCAGGGCCTGTTCCGATGACCGGCCTGATCGCCGCGGCCACCGCGGCCGCCGACAAGCGCGCCGCGTTCCGGGCGGGCCTGACGTCGGGCACGATCCAGCGGTTCCCGGGGGCGTTCAATCCCTTGACGGCCAAGCTGATCCAGGAGATCGGCTTCGAAGGGGTCTACGTCTCGGGCGCGGTGCTGTCCGCCGATCTGGGCCTGCCCGATATCGGGCTGACCACCCTGACCGAGGTGTCCGGGCGCGGGCAGCAGATCGCACGGGTCACCGACCTGCCCGTCCTCATCGACGCCGACACCGGATTCGGGGAGCCGATGAGCGCCGCCCGCACCGTCACCGTCATGGAGGACGCCGGGATCGCCGGGCTGCACCTCGAGGATCAGGTCAATCCGAAGCGCTGCGGCCACCTCGACGGCAAGGCGGTGGTTCCGGTCGAGGAGATGACGCGCCGCCTGCGCGCGGCCGTATCCGCCCGGCGTGACCCGAATCTCGTGATCTGCGCGCGCACCGACGCGGCCGGGATCGAGGGCCTCGACGCCGCCGTCGACCGGGCCCGGGCCTACGCCGACGCCGGTGCGGACCTGATCTTCACCGAGGCGCTGCACACCCCGGCCGACTTCGAGAAGTTCCGGGCCGCCGTCTCGATTCCCCTGCTGGCCAATATGACCGAGTTCGGCAAGTCCGACCTGATTCCGGCGTCCACGCTGGAATCGATCGGCTACAACGCCGTCATCTACCCGGTCACCACGCTGCGGCTGGCCATGTTCGCGGCCGAGACCGGGCTGCGGGAGATCGCGGCCACCGGCACCCAGTCCGGACTGCTGGACCGTATGCAGCACCGCAGCCGCCTCTACGAGCTCCTCGACTACGAGCGCTACAACGAATTCGATTCCGACATCTTCAATTTCACCCTGGGAAGGAACCAGTGATGACGGAGATCCAGACCATCTACCGGGGTCTCGCCGGCGTCGTCGTCGATACCACCGCGATCTCCAAGGTGGTGCCGGAAACCAACTCGCTGACCTATCGCGGCTACGCGGTCCAGGATCTGGCGGCGCACTGCGGTTTCGAACAGGTCGCCTACCTGTTGTGGTACGGCGAACTGCCCACCGACGCCCAGCTGGAGCGGTTCCTGCAACAGGAGCGGGCGGCCCGTCGGGCCGACCGGTCGCTGCTGGCGCTGGTGCACAAACTGCCGGAGAACTGCCACCCGATGGACGTGGTGCGCACCGCGATCAGCTACCTCGGCGCGGAGGATCCGGCCGAGGACGACAACTCGCCGAAGGCCAACCGCGCCAAGGCATTACGCATGATGGCCGTGCTGCCCACCATCATCGCCGCCGACCACCGCCGCCGGCACGGCCTGGATCCCATCGCGCCGCACTCACACCTGGGCTTCGCCGAGAACTTCCTGACCATGTGTTTCGGCGCGGTGCCCGCGCCGAAACTGGTGCGGGCCTTCGAGATATCGCTGATCCTCTACGCCGAGCACAGCTTCAACGCCTCCACCTTCGCCGCCCGCGTGGTCACCTCCACCCGGTCGGACATCTACAGCGCGGTCACCGCCGCCATCGGTGCGCTCAAAGGTCCCCTGCACGGCGGGGCGAACGAGGCGGTCATGCACGACATGCTCGAGATCGGCGACCCCGCCCTGGCCGAGGCCTGGCTCCGGAACAAGTTGTCGAGCAAGGAAAAGGTGATGGGCTTCGGCCACCGGGTCTACAAGAACGGCGACTCCCGGGTGCCGACCATGCGGAAGGCCCTGCTCGACATCGCCACCGCGACCGACGGCGGCAAATGGATCCGGATGTACGACGTTCTCGAACGAGCCATGCACGAGGCCACCGGAATCGCACCCAACCTGGATTTCCCGACCGGTCCCGCCTACTACCTGCTGGGCTTCGACATCGAGGCGTTCACCCCGATCTTCGTGATGAGCCGCGTCAGCGGCTGGGCCGCCCACATCATCGAGCAGAGCGAATCCAATGCCCTGATCCGGCCGCTGAGCGAATACGTCGGCGTCCCGCCACGACCGGTCGTGGCGGGCTGAACCATCCGCTACCGGGTCAGCGGCCGAGGTGGCTGTAGACCTCGGCGGCCACGGCGGTGTCGCCGCGCGGTGTGGGGTGGAAGGGGAGGCCGACCAGGTTCACCTTCGGGTCGAGGGCGGCCAGAACCCACGGGTCGGGGGCGCACAGTCCGTGCCCGGCGGTGGGGACGCGGGCGTCGACGAAGTCGATCGAGAGGATTTGGGCCGCATCGCGTTCGGCGTCGTCGAGGCGGTTCCAGAAGGCGTTGACGGCGCCGCCCCGGGGCTGGATGTAGCGGAAGGTGCCGAGGACGTCGAGGCACCAGGTGTTCGAATTGGCCGGGGCCAGTTCGGGATAGCCGACGAGCTGGATCTTCGCGTTGGGGGCGTAGTACTTCACGTACTCGACGACCTTGCGGATGCGGTCGGCGTAGGCGGCGCCGGTGATGGTGTCGAGCTCGGGCCAGTGCTCCTTGTCGACGGCGTCGGCGTCGCAGCCCTGGCTCATGTTCAGTGCGCAGCGCAGCTGGCTGGGGGCATCGGCGACATTGGTGGAGTCGCGCGGCCAGGAGTCGTTGGCGCCCAGCTGGATCGCGACCACCTGGGTGCGTGGGCCGAACGCGCCGTTCTTGCTCGCCTTGATCGCCAGCTGCGACAGGGTGTAGCCGTCACGGCCGGGGATCTCCTTGCCGGTCGAGGTGACCGGGCCGCTGTCGATGGAGGCGTTGGTGCAGGTCGCGTTCTCGAAATCGGCTGCGGGGACACCCATCATCGCGCTCAGCTGGACCGGCCAGGAGGTGTCGCGGTGCAGGCATTCGTGCGACGCGGCATCGTTGTTGCCGTCGCATTTGACCAGGACCCCGTCGCAGGCCGGGTTCGCGGCGAACGAATCACCGAGTACGACAAGGGTGCGACCCTGCGCGGGGGCCGGTTCGTCGGCCCCGGCGACGCCCACCGAACCCGCGGCGGCGAGCACCGCGGCGACGGCGGCCAGCCGCAGCGACGCGCCCTTGGTCGTGAAACTCAACATGCAAATCCTCCCCAGCGGATACGTTGCGCTAGACCGACAGTGTTGCTCATGAGACCGACAGTGTTCTCACCAGGCCGACAGAGTTCTCACGAGGCCGGAGGGACGATCATGTAGGTGAGCTTCGGCCAGGCCACCGACAGTGGGACCAGCGGCTCGCGCAGGATCCAGATGTTCACGTGATGGTTCTGGCCGGCGATGCCGAGCTCGTCGATCATCTGCAGCGCTTGGGTCTTCTGCCCGAAGTTCGCGAGGAACGCCCGCTGTTCCGGGCTGTCGTTGTAGCCGACCCACAGGATGGTCGTGGCGGAGTCCGGCGGCGGACCCCACACGGCGAAACCGCGATTCGGGCTGTACGCCGGCGGAATCGACTGGAACTTGCCGTAGTGGTCGAGCGCACCGGCCTCGTTGTAGGCCTCCGCGACCACCGCGGTCGCGGCCCGCTCCTCGGGCGGCAGACCGGCCGCCACCCGCTCCACGGCGTCGGCCAGGTCCGCCCAGTCGTCGTTGCCGTAGTGCTGCAGGAAGCCCAGCTTGCTGGTGTTGGGGACGTCGATCCAGCTCTTCGGGTAGGGGAACGTGGCCAGGGCGGCCATCAAAACGGCGGTGAGAACGGTCAATCCGGTGAACACGCGCCGCAGCACGGCCGCCGGCCGCGGACCCGCGGTGTCGAACAAACCCGACAGGACCATCGCGCCCGCACCGAAGATCGCGGGAATGATCCCGGCGACGTAATAGGACCGGCCGTGGCTCGCGACCACCAGCACCACCATCAGCAGCACCGCGACGAGCACGAAGCGGTACGGCCGCAGCTTCGGATCCCGGGCCAGGCCGTACAGGCCCAGCACGCCCAGGCCGCCGCCGAGGAAGCCGGTGACCACCAGGATCGCGATCACCGTGCCCCACTGGCCGCCGTCGCTCTGCGCGGTCTCGTGCGCGATGGCGGCATTGGTGGCCAGCTGCGGCCAATCGTGGGAGGCCTGCCACAGCAGGGCCGGGGTCATGGCCGCGGCCATGATCAGCAAGCCCAGCCACAGGGCCGGGCGGCGCAGGATCTCACGCGGACCCGCCACCAGCATGGCGACACCGACACAGGCGCCGAGCATCAGTACCAGCCACTTGTCCTGCACGTCGATCGCCGCCGCCACGCCCGCGGCGACGAGCAGGCGGTCGCGGCGGGTGCGCACCCACCGGACCAGCAGCCAGATGATCAACGCCTGGAACGCCACATCGATGGCGACGCTGTCGAGCACGGTGTAAGCGAAGATGAACGGTGAGGCGGCGTAACCCGCGGCGGCAAGGAGCTGGAACCGTTCCCGCGCACCGCATTCGTAGGCGACCGCGGCGGTCAGCACCGAAACCGCGATCAGCAGCAGCAATCCGGGGATCCGCAGCGCGATCACCGATCCGGGCGCGACCACGTCGGCCAGCCGCGCGATCAACGGGATCAGCGGGCCGTTGTCGACGTAACTGACCGCGAGGCGGCGACCGCACGCCAGGTAGTACAGCTCGTCGCCCGCCAGCTGGAACCGGAACGCCGAGATCGACCAGACCAGCGTGATCAGGCCGGAGACCAATAGGACACCGCGCCACGCGAACTGCGGTGGCGCGGCCGTCGCCTCGGATTCGGGGGTGATGGTGAGCGTCATTGCTTCTCCGGGTCAGTGCGACGCGATGTGGCTGTGGATGGTGGTGGCCACGGCCGTGTCGCCGCGCGGCGACGGGTGGAAAGGCAAGGCGGACGGGCTCTGCCGGGGATCGAGGAAGTTGCTGAACCACGGGTCGGCGGCGCACAGGCCATGCCCGGCGGTCGCGGGCTTCAGGTCGATGAAGTCGACGCCCAGGATTCCGGCGGCCTCGCGCTGCGCGGTCTGCAGCCGGTTCCAGTACGCGACCATGGCTCCGGCCCGCGGCTGGACCCAGTGCACGACGCCGAGGATGTCCGCGCACCACTCGGTCGCGCCCTCGGGCGCGATCTCGGGATAGCCGATCAGTTCGATCTTCGCGTTCGGGGCGTAGTACTTCACGTAGTCGACGACCTTGCGGACGCGGTCGGCGTAGGCCGTCCCGGTGATGGCCGTGTAGTCCGGCCACCGGCCCTCGGCCACCGCGGCGTCGTCACAGCCGTGCGCGAGGTCGATCACACAGGTGAACACCTTGTTCACATCCGCGGAGAGGGTCGCGTCCTTGGGCCAGGAGTCGTTGAACCCGAGCTGGATGGTCACCACCCGGGTCCGCGGCCCGAACGCGCCGTTCTGCGCGGCGTCGAGGGCCAGCTGCGCCAGGGTGTAGCCGCCGCGGCCGGGCACCTGCTCACCGGTGGAGGTGACCGGGCCGGTGTCGATGGACGCGCTCGAGCACGAGTTGTTCACGACGTCGGCGGCCTCGACGCCCATCAGGGCGCTCAGCTGGACGGGCCACGAGGAGGGGCCGTGCAGGCAGGCCCGCAGCCCGGTGCTGTCCGGGTTCTCGCATTTGGTCAGCACCACGTCACAGGACGGGTTCGCGCTGTAGGAGTCGCCGAGCACCACGAGCGGGCGGCCGGGGGCGGGGGCCGGTTCGGCCTCGGCGGTGCCCGCCGATGCCGCGGCGGCCAGGACGCCCACGGCGACGGCCAGCCGGGGCAGGAGTACGGCCCGGCCGGTTGTCCAGGAACTGGTCAAGTGCAAAATCCTCATCGAGCCACAGCCATGCCGAACGGGGCACGATTATGATGCAGCCCACAGCAACTGACAGATAAAGCAAAGTAACTGCATTTCACTTGGTTGGCAAGCAAGCGATTCGCACCTGGCGAAGGGGCGTCACATGCCCCGCAACGCAGTTCGGCCCAGGCGAGAGAATATTCTCTGGCCTGGGCCGATGAGGGTGGCTGACGGGACTCGAACCCGCGACACCCAGGATCACAACCTGGTGCTCTACCAGCTGAACTACAGCCACCATTGCCGGTAACTTCCGGCGCGCTAGAGCTTAACGTGTCGCCGCTGTGAGTACCTAATCGGCTGTTCAGGAGGGGTTTACGGGCGGCTGCGCGGGGGTCGTCAATTCGGCGGCGACAGCGGCGATCTCGGCCGTGGAGGGGCCGGGGGCCGGAACGAACGCGGTGCGGCGGTAGTACTGGAGCTCACGGATGGACTCCTGGATGTCGGCCAGCGCGCGGTGCGCGAGGCCCTTCTCGGGCTGGCCGAAGTAGATCCGCGGGTACCAGCGCCGGGCCAGTTCCTTGATCGAGCTGACATCGATCATGCGGTAGTGCAGGTGCGCGTCCAGCGCGGGCATGTCGCGCGCGATGAACCCGCGATCGGTGGCGATCGAATTGCCCGCCAGCGGAACCGTCCGCGGCGTCGGCACGTACTGCTTGATGTAGTCGAGCACCTGCTGCTCGGCCTCCTCGAGGGTGACGACCGACCGCCGCACCTCCTCGGTGAGCCCCGACTTGGCGTGCATCTCGGTCACCACCGGCGGCATGGCGGCCAGCGCGGCGTCGTCGGCGTGGATCACGATGTCCACACCCTCGCCGAGAATATTGAGGTCACTGTCGGTGACGAGCGCGGCCACCTCGATCAGCTTGTCGCTGTCGAGCCGCAGCCCGGTCATCTCGCAGTCCATCCACACCACGTACTTGTCGGTCACCGCCAAACACTAACTCTTCGTGCGACCTCCACCCCGTTTGCGTCGGACCGTCCGCGCCGAACCCGATTGGTTAACCGTCGGCAACCCGCGTCGAGGCCGCTCGGACGTGCGATCGAGCAGTATCGTTGCGGGCGAATCTCACGCGCGGCGAGCGGACGGCGTGTGGGTCGGGCAGTTTCTGAGCAGTCGGCACGGCAGACGGAGGAAGCGCGATGACCACCCCGCAGGAGAAGGCAGCGGCGGCCCGGAAGGCCGCCGAGGAGGCGGCGCGGATCGCGGCCGAAGCGGCGGCCGCGGCCGAAGCCGCCGAACAGGAGGCCGCCGCGCAGGAAGCCGCCGAGCAGGCTGCCGCCGCGCAGGAAGCCGCCGAGCAGGCTGCCGCCGCGGCTACGGCTGCGCCTGCGGCGGACACAGACGGCAAGACCGCGGCCAAGGCGAAAGTGGCTGCCGCCGACGCCGATCCGGCGAGCAAGGACGAGGTCGCCGCCCAGGAGATCGCGACCGGGTACGCCATGGAGGGGGTGGCGCTGGAGCTGGGCACCGTGATCGTCGGCGGCACCGTGCATCCCGACGCGCGGGTGCGGATCCCGATGAAGACCATGAACCGGCACGGACTCATCGCGGGGGCCACCGGCACTGGTAAGACCAAGACCGTGCAGGGCATCGCCGAGCAGCTCTCGGCGGCGGGTGTGCCGGTCGTGGTGGCCGACATCAAGGGCGACCTGTCCGGGCTGGCGCAGCCGGGACAGTCCAATGAGAAGCTGCTGACGCGAGCCCAGGAGACCGGCGACGCGGACTGGAAGCCGCAGGGGTTCCCGTGTGAATTCGTCTCCCTCGGCACCGGCGGGATCGGGGTCCCCATCCGGGCGACGATCACCTCGTTCGGGCCGATCCTGCTCAGTAAGGCGCTGGGGCTCAACGAGACTCAGGAGTCGACCCTCGGCCTGATCTTCCACTGGTCGGACCGGCAGGGCCTGGCGCTGCTGGACCTCAAGGACCTGCGCTCGGTCATCCAGTACCTCACCAGCCCGGAGGGCAAGGAGGATCTCAAGGGCATCGGCGGGGTCTCCGCGCAGACCGCGGGCGTGATCCTGCGCGCGCTGGTGAACCTGGAGGCCGACGGCGGCGACACCTTCTTCGGTGAGCCGGAACTGAATCCGGCCGACCTGATGCGCAGCGCGGGCGGTCAGGGCGTGATCACCCTGTTCGAGCTGGGCGCGCAGGCCGCGCGGCCGCAGATGTTCTCGACGTTCCTGATGTGGGTGCTGGCCGACCTGTTCCAGACCCTGCCCGAGGTCGGCGACATGGACAAACCCAAGCTGGTGTTCATCTTCGACGAGGCGCATCTGCTGTTCAACGGCGCGTCCAAGGCGTTCCTGAACCAGGTTGAGCAGACGGTGAAGCTGATCCGCTCCAAGGGCGTCGGCGTCTTCTTCTGCACCCAGCTGCCCACCGACATCCCCAACGCGGTGCTCTCCCAGCTGGGTGCGCGTATCCAGCACGCGCTGCGCGCCTTCACGCCCGAGGATCAGGCGGCGCTGACGAAGACGGTGCGCACCTACCCGAAGACCGCCACCTACGACCTGGAGAAGGCGCTCACCTCGCTGGGCATCGGTGAGGCGGTGGTGACGGTGCTGTCGGAGAAGGGCGCGCCGACCCCGGTCGCGTGGGCGCGCATGCAGCCGCCGCGCTCGCTCATGGACACCATCGGCGACGACGCGATTCGTTCCCGCGCACAGCAGTCCACGCTGTACGGCAAGTACGGCCAGACCATCGACGCGGAATCGGCGTACGAGATCCTGACCGCGAAGATCCAGGCCGCGGCCGAGCAGGCCGATCAGGAAGCGGCGGCCAAGAGCTCGCGCTCGTCCAAGCCGGCGCCGGAGGAGGATTCGATGGCGGAGAAGATCGTCAACAATCCGGCGTTCAAGAACTTCCTGCGGTCGGCGGCCACCGTGGCCGGGCGCGAGATCAGCCGCAGCATCTTCGGCACCCGGCGGCGGTAGGCCGGCCCCGGGCTCAGTGCCCGATATCGCGGCTGAGCAGATCGTCGATGGTCTCGCGGCGGACCAGTTCCCGGGACCGGCCGTCGCGGACCGCGACGATCGGCGGCCGCCCGATGCCGTTGTAGGACGAGGCCAGGCTGTGGTGGTACGCGCCGGTGCACGGCACCGCCAGCACCTCGCCAGGCCGCAGATCGACGGGCAGCCGGACGTCGCGGGCCAGGATGTCGCCCGCCTCGCAGTGGCGGCCCGCGATGGTGGCGGTCATCTGGGGGCCGGTGGGATGCCGGTTGGCGACCACGGCGTCGTAGCGCGCGCCGTAGAGGGCGACGCGCGGGTTGTCGCTCATGCCGCCGTCCACGGTCACATAGGTGTGGCCGTTCTCGACGTGCTTGATCGACAGCACCCGGTACAGCGTGACGCCCGCCCGCGCGACGATGGCGCGACCGGGTTCCAGGGCGATGCGCGGGCGCGGGAACCCGTGCCGGGCGCACGCCGCGTCCAGCGCGTCTTCGATGATGTCGGCCAGTTCGGCCAGATTCAGTTCCGCGTCCCCGCCGCGGTAGGCGACCGCGTGCCCGCCGCCGAGATCCAATTCGGTGAGGGTGATGCCGAATTCGTCGCGGATGCGGGCCATCTCGGCGACCATCCGCCGCACCGCCTCGCCGTAGGGGAAGGTGTTGTAGATCTGTGAACCGATGTGGCAGTGCAGGCCGGTGAGTTCCAGATTTGGTTGCCGCACAATGCGGTCCACCACCTCCTTGACCGCCGTGCCGCCGATCGGGAAGCCGAACTTCTGATCGGTGACCCCGGTGCGGACCGCTGGATGCCCGTCGATGTCGATATCGGGGGTGACGCGCACCAGCACCCGTTGCGGTTTCACGGCCAGCGCCGACAGCAGCGTGATCTCGGTGAGCGAGTCGACCACGACGCGCCCGACCCCGCAGCCCACCGCGGTCTCCAGTTCGGCGAACGGTTTCCCGTTGCCGTGCAGCACGATTCGCTCCGGATCGGCCCAGCCGGACAGCGCGACCGCCAGTTCCCCGGCCGAGCACACGTCCAGGGACAGGCCCTCCTCGGTGATCCACTCGGCGACCGCGCGGGTGAGCAGGGCCTTGCCCGCGTAGATGATCTCCGCGTCCGGGAATCGGGTGCGGTAGGCGCGGCAGCGGTCCCGCACCTCGGTCTCGTCGAGGACGTAGGTGGGGGTGCCGTATTGGTCGGCGATGTCGGCCAGCGCCACCCCGCCGACGGTGATGCGCCCGTCGGCGTCGTAGTGCGTGTCGCGCGGCCAGATGGCCGGGTCGAGACGGGGGATCAGGCCCCCGTCCCGCAGCGACGGGAAGATCTCGAGCAGCGTCAAGGCGTCTCCTGGTGAGAGCTCCCCGCTTTCTCTTCTGCGGGGCCGTCACCAGGACTACGCCTGATCAAGGGGTCCGGACCGGTCCGGCACGGGCTCTTGACGAGCGCCGGCCCGATCTTGACGTTTCGCTGATCAGCCGCCGAGCTTCTTGTAGGCGGCGCCCGCCACCACCGAGGTGATGGACCGCGGGCCGAACTGTCCGGCGATGCTCATGCCCTTGCTGATCAGGCCCGGGACCACCCGCATCTTGTTGCGGGCGAGCGCGTCGATGGTGATCTTGGCGGTGTGGGCGGCGGTGACCCAGATGAACTCGGGGATCTTGCTGCCCATCTCCTCCTGGTCCGGGTTGTCGGTGCGGACCGGGCCGGGGGCCAGCAGGGTGACATTGACGCCGGAGCCCTTGAGCTCGCCGCGCAGCGACTCGGAGAAGGTGTTGGTGAACGCCTTGCTCGCCGAGTAGGTGGTGTTGTGCGGAATCGGCATATTGCCGGCGGCGGAACCGGTGATCAGGATGCCGCCCGCGCGGCGCTCCAACATGCCCGGGAGCACGGCCAGCGTGAGGTCGTGCACGGCCACCGCGTTCAGTTCCATGATGTCGCGCTCGTAGTCCAGATCCAGCTTGGCGAGCGCGCCGAAGGTGGCGACACCGGCGTTGTTGCACAGGATCGCGATATCGCGGGCGGCCAGCTCCTTGGCCAGCGGGGCCCGCTGGTCCCGGTCGGACAGATCCACCGCGCGCACCTCGGCGGTGATGCCGTACCGCTCGGTCAGCCGCTGCGCCAGGTCGGCCAGCAGATCGCCGCGCCGGGCGACGAGGATCAGCGAGTAGCCCCGCGAGGCAAGCTCTTCGGCGAGGGCGACCCCGATCCCGGAGGAGGATCCGGTCACGACGGCACGATTGTCGGCGGTGGGTGCAGGCAGGCTCACGACATGGCAGCCTACCCATGGAGTCGGCCGGCGGGCAGCCCGGTGCGAGCGCCGGGTATCCGTACGGGGTGGATACCCGGCGCCGCGGGCTCAGCGCGAACGCGCGGGAAGCGGCTCGCGTCGGCGGTGCCTGGTCAGCCCGCGTTCCCGGTGCACTGCGAATCGGCGATGTGCACGCTGCTCGGCTCGGAGCTGCCCAGGCTCACCAGCAGCGGGCTCGGGTCAGGGCCGCTGGCGGCGATGGCATTGGCCTCGGCCATGGCCTTGGTGCGGCCGAGGCCGGTGTAGAGGGTGCCGTCGCGGTTGGCGAGAGCGGCGCAGCCGTTGACCCAGCGGATCTTCACGTAGCAGCTGGGGACTCCGCACTGTTCCAGGGCGGCGGCGTCCGCGCCGCCCTGATCCTCGTAGTTCCAGGTGGTGCCGATGCTGTAGTAGTCACCGTCGATGCCGACTGCCATCGAGCCGTAGAGGTCGCCCGCGGCGTGCGCGGTGCCCATACCGCCGACGAACATCGCCGCGGTCGTAGAAGCCACCAGGCCGAGGGCGGCCTTGCGAGTCAGAGACATAGAGATTTCTCTCCCCCAAGATCGTTGAAGCACATGCCTCGTGATCATGTCAGGAAGGTACGACACCGCCGACCATCTGAATCGGTTGGCGGATAGGTCAATTCCGGGGTTTCGGCTCCATGAAGGCCACGCCCCACTGCACGTGGCCGCGCCACACTCCCGCGATGCGGCCGCCTTGAACGGCGGGTTTGGGGTCGCCGATCGGACCGCCCGCCGCGCGGATGGCGGCGACGGCGGCGTCCAGGTCGGCGGTCATGAAGGCGACGCCGACCAGGGCGGGTGGCAGGCCGGAGGTGACGGCTTCGATGAAGGGTTCGCCGACGCGGTAGAAGGCCATCTCGGGTCCCTCCGGGCCGCGGGGGAAGAAGCGGCGGCGCGGTGGGACCCCGAGGACTGCGGTCAGATCGGTGACGGCGGAGTCCAATTCGGGAACCCAGTAGACGACGTGGTCGACGATCGTCACGCCGTTGGGATGCGCCGCACCGGACTCGGACGCCGCCGATTCCAGGTAGGGCACGCCCAGGGTGGCGGGGTCGGCGTGGGTTTCGTCGAAGCCCCAGGCGGCCTCGCCCAGAACGCATTCGACCTGCCCGACGCGGAAGCGGCTGTCGGTGACGGTGAAACCCAGTGCCGCCCAGGACTGCTCGTCGCCGGGCAGGCCCAGGCGGGTGAGGTTCGGCATTACAGGCTCGCCGCCAGGCGGGTGCCCTGGTTGATGGCGCGCTTGGCATCGAGTTCGGCGGCCAGGTCGGCGCCGCCGATGAGGTGCACCTTCACGCCCGCGGTCTGCAGCGGCTCGTGCAGGTCGCGCACGGATTCCTGACCGGCGCACAGGATCACGTTGTCGCATTCGATGATCTGCGGGCGCTGCCGCTTCTCGCCGAAGCTGACGTGCAGGCCGCGGTCGTCGATGCGCTCGTAGTTGACGCCGCCGATCTGCTCGACGCCCTTGGCCTTGACCGCGGCCCGGTGCACCCAGCCGGAGGTCTTGCCCAGATCCTTGCCGAACGCGGACGACTTGCGCTGCAGCAGTACCACTTCGCGGGCCGCGGGGGAGGGCTTGGGGGCGGTGACGAAGCCGGGAACGGTCGGGTCGTCGGAGACACCCCATTCCTCCTTCCACTCGTCGAGCTTGAGGCTGGGATGCCCTTCGACGGTGAGGAATTCACTGACGTCGAAGCCGATGCCGCCCGCGCCGATCACGGCCACCTTCTTGCCGACCGGCTTGCCGTCGCGCACCAGTTCGGCGTAGGTGAGCACCTTCGGGTGGTCGATGCCGGGGATATTGGGGATGCGCGGCTTCACACCGGTGGCCAGGATGACCTCGTCGTATCCGCCCGCGATGAGCTGCTCGGCGGTGGCGCGGGTCTCCAGATGCACGCGCACGCCGGTGAGTTCGAGCTGCCGGGTGAAGTAGCGGATGGTCTCGTTGAACTCTTCCTTGCCCGGGATGCGGCGGGCGATGTCGAACTGGCCGCCGACCTTGTCGTCGGCCTCGAACAGGTCCACATGGTGCCCGCGCTCGGCCAGGCTGACCGCGGCCGACAGCCCGGCCGGGCCCGCGCCGACGACGGCGAACTTCCGGGTGCGGCGGGTGGGCAGCAGCTTCAGCTCGGTCTCGTGTCCGGCGCGCGGATTCAGCAGGCAGGATACGGTTTTGGCCTGGAAGGCGTGGTCCAGGCAGGCCTGGTTGCAGGCGATGCAGGTGTTGATCTCGTCGGTGCGCGCGTCCTGCGCCTTGCGGGCCCAGTCGGGGTCGGCGAGCAGCGGACGGGCCAGCGAGATCAGGTCGGAGTCGCCGCGGGTGAGAATCTCCTCGGCGGTCTCGGGCATATTGATGCGGTTGGACGCGCACACCGGAATGTCCACGAGGTCCTTGACCTTCGCGGTCCACTCCACGAACGCGGCGCGCGGCACCGAGGTGACGATGGTGGGCACCCGGGCCTCGTGCCAGCCGATGTCGGTGTTGATGATGGTGGCCCCGGCGGCCTCCACATCCTTGGCGACGGCGGCGATCTCGTCCCAGGTCTGGCCCTGCTCCACGAAATCGGCCATGGAGAGCCGGAACACGATGATGAAGTCCGGGCCTACCGCCTTGCGGACCCGGCGCACGATCTCCCCGGCGATGCGGCGGCGGTTCTCCGGCGAGCCACCCCACTTGTCCTTGCGCTTGTTGGTGCGTTCGGCGAGGAACTGGTTGATGAAATAGCCTTCACCGCCCATGATCTCGACGCCGTCGTACCCCGCGAACTTGGCCAGGGCGGCGGTGCGCGCGTAATCGTCGATGGTGCTCTCGACGCCCTTGCCGGACAGCGCGCGCGGCTTGAACGGATTGATCGGGGCCTTGATGGCCGAGGCGGAGACGCTGGTCGGCATGTAGGAGTAGCGGCCCGCGTGCAGGATCTGCAGCGCGATCTTGCCGCCCTCGGCGTGCACCGCCTTGGTGATGGCGCGGTGCCGGTAGGCCTCGGTCTTGTTGGTCAGCTTCGCGCCGAAGGGCAGCAGCCAGCCGGTGCGGTTGGGGGCGTAGCCGCCGGTGATGATCAGGCCCACACCGCCTTTCGCGCGTTCGGCGAAGTAGGCGGCCAGCCGGTTGGTGTGCCAGGCGCGATCCTCGAGGCCGGTGTGCATGGAGCCCATGACCACCCGGTTCCGCAGGGTGGTGAAGCCGAGGTCCAGGGGTTCGAACAGGTGCGGGTACGCGCTCATCGGCGAGTGCCTTTCGGGTCGGACGCCTGCGATCGGGCTGTGTCGCGTTTCAGGGCGTCGAGTACTTCGTCGCACCAGTCGATGAACCCCTCCTCGACGCGGATGCCGCCGCGCAGGACGAGGTACTGGTGCAGTTTCGGGCCGGTGAGGTCAGCCGGCGCGGGGTAGTCCTTCTTCTCGAAGGCGCGGTACAGGTCGAGGCGGTGGGCGTGCTGGTCGCGGTGGCGCTGCACTTCGGCGAAGATCACGTCCGGGTCCCCGAGGGAGGCGGCGCGCAGCTTGACGCCGAGGTCGCTGCGGAGGGGCTCGAGGTCGGCGGTTTCGGCGATCCAGCGGACCAGCTCGGCGCGGCCGGCGTCGGAGACGGTGTAGACCTTCTTGTCCGGGCGGCCGTCCTGCGGCACGGTTTCGGCGTCCACCCAGCCCTGTTCGTCCATGCGCTTGAGGACGCGATAGATCTGCTGGTGGGTGGCGTGCCAGAAGAAGCCGATGGATTTGTCGAACCGCTGGGCCAGGTCGTAGCCCGAACTGGCGCGTTCGGTCAGCGATACCAGGAGCGCGTGTTCGAGGGCCATGCCGTCAGGGTAACTGCTACGAGACGTACTATGCAATTCAGTGCATAGAGCTCGCGCGTGGCGCTCCGGCGTCGGCGTGTCGGTTAACGCGGCCGGTAGCGGGGCTGATTTCTGAGCGAAGCACTCGCCCCGGGGGAGATACTCGGGCGGGGATGAACCTCAGGGGAGCCGATATGCGTTCGACATTCGCCACGGTGGGGGCGGCAGTCCTCATCGCGACATCCGCGGTTCTGATGACCGCGTGCAATGACAAGACGGGCACTCCGATGCCGGTGACCTCGGTCAGCGCCGCGCCGCAGGGCGCCGGGCAGCCGGGCGCCACCAAGCCCGGCGGCGTTGACACCCGGGCGTTCCTGCGCAGCATCGGCAAGACCGGTTGGTACGAGGGCTTCGAGATCACCATCGACCAGGCCACCGTCACCGCCGACGGATTCGGCGGCGCGAAGATCCGCGTCGACATCACCTACAAGAACACCACCACCGCCAACAAGACACTCGCCGTCGTGCCCGCCGTCCAGATCGGCGGCGCTATCGACGGCGGCGCCGGATGGAACAGCCCCGAGGTCCCCGGAAAGGGTTCCGCCACCGGCGATATCACCGCGTCGGTGAAGTCGTACGACACCCCCGAGCACCTGCTCGACACCATCACCATCCTCTACGGCAGCGCCGCGGAGAACCAGACCAAGTTCCCGCTGAAGACCGACGCCAAGGTCGAGAGCGTCGCCCCGCGCACGCTGAACATCACCGGCAAGCTGACCCAGGATCAGACGACGGTCGAGATCACCGGCGCCACACTGACTCCCAGCTACAGCAAGAACGAGGCCGGGAAGATGGAGCTGGCGCTGCACGTCAAGTTCATCGGCGGCGGGGGCATCGCCGCGGGCGGCACCAACATCTCCTATACCGACTTCAGCGCCAAGACTCCGGCCGGGTCCACCGAGGTGGCCGACTTCCGCGGCGCCGTCATCGAACTGCTGAGCCGCAACCAGACGATCGACAAGGCCGGCAACTCCATCGTCTTCCTGGTCCCGTCGCCGGGCACCGGCCCGTACGCCCTCTCCTTCGACGCCGCCAAGGGTGAGAAACCGGCGGGCACCCTGAGCTTCACCGTCAGCTGAGCCCCGCCCCGCCCCTTTGCTCCGCGGTAGCCGCGTGCGGGTAGTCGACTACCCGCACGCCACGGTGCGGAGTTCCCCTCCCGGGTGGGCCTGCGTGCACCGCATCGGCCGTTTTGCCTGGTTCGGGTAGTTCTGTACCCGTGAGACCTCGGATCCGAGCGATGAGAATCGATCGTGTCGATTCGGGAAAGAGGCTCCGATGGCTACCACACAGAACGACCACAGCGGCGTGACGGTTCGAGTATCGATGTCCGCCGCGGGGATCGACGACGAGCACATGGACCGGCAGACCCGCATGCTGCGGGCGGAGCTGGCCGCGATGGACGGCGTCGAATCGGCGGTCCTGGCGCGCGACACCGCCGGGGCCGCACCGGGTTCGAAGGTGGCCGACCCGGTCACCCTCGGCGCGATCGTGCTGGCCTTGAGCGCCTCCGGCGGGGTGTTCACCACCCTGATCGAGACGGTGCACGACTGGCTGAGGCGCGATCCGGGCTCCCGCCGGGTGGCGGTCACCATCGAGGGCGAGAGCATCGAAATCGATGCCGCCAGTGACGCCGAGCAGCACGAGCTGGTCGAGGCCTTCCTGCGACGACACGGCGCGGTGGCGGGGTGAGTTGTCATGGCCGGCCGATTCGCCCTGGTAGTGGCGACCTACACCTTCTCCGATCCCGGACTGCGGCAGCTGACCGCACCCGCCCACGACGCCGAAGCGCTCGCCGAGGTGCTGGCCGATCCGGCCATCGGCGGGTTCGAGGTCACCACGTTGATCAACGAGCCGCACCACGTGGTCGGTTCGGCGGTCGGTGACTTCTTCAGCGACCGCAGGCGCGACGATCTGACCCTGCTGTACTTCAGCGGCCACGGTCTCAAGGACGACGCAGGCAAGCTCTATCTCGCGATGACCGACACCCGTACGTTGAACCCGCTTTTCACCTCGGTCGCCGCGGATCAGATCGACTACGCCATGACCGGGTGCCACTCCAACCACCAGATCCTCATCCTGGACTGCTGCTACAGCGGAGCGTTCCCGGTCGGCGCCATCGCCAAGGCCGATGACCAGGTCCACGCCCTGGAGAGCTTCAGCGGCCGCGGCCGCACCGTGCTCACCGCCTCCGACGCCACCCAGTACGCCTTCGAGGGCGACGTTCCGCACGGCCAGGCCTCCCAGTCGGTGTTCACCCGCCACCTGGTCGCCGGCCTCCGCGACGGCGGCGCCGACCTCGACCAGGACGGCGACATCACCGTCGACGAGCTCTACAGCTACGTCCACGACCACGTCGTCGCCGAACGCCCCCGCCAGCGCCCCAAGAAACAGGACAACGTCGAAGGCCGCACCGTCCTGGCCCGCAACCGCAATTGGCAGGTCCCGCAACACATTCGGTCCGCCCTCGACAGCCCAGCCGTCCGCGACCGCCGCAACGCCCTCGAAGACCTGGACCAGCTCTACCGCACCGGCGGCGCCATCGTCCGCACCCGCGTCCGCGCCGCCGTCACCCAACTCGTGAACGACGACAGCCGCGCCATCGCCGCCGCGGCCGCCGACTGGCTCGACACCCACCCCACCGGCATGGCAATGGCGCCTGCGGTCGGCGGCGCCGGACCAGCCCCGAAATCGGACTCCCACCCGGACGGTGAGACCCTCCCGGCAACGGCGCCGGAGCGCACCAATGACGCTGCGCAGCAACAGGAATCTCCGACCGAGAACCAGACGCCACCGCCTCCCGCCCCTGAGCAAGAAGGCGCGACCGAACCGGCCGCCCTATTCGGCGAACCCGAATCGCCTCTCCGGCCGGAACGCGGGGGCGTCGAACGCTTCGGTGGCCGGCTCAAAGGCAAGCTCCGCGAACGGAAGTGGGCGATATCTGTGGCGGCCTCCGCCGCGACGATCGCCTGCGTCATCGCGGCGGGCGGCTGGTATCTCGCGCCGCACAGCGTAGCCGGGCACGCCACCGCCAACAATTCCGCGCTCCGTGGTCCCGACATAGACCTGGTGAAACTGGTTGCGGCGAAAGGCTATAGCCGCAGCAACTGCGTGCACTGGGACCCTGCTCCAGGCGAGGTCGCGCATATCGGCTGCGATTTCAACAAGGCCGCAGGCGCGGCATTCGCGCATTTCTATCGCTTCGCGAACCTCGATAAACTCACCGGCTTCTATCAATCCACGGCCCGAAATCTGCACTCCGGCAGCTGCCCCGGCGACCCACCCGGACTGGACGGTCCCGTCTTCGACAATCTCCGCAAGGCGGTGGGCCGCAAGACCTGCTCCTTGGATCCCACGGGCTACCCGGCTGTACCGGTTCTGATCGTGACCGATGAACCCGACCTCGCACTCGTCCAGTACTTCTTCGACCCGAAGGATTTTTCGTCACCTGTCGCCGAGCAGCTGCGTAATTACGCGGCGGCGCAGGGGTACCGGCAGTTTCTGCCGGCTGACGAGGCCAAGGACCCGGATCAGTTCACCTCAGCCGATGACGACCTGCTGAAGCGTCTCGGTAGCGACTTCACCCATGCGAACTGTCGGCACGAACACGCGGGACCACTTCAGACCGCGGTGGTCAGCTGCGGTTCACCGGTGAACTATCCCGCCAGCTCATCGTTCGCGGGTCATCCAACCACTGCCGCCGCGAATGCGGACTACCAATCAGATATCGGCATGTTCGGGGGCCACGCCTGTGATGGTCGGCCGGGACCGGACAATGTCTGGATCCGGGACAATCAACCGATCGGCCGGTTCAGCTGCGTCCCAACTCCTGGAGACGCGCTGCACCCCGACGACCACAGCCCTTGTCTGATCTCGGTCCATGACGGCTTGCATATATTGAGCGTGTTCTGCGCCTGGTCCCGAGAAGCTCCCCAGGGCGCGCCCACCACCGAGTCGGACCTGCTGGCCTGGTTCCAGAAGGGTTACGGGTAACCGGCCCGAATCGCCTTGGGCAACCACCACGGTGGCTCGTCAGCCCAATCCCGCCGCAAAGGCCCGCGCAGCCGCCAGATCGGCTGCGCCGGGCCGCCCCTTGTGGATCCCCCCGACCAGCTTCAATGGCGCGAAAGTATCGAACCCCCGCACCGAGAACGTATCCACCACCTCGAATCCCTTCCGACCGAGCAGCCGCGTCATAGGCCCCATCACCACCGGAAACCCGCTGGTGGCGAACACGAACGCCCGCCCCCGCCGCCCCTCCGGCAGCCCCCGCACAAACTCCCGCAGCCGCGGATGAAACGCCATCGAGAAGACTCCCGACCCGAACCCCACCAGGTCGTACTCCCCGATCTCGGCAGCGGTCACCTCCTCGGGCTCCACGACCCGGGCCCCCAGCACCGCCCCCATCGCGTCGGCCACCCGCCACGTATTTCCGTGCGACACCGACACGCACACGATCAGAACCTTCATCAAATGCTCCTCGCTCCCCGCAGGATCCGGACATCTCACAGACACCGCCCGAGAACCGGATCGTGACACGTGGCGGCGGTGTCGGCGGTCACAGGGACGCCATCCCGATCAAGCTCCTTTCGAATTATTCGAAAGCGGTGCACAATGGGGTCAACCGAGGAGGGCGAATGACCGAGACGTTGGACGGGCGCACACTGCTACCGGAACACCCGGACCAGATCGCCGAGTTGCGCCGTTTTCTGGACTCGGTGCCGACCGCCGTCGAAGCGGCGATCCTGCGGTCCGCGGACGGTGAGGTGGTCGCCTTGCCCGCTGAGGTCGTCGAGGCTTTGCGGCTGGTGGCGCGCGCGCTGTCGGAGGGGAAGGCGGTTACCGTCGCCCCCCTCCATACGACCCTCACCACTCAGGAGGCCGCGGAGCTGCTCGGGATGAGCAGGCCGACCTTCGTGAAGTTGCTCGATTCCGGGGCGATCCCTTTCACCCGTCCAGGCCGTCATCGACGCGTCCGTCTCACCGACGTGCTCGCGTACCGCGAGTACCGACGAGCAGAACGTGCGGCCGGTCTTTCGGAGCTGACCAGGGTCTCCGAGGACATGGGTCTCTACGACGACCTTCCACCGAATCCATTGAGACGGAACTGAATCGATGCGGCGGATACTCCTCGATACCTGCGTCCTGTACCTCGCCCACCTTCGCGACACCATTCTCCGCCTCGCGGAGGCCGACCTCATCCAGCCGCTCTGGTCCGCGGACATTCTGGCCGAACTCCATCGAAATCTCGCGGCCCGGAACGGCAATGACCCCTGTGTCGCCCTACAGGCCGACAGGCTGGTCAGCATCTTGCGCAACTGCTTTCCCGACGCGATGGTGGAGGGCTACGCGGACCTCGTCGACAGGATGGAGAACCATCCCAAGGACCGTCACGTCCTCGCCGCGGCTTTGCAGGGAAACGCGGATGTGCTGTTGACGTTCAACCTGAAGGATTTCGCAGTCCGGCCCATCGGTGAGGGCTTCCC
Organism: Nocardia sp. NPDC005746; assembly: GCF_040630785.1. NCBI lineage: Bacteria > Bacillati > Actinomycetota > Actinomycetes > Mycobacteriales > Nocardiaceae > Nocardia > Nocardia sp. NPDC005746. Next base: position 145,079 of record NZ_JBEXYE010000014.1, read on the forward strand.
CGAGTTGCTGCATCCCGACGAATTCCTGTTGGACGCACTCGATCCAGCTCCGGGGCAGGTGCTTCGACTCCTCGGAAATCAGGTCGCCGAGCACAAACGGCCGCCCGAACACATCCAGGGCCTGCTGGACGTGTTGGAGAAGTCCGGAGTTCCAGCGTTCGCCGCCGAAGTCCGCCGTCGGCTGAACTGAGAATTCCGGATGGCTGCCCGACCGCGACACCGAATTGATGTGGTGGCCGTCACGGTGGATCGGGCGACGGCGGTAGCATCGGCGGGTATGTCGGACGATGCGAGGCCGGTGCTGTGACCACGGCCGGGAGCGGGGACGCGGGATTCACCGGGGCGATTCCCGACGTGTACGACTCGCTGCTGGTTCCGATGATCTTCGCGGAGCCGGCTCGGCTGCTTGCGCGGACGGTGGCCGCGGCCGACGGGGTCGACGTGCTCGAAACCGCCGCGGGGACCGGCGTGCTGACCAGGGCGCTGGCGCAGTTGGGGACTCACCGCATCGTGGCGACCGATCTGAACGAGCCCATGTTGGCGGCGGCCGAGGCGCGATTGCCGTCCGAGCGGGTGCGATGGCGGGTGGCGGATGCGGGGGATCTGCCGTTTCCCGATTGCTCGTTCGATGTCGTGGTGTGCCAGTTCGGCGTCATGTTCCTGCCCGACAAGGTGCGTGGTTACGCCGAGGCCCTGCGGGTGTTGCGCCCGGGTGGGATGTTCGCGTTCACCGTCTGGGATCGGATCGAGACGAGTCCGGTCACCCGGGTCGTCACCGATGCCCTGTGTGCCGCCGCGCCGGACGAGCCGCTCGAGTTCCTCCGCCGAACCCCGCACGGCTACTTCGACTTCGACCGTATCCGCGGCGAACTCGAGGAGGCCGGGTTCGACCACATCACCGGTGAGTACCTCGACGGTTCGAGCCGCCAGACGGCGGAGACCGGTGCGGTGGCGTTCTGCCAGGGCACACCGCTGCGCGGCGAGATCGAACGTCATCCGACCCTGGACGTCGAGTCCGCGACCGCGATCGCCGCCGCGGCATTGCGGGACAGATACGGGTCCGGCCAGTTCACCGCCCCGATCCGCTGGTTGCAGTGGACGGCCGGCCGTCCCCGGTAGTCGAGCACCGCGAGGATGATGACCGCGAGCGCGGCGACCGTGTAGGCGATGGCCGACCACCCGGAGATCGATTCGAAAAGGTTTGCGGCACTGCCGGATACGTTGCCGTCTCCGATCGTCAGGGCTGCCAGCGGTACCAGATGATCGTCGTATTGATCGGTGAAGTCGGGCATGGTCAGCCCACCAGCCGGGCGCGAACAGTCGCACTGCCAGTGCGGCGAGGACGACCGCGAACTGGCTGGTGGCGAGCAGCACTCGTTTCATGACCAGGACCTCCGGGTAGGCGAAATCAGCCGATACGTCGATCCTGCTGATCGGCGGGCGAGCCGGGATGAGCCCGGCTACGCGCCGTCCTGAGTAGATCTGCCTGGTTGTGCGGGGCCCGGGCCCTCACCGGGCCGCTTTGACTGCGAGGGTGGCGGCGACGGCGAGGGTGACTCCTTCCGCGACGGCGGTGACGCCCACGGCGCGGGCGGCGGCGACGGGGTCGGTGGCCAGGGTGAGGAAGAGGGTGCCGAAGGTGGCGACGCCGATGACCACGCCGAGTTGGACGCAGGTGACGAGGATGCCGCTGGCGTCGGCGGCCAGGGTGACGGGGATCTTGCTGGTGGCGCGGGCCATGAGGGGGCTGAAGGCGAGGCCGTAGCCGATGCCCATGAGGGCGAGGACGGTCAGGTCGAGGGGGTTGACGGAGTGGCCGTCGCGCAGGGACAGGCCCATGGCGATGGTGGTCGTGGCGGCGAGCAGGAGGCCCCCGGGGATCATCGCGCGGTGGAATCGGGCGGGGACGCGGGTCCAGTTCAGGCTCACCAGTCCGAAGGTGATGCCGTTGGGGACGAACAGGAGTCCGGCGTGGACGGGGGAGTAGCCGAGGGTCGACTGGAGATGGATGGTGAGGATGAAGACCCAGCCGCCGAAGGTGCACATGATCAGGAAGAGGGTGGCCGCGGCGACGAGCAGGCCGGGGGCGCGGACCACGCGGTCGGCGAAGAGGGGTTCGCCGCCGCGGCGGTGCACCCAGCGTTCCACCAGGGCGAAGGCGGCGAAGCCGAAGGCGGACGCGCCCAACGCGATCCGGGTCCAGGCGGGCCACTGCTGTTCGTGGCCGAGCACGAGCGGCACGGACAGCGCGAGGACCGAGGCGGTGAGGACCGCCAGCCCGGGCAGGTCGAGCCGGCGTTCGGCGCGCGGGGTGGCGGCGGGCAGGACGCGTGGCGCGACCGCGAGCAGGGCGATCCCGATCGGGACGTTCACGAGAAACACTCCGCGCCAGCCGGTTCCGGCGATATCGCTGCTCACGATGATGCCGCCGAGGATCTGGCCCGCGACCATGCCGCCGGAGATGACGGCGGCGTACACCGAGAGCGCCCGCGCCCGGGTGTTCCCGGTGGCGGTGATCTGGATCAGGCTCATGACCTGCGGCACCATGGCCGCGGCCCCGATGCCCTGCAGGAAGCGGAAGGCGATGAGCGAGGCCGGATTCCAGGCCAGCCCGCAGGTGAGGGAGGCGAGGGTGAACAGCGTGAGTCCCGCGACGAACATCCCGCGCTGCCCGAACCGGTCGCCGAGTCGTGCGCCGGTGACCAGCAGCACCGCGTAGGCGATGACGTAGCCGGAGACGATCAGTTGCAGCCCGGAACCCGTGGCGTGCAGCGAGGTTCGGATCGAGGGGATGGCGACGTTCACGATGGAGGCGTCCAGGACCGCCATGAACTGCCCGAGCAGGATGACGGTGAGCACCGCGAGCGGACGGCGAACCCCGCTCGCAGCCGGTGCGGAAGGCGGAACGGATACCGGGGGTGGGGTGTGGGTGAGGCTCTGAGACATGGGATTCAGCGTGCGCGGCGACCGATCCCGCTGACAGGAGTCCGCTTATACGGGTACTGGCACCACCTGGATACCCCTAGCGAAAACCGCCACCATGGAGGAATGGTGTCAGCAGCGGGATACAACGTCCTCGTCGAGCGGACCGCCGGAGCGGTCGCCCGCGCCGGTGATCCGCGGTCGGTGCGCAAGGTCCGGCGCGGCGAGCTGTCGACGTTCCTGAAGTCGCGGCGGGCACGGATCCGGCCGGAGGATGTGGGCCTGCCGGTGGGTGCGCGGCGGCGGACGCCCGGTTTGCGCCGCGAGGAGGTGGCGCAGCTGGCCGGGGTGGGGATCACCTGGTACACCTGGCTCGAGCAGGGCCGCGACATCAATTGCAGTGTGCAGGTGCTGGATGCGATCGCCCGGGCGTTGTGCTTGGACGGGGCGGAGCACGCGCATCTGTACCGGTTGGCGGATGTGCCGACGGCTCCGGCGCTGGTGGTCGAGGAGCCGGTGCCCGAGGAGGTGCAGACCATCCTGGATCACCTGCATCCGCTGCCCGCGACGCTGTTCAGCGCCAAATACGATGTGCTGGCGCACAATGCGGCGTACGCGGCGATGTATCCGCTGTTCGTGACGGGCCATCGCAATGTGCTGCGCAAGGTCTTCCTGGCCGACGAGTGCTGTACCCCGTACCCGGCGAACTCGGAACCGGACCACCTGGCCCGCATGGTCGGCTACCTGCGTGCGGCGTACGCCCGCAATCTGGGTGACCCGGAATGGTCCGAGTTCATCGACGGCATGGTGGCCGACAGCTCGCACTTCGCGGAACTGTGGGCCCGCAATGATGTCGCGCTCCCGATCGGCCGGACCCGCGTGGTCCGCAATCTGGCCGTCGGCATGCTGGAGATGTATATGACCAGTATGTCCTTGCCGTCGATCGCGGGCGCGTGGATGCAGGTCTGGACGCCGTCGACGCCGCAGGCCTGGGATCAGCTGCACGCCCTGCTCGCCTTGACCGCCGAGGAGCGTCGCCGCCCGTGGGCCGAGCACGTCGAGCAGGTGCACGGCCGCACCCTGGCCTGACCCGCCACCCGGCGTGGATGTCGCACGCGAGTCGCGTTCGGTCGCTTAGTCTGCGCTGATGACCGAGGCGTCGGGAGAAGTCACCGTCGGGCAGGCGACCGGGCGGGGAACCGTACTGGCGTGGGGATTCTGGGATTGGGCGGGCGCGTCGTTCAACGCGGTCATCCTGACCTTCGTGTTCTCGGTGTACCTGACCGACAAGGTGGGTGAGGATCTGCCGGGCGGTATTTCGGCGAGCGCTTGGCTGGGGTGGGCGCTGGGGGCGGCGGGCCTGGTGGTGGCGTTGACCGCGCCGGTGGCGGGCCAGTGGTTCGATGCCACCGCGAGACGCAAACTGGCCCTGGGCATTCTGACCTCGGTGACCGTGCTGCTGATGGCGGCCATGTTCTTCGTGAAGGACGACTACCACTACCTGTGGGTGGGTCTGGTGCTGCTGGCGGTCGGCTCGGCGTCGTTCGAACTGTCGCATGTCCCGTATTTCGCCATGCTGCGGCAGGTGTCCACGCCCGCGAATGTCGGCCGGGTGTCCGGATTCGGCTGGTCCATGGGCTATTTCGGCGGCATCATCCTGCTGCTGATCAGCTATGTCGGATTCATCGCGGGCAAGGGCGACAATCGCGGCCTGCTCGGCGTCCCGATCGAGGACGGACTGAACATCCGCTTGGTCGCGGTGCTGGCGGCGGTGTGGTTCGCCGGTTTCGCGGTGCCGCTGTTCCTGTTCGTCCCGGAGGTGCCGCGCACCGACGCGGATCCCGGTGCGGCGGTGCGCGGCCGGGCGTTCCTGACCTCGTACCGGGTGTTGTTCCGGGATGTGCGGGAGTTGTGGCGCGCCGATCGCCGCACGGTGGGATTCCTGCTGGCGAGTGCCGTCTTCCGGGATGGCCTGGCGGGTGTGTTCACCTTCGGCGCGATCCTGGCGGTGAAGGTGTACGGCATCGCCGATGCCGACGTGCTGCTGTTCGGCATCGCCGCGAATGTGGTTGCGGCGCTGGGCGCGCTGGTCGGCGGCCGGTTCGACGACCGTACCGGCCCGAAGGCGGTGATCGTCGCCTCGCTGCTGGGCATGATCGTGTGCGGTGCGTTCCTGCTGGTGTTGTCGGGTCCGCTGATGTTCTGGATTTTCGGCCTGCTGCTGACCGTATTCGTTGGTCCCGCACAGGCTTCGGCCCGTTCATTCCTGGCCCGGGTGTCCCCGCCGGGGCGCGAGGGCCAGATGTTCGGTCTCTACGCGACCACGGGTCGCGCCGTATCCTTCCTCGCCCCAACCCTTTTCGGATTTTTCGTGTGGGCGTTCGACGCCGAGCGCGCGGGAATCGTCGGCCTGTTACTGGTGTTGATCGTCGGCCTGATGTTGTTGCTGCCCGTACGCGGGGATGACCTGCACGACAAGTGAATTCGCTGTAACGGTCCGGTCTCAGGGCCGCCAGGCGCCCATGCCGAGCGCGATGAGCCGCACCTGGAGCACGGCACGGTCGACGGTGCGTGCGCTCTCGCGGGGTTCGGCCATCAGGTAGTCGGCGATCCGGTCGGCGACGGTGGACACGATGAGGTCGGCCGCCAGCTCCAGATCGTCGGGTGACCAGTCGTCGAGGGCCCGCACCCGGGACAGGTCGACGACCAGTTCCCGTTCGATGAGCTGCATTTCGACCGAGATGGCCCCGCGCAAGGGCGCCGAGCCGCCGTGTCGTTCGCGAATCAGGAATCCCCACAGATCTCGCTTGCCGTCGACCTGTTCGAAAACGAATCGCACGGTCTGCGAGAGCGTCGGATTGGGTGTGCGCCGCATTTCCCGCAGCGCCAGCCGCAATTGCCGCACGCCTTCCTCGACCAGCGTGGTGCCGAGTTCGTCGAGGGAGGCGAAATGCCGGTAGAAGGCGGTGGGCACGATGCCGGCGGAGCGGGCGATCTCACGCAGGGAGAGCGCGGCGAAACCGCGGTCGGCGGCCAAGGCGAGGGTGCCGTCGAGCAGGGCCACACGGGTGCGTTCCTTGCGCTCGACTCGGGTAGCTGCCTGCTCGCTCATCTCGATGAGCATACATGCGTTCACATTCGTTCCATTCGAGAGATGTCGCGTGGGTCACACGAACTGCCGGTTGAACTGGAGTGGCTTCACCGGGCACACTATCTCAGTGTACAGATGTGCACCGAAATGGCGTCGAAGTCAGCGTGGACTCCGGCGCCGGCTCGGACAGCGCGTCGAACGTGGAGAGGCGTCGCTGAGCCCGGCGACGCGACAGGAGGCTCACATGGTCGGATTACTCGACCTGGTGCAGAAGACAATGACCACCCCGCACCCGCTGGATCGCTACCTCGAGCTGGTGCGCCCGACCCTGACCCGGCGCTCGATGCGCGCGGAGATCACCCACGTGCGGCGCAGCGCGGTCGGTTCGGTCACTCTCACCCTCAAGCCCGCCCGGCAGTGGACCGGGCACGTGGCGGGGCAATACGTGCAGATCGGCGTCGTGATCGACGGCGTGCGCCACACCCGCTGCTATTCCCCGGTCAATGCCGACGGACGTCGGGACCGGCACATCGAACTCACCGTCAAGGCCCACCCACAGGGGTTGGTCTCGAACTACCTGCACGACAACGCGATCCCCGGCATGGTGGTGGATCTGGAGCCCGCCGCGGGCGTGTTCCACCTGCCCGCCACCCGCCCGGAGGCGGTCGTACTGATCAGCGGCGGCAGCGGCATCACCCCGGTGCTGTCCATGCTGCGCACCCTCGCCAACGAGAGCTACCGCGGCCGGATCCTGTTCCTGCATTACAACCGTTCTCCGGAATTCGTCCCGCACCGCGAGGAGTTGGAGGCGATCGCCATGCAGCACGGCAATGTGCGGGTCGAGTTCCGCTACCCGGAGACCCAGCGTCACGCCCATTTCGGCTATGACGAGCTGGAGGCGGTCGCGCCCTGGTTCCCGACCGCGCAGGCCTACCTGTGCGGCCCGCCGGGCCTGATGAACGCCGTGCGCACCGTCTACGAGGCCGAACAGCTCGGCCCTCGCCTGCACAGCGAGGAGTTCACCCTCACCACCGCGGTCGTCGACCCCTCCGACGCCGAGGGCGAGGTGACCTTCTCCGGCAGCGGCGTGGTCGCCGAGAACACCGGTGAAACCCTGCTCGAACAGGCCGAAGCCGCGGGCCTGAATCCGGAGTACGGGTGCCGCATGGGCATCTGCTTCTCCTGCACCGCCGTCAAGCGCAGCGGCTGCACCCGCAATGTGCGCACCGGGGAGCTCGACAGCGACCCGGATCAGCCCATCCAGATCTGCATCAACGCCCCCGTCGGGGACGTCGACCTCGCTCTGTGAACGGAGAGATCATGGCGATTCTTACCGAAACCCCCGAGGGCCCGCTGGTCCTCAGCGTCGAACAGGTCGAGGAGATCGGCCGCGAACTCGACGCGCTGCGCGCCCGCGTCACCGCCGACCTGGGCGAGCGCGACCGCGACTACATCTACAAGGTGATCAAGGCCCAGCGCGGCTTCGAGATCGCCGGCCGCGGCCTGCTCTACCTGGGCTTCCTGCCCCCGTTCTGGCTGGCGGGCGTGGCCGCGCTGAGCGTGTCGAAGATCCTCGACAATATGGAGATCGGCCACAACGTCATGCACGGCCAGTGGGACTGGATGCGTGAGCCGACCCTGAATTCCCGTGTCTTCGAATGGGATACGGTGTGCCCGGCCGACCAGTGGCGGCACTCGCACAACTACATGCACCACACCTACACCAATATCCACGACATGGACCGCGACATCGGTTACGGCATCCTGCGGATCGACGAGGGCCAGAAGTGGAACCCCTACTACCTGGGGAACCCGGCTTACGCGTTCGCGCTCATGGTGCTGTTCGAGTGGGGCGTGATGCTGCACGACCTCGAGGTCGAGAACATCCTGACCGGCAAGCGCAGCTGGTCGGACGTGAAGGCCCTGCTCGGGGGCCAGGGCCGCAAGGCGGGGCGGCAGGTCCTCAAGGACTACCTGGTGTTCCCGGCGCTGACCGGCCCGTTGTTCCTGTCCACGCTGGCGGCCAACTTCACCGCCAATATCGTGCGCAACCTGTGGACCTTCTCGATCATCTTCTGCGGGCACTTCCCGACCGGCGTACAGACGTTCACCAAGGAGGAGTGCGCCGAGGAGACCCAGGGCGAGTGGTACGTGCGCCAGATGCTGGGCTCGGCCAATATCAAGGGCTCCAAGCTGTTCCACGTGATGTCGGGCAATCTGTCGCACCAGATCGAGCACCATCTGTTCCCGGACATCCCGGCCAACCGCTACCCGGAAATAGCGCCCGCGGTGCGGGCGCTGTGCGAAAAGCACGGCCTGCCGTACAACACCGGCCGCTTCTCCAAGCAGATCGGTTCGGTGTGGGCGAAGCTGTTCAAGCTGGCGCTGCCGCCGTTCCTGGTCAAGAATTCAGGGCAGGCCGGTGTTATCGTGATGCGCCGGGGGCAGGCGAGTGAGGTGGGCGTATAGATGATTTCCAAATTCGAGAGCAACAAGGACCTGATCCAGGAATTGACGTCGTCGGGAGCACGGCACGTCGGCAATATCGCATCGATCATCACCGGCACGGTCGCCGAGGTGACCCGGGAGATCGGTGACTGGATCACCGACGCCATCGAGATGCGCGAAGCCGCGGCCGCCGCCGAGAAGGACGCCGCCGCGCAGCGCGCCGCGGATCTGTCCGACGACCTCGACGACGATCTCGACGAGACCCCGGAACCGCCACGGGCGCAGGAGGATTCGGCGACGAATCCGGTCCACAGCGAGCGGGTGGCGCAGTCGGACGTCATCGACGCGGAGGTCGTCGACCCGCGCTGACCTCGGGGTCTGGGGGCTTGACCCCACAATCTCGCGGGGTTCGGGGGCGAAGCCCCGGAGAGTCCTGAGAGTCGGACCTACCACGTGGGGAGTCGCCGCCGGTGCTGGGCGACCTCCGTGATCAGATCCCGATACCCGTCGGCGAGCTCGGCCAGCCGGTACCACTGCAGGTGAGCCTCGGCGTCCACCCCGCGGTGGGGCCGGTCCTCGCTCACCCGGTGCGCCTTGGCGCGGCGCCGGGCTCGTCCGTCGGCTGCTTTCGGAACGCCGTTGGCCGGGGCCGGAGGCCCACCGTTGCCCAGGGCCTGTTGTGCGGCAACCCATTTCGCTGCCATGCGGTCGATGACGGCGCCGAGGGTCTCGGTGTGCAGGGAGGCCCCGGCGCGGTGCGGGATGTTCACCGCGACCCAGTCGTCGATGCGGGATACCAGCTCGGCGCGGCGGGTGTCGATTCGGTCGATGCGGTGGGCGCTGGCGGCGACATCGTCGGGGGTGGCGTCGCCGGCGTGGGCGGAGTCGAGGGCCCGTTGCCGCCGTTCGTGGTATCGCACCAGCTCGTGGGCCGATTCCAGGACGTCGCGGTCGCGGCGGGCGGTGTCAACCGGTTCTCGGAAGGCGCGCAGGAGCGTGTCCGGCGAGGGGAGTTCGGCGCCGAAACCCGCTTCGGTGTAGTCGATTGCCATAGTTCCACCCTCGGCCGGCGCATGCGTGTGGATACGCCAGGGCCGAGGGGGATTCGGGGAGGGGCTCCCCTCGGCTCCGGCGCAGCCCCGCACCCGGAACGCAACAGCCCATCACCAGCGACACGGTGAAGTAACCGGGAAATCCGCGACGATGCGATGAGAAGACTGTCCGATAATGCGGGACATATTCAGGAAAGCGCGATAGTCGGAGGGGCGCAACCATCCCGCGCGTGATCGGCGAAGCTGCCTGAAAATCGTTATACAGCATTACAAGACGGTCACATGGTCGCTGCGGTTGAAGGCCGATCGACACCTGCGCGAGCGGTGGGTGAGACGGCTTCGAGGGTGCTTCGCCGCCGGGGTGAGGTCTGCCGGGGCCGGTTCGGTTACCGAAGCTTATGAATAGCTATCTCTGCGGCGCGCCGGGGGTGCGACGCGCCGAAGTCGGTTAGCCTCGATATTCATGTCCGCCTATGCCTCTTCGCCGGAGCTGCGGTTCGGTTTCATGTTCGCGCTGGAAGATCCGGAGCGAATTGCCGAAGTTGTCCGGAACCTGATCGTTCGCCGAACGGTATCGGTGTTCCGGCTCGCGCATCTGTCCGACGACAACGGACCGCCCGATCGGTTTGTCGTGAACTGGTCCGCGCTGCCGCAGGTCGCCATCACGACCGCCGCGCCGGAGCCCGACGAATTGCGCTCCAGCGGAACGATGCTGGTCAACGCGTTTCTCGGCGAAGACGGCGAGATCAGCCTGTACTCGGCGGGAGCCACACCGCCACAGTAGAAACTGGACGGTCCTCTCTCTGTGATGGGCGACACAGGTCGTCTCAGCTACCTCTCAGCGACAGACAAGGTTCGCCTAAGTCTCCCTCGGCAGTGTGGGTCCCGTCGCCGGCCGGAAATCCCGGACGGCGGCGACAACAGTAGAGAGGCTGAAAAATGATCCCGGTTATCATCAACACTGGTTCCGCTGCTCTGAACGGCGTTCTGGACACAGGCAGCGCCGCCCTGGGTGGTCTGCTGAACACGCTGTGGACGGGTTCGTTCGGCCGTTAATTCGCATTTCCGCGAAGGGTTTTCGGGCAATCGCCCCGGGTGCGTCCGCACCCGGGGCGATTTTTGTTCCGGTCCCGAGTTCGGATCAACCGGCCAGCGCGGGGGCGCGGCGCGACTGCAGGATCTGCTCCAGCAACGCCACCAGCACCAGCTTCACCGACTCCCGATCGCGGGCGTCGCAGTCCATGAGGTGAATGGCGGGGGACAGGTCCAGCGCCTCGCGGACCTCGCTCAGCTCGAAGCGCGATCCGGACTCGAATCGGTTGACCGCCACCACGAACGGCGTCCCGCGCTGCTCGAAGAAGTCCAGCACCGGGTAGCAGTCCTCGACCCGGCCGGTGTCGACCAGCACGATGCCGCCGATCGCGCCGTCGAGCAGATCGTCCCAGAGGAATTCGAAGCGCTCCTGGCCGGGCGTGCCGAACAGGTAGAGCACCAGGCTGGCGTCGAGGGTGATGCGCCCGAAGTCGAGCGCGACCGTGGTGGTGGTCTTGCCCGTGGCCAGGCCCGGATCATCCAGTCCCACCGACACTTCGGTCATGGCGGCCTCGGTGGACAGCGGTTCGATCTCGGAGATCGCCCCGATGAAGGTGGTCTTCCCGACCCCGAATCCGCCGCTGGTCACGACCTTCACCGAGGAGGCCAGCGGCAGCGGATCACCGGATATTTCAGAGGTTCCGAACAAGGTCCCGGATCCTTTCCAGAGCAGCGGTGGAGAGTTCTTCGGTGCGGCCCACCGACACGTGCCCGGCCGACACCAGATCACTGACCAGCACCCGCGCCACCCCGATCGGCACCCGCAGGGCCGCACCGATTTCGGCGATGGAGTGCGGGCGCTGGCACAGCCGGACCACCCGTTCGAGTTCGAAGCGCAGCGGTGCGGACAACGCTGCCGGGGTGGCGCGCACCAGGGCCTCGATGCGCAGTCCGTCGACGACGGGGGTGGTGCGCCCGGAGGTGATCATGAAAGGTCGCACCACCGGTTCGTCGGGGTCCATGTAGCCGGACGGGCGGGCGCCGGGCGCGGGCGCGGGCGCACCGGACCAGCCGCTGGGGCGGGTCGGTGCGATCATACGCGCGTCCGGCAGCCTATGCGAATCATTCATCGGCTCAACGATTCTCGCAGTTCACTGATCAGCGCGGGGGTGAGCAGCGCGCCGGCCCGGTCGGCCAGCACCGCCATCTGGTAGCCGACGAGGCCGACATCGGCGTTATGGTCGGCGATGACGCCGATGCAGCTGCCGTTGGCCATGGCCGACACCAGCAGGAACCCGCGCCCCATCTCGATCATGACCAGCCGTAGGCCGTCGAAATCGTAACTGCGCGAGGCGCTTCGGCCCAGGCTGGTGAGACCGGAGACGATGGCGGCCAGCCGGTCGGCGCCATTGCGGTCCAAGCCCTGGGACATGGCCATGAGTAGCCCGTCGGAGGACACCGCCACGGCGTCGCGGACGCCGTCGGTGGTGCGCACGAAATCCGCCAGCAGCCAGTTGAAGGTATGCGGATCGGTATCGGTGTAATGGGTGGTCACCCGGTGTCCTCCTATGCTCGCGATCCGGGTCGGGGCGGTTGGCCGCCCTGCCCGCGCTGATGTCCGGATCGGAATCCGGCCAATATGCTGCGTATCTCGTCGGGTGAACGGTCCGCGACCGGCATCGGGGTTGGCCGCCCGGCTGCCGGTTGAGCGCCACCCGGAGTGACGCCCGTGCGCTCGCGAGTCTTCCGGTTGCGCTTGACGAGACCGTTTCGCGTACGTTGCACCTCCGGGACGGCTCCCGAAACGTCCGGCCCCGTCGCCGGTGAGCCCGGCGAAACCTGCTCCACGGCAGTGATCTTGGACGCGATGGCCGCGGTGCCTCCGCCCGCCGCCTCGGCGGGCTTCCCGGCGGCTGCCGACGCCGTGCCAGGATTCGCGGCCGTCGCGCCCGCGGCGCCGGTTGCCTGCGGAACGCTGGGCGTGAAGGCCGATTCGGATGCCGAGATCGGCTGTGCCGCAACGGGCGGCAGCGCGGTGGAATCGCCGGCCGAGCTCGTCGGCGTGGGCCGCGAGACCGTGGGTGTCGGCGCCGCGGCCTGCTGATCCTTGTCGGGCAGCGGAACGAGCTTGATCGTGCTGGGGCGCACCGGTGAACCGTTGCCGCGGGTGGGTTCGCTCGGGGCCCCGGAGCCCATGTCGCCGATGATCTCGGTGAGGGCCGCGAAAGCGGCGGCCGTGTCGTAGACAGGGTCGGTGGCGGCGGGGGCCTGGGGCTCCGCCTCGTCCACCGGCGTCTCGGCGGGGGCGGCCGGTGTCACCGCGGGCGTGGAGCTGTGGCGGCCGGGCTTGGACTCCGGCATGGTGTCCACCACGGTCGGAAGCTGCGCTCCCGCCGCGTGTTTCGAGTCCTGCGGCGCCGCGGGCCGGTCGGCGTCGGGGTCGCCGAGCAGGTCGGCCGGCAGCAGCATGCGGGCCACCACACCGCTGGTAGGCGACACCGTGAGCTCGACCTCGATGCCGAGCCGCCGCGCCAGCCGGCCCACCACGTAGTGCCCGAGGAACCGGGTGGGCGCGACCAGGAAGTCGGCCTCGCCGCGCAGCCGGGCATTGGCGGTGGCGAGCTGGTCGGGCGGCATGCCGACGCCGTGGTCGACGACCGCGATCATGTACCGCGCGCCCAGGCGGCGACCGTAGATCTCCACCTCGAGGTCTGGCGGGGAGAACGACAGCCCGTTCTCGATGAGTTCGGCGAGCATGTGCGCGACCTCGCTGACGTGCGCGCCCACGATGGCGGTGTCGTCCACCCGGCGCAGCACCACGCGCCGGTAGTCGTCGACCTCGGACAGTCCGGCCCGGATGACGTCGGTCAGCGGGATGGGCTTGGACCAGCGGCGCGGGCTGGATTCGCCGACCAGTACCAGCAGGCTCTCGGCATTGCGGCGCATGCGGGTGGCCAGGTGGTCGAGTTCGAAGAGGTTGGACAGGGCGTTGGGGTCGAGTTCCTCGCGCTCGAACTCGCTGATCAGGGCGAGCTGGCGGCGTACCAGGTTCTGATTGCGCCGGGCCAGGTTGGCCATGGATTCGGTGGAGTTGCGGCGCAGCCGGGCCTGGGCGGAGGCGAGTTCGTAGGCGGTGGTCTGCACCCGGTCCAGCGCGGTGGCCACGGACGCGATCTCGGCGCCGGCGCTCTCGTCGGCGCGGACCGGTTCGGGCGGTTCCGGGTCGGCGTCGTCGGAGTTCTGCCAGGCCTCGATGAGCTGCGGCAGTCGCCGCCCGGCCACCACGTCGGCTTCTTCGGCGAGGCCGGCGAGCGGTCGCACGATAGCGCGCACGGTGGCCACCACCAGCCATACCTGGGCGGCGATGGCGAGCGCGGCGGCCAGCAGGTACAGCGCGAGCACCAGGGCGGCGTCGCGGCGCAGATCGCCGGCCCGGCCGGTGATCTCGCCGCCGATGCTGCGCTGCACGGTGCGTTCGCCGTCGATGACCGAGCTCATCTCGCGCCACCAGTCGGCGGGGTTCACCGGTTCGGTGAGGGGTCCGCGGGTGGAGGCGATGGCGATGGCCTCGGCGGTATTCACCCGGATGGACTCGTCGGTCTGCATGGCGGCGTACAGCTTCGACCGCTGCGCGGGTGTGGCGTCGCGCTCGAATCCGGTGATGGCGGCCTGCTTGGCGGCGCGGATGTCGAGGAACTTCACGTACTCGCCGGGGCCGAACTCGCCCGCGGCGAAGACGCCCGCGAGGAAGCCGCGTTCCTGGGCGGTGAATTCCTTGACGTCGCCGAGGTCGTGCAGCGATTGCAGGCCGCGCCACAGTTGCGGGTCGGGCGCGTGGTCGAGGCCGGGCCGCGCCTGGTTCAGCGCGGCGATGGCATTGGTGTAGAAGGTGAACGACGCGGCGCGGTCGATGCGTCCGGCGTCGACGTCGGAGCGGTTGGCGGTGACTCCGGAGAACTGGGACAGCCCCGAGCGGACCTGATCGGCGCCCGGCGGCTGATCGCTGAGGGTCTGATTCAGTTGCTGCAGTGCGGTATCGGTGGCCAGGCGCTGGTTGCCGATGGCGGGCCGGGCCCCGGCGTCGCCGCCCAGCATGCCGTTGGTGAGGCCGCGTTCGCGCTGGATCTCGTGCACCAGGTCCTGGACGTCCAGGGCCAGGCGCACCGCCCGCGCGGTCTCGCCGGTGTCGCGGAAACTGTTGACCTGGTGGGTGATGCTGACGGCCAGCAGGGCCAGTACCAGCGCGACGGAGAAGATCAGGATGCGGCGCAGGCGCGCCGCGATGGTGCGCGGCCGGATCAATTCCCGTGGCGGCGTGAGCTTCACGTTACCCGGCGGCAACATTTTCGCCGAACCCACCTTCACTCCGTCTCCCGATTATCAGCTGGCGTGCCGACCCGGGCCGAGCACATAGAGAATAGTCAGCAACGTCGCACACCCGACCGTTGTCCGCAATTCGAACGATGCCGATGTGGTGTGCGGAACTCGCCGTCGCGCGTGCTATTACGAATCTGGTCACAATGTGTGAGAAGCAGATGTGATCTTCGCGTCGCCGGGGAAACAATGGGGTGAACAACGGCTCACCGCTGTTCGCGCGGCGGTCGCCAGGTGTGCGCCGCCGCTCGAGAGGAGTGATGGCCATGCAGCCAAGTCCTGTTTATCCGGTTCGTGTACGGGGGGATCTGGATCCCGCGGTCTCCCGCTGGCTGTGGATAGTGAAGTGGATACTTGCTATTCCACACCTGATCGTCCTGCTCTTTCTGAGCATCGCCTATCTCGCGGTCAGTATCGTCGCCTTCTTCGCCATTCTCATTACCGAGCAGTATCCGAGAGCGCTGTTCGATTTCAATGTCGGCGTGCTGCGCTGGAGTTGGCGTGTGCGTTTCTATGCCCTCTCTCAGCTGGGCACCGATAAATACCCACCGTTCAGTTTGGAATCTGACCCGGCATATCCGGCGGACCTGGAGGTCGACTATCCCGAACGGTTCAGCCGCGGCCTGGTCCTGATCAAATGGTGGCTGCTCGCAATTCCGCAGTATCTGATCGTGGCGGCGCTGGTGTACGGCGGCCGGAACTCGTTCGCGCCGATGGCGATGCTCGCGCTGGTCGCCGTGATCGCGCTGCTGTTCACCGGCGTCTATCCGCAGGGCCTGTACGACTTCCTGATGGGCATCAACCGCTGGTCCTTGCGGGTGCGCGCCTACGCCTCGCTCATGACCGACGTCTATCCGCCGTTCCGGCTCGATCAGGGTGCGAGGGAGCCCGACGCCGCGGCCTCGTAGAGCCGCCGCACCACGTCCTCGATATCGGGTTCCTCGATGGACAGGTCGCGGACCTCGGCGCGCGCCGACACGGCCCCGAGCAACTGCGCGGCGGTGGTGGTCTCGGTATCGAAGGCCAGCCGCTGCCGCATGCCCGCGCCCGCGCTGTCGAGCAGTTTCGCCCCGGGCAGGTCGTCGAGGTCCGCTGTCGGCTCGGCGAGATCGACGGTGAGCACGCGTTGCGCGCCGACGGTCGCGCCGAGCCCGGTCAGGGTGCCGTCGTGGATCAGCCGCCCGTGATCGACCACCAGCACCCGCTCGCACAGCCGCTCGATATCGCCCATGTCGTGGGTGGTGAGCAGCAGGGTGGTGCCGCGCTGGGTGCGCTCGTGCCGCAGGAATTCGCGTAATCGCTGCTTGGACAACACATCCAGGCCGATGGTCGGCTCGTCGAGAATGACCAGGTCCGGCGAATGCAGTAGCGCCGCCGCGACTTCCGCGCGCATGCGCTGCCCCAGCGACAACTGCCGCACCGGGGTGTCGAGGGTGCCGCCCATCTCCAGTTGCGCGATGAGCTCGGCGGTGCGGGCCCGCGCGGCGGCCGGTTCGAGCCGGTGGATGGCAGCCAGGATCGAGAACGATTCGCGCAGCGGCAGATCCCACCACAACTGTGAGCGCTGCCCGAACACCACCCCGATCCGTGAGGCCAGTTCGCGGCGCTGCCGCACCGGGTCCAGGCCGCAGGTCCGCAGCCGTCCGGACGAGGGCACCAGGATTCCGGTGATCATCTTGATGGTGGTCGACTTGCCCGCGCCGTTCGCGCCGATATAGCCGACCGCCGCGCCGGGCTCCACGCGAAAGCTCATGTCGTCCACCGCGGTCAGCACCTCGCGCCGCCGTCGCCAGCGGCCCTCCTTCTTGCTGACCGTGAAAGTCCTTGTCAGGCCCTCGATCTCGATGATGGGCCGCTCGCCGGTCAGAGTCGCGCTCATCCGCCGCCTCCTTGATAGTGCCGGGTCCCGAGCCGCCACAGGAACAGCGCCACCGCCCACACCCACGCCGCCGCCACCGGAGCCGCCCACGCCAGCCAGCCCGGCAGTGGCGCGGGCCCGGGCAGTCCGAGCAGTGCGATGGCGGGCAGATAGGAGGTGAAGGCGACCGGAATGAGAAATCCGAACACGAGCTTCATCGGTGTGGGGAACACCGAGGTCGGTTGCATCGAGGCGTAGGAGCCGCCGTAGGTGAACGAATTCGTCAGCTCCGAACCGTCGATCAGAAAGAACTGCACTCCGGCCGCGCACACGAAAAGCCCTGCGAAGATGGCGATTCCGGAGGCCACGGTGACCGCGAACAGCACCAGGTGCGCCGCGGACCAGTCGATGTCGTTGCGCGTCAGGCCGAACGCGAGCACGGTGGCGGCCACCGCGATGCGTGCCACACGTCGCAATTGCACATCACTGGTCATGAGCTGGAGCAGCAGCGGTTGCGGCCGTAAGTAGTACGCGTCGAGGGTGCCCATCCGGATGTAGGTGGGCAGTGTGTCGGCGTGCCCGACCACCATGTCGGCGACGGCGAAACAGGTATTGCTCATGCCGAACAGCAGCAGCATCCCGTTCAGATCGAGCCCGCCCAGTTGCCGCACATTGTGGAAGACCACCCACATCTCGGCGAATTCCATCAGCCCGATCAGGAAGGCGCTCAGCACATCCGTGGCGAAGGACAGCGGGTACGCGCGTTGCGCGCGCAGCCGGGATCCGAGGACCGCGCGATAGGGCGCCAGACGTGAGGGGATCGTCTCACCCACCCTGCACCTCCAGCTTGCGGCGTCCGGCCCGCAGCAGCGATTGCCCGAGCGCGACCAGAACCACCAACCAGAAGCATTGCACGGCAAGGATTTCCACCGCGTCCCACCCGGTGGTGCGGCCGGACAGCAGATCGACCGGCCATTGCAGCATGGACGGGAACGGGGTGGAGTAGGCCACGGTGCGCAGCCAGTCCGGGAACAGGTGGACCGGCGCGAACAGGCCGGCCAGGAAGGTCCCGCAGATCATGTGCAGGGACCGCAGTCCGCGCGTCTCGATGAGCCAGAACCCGGCCAGGCTGACCGCGAACATGGACAGGAACGACAGGATCATGGCCAGCAGCAGGCTGATCGCGCCCAGCGCGTACGGGCCGGGTGTGGCCGGGAAGGCGAGTCCGAAGGTGAGCGCCCCGGCCAGGATGCTGGGCAGCCCGCGCGGCAGCAGTGAGAACCCCGCGCGTCCCAGGTATTCCGCGAGGTGCGCGAACTGGATGTCGACGGGTCGCAGGAAGTCGATGGCGACGTCGCCGGTGCGGATGCGTTCCACGATGTCGGGCAGCATCCAGAAGGCGATGGCCCCCAGCAGTCCCTGGGAGAGCCAGATGTAGGCCCCGATGGTGCCGCGGTCGTAGCCGCCGAAGCCGTCGTTCTCCTGGACGGCCGTCATCAGTACGGCCGCGCGGACGAAGCCGAACACGAGATTGGTGAGTAGGCCCGCCGCCATCGCCAGCCGATAGTGCGATTGTCTGCGAAACCCTGCTTTGACCAGCTGCCAGTAGACCCCCACGTCGCTGCGCACAAGGGTGTGACCCTACGGGTGCGGCCGGTGTCCCGCAACGAGTTATGCTGTGTGCCGGTCTGTTGCGGTGTGCGTCACGTGGTCATAGGCAGCGGGTATGGCAGCCCGATTCGAAAGAAAATGATTTCGCTTCGGTGCCCATGTGATAGAAACAACAGCGTTTCACTTAGTTGCGACGCTAGGAACCACACGATGACCATTGCAGAGACGACCGTTTTCGAGGCGCTCGAATCCAATGTGCGTGGCTACTGCCGTTCCTGGCCGACCGTATTCGACACAGCGCGCGGCGCGTGGCTGACCGACGAGAACGGCAAGGAGTTCCTGGACTTCTTCGCCGGTGCCGGCACCCTCAACTACGGTCACAACAATCCGGTCTTCAAGAAGGCCCTGGTCGACTACATCATGGCCGACGGCATCACCCATGCCCTGGACATGTCCACCGTCGCCAAGCGCCGTCTGCTCGAGACCATGCGCGATCTGGTGTTCACCCCGCGCGGCCTCGATTACAAGATCCAGTTCCCCGGCCCGACCGGAGCCAATGCCGTGGAGGCCGCGCTCAAGCTGGCCCGCAAGGTCACCGGTCGCACCACCGTCCTGAACTTCACCAACGCCTTCCACGGCATGACGCTGGGCGCGCTGTCGGTCACCGGCAACGCCGCCAAGCGCGCCGCCGCGGGCGTCCCCCTGGCGCACGCCACCCCGATGCCCTTCGACGGCTATCTGGATGAGCCCGAGGACTTCTCGTGGATGCGCCGCGCGCTCGACGACACCTCGTCGGGACTCGACAAGCCCGCCGCCGTCATCGTCGAGACCGTGCAGGGCGAGGGCGGGGTCAATGTGGCCCGCGCCGAATGGCTGCGCGCCCTGTCCGAATTGTGCTCGGCCCGCGGCATTCTGCTCATCGTCGACGACGTGCAGATGGGCTGCGGCCGCACCGGCCCGTTCTTCTCCTTCGAGATCGCCGGCATCACCCCCGACATCGTCTGCCTGTCGAAGTCCATCAGCGGCTACGGCCTGCCGATGGCGCTGGTGCTCATGCGCCGCGAACTGGACCAGTGGGCGCCCGGCGAACACAACGGCACCTTCCGCGGCAACAACGCCGCCTTCGTGACCGCCGAGGTGGCGCTGCGCGAGTACTGGTCCGACGACCTCCTGCATCAGTCCACCCTGGCCAAGGGCGCTCGCATCCACGACCAACTGGTCACCCTCACCGAATCCTTCGGCGGCATCACCACCCGCGGCCGCGGTCTGGTCCACGGCCTGGTCTTCGAGGACGCCTCGCAGGCCGAGAAGGTCTGCCAGGTCGCCTTCGAACTCGGTCTGCTGGTCGAGACCTCCGGAGCCACCGAGCAGGTCGTGAAGCTGCTCCCGCCCTTGACCGTCAGCGATGACGAGATCACCCACGGCCTCGGCATTCTCGCCCGCGCCGTGGAGATCGTCCGCGACGGCCACTAGACGTCGGCCACCGCCCACACCGGTGCCGACCTGGTGCCGGGTTCCCAGCTGCGGAGGGAACCCGGCACCACCCCTCTCCTGATCCGCAGCATCTGACACACAGCTCTCCCAGGCCCTCGGGACCCCAGAATCACGGGGATTCCAACCGGTGACCGGCCGGGCTCGGAACGGCACAGTCGGACAGGTGGCGCTCGAAGGCCCTCGGCCGCCACGGTCCCCGTCCCGTTCGCCCGAGGGGTGCTTCGTGTCCTCCATTGCCGTGCAGGCCAAGCCCGTCGTAGGCCGGCCCCGCCTGCCGAACGTTTCCGTCCTGGCCCGCTTCGTCGCGCCGCTGCTGGTGGTCGTGGCCTGGCAGCTGGCCAGCGCGACCGGGGTGCTGCCCGAGCGACTGCTCGCCTCCCCGGTGACGGTCGTCGAGACGGCCGTGGACCTGCTCGAGGACGGCACCCTGACCAAGGCCGTCTCGGTATCGCTGAGCCGTGCCGCGCTGGGCTTCGCCTTCGGCGCGGCCGCCGGCATCGCACTGGCGCTGGCGGCCGGGCTGAGCCGCGCGGGGGAGTACCTGGTCGACCCGCTGATGCAGATGCTGCGGACGCTGCCGTTCTACGGTCTGATCCCGCTGTTCATCCTGTGGTTCGGCATCGGGGAGCTGCCCAAGATCGTGCTGGTCGCCTTCGGCGTCGCGATTCCCCTGTACCTCAACACCTTCGCGGGCATCCGCAGCGTGGACGGCAAGCTGGCCGAGCTCGCGCAGGTGCAGCGGCTCAGCCGCGCGGGACTGGTCCGGCACATCGTGCTGCCGGGCGCGCTGCCCCAGACCCTGGTGGGGTTGCGGCAGTCGCTGGGCGTGGCCTGGCTGGCGCTGATCGTGGCCGAACAGGTGAATGCCGATGCGGGCCTGGGCTTCATGATCAACGACGCCCGCGAATTCCTGCGCACCGACGTGATCGTGGTCGGACTGCTCGTCTACAGCGTGCTCGGGCTGCTCACCGACGCACTCGTCCGTTCGATCGAGAGGAGAGCGCTGTCATGGCGACGCGGCTTCCTGGCACACTGACCGATTCGGTCATCGCGGAGACCCTGGCCGGACTCGAGGAGACCGTCCGCGCGGAGGCTCCCGCGACCGCCGAGACCCCGGTCGTGCGAATTCGCGGTCTGGTCAAGGACTTCGGCGAACGCCGCGTCCTGCACGGCCTGGATCTCGACATCCGCCCCGGCGAGTTCGTGGCCCTGCTGGGCCGCAGCGGCTCCGGCAAATCCACCCTGCTGCGGGCGCTGGCGGGCCTCGATCGGGAGACCGAGGGCGAGCTCACCGTCTCCGGCGAGGTCGCGGTCGCCTTCCAGGAACCACGGCTGGTCCCGTGGAAGCGGGTGCGCGACAACGTGATCCTGGGCCTGCGCCGCGCCGACGCCACAGCGGCGGCCGCGGCCGCGCTGGCCGAGGTCGGACTGGCCGAGCGCGGCGAGGCCTGGCCGCTGACGCTCTCCGGCGGCGAGGCTCAGCGCGCCTCGCTGGCCCGTGCCCTGGTCCGGGAACCGGATCTGCTGCTGCTCGACGAACCCTTCAGCGCCCTGGACGCCCTGACCCGCATCACGATTCACGGCCTGGTGCTGGATCTGTGGGCCCGGCATCGGCCCGGCGTCCTGCTGGTCACCCACGACGTGGACGAGGCGCTGCTGCTGGCCGACCGCGCCCTGGTACTCGACGGCGGGCGCATCGGCCGCGAGCTGCCCATCGACCTGCCGCGCCCCCGGCGGCGCGACCATCCCGAATTCCAGGCTCTGCGGGCGGCTCTGCTCGCCGAGCTGGGCGTCACCCCGGAAGGAACCACCGAATGAAGACCAAGCGCCTGTTCGCCGCCCTGGCCGTCGCCGCGACCCTCGCGGGCGCGGCGTGCTCCTCGGGCAATGACGACACCAAGGGCGTGAACGCGGACGGTTCGGTGGATCTGTCCCAGGTGACCCTGCACGTCGGCGACCAGAAGGGCCTGGCGCTGCAAGCGCAGCTGGAGGTGTCGGGGGAGATCGAGAAGCTGCCCTACAAGATCGAATGGTCCACCTTCACCGCCGGTCCGCCGCTGCTGGAGGGCATCAACTCCGGGTCGGTCGACTTCGGTGGCGTGGGTGACGCGCCGCCGGTGTTCGCGGCGGCCGCCAAATCCCAGATCAAGATCGTGGGCTCCTACGACTCCGGCGTCGCCGGGAACGCCGTGATCGTGCCCAAGGATTCGGCCATCAAGGACCCGAAGGACCTGCGCGGCAAGAAGATCGCGGTCACCAAGGGCAGTTCCGCGCACTACCACCTGCTGTCGGTGCTGACCAAGAACGGGCTCACCTTCGGTGATATCGAGCCGCAGTACCTGCAGCCCGCCGACGCGCTCGCCGCCCTGTCCACCGGGCGCGTCGACGCCTGGACGGTGTGGGATCCCTACGCCGCGCAGGCCGAGGTCGGCGGGGCGCGCGTGCTCGTCGACGGCACCGGCTACGTGAAGCCTGACAGCTTCTACGTCACCGGCTCGAAGACGTTGGACAACAAGGCGAACGCCGCTGCCGTGCGGGATCTGCTGGAGCGGCTGCGGCGGGCGCACGTGTGGATCACCGGGCACCGCGAGGAGTGGGCCAAGCGGTCCTCGGGCATCACCGGCGTGCCCTACGACGTCACCCTGCTGGCCGTGAATCGCGCCAACTACCAGGATCATCCGCTCGACGAGGCGACGATCGCCGCGGAACAGCAAGTGGCCGACGGCTTCGCCGACGCCAAGCTGATCCCCGGAAAGGTCCGGATCGCCGACTTCATCGACACCCGCTTCAACGACCGATTCACCTCCTAGGAGTCCCCGCATGAGCTTGTCGTTCCATTGGTTCCTGCCCACCTCCGGCGACTCCCGGGGCCTGGTGGTCGGCGGGCACGGCACCCCCATGTCCGGGGACCGGCCCGCCTCGCTGCACTACCTGAACCAGATCGCCGCCGCCGCCGAGAGCAACGGATTCGAGGCCGTGCTCACCCCCACCGGATCCTGGTGCGAGGACGCATGGCTGACCACCGCCATGCTGGTCGAGACCACCGAGACGCTGAAGTTCCTGGTCGCGCTGCGGCCCGGCCTGATGAGCCCGACCCTGGCCGCGCAGATGGCGGGCACCTTCCAACGGCATTCGGCCGGAAGGCTGTTCATCAATGTGGTGACCGGCGGCGAGCCGCGCGAACAGGCCGCCTACGGCGACTTCGCCGACAAGGAGTCCCGCTACGCGCGAACCGGCGAGTTCCTGGATGTGGTGCGGTCGCTGTGGAATTCGCATGAACCGGTCACCTTCCACGGCGAGCACATTCGCGTCGAGAACGCGCTGCTGAGCAATCGGCCGGACCCGGTGCCGCCGATCTTCTTCGGCGGGTCCTCGGGCCCGGCCGGACCGGTGGCGGCCCGCTCCGCCGACACCTACCTGACCTGGGGCGAACCGGTCCTCGCGGTGAGCCGCAAACTGGATTGGATCCGCGGGCTGGCCGTCGACGCGGGCCGCAAGCTCGACTACGGGCTGCGCATCCACGTCATCACCCGCGACACCTCCGAGGAGGCGTGGGCGGTCGCCGACAAGCTGCTCGCGGGCATCGATCCCGCCGATATCGAACGCGTCCAGGCCGCCCTGGCGCAGAGCGAATCCGAGGGGCAGCGCCGCATGTCGGAACTGCACAACGGCAACACCGACCGGCTCGAGATCGCCCCCAACCTGTGGGCGGGCGTCGGCCTGGTCCGCGGCGGCGCGGGCACCGCCCTGGTCGGCTCGCACGAAGAAGTGGCCGAACGGCTCGTCGAGTACTCGAAGGCGGGCATCTCCCACTTCGTGCTCTCGGGCTACCCGCACCTGGAGGAGGCGTACTGGTTCGGTGAGGGCGTGCTGCCCATCCTGGAGCGAAAGGGCCTGTGGCGGCACCCGATCCGGCGTCCGGCCGCTCCCGCCGCCACGCCGTTCGCGAGCGCGTCCAGCAGCTAGCGGATCCCGCCGACGGCCGCCCACCCGCACAGGTGCGGCGGCCGTCGGCGGTGACGGCGGAATTCACCCCGTCGTCGTGCGTGCGTCGACGGCGTCTGACACAGTCGACAACTATGAGCGGTCGGCGTGTTCTCGGTGTGTGCGCGACGGTGCTGAGCCTGGCCCTGGTGGCGGGGTGCGGGGGAGCGGAGCACGCCGCGCCCGCGACTCCGAGCGCCGCGCCCCTGGTCTCGACCTCGGATCTGCCGCAGGCGAAGCCCGGTGAGGTGCACCTGTTCGGCCTCAACGACCTGCACGGCAACCTCCAGCCGCCGGAGGGGTCCAATGGCAAGGTGGGCGCGTATCAGGCCGGGGGAGCGGTGTACCTGGCCGCGCATCTGGCCCGGTTGAAGGCGGCCTATCCGGACAGCGCGGTCCTCGCGTCCGGGGACGACGTGGGCGCGAGCCCGCTCGTCTCGGCGCTGTTCCACGACGAGCCCACCATCGAGTTCCTCGATTCGGTCGGCGTCGCGGCCTCCTCGGTCGGGAACCACGAATTCGATCACGGCGTAGTCGAACTGCGCCGGCTGCAGCAGGGCGGCTGCGCGCCGGAAGGGTGCGGCCCGGGCGAGCCGTTCACCGGTGCGAAGTTCGCGTACCTGGCCGCGAATGTCACCGACGCCGACGGGCAACAGCCGCAGGG
Source organism: Nocardia sp. NPDC005746 (assembly GCF_040630785.1). Lineage (NCBI taxonomy): Bacteria > Bacillati > Actinomycetota > Actinomycetes > Mycobacteriales > Nocardiaceae > Nocardia > Nocardia sp. NPDC005746. Next base: position 169,609 of record NZ_JBEXYE010000014.1, read on the forward strand.
CCTGAAGCCGTGGACCATGCTGGAACTGGGCGGGCACAAGATCGGTGTGGTCGGCGTGGTCACCCCCGACACCGCGAACATCGTCATGCCGGAAGGCATCCGCGGCTACCGCTTCGGCGACGAGGCCGACGCCATCAACAAATACGTCCCCGCCATGAAGGCCGCGGGCGCGGAAACCATGGTGGCGCTGCTGCACGACGGCGGGACCCAGCAGACCCAGGGCCGACCCCTGGACTACAACGGCTGCGACGGCATCTCGGCGGGCGTGAAAACGTTGGCGCACAAGACCGATGCCGCCGTCTCGGTGATGCTCACCGCGCACAGCCACCAGGCCTACAACTGCACCCTCGACGGCAAGGTGGTCACCCAGGCCGCCTCCTTCGGCCGCCTCGTCACCGATGTGACGCTGCGCTTCCACGACGGCACGGTGCAGGCTTCGGCCGTCAACCGGGCCGTCACCCGCGACATCGCCCCCGACCCGGCCACCGCGAAGCTGGTGGATTTCTTCGCCGCGCAATCGAAGCCGCGCGCCGAACGCGTCATCGGCTCGGCCGCCGCGCCCCTGCCCGCCGAGCCCGCGCCCGCCGGGGACTCACCGCTCGGTGATGTCATCGCCGACTCCATGCTCGACGCCATGGCCTCGGTGCGGGCGGTGGCCGCGTTCATGAACCCCGGCGGCGTCCGCGCGGGCCTGTCTGGCGGGAACATCACCTACGCGCAGGCGTATACGGTGCAGCCGTTCGGCAATCAGGTGGTGGCCGTGACGCTGACCGGGCAGCAGATCCTGAATCTGCTGGAACAGCAATGGGACAATGTGAGCAAGCCCGGCGTGCTGTCGGTCGCGGGCATCACCTACTCGTATTCCGACGGCGCGCCCAAGGGGCACAAGGTGATCGAGGGCAGCGTCCGGGTGGCGGGGGAGCCGTTGAATCCGGTGGCGGTCTACCGGATATCGACCAACAGCTTCCTCGCCGCCGGCGGCGACGGCTTCTCGGTGTTCACGCAGAGCACCGAAACCCTGGTCGGGCCCATCGATCTCGACGCCCTGGAGGCGTACCTCCGGACCCGCGGCGCCGTCGGCCCGCCGGCCGGCCGGATCGAGAAGCGCTGACCCCCGGAGTTATTGGCCCATCACGTATTTCACGGTCGGCCCGGTCGTCCAGCCGCCGTCCACGGCCAGTTCCGCGCCGGTGACGTAGGAGGCCGCGTCCGAGAGCAGGAAGACGATGGCCGCCGCGATCTCGTCGGCCTCGCCGACCCGGCCCATCGGGGTATTCGGGTAGCCGCCCTCGCCCTGCTGGATGCCGACCTGCGCGGTCATCGGCGTGTAGGTCATGCCGGGGTGCACCGAGTTGACCCGAATGCGGTCGATGCCGTTCTCGATGGCGGCCACCTTGGACATGCCGCGCACCGCCCACTTGGACGCGCCGTAGCTGCCGGTGAGCGCGAGACCCATGAGCCCGGCCGCGGAGGAGATATTGACGATCGACCCGCCGCCGGCCTCCTTCAGCGCCGGGATGCAGGTCCGCATGCCGAGGAAGACGCCGACCAGATTGATGTCGATGACCTTGCGGAAATGCTCGACCGACTCGTTCGCCAGCAGCTCGCCGGTGGAGATCCCGGCATTGTTGACCAGGCCGTTCACGGTCCCGTCGAAGGCGTCGCGGGCGGCGGCCAGCGCTGCCACCCAATCGGGCTCGGAGGTGACGTCGAGATGCTGGTAGACGGCCTGTGCGCCGAGCTCGGCCGCGAGCGCCTTGCCGTCGTCGTCGAGCACGTCCGCGATCACCACGTTCGCCCCGGCCGCGACCGCCTGCCGCGCGGTCTCGGCGCCGATGCCGCGGGCCGCGCCGGTGATCAGGATCGTCTTGCCGGACAGGTCGTGCATGGGAGGCTCCTTCCAGAGGATCCGGCGCACAGGCACGGTGACCCGCTCGCCGGTCACACACAGGTGGTTTGCTGAATATTGTCCAATGCGTTCCGGATTCGCCCGGAGCCGCACCCGAATCCCTATTGTGGATATGTCAACCAGATCAACCCCGGGGTCGGGACGGGTTTTCCCCGGGCAGTTGCGCCGCCTCCCGTCGAAGTGGGGAACGCCCGTGTCGCGGTGTCGGCGACCGCTGTCGTCGGAGAGTCGGGTGAGCGGTTCCGTCGGAGTGTCGGGTGGGCGGCAGTGTCGCGGGGTCGGGCGAGTGGCTGTGTCGGAGTGTCGGGTGAGCTCACGGGTCGCGGGTCAGGTGAGCTCACGCGTCGCGGTGTCGGGTGATCAGCCGGGCCGCCGCGGTGGCGAGCGCGGTCCGCACATCATAGGGTGCGGGCGTGAACCGCGCGCCCGCCGCCCCGGCTGCCGAGGTCGTCCCCGCCGCCGAGGTCGACGACGTCGCCCGGTCCGCGGTCGCCCCGATCGTGTCCGTCGCCGACCTCATGGCGCTGCTCGCCGACTGCCACGACGCCTGGGACATGCCCGATCGCAGCGGCGATCCGGTCGACATCCTCGACCACGACCGGCAGTGCGCCGAGTTGCTGCGCCGCGACTTTCCCGCCGATGAGGAGCTCCAGGTCGCCGGGCTGGTGCACGACATCGGGCACAAGCTGGTGGCCGGCGACGACGGGGGTCACGGGGAGCATGGCGCCGCGGCCGTTCGCGGCCTGCTGGGTGATCGCGTCGCACGGCTGGTCGAGCTGCATGTGGTGGCGAAACGGTATCTGGCAGCGACGGATTCGCTGCACGTCGCGGCCTTGTCGAAGTCCAGTCAGCGCACCTTGGTCGCGCAGGGCGGCCCGATGACCGCGGCCGAGATCGCCGCCTTCGAGCGCGACCCCGAGTTCGCCGCGGCCGTCGCGCTGCGCCGCGCGGACGACGCGGGCAAGGTCGTCGGGCTGGCCGGCCACCCGCTCGACTCCTGGCGGCCCGTCATCGAGCGGGTGGCCGCCGCCCGCTGACACGGCGACCTCTCTCGGGCCGTCGAGCCGCGGTGAGGTCTGTGCATAGACTCGATCTATGCCGCTATCCCCGCGCGTCCCGGATCTGTCCGCGCTCGACCTGCTGCTCTCGGTGATCGAGCTGGGCAGTCTCGGGCGGGCGGCCAAAGCGCACGGGATCAGTCAGCCGTCGGCCAGCTCGCGGATCCGCTACCTCGAGCAGTTGGTCGGTGTTCCGGTGCTGGAGCGGACCACGCTCGGTTCGCGGCCCACCGCGGCGGGGGCGCTGATCGCGGAATGGGCCCGGGACGTGGTGGACGCGGCCGCGCGCCTGGACGCCGGGATCGACAGCCTGCGCGCGCAGCGGGATTCGCGGTTGCGGGTCGCGGCCAGTCAGACCGTGGCGGAGTACCTGTTCCCGAAATGGCTGATGGCCCTGCGCACGCGGATGCCGGACACCTCCATCGCCCTGGAATCGGGCAATTCGACCGAGGTTGCCAAGGCGGTGCTCGACGGCCGGGCCGGGATCGGGTTCGTCGAGAGCCCGCACCTGCCCCGTGAGCTGGAAAGCCATGTGGTGGCCCGGGATCGGCTGGTCGTGGTGGTCGCACCCGGGCACCCGTGGGCGCGGCGAGGGGAGATCGACGCCGCCGAGCTGGCCCGCACCCCGCTCATCTACCGCGAGCCCGGTTCGGGCACCCGCAATTCGTTCGAGCGCGCCATGACCGCCGGCGTTCCCGGGTGGCAGCCGGAGATCGCCCTGGAGTTGTCCTCCACCACCGCCATCAAGACCGCGGTCGCCGACGGCCTCGCGCCCGCGGTGCTCAGTTCGCTGGCGGTCGCGACCGAATTGGCCGAGGGCATTCTGGTTTCGCCCGGGGTGACCGGCCTGGATCTGGAGCGGCAGTTGCGAGCGGTGTGGCCGATCGGCCGGAAGCCGAGCGGCCCGGCGCGAGACTTGTATGTCATTGCGAGCCGACCGATCTGAGGCATTCAGGGGAGTTTCCCTGTCACTTCAGGGAGTTTTGTCCGAGTTGTTGACAGAGTGACGCCGATCACCTTAATGTTCCGGCGCAGGTGAACCGGATTTCCGGATGGCCATGTCTGCCTGCACATTCAAACCTTCTTTACAATGGCTTCGCTGAATTCGCAGCGCGAAGACACAAGTGCGCCAACGGCTCCCGCGCGTGTTATCAAAGGGTTATGGTCACGGAATGGTGCGAAACGCCGCCTCTGCCACAGACCCGGATGAGCCTGTCATCCCGGCTGCTGCTTCGCGGCCCAAGCTAGAGGTTGTTCCCGAAACGCCCGACTCCGAAGCGTCACAGCCCCACTCCTTCGGCGCACACGTCCTGGGCACGGCCGATATCGAGCGTCTCCCGTCCTCGGCCCGCCACCGCATCGCGGCCTTCATTCACCTGCAGGTGGCGACCCTGGAGGAGTGGCCCGAGCCGGTCCTGCCTCCGATCCCGGAGCTCGACGAGCTCTGACGGAAACCGGCCGGTCGCGGAGGGTTCGTGCTGGTCGCTGTACGGGCCGTTCGACGGTCTGTCCGGTTCGGCTATTCATGGCCCGACCGGCCGTGTTCACCTCTCGGACACTATTCATACATTCAGGTGAACAACGGAAAACCTTGGCGCACAACGGGACATCTCGTTTGTGTAACAAGTCACTTATGGCAAATATGCATTGCCGCCTCACTGAGAACCGACTTAGAGTCTGCTTGTCAGTAACTGAACCTGCGATGAGTTCTATTTCCGCGGGCATACTCAATCGAGGGAAATCACATGCGCAAGAGCGGAATCGCGGCGATGACCGCACTGGTGGCCACCATCACGGCAATCACCGCAGGTACGGCAAATGCCCAGACCCAAACGGGTGATGTGGGCGCCATTCACTACACGGCGTCGGCCACCGACCGGTCGGGGACCATTTCCACCGATATCGGGTCGATGGATGTCGAAAACGGCGTCTTCAAGATCAAAGCAGCCGATGGCACGGTGGTGGCCGGAACCGAGCTGAATTTCCGGGTGGACGATTTCGTGTTCCCGATCGCCGCCGAAATCCGGGACCGCACAGTCACTCTGACGCCGCAATTCGATCTGGGCCACGCGGCGTATCACCCGGTCGCGCTGCCGTTCGAGGACACCGCGCCGTGGAAGACCCCCTACGACCGCGAGCAGGCGGCGTGGAACCGCATGAAGGACACCATCTCCGTCGGCGCCACCATCGGTACCCTGGTCGGCGGCATCGGTGGTGCGGCCGTGGGCTGCGCCCTGGGCGGCATCGCCGTCGGCGGCGGCGCCACGCTGGCCACCGGCATCATCGGCGGCCTGTTCAGCTTCCTGCCGGGTGCGGTCGTGGGCTGCCTCGCGGGCGCCGCGGCCATGGGCGCGCTCGGCGCGGTCGGCGGCCTGATCCTGGTGACCGCCCCGGTGGCCATCGCCGCCGCGGTCCAGTACTTCACCACCATCAACCAGCCGTTCAACCCGGCTCCGGCCCCGGCGAAGTAAGCCTCGGGACCCGAGGCCGTGGGGTCGTGGCCGTCAGCCGGTCACGACCCGGCGCCCTGGCCGATGCCCTCGCCCTTGCGTACCTGCCACGAGCTGAGTTCGTGGCCCCGCCACTCGCCGCGGACCAAGGGATTGTGCCCTTGCCGTCCCTTCTGCTGTTCCCGCCGGAATTCGCGGAAGTATTCGAACCGAATCCAGAGCAGACCCGAAACGATAAGCACCGCAGTGACAATCGCCCCGATTATGGTCCAGCCGTAGAACTTGGACGCGGCCGCCACGATCGTCATCCCGAGCGCGGCGATGCCGAGCAGGCACATAATCAACGCCGGCCCTTCCCGCGGATCTTCGATAGCGTCGCCGGGATGCGGATGCCAGTGTTCGCCGTTGGCTTCGACCGCCGTCACCCTGACCATGTCCCTACCTCCCTCGAGCAGCGGAAATTCCTGTCTTCCCTCCAGAATGCACCTGCCGCCGGGGCTACGCGAGAGCAATTTCCGGAAAACTCGAACTCCGCGCCGGAGACAATTGTCAGCCCCCTTTTCGGGGAAATGAAAGTGACGGCCGCGCAAGGCATCTGAAGCGCCCGGGCATCGGAGCGCCGGGAGATCCGGCACCGGACGTTGGCGGGATCCGGCACTGTACGTTCGGGGGATGGGGAGTTCGGACGACGTGGGGCGTCGATCACACCGGTTTCGCCGTCCGCTGGCGGTGGTCGCCGGTCTCGTGGCGGCGGTGACCGTCACCGGGCTACTGCCGGGCTGGTGGTGCGGCCGCGACGCGGACGCCTGGTTCCGCGGGGATCCGGGGCGGGTGCACGGCCTGGCCGAGGAGTTGCTGGCCTTCGAAGCCGCCGACGACCAGCGGCGCGCCGCCGGCTCGGGCGGGGAACTCACCGACATGTGGGGGCTGCTCGCCCATCAGATGACCGCCCTCGGCCTGGCGCAGATCTCCCTGGACCACCCCGAATGGCGTGCCCGCTACGCCCCCGTCGCCACTCGCGCGGCCGCCAAGACGCTGCGCCCCGAGATGCGACCGGTCTTCACCGCGGCCTGGCCCGGCGAGGACGGCGTCACGGTCCCTCGCCCTCGCCGCGATCCTGATGGCGTTGCGCGTGATCGCGCTGGTCATCGTCCCGGCCTATCTCGTCTGCCGCCTCGTGGTCGCCGCGGTCATCCGCGTCCCAGGCGGTGGTCGATAGGGGTCCGTGGGTGCTCTCCGTGGTCGGTTCCGTAGTCACCACGGATGTCCCCGGCCGGTCCGGAATTTAGCGTTGTAGCCATGACGAACACCGCTTCCGCCGCCGCTTCCACCGCCCTCGACGTGACCCTCGAGGCCACCGACCCCACCGCTGTCGCCGCCGCCTACGAGGCCGCTTTCGGTCTCGGCGACCAGCTCTCCTTCGCTCCCGCGTCGGCCCCGTCGGAGGGCTTCCGCGGCTTCATCATGTCGCTGGTCGTGGCCCAGCCCGGCAATGCCGACAGCCTCATCGCCAGCGCCCTCCAGCACGGTTTCACCGTGATCAAGCCCGCCAAGAAGAGCTTCTGGGGCTACGGCGGCGTGATCCAGGGCCCCGACGGCACCATCTGGAAGGTCACCACCTCCGAGAAGAAGGACACCGCCCCCGTCACCCGCGCCGTCGACAGCGTCGTCCTGCTCCTCGGCGTCGAGGACGTGAAGGCCAGCAAGCAGTTCTACGTCGATCGCGGCCTCACCGTCGCCAAGAGCTTCGGCGGCAAGTATGCCGAATTCGACCTCCCCGACTCCCCGATCAAGCTCGCCCTCTACCCCCGCAAAGCCGCCGCCAAGGAAGCCGGCGTCCCCGTCACCGGCTCCGGCTCCCACGGCCTCGTCGTCACCGGCCCCCTCGGCGCCTTCGCCGACCCGGACGGCTTCGCCTGGGCCGCCGCCTGACGCCCCGCGAATCGCTGTGCGGTGCTGGGGTTTCGCGGGTGTTGATTGAACTCGGGGGCGGCGGCGTCGAAACTTGACTCTCGACTGTCGCTGGAGGTGAGGCTGGTGGGTTGGCGGAGAGCGTTCGGGCTGGTGAGCATCCTGACCGTGGGACTCGGAACCGCGGTCGCGGGGGTGGGAACGGCCGAGGAGCGCGGGTCCGGACCGCATAGCGAGGAATTCGCCAACCCAGTGGTCGCCGCGGGAGCCGACCCGAGCATGACCTACTACGAAGGCCGGTTCTATCTGGTGCAGGGGGACTTCTACAACGATGACAATGTCATCATCCGGGCTTCGGACACGCTCGGCGGGCTCGGGAAGAGCGAGCCGACGGTGGTGTGGGAGCACGGGGAGTGCCCGGGGGAGGCGTGCACGAAGATCTGGGCGCCGGAGTTGCAGCACATCGGGGATCGGTGGTGGATCTACTTCGCGGGGCAGGAGGACGACCGCAACGAGACGCATCGGATGTATGCGTTGCGGTCGGTGGGGGATGATCCGGCCGGGCCCTACGAATACCTCGGGAAGATGAATCTGCCTGGGGGATGGGCGATCGACGGAACCTACCTGCGGTATCGGAACGCCGGATATTACCTGTGGTCGTGTCTGCGCGACCCGGAAGACACACGGGTGCAGGACATTTGCGCGGTGCGGATGTCGGATCCGATGACGCCGGTCGGTGAGCGAGTGAGCATCGCGACGCCGACCGCGGAGTGGGAGACCGTGCCGAACGACGCCGATTTGAAGATCAACGAGGCGCCGGAGGCGCTGATCGGCCCCGACGGCCGGCTGTTCGTAACCTTCTCCGCCAATGCCAGTTTCGACGACACCTACCGGATCGGCCTGCTCGAACTCGCGAAGGGCGGCGATCCCATGAACCCGGCGGCCTGGACCAAATCCGGTGGCCCCCTCCTGCCGGGCGGCCCGGGAGCGATCGCCCCGGGCCACAACGGATTCCTTACCATCGACGGCCGCCCGTGGATCACCTACCACGCCCGTCTGGAACCCGGCACCGGCTGGGAGGGCCGCAGCGTCCGCGTGCAGCCCATGGATTTCGGCCCCGACGGCCGCCCCCGCTTCGGCATGGCCTTCGGTCCCGACGCCCCGATCGTGATCGAGGGCCGGGACCCGGCCCAGCGCTAGCTGCCCGGAACGATCGACATGATCGGCCGGTAAGCCCAGTTCAGCATGCGTGCGGCGTCATCCTTGGCGGCTGCCCCGCTCCACGCCGAGCTGTGCAGCACCACGCCGATCATCGGAATCCCCGCCCGCACCGTCTCGAACAACAGACAAGCCCCGGCCGCATCGGTCGACCCGGTCTTGATCCCGATCGCGCCCGGATAGTCCTTCAGCAGCTGATTCGTGGTCTCCCACACGTGATCCCGGTTTCCCGCCGCCGCGGGTACGTGATAGCTCGGCGTCCCCGCGACCTCCCGGAACACCGGGTGCCCCATGGCCCGCAGCCCGAGCGCGATCAGATCGGCCGGCGTCGAGAACGTCGAGCCGTCCTCGGGCACCGGCAATCCGCTCGGGTCGGCGAAATACGTTGCCCTCAACCCCATCTGCCGAGCCGTATCGTTCATCCTGCCGAGAAACACGTCCTGGCCCGGCCCATATGCCTCGGCGAGCGTATACGCCGCATCGCAGCCCGACGGCAACATCAGCGCATACAACAACTGCCGCGTACTGAGCACCTCTCCCGCGCCCAGCCCCGCCGTACTCCCGTCATTCCGCGAGCAATACGAAATCGCCTCGGCGGGAACGGTGACGGCCCGATCCAGAGTGTTCGCATTGATCACCACCATCGCCGTCATCACCTTCGCGATACTGGCGATCGGCACCGGCGTATCGGCTTCCCGAGACCACAACAAGGTCCCGGTGAACCCATCCGCCAGCGCGGCCCCCTGGGCCTGCACCCCATCCGGCTCACCACTGAGGAAAGGCAACTGAATCTGTGGTGCGGCAGCGGCGGGCATGGCCTGCACGCCCTGACCGGCGCCGACCACCACCGCTCCGACAACCACTGCTTGCAACACTCGGGCAAATGTCTGCATGGGCACACATTGTGCACCGCACCCCTATCGACCAGCGGTATTTCAGGGCCGGGGAGCGTGCCGCCGCAACCATTAGAACAGCAGCGATTCCAGTTGTGCGGCATAGCTGCGCGCGGACTCGTCGAAACCGGTCATGGCGTCCAGGCGGCTGGTGGATCCCGCCAGGCAGAGGGCGGCCTCGGGGGTGCCGGATTCGCTGTGGATGGGGTAGGCGAAGCAGGTCAGGCCCGGCAGTAGTTCGTCGACGGCGCGGGCGTGGCCGGTGGATCGGATGGCGGCGATGTCCGCGGCGAGGGCCGCCTGGGTGACTCGGGTGTTCGGGGTCAGGCGGATCGGGGCGGGAACCAGTGCGGGCCAATCGGTTCGGGCGGACAGCAGCAGTTTCCCCGCCGCGGAGGCGTGCAGGCATCTGGTCAGCTCGCGTTCGGCCGGGACCGGATGGTCCGGGTCCTGGTTGATCACCTGAACCGTGCTCACGCCGAAGCCGATCACGTTCACCGCGAAGCGGGTGGACGCGCGGAATTCGGCGAGGCACTGGCGTGCGGCCCGGGAGACGGTCGGCGTGTTCAATGCGGTCGCCAGGCCGCGCAGCCGCGCACCGAGACCGAAGCCGCGCAGATCGGCCGTCCGGATCAGGTATTCGTCGGCGACCAGAGAATTGAGCAGACGATACGCCGTCGCGGGCGGGAGACCGAGGCGTTGCGCGATTTCCTTGGCGGTGATTCCCACCCCGCATTCCGCCACGATCTCGATAATCGCGATGGTATTGGTGACCGACGTGCCGCGTGTGCTCATGGGCTACCGGAACAATGAGGTCAGCAACAGGTCGTCGCGTTGCGGTTCATCGAATATCCCGACACCTCGCAGCCGGTCCGGCGCGAATCGGCGCAGCGCGACGGCGAACCCGATGCCCGCCGCCATGACCGCGACGTACACCGCCACCACCGCGACATTGCCCGGCTGCCCCGAGAACGCGGCCGTGACCATCAACAGCCCGATCAGCGTCGCGGCGGTGCCGCCGAGTATCGCCAGCGCCCGGCTCGGTTCCCCGATGCGCCGCAGCAGCATCGGACCGGCCAGGCAGGCCGGGAGATAGGACCCGAGGTAACCGAAGGCGCTGAGCGTGAGGAACGAACGGATGGCGTCCTGCGGCGCCACGCCCGCCCACAGCACCGCGATCGCGCACCCGGTCACCACGGTCATGGCCGCGGCGATGGCCGCGGACGGAGTGTGGAAACGCGGATGCGCGCGCCCGGCCACCCGCGGCGCGATGCCCTCCCGGCCCATCGTGAACAGCACCCGCACCAGCGCGTTGATCGAGGCCACGGTGCAGGCGAAGAACGAGGCGGCGACGCCGAGATCCAGGGCGACCGCGAGCAGCCGCGAATCATGGTGCAGGAGTAGATCCGACAACGGGGTGCCGCTGCTCGCGGTGGGGTCCGCCGACAGCGCCACCGCCTCGGCGCTCACGGCGAGCAGGTAGATGACGCCCGCCGCCAGCGGGGTCCACAGCACGGTTCTCGGCACCGAGCGGAACGGGCGGAAGGACTCGGCGGACAGGGTGGTCGCGCTCTCGAAACCGACGAACGCGCTGATCGCCACCACCGCGCTCATGGCGAGGTCACCGGTGTCGCCGTGCCAGGACATGGCCCGGACCGGATCGACGCCGTGGCGCTCGGCGACGAGCAGGTAGCCCAGGGCCGTCAGAATCGCCACCACCGAAACGCATTCGATGAGCAGGGTCGCGACCGCCGACGGCCGGATGCCGCGGGTCATCAGCACCGTCGCGGCTCCCGCCGCGGCGATCGACAACAGCATCGTCACCGTGACCGGGACATCGATCCCGGCGAGCATCGCGACGCGACCGAGATAGGTGCCGACCGCGACCAACCCCGCGACACTCACCGCGGCGTACCCGACGATCGCGGACCAGCCGACCGGAATCGCCCCGGTCGGTCCCAAACTCTTGGCCGCGTAGGTGTACAGCCCGCCGGTGACCGCGATCCGCTGCGCCATCGGCCGCACCACGAGAGCCACACACCAGGTCAGCAGTGCCGCGCCGAGGAAGGCGAGCACGCTTGGCCCCCCGCCGACCGCGGCGATCACGAACGGCGGTGTGACCGCGGCCGTCCCGGCGGGCGCGATGGCCGCCACCGACTGCGCGAACACCGGGGCGAAGGCGAGCCGCCGCCGCCGGAGTCCGCTGATCGACGACCGTTCGACCACCAGCGGTGGCGTCGGCGTGGGTACGGTCACACGGAAACAGCCTTTCTTCTGCCGCCGCGGACCGGGCTTCGTCCGCGAAAGAGCCTCAGCGTAGCCAGGTGCTTGTAGCACGGCTGTTACGTTCAGTTACTTCCGTATTTCCGCGCGTGAGAAAATTCTCCGCCGGAATTCTCATCGCCGGTTATCCGGGAACGGCGCTGCCGTAACAGAACCCGATTAGCGTCTGCCGCCATTGGAATTCAACGGCTTCCGAGCCGGGCGTGAGAGGACGTTTCCCGCGATGACTTACCGTCAGCAGATCGGCGGACGGACCTACGTGTTCGGGAGCCTGATCGATGTTCTGGCGAAGGCCGGTCCGGCCCGATCCGGAGACGAATTGGCCGGGTGTGCGGCGGAATCCGATGCCGAGCGCGCCGCCGCGAAATGGGTGCTCGCCGATATTCCGCTGCCGGTGTTCCTGAACGAACCGGTGGTGCCCTATGAAACCGACGAGGTCACCCGGCTCATCATCGACACGCACGATCGAGCCGCCTTCGCTCCCATCGCGCACCTGACCGTCGGTGAGTTCCGGGATTGGCTGCTCACCGAAGTGGCCTCGGGGACAGCCGAGTTCACGATCCCCGCCCTCGCGCGCGGCATCACTCCGGAGATGGCGGCGGCGGTGTCGAAGCTCATGCGCAACCAGGACCTGATCACGGTCGCACGGGTGCTGTCGCCGCGGGCGGCGTTCCGCACCACCATCGGCGCGCCGGGCCGGTTGGCGACCCGGCTGCAGCCCAACCATCCCACCGACGATCCGCGCGGCATCGCGGCGGGCATCCTCGACGGCCTGCTGCTCGGCTGCGGCGACGCGGTGGTCGGCATCAACCCCGCCTCCGACGATCCGGTCGCGATCGCCCGGCTGCTGCATCTGCTCGACGACGTCCGGCTGCGCTTCGACATCCCGATGCAGTCCTGCGTGCTCACCCACGCGACGACGACGCTGGAGCTGATCCAGCAGGGGGTACCGGTCGATCTGGTGTTCCAGTCCATCGCCGGTACGCAGGCGGCCAACACCGGCTTCGGGATCACGCTGGACCTGCTGGCGGAAACCGCCGCGGCGGCAGGCGAATTGGGTCGCGGCACGGTCGGGCACAACGTCATGTACTTCGAGACCGGCCAGGGCGCGGCGTTATCGGCGGACGCGCACTGGGGCGTGGGCGGGCAACCGGTCGATCAGCAGACCCTGGAGGCCCGGGCCTACGGCGTGGCGCGGGCCTTCGATCCACTGCTGGTCAACACCGTCGTCGGATTCATCGGCCCGGAATACCTCTACAACGGCAAGCAGATCACCCGTGCGGGCCTGGAGGACAACTTCTGCGGCAAACTGCTCGGCCTGCCGATGGGGGTCGACGTCTGCTACACCAACCACGCCGAGGCCGACGGTGACGACATGGATCTGCTCGCGACCGCCCTGGCGGTGGCCGGGACGGCGTTCATGATCACCGTCCCGGGCTCCGACGACACCATGCTCGGCTACCAGAGCCTGTCCTTCCATGACGCGCTGTACCTGCGCCGCGTCTGCGGGCTGCGACCCGCACCCGAATTCGAGGCGTGGCTGCGGCGGATGGACATGGCCGACGACCACGGCCGCGTGCTGCCCGCCGGCCCGGCCGGATCTCCTCTGCGCGCGCTGGCGGCGAACCGATGAACCGGCCCATCGACGCGACGCGATCCGCGCAGCCCGGCGACGGTATCGATCCCTGGGATCGGATGCGGGCACACACCTTGGCCCGGATCGGGCTGCGCCGGGCCGGTGACACGCTCGCCACCCCGGAAGTGCTGGCGCTCAACGCATCCCACGCGCTCGCCCGGGACGCGGTGCGGACGCCGCTGGATGTGGCTGCCGTGCGCACCGCCCTGGCCGAGCTGGAACTGGGCACCCCTGTTCACGTGACCAGCGCGGCGGCGGATCGCGACCAATATCTGCGTCGCCCCGATCTGGGGCGGATGCCGTCCGGACCCCTCGAATTCGGTTCCTCCGGAACGGATCTGGCGCTGGTGGTGTGTGACGGACTGTCGGCCACCGCGGTCACCGACCATGCCGCGGGGTTGTGTGCCGCGCTGTCCCAGGCGTTCGCGCCGGACTATTCCCTGGCGCCTCCGGTGATCGCCACGCAGGCACGGGTGGCGCTGGGCGACCATATCGGCCGAACCCTCGGTGTGCGAGCGGTATTGGTGGTGATCGGGGAGCGGCCCGGCCTGTCGGTCACCGACAGCCTGGGCATCTATCTGACCTACGCGCCGCGGCCCGGCCGCGCCGACTCCGAGCGCAACTGCATCTCCAATATCCGCCCACCGCACGGCCTGGGCTACACCGACGCCGCCACCGTGGCCCGTGACCTGATCGACCAGATATTTCGCGCCGGTCGCTCCGGCGTCTCGATCAAGCCCCGAGCCTCCTCCACGCCGCTGCCGAGTCGGCCACTCGGCATTACATCCGATAGTGAAATTGCTTAGCAGAGAGAGTATTTCGATGACGCAGCAGATAACCCGCGCAGCCGTGGACGGTGCGCCGACCGAGTCGGAGACCACCGTCCACCGGCTCAAGCCCAACGCCATCGGACTGCTCGGCGTGGTGTTCATGGCCATCGCCACCGCCGCGCCGATCACCGCCATGACCGGCAACGTGCCATTCATGATCTCCGCCGGCACCGGCACGGGGACGCCCGCGGCCTTCCTGATCGCCATGGTCGTGCTGGCCGTGTTCTCGGTGGGCTTCACCACCATGAGCAAGCACATCACCGCCACCGGCGCGTTCTACGGCTTCATCTCCTATGGCCTCGGCCGCACGATCGGCCTGGCCTCGGGCTTGCTGGCGGCGTTCGCCTACATGGTGTTCGAGCCGTCGCTGATCGGAATCTTCGCCAGCTTCGGCACCAATACCGTGCTCGCGCAGTTCGATACGCACATTCCGTGGTGGGTGTTCGCGATCGCGATGCTGGCGATCAATGCGGTCGGCACCTGGTTCGGTGTCGCGGTGGCCGAAAAACTGCTGGTGGTCCTGCTTTTCACCGAGATCACGGTGCTCGCGGTGATGGCGGTGTCGGTAGCGATCCACGGTGGCGGGCCGCACGGATTCTCGCTGGCGCCGCTCAACCCGGTCAACGCGTTCACCGGGCCCTCGGCCGGGCTGGGTCTGTTCTTCGCGTTCTGGTCGTGGGTCGGGTTCGAATCGACCGCCATGTACGGCGAGGAGTCCAAGAACCCCAAGAAGATCATCCCCAAGGCCACCATGATCGCCGTCCTCGGCGTCGGGGTGTTCTACGTGCTGGTGTCGTGGATGGCGATGTCCGGCAACGGCATCGGCGAATCGATGGATCTGGCCGGCTCGGCCAACCCGATGGATGTGTTCTTCAATCCGACCAACACCTATGTCGGCCACTGGGCGGTCACCGCGATGCAATGGCTGATGATGACCGGTTCCCTGGCCTGCGGCATGGCCTTCCACAACTGCGCCGCCCGCTACCTCTACGCCCTGGGCCGCGAGGGCGTGCTGCCCGTGCTGCAGCGCACCCTCGGCCGCACCCACCCCAAGCACGGTTCGCCGCACATCGCCGGTCTGGTCCAGACGATCATCGCCGGACTGCTGATCGCGGGCTTCGGCATCGCCGGCAAGGACCCCTACACCGGCACCTACACCCTGCTCGCGATCCTGGGCACCATGGCGATCCTGGTCGTGCAGTCGCTGTGCTCGTTCGCGGTGCTGGTCTACTTCCGCAACCATCACCCCGAGACCAGGCACTGGTTCAAAACCCTGGTCGCGCCGCTGACCGGTGGTCTGGCGATGCTGGGAGTGGTGATGCTGCTCGTGGTCAATATGGGCACCGCGGCCGGCGCGGAATCCGGATCGCTGGTGCTGAAGGCGACGCCGTGGCTGGTCGGGCTGGTCGGTGCGGCCGGTATCGGCTACGCCCTCTACCTGAAGCTGCGTGATCCCGCCCGCTACGCGCTGCTCGGCAGGACCGTGCTGGAAGAAGCCCACGAACGCTGAAGACGCCCAGCCGATTACGGAGAGCACACCTCTATGAAGACACGATCCCTCGTCGGGCTGATCGCGGCCGCCGGCGCCCTGCTGTCACTGACCGCCTGCGGCTCGGACTCCGATGGCGCCGCAGCGACCACCTGCAAGCAGTTGGATGCCGGGCAGGCGTGGTACGGCGCCAACAAGGACACCCTGTCGACCTTCATCGCCACCACCGGAACCTGCGGCAAGCAGGTCGACTCGAAGCCGCTCGCCTTGTTCGACTGGGACAACACGCTGGTCAAGAACGATGCCGGTGAGGCCACGTTCTATTGGCTGCTGTCCCACGACAAGGTGCTACAGCCAACCGACTGGTCGGCCACCAGCCCGTACCTGACCGCCGCGGCCACTGCCGCACTGCGTGCCGCCTGCGGCACCGCGGCATCGGGAACCCCGCTGCCCACCTCCACCAACGCCTCGTGCGCCGACGAGATCCTGGCCATCGGCGACGGTGGCAAGACGAAAGGCGGGGCCCCAGCATTCGACGGCTACGACCACCGCCGACTGGAACCGGCCTACGCCTGGCAGGTTCAACTGCTGGCCGGACACACCCCCGCCGAACTGACCGACTACGCCACCCAGGCCCGAGCCCAGAACCTCGCCGCCCCGGAAGGCACCGAACAGACCATCGGCACCACCAAGGTCGACGGCTGGGTCCGCTACTACAGCCAGCAACAGGACCTGGTCAAAACATTGCAGGCCAACGGATTCGACGTCCGCATCATCACCGCCTCGGCCGAGCCGGTGATCAAGGTCTGGTCACCTGAACTGGGCGTACCCGCCGACAAGGTGATCGGCATCGTCCCCTTGACCGACCAAGGCACCTACACAGGCCATATCGCCGGCTGCGGCGGCCTCGGTCCCGACCAGGTCATCACCTACATGGAGGGCAAACGCTGCGCGATCAACGAACGCATCTTCGGCATCACCGGCCCCACCGCCTTCGACCAACAGCCACCCGACAAACGCCCGGCCCTGGCCGCCGGCGACTCCGACACCGACGTGGTCTTCGTCAGCGACGCCACCGCCCTCCACCTGGTCATCAACCGCAACAAAACCGAACTCATGTGCCAGGCGTACGCCAACACCGACGGCAAATGGCTGATCAACCCGATGTTCATCAACCCCAAAAAGCACAAGGACCAGCCCTACCCCTGCGCCACTGCGGGTTTCACCACCGCCACGGGCGCCCACCAACCTCTGACCCAACCCAGCGGAACCGTGATCCCAGATCAACAGGACGGCGTCTACTGACTGGGCGGGATCCACGGACCTCGGGCTCCTCGATATGACGATCCGGCCTCCATCGAAAGTTGATCTCGGAACGGATCGAACTCCTCTATGGCTGTGCGGGCAGCACACGCAGAATTCCGGTAATGCGGAGCGATACAGGACCTGCGGCAGATCCGGCACTGCGGCCACAACGCCGGAGCCCGAGCGATCAGCCCTATCTGCCGGACGCCCCGGCGGCGGACCGGAAGGCGTGGATCGGGCTCGGTGTGCTGGCCGCGGGGCTGTCGATGATCGTCGTCGACGGCACAATCGTCGGCGTCGCGCTGCCGGCGATCGTCGCAGATCTCGGGCTCGATCTCACCGATGCGCAATGGGTCAACAGCGCCTACTCGGTGGTTTTCGCGGCCCTGCTGCTGACCGCGGGCCGCCTCGGCGACCGGCTCGGTCGGCGCCGCATGTTCGTGGCCGGTGTGCTGATGTTCCTGATGGGCAGCGTGCTGGCCGCGGTGGCCTCGAGCGCGGCCACGCTCATCCTTGCTCGGGTGGTTCAGGGCCTCGGCGGTGCGTTCGTATTGCCGGCCACTCTGTCCAGCGTGAACGCCACCTTCCGCGGCCGCGACCGCGTCGTGGCGTTCGCGGTGTGGGGCTCGGTCATCTCCGGGATGGCCGCGGTGGGCCCATTGCTGGGTGGCAGCCTGACCACCTATGTCGGCTGGCGCTGGATCTTCCTCGTCAACATCCCCATCGGGATCGCGGTCCTGGCCGGCGCGCTGCTCGTGGTGCGGGAAACGAAGGCCGGGGTCCGGGAACCCGGCTTGGACGTCGGCGGATTGCTGCTCAGCGTCATCGGATTCGGTGGCACCATCTTCGCGCTCATCGAAGGCCAGCGTTTGGGCTGGTGGCGGCCGCTCGGCGAGTTCGGTGTCCTCGGATTCGAATGGCCTTCGCACGCACCGGTTTCGGTGGTGCTGGTCATCGTCGCGATCGGGATCGGCGCGCTGGCCTTGTTCGTCGTCTGGGAACGCCATCGGGCCCGCCGCGGCCGTTCGGCGATCCTGGACCTGAGCCTGTTCTCGGTCCCGACTTTCACCTGGGGCAACGTGACCGCGCTGACCGTGGCGATCGGGGAGTTCGGTCTGCTGCTGGTGTTGCCGTTGTTCCTGGTGAACGCCGTCGGCCTGTCGACCATGAGCGCCGGCCTGGTGCTGGCGGCAATGGCCCTGGGCGCCTTCGCCTCCGGCGCCGCCGCCCGCCACATCGCCGTGGTGTTCGGTGCGCCGCGCACGGTGATGGTGGGGCTGGCGCTCGAGGCGGTCGGGGTGATCATTGTCGCGCTGTGTGTTTCCTCGACGGTGTCGTCGTGGCTGCTCGCCGGTGTCCTCGCGGTGTATGGCGCCGGGTTGGGTCTCGCCTCGGCGCAGCTGGCCGGAACGGTTCTGGCCGACATTCCCCCCAAACAGTCCGGTCAAGGCTCGGCGACGCAGAGCACCGTGCGGCAACTCGGCGCCGCCCTGGGCGCGGCCATCCTCGGCGCGGTGCTGTCCGTCGGCCTGGCCCACGACCTCACCGATCGGTTGGAATCGATTGAGCAGCTTCCGTCGCCGGTAGCGGCCCGACTGGTTTCCGCGACTCGGGACTCGGCCGGCGGGGCCATCTCCGGACTGCGCGACCAGGGCGATGCGGGCCGCCTCGGCCGCCAAGGCCCCGCCGTCACCGCCGCCTTGTCCGAAGGCTTCGCCGACTCCACCCGCAGAGCGCTGTTCGTGGCCGCGGGCTTCCTCGTCCTCGGCCTCGGTAGCGCGACCGCCCTGAACGCTCGCAGCCGGCACACACACTGAGATCAGCCGCTACGTCACCGATCCGATGCCAACATTCGATCACCATTCCGACCCGTCGCACCAGGGAGAACAGATGAAGAGGGCGTACTTCGCCGCCGCCGGCTACACATTCCTGGGCCTGATCCTCGGCTTCTTCTACCGCGAATTCACCAAATCCCACGACTTCACCGGCCCATCCCAGCTGACCGGCACCCACACCCACGTCCTGGCCCTCGGCACCCTCTTCTTCCTGATCGTCCTAGTCCTCGACAAACACTTCACTCTCTCCAGCACCCGCCTGTTCACGGCCTTCTTCTGGACCTACAACCTCGGTCTGCTGCTGACCGTCGCCATGATGGTCACCCACGGCATCCTCACCGTCACCAACCACACCGTCAGCCCCGCCATATCCGGGATAGCCGGCCTCGGGCACATCATCGTCAGCATCGGCGTCATCCTGTTCTTCATGTGCCTCTACACCCCGCTCATGACCGCCG
The DNA here is from genome assembly GCF_040630785.1 of Nocardia sp. NPDC005746. Lineage (NCBI taxonomy): Bacteria > Bacillati > Actinomycetota > Actinomycetes > Mycobacteriales > Nocardiaceae > Nocardia > Nocardia sp. NPDC005746. The sequence goes on from NZ_JBEXYE010000014.1 coordinate 188,884, forward strand.
CCGAGCACCCCGAACCCGCTAAAACACCGGCAGCCGAGTAGTTCTGTGACAGTCCCGCGAGCGGGCCGGGCCACCCGGAGCACGAAGAACGAGGGCGTCTACGTCGAGTGCGGCGATCTCGGGGAGTTTCGGATTAACGGTGGATCCGACCTCGGTGTGGGTTAGTTCCCGGTCGGGTGGATCCGGCCTTCGAAGGTGATGGCGAACGCGTTGAGTGCCGGTTTCCACCGCATCGCCCATCGTGCCCGGCCCTGCCCGGTCGGGTCCAGGGAACGAGTCACCAGATACAGGCATTTCAACGCCGACTGCTC
>NZ_JBEXYE010000015.1:0-175370 GCF_040630785.1 Nocardia sp. NPDC005746
CCCGAAGGGCCTTACCGCTCGACTTGCATGTGTTAAGCACGCCGCTAGCGTTCGTCCTGAGCCAGGATCAAACTCTCCGTTGAAGACTCTAGATTTACTGCCGAAGCAGCGAATCAGAAGTATCTCGAACCAGAGTCCGAAAACCTAGCAAAATTAGTCGGTCGGAAAATTGACCGACTTAAATGTCCAACCACCCTCACGGGGGTGAGAATGATTGGAACCAAATATATTATTTGGCACTGACATTCATCGACACACTATTGAGTTCTCAAAGAACACACGCACAAACGATCTCCCGGGCTCTTAGTCCCGCTCGATCGTGAGGCAACTTTTACAGCTTAGCCCAGCCGTATCAGCGGAACCAAATCCGCTGGTCAGGTGGAACTAGTGTGATTGTCAGGCGCTCCTCGTCCAACCTCGTTTCCCAGGCCCTTGGGGCTCCGGGTCGGTGTCCGTGTCGCTCTGACCTGGACTAAGTTACGTGTTGCTACGAACAGAAGTCAAATCGGCTGGTCAGAGGCATAATTCGCGGGTGTACGTGTGTGCTTGGTCGATGACGAGTGGCATCGCCGACGAGTTCGCGGAAAGACTCCCCGGCAATAACGAAACCGACTGGCGCGTTAGTTGGCTGCCCGGGCGCCTCGTCACCCGTGAACAAGCGATCGCCGCCATGGAATTGGTGGAGCTCCTCCTCGACCCCGCGCATCCCGACGATCCCGCCACGCACGCAACCGTCGCGGCCGCCGCCGCACTCCTCGGTATCCGTGCCATCGATGCCGCCGCCATGCTCTCCGAACGTCATCCCCGGCGCTGACCGGGACACGAATCCGAACCCCCACCGAATCCCGGTGCGGCACTTAGCATCACTGGGCATGCACGACATCAGTGGACTGCTGCACAAGATCCGCCACGGCCTCGACACCCAGGTCAGCCTGTCCCGGCTGCGGCGCGACCGCACCCTCGCCGACGCCGTCGCGGGCCGGACCGTGCTCATCACCGGGGCTTCCTCGGGAATCGGACGAGTCGCCGCCGTGCAGCTCGGCGCGGCCGGGGCCACCGTTCTCCTGGTCGCGCGCCGCGCGGACGAGCTCTCCGACGCGGTCTCCGAGATCGAGGCCGCGGGCGGGCGGGCCGCCGCCTACCCCTGCGACCTCAACGACTTCGAGGCGCTCGACGCCATGACCGCGAAGGTGCTCGCCGATCACGGCCGGGTGGACATCCTCGTCAACAATGCCGGGCGATCCATTCGCCGCCGGCTCGACGAGTCCTACGACCGCTTCCACGACTACGAGCGCACCATGCGGCTCAACTACTTCGCGGCGGTCCGCCTCATCCTCGCCTTCGCCCCCGCCATGCGGGACCGCCGCGACGGACAGATCATCAACATCCTGTCGCTCGCCAACCTGTACGGCGGGCCCGGCTACGCCGCGTATGTCGCGTCCAAGGCCGCCCTCGACTCGCTCAGCACCAACCTGCAAGCCGAGACCCAGACCGAGAACCTCCGATTCACCTCGATCTACCTCCCCCTCGTCCGCACCGACATGATCACCGCCAACCCCGTCTACCAGCAGGCCACGGCCAACGCGCTCACCGCGGACGAAGGCGGCCGGATCATCTGCGACGCCATCATCGACCGCCCCCGCCGGCTGGCCCCGGTCATGGGCCGGGTCGCCGCGCTCATCGACAGCGTTCTCCCCGAACGCGCCGACACCATTCGCAACGCCCGCTTCCGCCAAGGCATGTGAACACCCGGCCGCCGTCACCCGCGATGGCGGCCCCACAACACGGCCAGCCCCAGCATCCACCCGCTCCACAGCACATACCCGGCGAAGTTCGCCTGCTGCGCACCCGCCAGCTGCCACGGGGCAGCCACACCGAGCAGGATCAGTGCCGCCGACGTCGTGCCGAGGACCGCGAACCAGCGCGGGAAGCCCTCGCGCCGCAGGACCGAGACCACCAGCACCGTCCACGCGGCGGTCAACGAGTAGCCGAGCGTCTCTCCGACGAACGAGCCCAACAGCCTGTTCCAGAACTCGAATTCGGTGACCGCCGTGGAACTTCCGACCTCGGAAGCCGCACGAGTGGCGAGCCCCGGCACCAGCAGCGGCCAGCGCGACAGGCCGACCGCCTGCACCACCCCCGCCGCCACCCCGGCGCGCACCGCCCAGCGCATGCGCGGCGAATCCGTGCGACGGCCCACCCCCAGCGCGATCGGAACGAACAGCAGCGCGCCGACCACGAGCACCGAGAACCAGGCGACCACCGCGGACTCGTGCATCCGGAACGATGCCAGTACCTCCGTGCCCGGACGGGACAAGACCCGCGGGTAATCGAAGACCGCGCCCAAGCCTGCGAACCCAGCGTTCATGGACACCACCGCCGCGACGATCAACGCGGGCACCAGCAGCGCCCTCGCAGCGCCGGACGCTCGCCGGTCGGAAGCAGTTGGCGTCACAGCGGTCACGGCCGCGCCGCCGGTACCGGCAGGGACACCGGCCGCGTCGGTGAACTCGACTGCCGTGGATACGCCGCCCGTGCTCCGGAACTCGGCGGCAGCGGAGGCGCCGTCCGGGACCTGGGCGGGCATGATCAGCGTCCCTGCGACGTCGACCCTCCGCCGATCGGAACCGGCCGGCACCACTGCGTTCACGACTGCGCGGCCCGGGTGGGAGGCGAGCACGGCGTTCGCGTGTGCGGCTTCGGCCGCCACGGGCACACCGTCAGCGCCGGAGACCTGGGCGGTGGCGGGCACACCGTCAGCGCTCGCGACCTGGGCGGTGGTGGACGCAACGATGCTCGCCGGGTCAGGAGCGCCGGGCGATACGGAATCGCGCATCGGAGACATCGCGTGACCTACCTTCCCGCGGCGGTGCGAGCGGGAACGCCGCCGGGAAGTTCGTGGAGCGTGGCGCGCAGGGTGTCCTCGAGCGACGTTGGCGCGAGCCCGAAACGGCTGGTGGCGGCGGAAGAGTCCAGGACGAAGGGGCGGTCGAACTGATAGCGCAGCTCACGCATTTCGCGGGCGTCGCGGTTGAACAAGCCCGCCGCCCAGAGCAGTGCGGCGGGCAGGCGGCCGATGCGGGCGGTCGGCGCGCCGGCCACCGACGCGGTCAGGTCGGCGAGGGCTCGGATCGACAGCGGCGGCGCGGTGGGCACGTGCCAGGCTCGGCCCCAGGCGGTTTCGTCGTCGGCGATCGCGACCAGCAGGCGGGCGACGTCCGCGGTCGCGGTCCAGCTGTGCGGGGCATCCAGGTCCGCGGGAGCCAGGGCCCGCTTGCCCGCGAGCACGGCCGGCAACACCATGACGGTGAAAGCCGAGGTCGCGGCCGGGCCGAGGTAGTCCGAGCCGCGCACCTCGGCGGTGCGGATGCGCTCGGATCGGTGGGCGGCCAACTGCTCGGACCACATGTCCGCGCGAACTCGGCCCTTCACCGAGTTCGGGCGCACCGGGTGGGACTCGGAGACCGGGCCGTCGAATTCGCCGTAGGCGTACAGGTTTCCGACAGTGATCAGGGGCGCGCCGGAGCGCTCGGCCACCGCCAGAACGGCGTGGTGCAGGGGCGGGAAATCCTGTGACCAGCGGTGATAGGCGGGCTGGGCGCATTGGTAGAGGGCGGTCGCGCCCTGGCAGTGGGCGAGCAGCGCCTGCGGGTCGGTGGCGTCGGCGGTGACGCGGTCGATATTCGGGTGCTCGGGGCCGGAGCCGCTGCGGGTGACGATGCGGACGTGGTCGCCCCGGGCGGCGAGCAGCCGCGCGGTGGCCGTGCCCACCGGGCCCGCTCCTATGACGACGTGCAGGGACATGGGGTCCTCGATCCTGTCGGATGTGTGTTCCGAGAACACTGTTCTCGCACTCTCGACGGTAGGAGTGCACGCCGTTTCCTGTCAAGAACACTGTTCTCTCAGTCGCCTACCGTTCTCTCAACGGTTTCCTGTTCTCTACACTGCGACCATGTCCGCCGGATCCCTGCGCGCCCGCGTCCGCACCGAGATGATCGAGGAGATCAAGGCCACCGCCCGCACGCGGCTGGCCACCGACGGCGCCAATCTGTCGCTGCGCGGCGTCGCCCGCGACCTCGGCATCGTCGCCTCCGCGCTGTACCGCTACTTCCCCAGCCGCGACGACCTGCTCACCGCGCTCATCCTGGACGGCTACCGCTCCCTCGGCGCGGCCGCCACCGCCGCTCACGACGCCGCCGATGCGAATAACGCACGCGCACAATGGCTTTCGGTCTGCACCGCCGTCCGCGACTGGGCTCTCGCCAACCCCACCGAATACGGCCTGCTCTACGGCAGTCCCATCCCCGGCTACGACGCGCCGAAGGACACCGTCGGCCCCGCCGCCACCGTCGTCCTGTTGCTCGCGGGCATCGCCACCCGGGCCGCGGCCGCCGACCAACTCACCCCCGCCGCCCTGCCCACCCCCCTGCCCGCCCCCGTCCGCGCGGACCTCCGCGCCCTCATCGAACAACAGTCCGCCGACCTGCCCGAGGAGGCCCTCGATCGCGTATTCGTCGGCTGGACACAGCTTTTCGGCCTGGTCACCTTCGAGATCTTCGGCCGCCTCGACGGCACCATCGAAGCCGTCGCCGACTACTTCCACCACCACATGAACCTGATGGCCGACCTCGTCGGCCTCCCCACCACCGACTGACTCCAACCCGCCACCCGACGACCTCGGCCCGCACACGACGATCTCCGAGTTCTACACCGGCGTCGACGATCGCCTGGACCTGCCGGTCATGCCGCCGCCGGTGCCCAGCGCCGCCGACCTGACCGGCGCCACCGTGCTGGTCGCAGGCAACACCCGCCCGCCTCCTCGGAGCGACAATGTGGGCCCGCCATTCGCCGATTCCGGCCCGGCATTCGCGGTTTCCCACCGGGGCTCGGGGTCGGGCCGCCGCCGAGTGTTGTCGGTGCCGATCCTCACCACGCACAGCGCTGGGCCCGGTCACCGTGAGGTGACCGAGCCCAGGTCGTTCGATTTCGTTGCCGAACCTCACCGCACACAGCACTGAGCCCGGTCACCGTGAGGTGACCGGGCTCAGGTCGATCAAATTCCGTTGCCGGAACGGCGGACTAGAAGTCCATGCCGCCCATGCCGCCGGTCGGGTCGCCCGCGGGGGCGGCCTTCTCCGGCTTGTCGGCGACGACGGCCTCGGTGGTCAGGAACAGGGCCGCGATGGAGGCCGCGTTCTGCAGGGCCGAGCGGGTGACCTTGACCGGGTCGGCAACGCCGGCGGCCAGCAGGTCGACGTACTCGCCGGAGTCGGCGTTCAGGCCGTGGCCGTCGGGGAGGTTCGAGACCTTCTCGGCGACGACGCCGGGCTCCAGGCCCGCGTTGAAGGCGATCTGCTTCAGCGGCGCGGACAGCGCGACGCGAACGATGTTCGCACCGGTGGCCTCGTCACCCGACAGGGTCAGCGCGTCCAGGGCCGGAGCCGACTGCAGCAGGGCCACGCCACCACCGGCGACGATGCCCTCTTCGACGGCGGCCTTCGCGTTGCGGACGGCGTCCTCGATGCGGTGCTTGCGCTCCTTGAGCTCGACCTCGGTGGCCGCGCCCGCCTTGATGACCGCGACACCGCCGGCCAGCTTGGCCAGACGCTCCTGCAGCTTCTCACGGTCGTAGTCCGAGTCCGAGTTCTCGATCTCGGTGCGGATCTGCTGCACGCGGCCCTTGATGGCCTCCGCGTCGCCCGCGCCCTCGACGATGGTGGTCTCGTCCTTGGTGATGACGACCTTGCGGGCCTGGCCCAGCAGCTCGATGCCGGCGGTCTCCAGCGAGAGGCCGACCTCTTCGCTGATGACCTCGCCACCGGTCAGGATGGCGATGTCGGCCAGCATGGCCTTGCGACGGTCACCGAAGCCCGGCGCCTTGACGGCGATGGACTTGAAGGTGCCGCGGATCTTGTTCACGACCAGGGTCGACAGGGCCTCGCCCTCGACGTCCTCGGCGATGATCAGCAGCGGCTTGCCGGCCTGGATGACCTTCTCCAGCAGCGGCAGCAGGTCCTTGACGGTCGAGATCTTCGAGCCGACGAGCAGGATGTACGGGTCCTCGAGGACCGCTTCCTGACGCTCGGGGTCGGTCACGAAGTAACCGGAGATGTAGCCCTTGTCGAAGCGCATGCCCTCGGTGAGCTCCAGCTGGAGACCGAAGGTGTTGCTCTCCTCGACGGTGATGACGCCTTCCTTGCCGACCTTGTCCATGGCCTCGGCGATCAGCTCACCGATGGACGAGTCGCCGGCCGAGATACCGGCGGTGGCGGCGATCTGCTCCTTGGTCTCGACCTCCTTGGCGGTGTCGAGCAGCTTGGCGGTGACGGCCTCGACGGCCTTCTCGATGCCGCGCTTCAGGCCGAGCGGGTTGGCGCCGGCGGCCACGTTGCGCAGGCCCTCACGGACCAGCGCCTGGGCCAGCACGGTGGCGGTGGTGGTGCCGTCACCCGCGACGTCGTCGGTCTTCTTCGCGACTTCCTTGACGAGCTCCGCGCCGATCTTCTCGTACGGGTCCTCGAGCTCGATTTCCTTCGCGATGGAGACACCGTCGTTGGTGATGGTGGGGGCGCCCCACTTCTTCTCCAGCACGACGTTGCGGCCCTTCGGGCCCAGGGTCACCTTGACGGCGTCAGCGAGGGCGTTCAGACCACGCTCGAGACCGCGGCGAGCCTCTTCGTCGTACGCAATTGTCTTGGCCATTGCGTTGAGATCCTCCAGATCTGGGGATTGACAGTGTTCTGGCCAGGCATGGTGCCCGCGACGGACGACCGAGGAGCTTGTTAACCAGCCCGGCCTCACCGCCCCGACCTAGCACTCACAGGTATGGAGTGCCAAACCCATTTCTAGCACTCACCCCCTGCGACTGCAAGGTTGGGGCCGGGCCCCGGAACGCGCGCAAGACCGCACGAGTCGCCTCGTGCGGTCCGGCCGCCCGCCCGCTACTACGAGAAGTGCGAGCGGTCGTCGACCCGCAGCAGCAGGGCGATCAGCGCATCCGTGCGGCGCTCCTCGGGAGTGCGGGGCTCGCCGTGCTCGATGGTGACGAGTTCGGCGTCCTGCAGCAGGAGTTCGGCTTCGATACGCATGATCGCCCGGATGAACGGAGGCGCGACCTCGGGTGGGAGGTCTCCGTTCACGATGTAGCCGCCGTCGGGCGTGTCCTCTGTGGAGACATAGCTGAGCGCGCGCAGCAGGTCAGCGCGCTGCTCCCCCGCAACTAGGTCGGAACCCTCGTCGTCCGCCATTCCACAATCGTATCTGCCGCAACATGCTCCCCAGGGGATCCGGCGCGAGGACATCGGTACCGGGCTTACATCACCAGGTCGGCAGCGGGGCGGAACGACACGCGGACTACTGCGTGTCCTCGGTGCCCGCCGGCGCGGCGGGCGCGGTCAGCGACGCCAGCAGGCCCGCGACGTCGGCCTGCACCGCGTCCTTGTCCAGACCCAGGCCGGACAGGATGCCCGCACCGTGTTCCAGATCGAGCAGGGCGAGCAGCAGGTGCTCGGTGCCGACGTAGTTGTGGCCGAGCCGCAGCGCCTCACGGAACGTCAGCTCGAGGGCCTTGCGGGCCTGCGCGTCGAAGGGGATGAGCGGCGGAACCGGATCACCGGTGGCGGCGGGCAGCGCGGCGGTGGCCACCCGGCGGACGGCGTCGGCGGAGATGCCCTTGGCCTCGATCACCTTGACCGCGAGCGATTCCGGCTCCGAGAGCAGGCCGAGGATCAGGTGTTCGGGGCGGGTTTCCAGATTGCCGACGGCCCGGGCCTCCTCCTGGGCGGCCATCACCACCTGGCGGGCGCGCGGGGTGAAGCGGGCAAAACCGGCATTCGGGTCGAGAGCCGCCGCCTGTCCGGCGTCGGCGGGGGTCTTGGGGACGAAGCGCTTCTGGGCGGCCTGCTTGGTGACGCCCATGCTCTGGCCGATATCGGTCCAGGACGCACCGGAGCGGCGGGCCTGGTCGACGAAGTGGCCGATCAGATGGTCGGCCACCTCGCCGATGTGGTTGCCCAGCACCACGGCGTCGGAGAGCTGCTCGAGCACGTCGTCGGGGCGGGCCTTCTTGATGCCGTCGATCAGGTCGTCGAGGCGGATCGAGTTCGTCATGCGTCAACTTTAGGTTGACCAAGATGGATTGGTCAACCATTGGTTGACGATTCTTCGGCGTGTCGGTCAGAGCTTGGCAGCCCGGCCCACCGCGCCCACGATCTGCTCCTTGATCCACGCCGCCGTACGGCCGGTCAGCGCGATGCTGCCGTTCGAGTCGTCGGCCTTCATGAACTGGACCAGACCGTCGCGGCGGCCCAGGCTCATACAGGTCAGGACGAAGCGCGGGGTGAAGGGCCCCGGCTGCTTGCCACGCAGCCGGGCCGCGACGGCCGCACCCAGGTACTTGCCCGCGGGCTGCGCGGCCTGGCACGACATCCGGGCCTCGCGGCCGTTGTGCCCGATCATCACCGCCGCGTCACCGACCGCGTACACATCGGCGAGACCGCGGACCCGCAGCCGGTCGTCGACCAGCACCCGTTCCCGTCCGTCCACCGGCAGACCCGAGCGGGCAGCCACCTCGGGCACCTTGAAACCCGTTGTCCAGAGCACGATGTCGGCGTCGACGTGGTCGCCGTCCACCAGGTCGAGGCCGGTGCCGGTCACCGCCGCCACCTTGGCGACCCGCACCTGGACGCCGAGCCGATCCAGGACGGCGCGAATGTGCGCGACGGCCTTGGGGATCAGCCAGCCGCCCGGCTCGTCCGAGCTGACCAGCACCACTTCGAGGCCGGGGTTGCTCTCGGCCAGTTCGGTGGCGGTCTCGAGGCCGGTCGCCCCGCCGCCGACCACGGCGACCCGGCCGGCGAGGGCGGGAATCCGGCGCACATCCTCCGAGGTGGCCACGGTGTGCGCGAATTCGGCCGCGCCGGGCACCATCGAGAGGTCGGCGCGGCTGCCCAGGGCGTAGATCAGCGAGTCGTACGCGACGGCCTCGCCGGTGGCCAGTTCGACGCGGCGAGCCTCGGTGTCGATGCGCTCGGCGCGGCCGTTGACGAACTCGATCCCCTTGGCCGCCAAGGTCTTCCGCAGTTCCCAGCGGGCCACGTCCTGCCCGGCGGCGACCTGGTGCAGCCGCACCCGGTCCACGAATTCGGTGTGCAGGTCGATGACGGTGACGTGCGCGCCCTTGGCCTTGATCGCTTCCCGCGCCGCGGCCAGTCCCGCGTAGCCCGCGCCCAGAACGACGATTCGATGCTGCCCGGTCATGAGAGTGCTCCTTTTCACTTCAGGTACACAGTCGGCCCCGCTCGGTAGCCGACACCCTCTAGACCGGACAGCCCCGCGATCCCTGACAGAATCCAGGTGTTCCCCGCGTCACACTCGATCGTGCGACGCGAAATAGGCCAGCTTGTCCGGGTTCACCACGAGCTGGACCGAGGCGATCGAGTCGCCGTCGAAGCCGACGGAGATGGTGCCGAGCACGGCCCCGTCCGCGCGCACCACGAAGGCGGGCGCGGCATTGACCTCTTCGATCACGACGCTGATGTCGGCGCCGAAACTCGGGATCTTGCCGAACAGACCCAGCAGGTAGCGGGCCACCTTCTCCGCGCCGACGATCGGCCGCTTCGCGGCATTGACCTTCGAACCGCCGTCGGCCAGCGCCACGATATCGGCGGTGAACATGGACTCCAGCGCGGCGAGATCACCGGATTGCGCTGCGCTGAGGAACTTTTCGACCAGTTCCCGCGCGTGCGCCGGGGCCGACTCGAAGCGGGGCCTCTCCTCGTGCACCCGGTGCGCGGCGCGGCGGTACACCTGTTGCGCATTGGATTCGGTGAGACCGAGCATGTCGGCGATCTCGCGGTGCGCGTAGCCGAAGGCCTCCCGCAGCACGAACACCGCGCGTTCGGTGGGGCTGAGCCGTTCGGCCAGCGCCAGGAACGCCATCGACACCAGTTCCCGCTGTTCCGCCGATTCCAGCGGGCCGAGTTCGCCGTGGCCGGTGGGGACCGGTTCGGGCAGCCAGGGCCCGACGTAGGTCTCGCGGCGGGCGCGGGCCGAATCCAGCCAGGTGCGGCAGAGATTCACCAGGATAGTGGTCAGCCAGGCTTCGACGGAACGGATGTCGGTGCGATCGGTGCCGTGCCAGCGCAGGTAGGTCTCCTGGACGGCGTCCTCGGCCTCGGCGGCGGATCCGAGCATGCGGTACGCGAGCGCGAAGAGACGCGGCCGGTGCCGTTCGAATTCCACCACGTGTGCCGCCTCCCGGAAATTCTCCCGTGAGACTACTTGGGCGCCACCCGGATCGCGACGGCGACCGGGGTGTTGGCGTAATTTCCGGACATGCAGGCGAGTTTCGCCGTACTCAGCGCGGCATTGGGGCTGCCGTCCAGGAAGGACCCCGGGTGCGCGGCCAGCACCTGCTGGATGACCTGCCGTTCGGCGTCCTCGGTGAGGTCGCGGAAGTCGGCGCAGGTGGTCTGCGCGCCGTTGGGGGCACTGGTCTTCTTGGCCACCGTCGCGGCGGTGGGGACCGCGGCGGGGGCGTCGACGGGCGACTCGGCCGGGATCGCGGCCGTGGTCGGGGCGGCGCTGGTGGTTCTGGCCGCCGCGGTGGTGGTCTCGGCCTGTTTCAGGCCATTACTGCTACCGGCTTTGTCCGAACCACAGCCAGTGAGAGCCGCGCCCAAGGTGAGGGCGATCGCACCTGCGGTGAGGGCGACCATCGAAAGACGCTTCATACCCTGCTTTCCGAACTTTCCCGAGAGTGCCGAATCGCCGGACCGGCCCGGCGCTCGCAGCAGCGTACCCGGCTCCGCCGGAGCCGGAAAGGAAAAGTCTGGTCGGCCGGTTTTTACCGGCCGGTGAGCGGGTCAGTTCAGGCGCTGCTGCCAGTCCGCGGGCACCCGGTCACGCGGGCCCGGCACCCCCTGATCGGCCGGATGCGAGGTCGGGGCGGCCAGTTCGGGACCACCGCTGTACATATCCTCGGTCTCGAAGTTGTAGAACCAGTCCTCACCAGGCTCATAGCTCTGAATGAAGGGATGCCCGGTCTCGCGGAAGTGCTTGGTGCCGTGCTGACTCGGCGAGTTGTCACAACAACCGATATGGCCGCACTCCGCACAGCGCCGCAGATGGAACCACCAGCCGCCGGCCGCGTCGCACTCCGCGCAGCCCGCCCCGCTGGGCGGAACGCTCGGATCGATGCCCTTGATCTGCTCGGTCATCAGTTGCCTCCTGTCGTCGCCGGTTCCGCTTCGGCCTCGGCCGGCGCGGGGCTCGCCGCCTCCAGCGGCAGCCGCACGATGAAACGCGTACTCCCGGGCTCGGATTCGACCCGGATATCGCCGTGATGCTTGTTCACCACGATCCGGAAAGAGATGTCCAGACCCAGCCCCGTGCCCTCGCCCACCGGTTTGGTGGTGAAGAACGGTTCGAAGATGCGGGTGCGGATCTCGTCCGGCACGCCCGGCCCGGTATCGCCGATTTCCACTGCCGCGCACTCGTTCTCGCGATAGGTACGGACGGTGAGCGTACCGCGCCCGCCCATCGCGGACACGGCATTGTCGATCAGATTCGTCCACACCTGGTTGAGTTCGGCCGCGTAGCACGGCACCGGCGGCAGCGCCGGGTCGTACTCCTTGACCACCGTGATGTCGTCGCCGATCTTGCGGGCCAGCATGACCAGCGTGCTGTCCAGCAGTTCGTGCAGATCCACCACCTGGAACGGGGCCCGGTCCATCTGCGAGTACTGCTTGGCCGCGTGCACCAGCGTGGAGATCCGGTTCGTCGAGTCGGTGATCTCGTTCATCAGCAACTCGGTCTCGACGGTGTAGTTGAGCCAGCGCATGGCCGCCTCGAAGACGTCACCGCCGCAACCGGACAGGGTGCCGTGCACCCTCTCCATCCAGTCCAGATCGAAACCGGCCTGCACGAAGTTGGGCGCGATGTCCCAGCTGTTGCCGACCCCGTGGTCCTCGAGCCAGTCGCCCAGCTCGTCCTCACGGTCGGCGGCCTCCAGCGGCGTCAGCACCGGGGCCTTGGCGACCTGCGCGGCCGCCTCCTCCTGCAACTGGGCCAGCGCCTCGAGCGTCTCGGAGTTGAACTTGCCGTGCGCCATCATCTTCAGCTTGTGCCGCATCCCGGCCACCCGCTCGCGCAGCGAGGAGGTGGCGCGCACGGCGGCGGCGGCCGGATTGTTCAGCTCGTGGGTCAGGCCCGCCGACAGCGAGCCCAGCGCCAGCAGCCGTTCCCGCTGGCCGATGCGCTCATTGGCATTGCGATTGCCGAAGAAGACCCCTTCCAGCAGGTGCAGCGCCATCGGGAACCAGTCCTGCATCATCTTCGCGAAGGTTCCGGCGTCGAGGACGAAGAACTTCGAGGGCCGGGTCACGTAGAAGGACGCGGTGTAGGTCTGCTCGACCTTGTCGCCCATATAGGCGGTCCACGCGCCCGAGTACGAGCCGACATGCTCGGTGCGGACGAGTTCGATCTCCTCGCCGCCCGACATCTTGGTCAGCCGCACCTCGCCGTCCATGAGGACGTAGAAGCAGGTGGCCGGGTCGCCCTCACGGAAAACCAGTCCGGGCTCGAACATCTCGACCCGCCCGTCGCGGCACAGCCAGGCCAGCTGCTCGTCGTCGAGCTTCTCGAACAGGAACAGGTGCCGCAGTTCGTTCGGGTCGCAGATCAATCGGGTGTTGCCCATATGCGCCTACTCCTACTGTTTCGCCAGCCATCGATGCACCAGCATGACGGCCATCGCGCCCTCGCCGACCGCCGAGGCCACCCGCTTCGCCGATTCCGAACGCACGTCACCGGCGACGAAGACGCCGGGCACGCTGGTCTCCAGATGCTGTGGGGGACGCGGCAGTTCCCAGCCCGCGGGCCGTTCGCCGTCCACCATGAGATCGGGTCCGGCCAGCACGTAGCCGGCGTCGTCGCGTTTGACGATGCCGTCGAGCCAGTCGGTTTCCGGTGCGGCGCCGATGAACAGGAACAACCGTTCGGCGTCCACCTTTTCTTCCGTCCCGGAGGCGTTATCGCGCAGCACGATCCGCTCCAGGTGGTCGTCGCCGTCGGCGGACACCACCTCGGTGCGGGTGTGCACCTTGATGTTCGGGATCTGCGCGATCTGCTGGATCAGGTAGTGCGACATGGACGCCTCGAGCGATTCACCGCGCACCAGGATGTGCACGGTGCGGGCCCGGCGGGACAGGAACACCGCGGCCTGACCCGCCGAGTTCGCGCCGCCCACGATGTAGACGTCCTTGCCGGCGCAGTCGCTGGCCTCGGTCATGGCGGAGCCGTAATAGACGCCGCGGCCGGTGTAGTCGTCGACGCCGGGGGCCGGGTGGTGGCGGTAGTTGACGCCGGTGGCGATCAGCACCGAATGCGCGGCGACGCTGCCGCCGTCGGCGAACTTCACCACGCGCGCCGACCCGCAGGCCTCCAGCGCCACCACCTCGCGGGCGGTGATCAGTTCGGCCCCGAACTTCACGGCCTGGCGGCGGGCGCGGTCGGCGAGCTGGGCGCCGGACAGGCCGTCGGGGAAGCCGAGGTAGTTCTCGATGCGGGAGCTCTGCCCGGCCTGGCCGCCGGTGGCGGTGCGTTCGACGAGCACGGTGCGCAGGCCCTCGGAGGCGCCGTAGACGGCCGCGCCCAGCCCGGCGGGTCCGCCGCCGACCACGATCAGGTCGTAGAAGTCGCTGGAGGCGTCGGTATTGAGGCCGACGCCCTCGGCCAGCTGCGCGTCGGTCGGCATGATCAGCACGTCGCCGCCGGGGCTGATGATGACCGGGCACTGGTCCTCGGTGGCGTTCGCCGCCGTCAGCAGGCGCGCGCCCTCCGGCTCGTCGACCTGGTACCAGCGATACGGCAACTGGTTGCGCGCCAGGAACTCCCGCACCTCCGAGCAGCGGGCCGACCAGCGGTGGCCCACCACCTTGGTCTCGGTCACCGGCTTGTGCTCGTCGCCGCGCCAGGCCTCCAGCAGGGCGTCGACGACCGGGTAGAGCTTCTCCTCCGGCGGGTCCCACGGTTTGAGCAGGTAGTGGTCGAGGTCCACCACATTGATGGCCTCGATCGCGGCATTGGTGTCCGCGTAGGCGGTGAGCAGCACCCGGCGGGCGTACGGGTGCAGGTCCATGGCCTGTTCGAGGAATTCGACGCCGTTCATCCCGGGCATCCGGTAGTCGGCGATCAGCACCGCGGCCGGCTGGCCGCGCAGTTTCATCTCACGCAGGGCATCGAGGGCGTCCGCGCCGGACTCCGCCCGCAGAATCCGGTAATCAGCCCCGTACCGGCGGCGCAGATCGCGCACGACGGCCCGCGAGACGCCGGGGTCGTCGTCGACGCTGAGAATGGCCGGCTTGACGGCAGAGGGTGAAGTCACCTGACCAGTATCGCGGACTCAAATTCGGTGATGCTGAATGAGATCCATCTCGGTCGGGGTCAGTAATCGCTCGAGGCGTTCCTCGAGCGCCCGATTCGCCTTGCGGCCGGACGTGCCGGGTGGTTTGGATTCGGCGGAATCCGCATCGGTTCCGGACTCGTCGGCAGGGAGGAGCGGGACGGTCTTGCTCTCCAGATGCAGAAGCGAACGCAGGTTCACGGCCGATCACCTCACGTTTCCCAGTCGGAAGCAGGTGGCTGTGTCTGTAACTTCGTTTATCTCATATTGTGCGCCAGTCATTACATTTCGGACATCAACACCCCAACAATGTGACCCAAGCGATCTGGTCGCCGGGAACGACCGCGGGGTCACATTTCATACGCCCAGGTCGGAGCGGGTGATCCACGCCACGGCCGCCCGGTGACCCAGGCCACGCGAACTAGGATGCCCGTAACCGACCGTCACGTCCCCGGAGGCAGCGTTGCCGAACACCCTCGAAGCCAGCATCGACATCGCGGCCGCGCCGGACCAGGTCTGGAGCGTCGTCTCCGACCTGCAGCGAATCCGCGAGTTCAGCCCCAACACCCTGCGCATGCAGCCGCTGGGCCGCACGGTCCGCACCGGCACCTGGACGGTGAACCTCAACAAGGCCGAGGGCTACGTGTACCCGAGCACGTCGCGGATCGTGCGCTTCGAGCCGAACCACGCGCTGGCGTTCCGGATGAACGAGAACGGCACCGTCTGGAGCTACACCCTCGAACCCACCGCGGCCGGCGGCACCAAGCTGATCCAGCGCCGCGACGTGCCCAAGGGCAAGCTGCCGGGCTGGCTGCAGTTCACCGTCGACAAGGTCTTCGGCGGCGAGGCGGCCTTCGAGGGCGGGCTGGTCGACGGTATGAACGAAACCCTCGGCCGGATCAAGGAACTTCTGGAGCGCTGAGCGTAGGTTCGGCCTATGCGACGACTCACAGCGATCTGCGCCGCGGCCGCCGGTGTCGCGATTCTGGCGACCGGATGCGGTAGCTCGGACTCGGGCGACCGCACCGTGACGGTCACCGGCACCGGCAAGGTCCAGGGCACCCCGGACGTGCTCAACGCCGACCTCGGCACCGAGGTCAGCGCGACCGACGTGTCCGCCGCGGTCGATCAGGCCAATGCCAAGGCGAAGGCCATCACCGACGCCATGGTCACCGCGGGCGCCAAGCGTGAGGACATCAAGACCAGCGACCTGTCCGTCCAGCCCTCCTACGGGCCGGAGGGACGCACCATCACCGGCTATCGCGCCACCAACACCATGCACGTGGCCGTGCGGGACCTGCCGAAGGCGTCGGGCATCCTGTCGGCCGCGGTGCAGGCGGGCGGCAACGACACCCGCATCAGCTCGGTCGCCTTCGGGCTCGAGGACAACACCAAGCTGCTGGCGGACGCCCGCGCCCGGGCCTTCGAGGACGCCAAGAGCCGCGCCCAGCAGTACGCGGACCTGTCGGGGCTGAAGCTGAAGAAGGTCAAGACCATCAGCGAGAACGGCAGCGGGCCCACTCCGACGCCGATGTACAAGGACGCCCTGCCCTCCGGGGCCGCGCCCACCATCAACCTCGAGCCAGGCCAGCAGACGGTCACGTTCACCGTGACCGCCGCCTGGGATATGGACTGACCGCTACTTCCAGTTCGGCAGCTGGACCACCTGGGCCGCGTAGGACAGGCCCGCGCCGAAGGCGATGAGCAGGGCGGTGCCGCCGGGTTTGGCGTCGCCCTTGCGCATCATGGCCTCCATGGCCAGCGGAATCGAGGCGGCGGAGGTGTTGCCGGCCTCCTCGATGTCATTGGCCAGGGCGCAGTCCTCGGGGAGCTTCAGCACCCGGGCCATGATCTCGATGATCCGGCCGTTGGCCTGGTGCGGAACCATGGCGTCCAGATCGGCCGGGGTCAGCCCGGCCGCTTCGATGGCATCGCGGCAGACCTTCTCCAAAGAGTGTGCGGCCCAGCGGAACACGGCCGTACCCTCCATCGCGAGATAGGGCCGGACGGCGTCGAGACCGTGTTCGTCGATCTCGGCGAAGAACTCCATCCAGTCCTTGTCCTGACGGATGGCGCGGTGCTGAGTGCCGTCCGAACCCCACACGGTGGGCCCGATCCCGGCTTCGTCGGACGGGCCGATCACCACAGCGCCCGCGCCGTCGGCGAACAGGAAAGCCGTGCCACGGTCCTTCGGGTTGACCGTGGTGGTGAGCTTCTCCACGCCGATGACCAGGGCATTGCGGGCGGTACCGCCCTTGACCAGATCCGAGGCCAACGCGACCGCGTGGCAGAAGCCCGCACACCCGGCCGAGACGTCGAAGGCGGCCACATTCTGCAGGCCGAGTTCGGTGGCGATCTGCGGAGCCGCGGCAGGCGTCAGCAAGAGCCAGGTAGAGGTCGCGACGATGACACAGTCGATCGTGGCGGGATCGACTTCCGCGGCGTCGATGGCGTCGCGGGCGGCCGCGGCGCTCATGCTGATGATCGTCTCCTCGGGGGAGGCGAAGCGCCGGGTACGGATGCCGGACCGGGTCCGGATCCATTCGTCGCTGGAATCTATCGGCCCCGCCACCTCGTCATTGGTGACGATTCGCTCCGGCCGGTACACGCCGAGCCCGAGCATTGCCGTGTGCTCTGCCCCGCTGATCGAGGCAATTCGAGCAGACATTGGTTCTCCCTTATGTACTGCGTACTGCGCGTCGAACGTGACCTTCATCGAGTTCCCCACCCCCGCGGCCGGAATGCCGCATACATGAGGCTCCCTCAGCTTAATCCGGACAGCTTCTCACGTATGTGCTTCCGCTCACAATTACGCATACGGTGACCAGTGCTTCACATACCGCTGGAAGATCGTTCACCGAGGCCTTGGGCAACCGAGAACGCGAGCGTCCGACGCGCTTCCCGTAGTGTGTGACGCGGTCTATGACCGCAACCATCCGCGCATGAAAGAGGAGCTCGTGGCCCGTCGCCCCACCCCGCCCGGCACCCCGGAAACGACCGGACTCGGTCACGTGGCCGACCTGGTCCGATCCTCCATTCCACCGCTGCACCCGGCCGGCCTGCCGTTCGTGGCGGCGCCGCTGGCGGTGGCCGCGCTGGGCTTCCGCCGGAAGTGGGTGCGGCGCACCGGACTGGCCGCCGCCGCGGCCTGTGCCACCTTCTTCCGGCACCCGCACCGGGTGCCGCCGAACCGCCCCGGCGTGGTGGTCGCGCCCGCCGACGGCGAGGTCGCCCTGGTCGACACCGCGGTGCCGCCGGCCGAGCTCGGCCTGGGTGACGCCCCGCTGCCGCGGGTGAGCATCTTCCTGTCGGTGCTGGACGTGCACGTGCAGCGGGTGCCAGTGAGCGGCCTGGTGGAGCAGATCGCCTACCAGAAGGGGCACTTCCTGTCGGCCGACCTGCCCGAGGCCAGCGACCGCAACGAGCGCAACAGCTTGGTCATCGAGACCGAGTCGGGGCAGCGGATCGTGGTCGTGCAGATCGCCGGTCTGCTGGCGCGCCGCATCGTGTGCGAGGCCAAGACCGGCGACAAGCTGAGCATCGGCGACACCTACGGCCTGATCCGGTTCGGATCGCGCGTCGACACCTACTTCCCGGCCGGGACCAAGCTGTTGGTCACCCCCGGGCAGCGCACCATCGGTGCGGAAACGGTACTGGCCGAACTGGATTCATGATGGAGCAACTCGCGCCCGCGCCGTCTGCGCGCCGCCGCAACCGCACCATCCGGCTGCTGCCCAGCATGGTCACCGTGCTCGGCCTGTGCTCGGGCCTGTCGGCGGTGAAGTTCGCCATCCAGGGGCAGCTGGGGTTCGCGCTGGCGCTGGTCGGCGCGGCCGCGGTGTTCGACATGCTGGACGGCCGAATCGCCCGCATGCTGGACGCCACCTCCAAGATGGGCGCGGAACTGGATTCGCTGTCGGACGCGATCGCGTTCGGCGTCACGCCCGCGCTGGTGCTGTACGTGACCTTCCTGCACGCCGACAGCATCGGCTGGGTGCTGGCCTTGATGTTCGCGGTCTGCATGGTGTTGCGCCTGGCCCGGTTCAACACCCTGATGGACGACGACAACCGGCCTGACTGGCAGCGGGAGTACTTCGTCGGGGTGCCCGCGCCCGCAGGCGCGTTGATCGTGCTGACGCCCATCGCGCTGTCGGAGCAGTTCGGCGACGGCTGGTGGGTGAGCTTCCCGATGGTGGCGGTGTGGACCGTGCTGACCGGTCTGCTGTGCGTGAGCACGCTGCCGACGCTGGCCGTCAAGTCGGTGTCGGTGGCCCCGAGGACCGCGCCGATCCTTCTGGTGCTGGTCGCGCTGGCGGCCGCGCTGCTGGTCACCTACCCGCTGATCCTGATGATGGCGCTGGTGGTGCTGTACCTGGGCCACATCCCGTTCGCGGTGCACTCCGCGCGCTGGGTGGCCGCCCGGCCGGAGACCTGGAACCACAAGCCCGCCGAGCGCCGCGCCCAGCGCAAGGCCCAGCGCCGCGAGCGGCCGCTGGCCGGACGGGTGCCTCGGGTGTCGACGGCGCGGCTGCGCCTGCGCCGTCCGGGCCAGCGCGGATGACCATCCCGCGCGGATAGTCACCGGCGGCCGGTTCCCCCGGGCAGAATTGACGGGTGCCGGAATTCACGCTGACCGCGCAACGCAACTCCTCGGGCGGCGACGCCCGCTGGGGGCTGGTGCGCCTGCACCCCGAAGTCCTGATGGCGCTGGCTCTGCATCCGGGGCAGGGAGTCACCCTGACCGGCGGGCGGCGCACCACGGCCGTGGTGGGGACATTCAAGCCGTCGCAGGGCTTCGGCACCGGCGTCGCCCTGCTCGACGAGGTGACGCTGTCGAACGCGAAGGTGCGCGACGGCGGTGACGTCACCATCGCCCCGGCCACCGAGACCGACGCCCGCCGCGTCTCGGTGACGGGTTCGTCGCTGGCCATGGCCGCGATTCCGGAGTCGACGCTGCGGCAGGCGCTGCTGGGGAAGATCGTCACCGTGGGCGACACCGTCACCCTGCTGCCGCGTGACCTGCTACCCAGCGACAATCCGGCCGCGGCCCGGAAGGCGTTGAAGGGCTTGGGGATCGCCTGGACCTCCGAGGTGCTGACGGTGGTGGCCACCGAGCCGTATCCGGGCCCGGTCACCATCCTGCCGAGCACGGCGGTGACGCTGGGCACGACCTTCGGCTCGACCGACGCGCCGCTCGGCTTGCTCGACGACGTCCCCCTCGACGGTTCGCCGCTCGTCGCCGCCGAGCGCCCGGTGACGACCGCCCCGACCTCGGCGGTGGCCGTCGCCGATCTGGCCGGGGTGCAGGCCCAGGCCGCGAAGCTGCGGGAGTGGCTGAATCTGGCGTTGGACGAGCCCGAGCTGCTGAAGGCGCTGGGCGCGAGTTCGCAGCTGGGCGTGCTGATCACGGGCCCGGCGGGCGTCGGTAAGGCGACGCTGGCGCGGGCGGTGGTGGGGTCGCGGCGGCTGGTGGAATTGGACGGCCCGGCGGTCGGCGCGACCGAGAGCGGCAAGCGTTTTCGCGATGTCGGCGACAAGATGCAGGAGATCGGTTCCGGCGCGGGCGGAGTCCTGCTGATCACCGATATCGACGCGCTGCTGCCGGCCGAGGCCGAGCCGGTGGCCACCATGATCCTGGACCAGCTGCGCCGGGTGATCGCGGTGCCCGCGGTGGCGGTGCTGGCGACCACCTCGAATCCACTGGGCCTGGACGCGCGGCTGCGCGGTCCCGACCTGTTCGACCGGCAGGTGTCGCTGCCGCTGCCGACCGCCGCGGTGCGGGCCGCGCTGCTCGAACAGTTGTTGCGCAAGGCCCCGACCGAGGACCTCGAGGTCGACGAGATCGCGCTGCGGACACCGGGATTCGTGGTGTCGGATCTGGCGGCGCTGGTCCGTGAGGCGGCGCTGCGGGCGGCGGCCCGGGCCAGCCGTGAACACCACGACAGCGGTCAGGACGTGGATCCGGTACTGCGGCAGGAGGATCTGGCCGGGGCGCTGGAGGTGATCCGCCCGCTGTCGCGGTCCGGGTCGGAGGAATTGTCCATCGGCAACCTGAGTCTCGACGATGTCGGCGACATGGCGGAGACCAAGCAGGCGTTGACCGAGGCGGTGCTGTGGCCGCTGAAGCATCCGGATTCGTTCGCCCGTCTGGGGATCGAGCCGCCGCGCGGGGTGCTGCTCTACGGGCCGCCGGGCTGCGGCAAGACCTTCCTGGTGCGGGCGCTGGCCGGGTCCGGGCAGTTGAGCGTGCACGCGGTGAAGGGCGCGGAGCTGATGGACAAGTGGGTCGGCTCCTCGGAACGGGCGGTGCGCGAGTTGTTCCAGCGCGCACGCGATTCCGCGCCGTCGCTGATCTTCCTCGACGAGGTGGACGCGCTGGCCCCGCAGCGCGGGCAGTCCTCGGATTCCGGGGTGTCGGATCGGGTGGTGGCGGCTCTGCTCACCGAGTTGGACGGGGTGGAGCCGCTGCGGGACGTGGTGGTGGTCGGCGCGACCAACCGCCCGGATCTGATCGATTCGGCGCTGACCCGGCCGGGCCGGCTGGAGCGGCTGGTGTTCGTGCCGCCGCCGGACGCCGACGCCCGGGCCGAGATCCTGCGGACCGCGGCCACGTCGGTGCCGCTGGCCAAGGACGTGAATCTGCGGCGGCTGGCCCGTGAGCTGGACGGCTACTCGGCGGCGGACTGTTCGGCCCTGTTGCGGGAGGCGGCGCTGGCCACCATGCGCCGCGATGTGGAGGCCGGGGAGGTGACCGCGGCGGATGTGGCGTCCGCGCGCAAGGCGGTGCGGCCGTCGCTGGATCCGGTGCAGGTGGAGTCGTTGCGCTTGTTCGCGGCGAAGCGGGAGATGTCGGGTCCGCCGGGCGACCCGTCGGGCTATGTCTGATCGAGTCGAGCCATGTCCGATTTGATGCGCCCGGTCTGATTCCTCCGCCTACGCCCGAATGTGGCCGTAAGTTCGCCGAAAATCTACAAAGTAAGCGAGTCGGACCGATCGACTCTCCGTGGGCCGGTACTTTTGCGCAGGTGAGGTCGTACAAGGTCGCTACCGAAACGATCACCGCGCTGGTCGCAGCACTGGTTGCTGGCCTCGCGCTGACCTTGCCCATCGACTTCGGCTGGACCTCGCAAAGTTCCGCCCTGCAACTGGATCTGCTCGCCTACAGCCTGCCCCGCGCCATCTCGGCGGGCGTGCTCATCGCCATGATCGTGGCAGTGCTGATCACCACCATGGGCAGCCCGTCGGTGGCCTGGTCGACCACGGTGGGCGGGCTGCTGGTGCTGGTCGCCAACCACACGCTGGGGCACGCGGGCGACCCGAATGCCTCGCTGTCGACGATGAACTTCATCGACTCGCTGTCGGGGGGCGTGATCCTGGGCGCGCTCGGGGCGGCGGTGCTGCATCACCGGCTGCCCTCTTTCGCCTGGACGCTGGGCATTCTGATCAGTCTGCTGCTGGGTTCGGTGAATCCGGTGCCGCGGGTGGGCGGCGGCAGCATCACCGACAACCTGAAGGACCACTGGCACGCCTCCGACATCCCGCCCATGTGGATGGTGGTGCTGGCCTTCGCACTGGCCGTGGTCTCGCTGCTGATCAATCGGAAAGGACCGGCCGCGCAACGGCTGTCGATCGAGCTGCCCCTGGCCCCGATCCTGGCGGGCACGCTGATGGTGCTGATCACCCTGTTCAGCGCGGAGTGGCTGGCCCGGCACGGCGGCAGCGTGGCGGGCATCGTGCTCGCCGTGGTGACCTCGGTCGGCACCGCCATGATCGCGTCCATGCTGCTGCCGGGGCGGGACGGGGAGATCGTGCTGATCGCGGTGGGCGTCGGCGCGGTGGGCGCGGCCACCATCGCGGCGGAGATGCCGGCCTGGTCGATTCCGCTGCTGGTGGCGGTGAGCGCGTTCGGCATGTGGGCGGGCAGTCAGGTGTCCGCGCCGATGCCGGCCCTCTGGCTGTCCATGCTGGTCGGGGTGTCGACGGCGTTCACCGCTGACACCGCCAAGGCGTGGCTGATCGTGGGCAGCGCGGCGCTGGTGTCCTGGCTGCTCGGTTTCGGCCTGCTGGCGGCCCGGCCGCGGTATGTGCCGAGCCGGGTGCTGGGGACCTCCATCTTGTTCGTGCCGTCGGCGGTGCTGGGCATGCGGGATTACGTGGCGCGCGGCGATTACGCGATGCTGTCGGGCAATTCGGGGATGTGCACGGTCAGCTCGGGTTCCACGGCGACACCCGGCTGGACCTCGGTGCTGGTGGCGGGCGGGTGTCTGGCGGGCATGTTCCTGCTGCGGCGGTTGCGGCCGCTGCCGGTGCCGTCCGCGGCGGCGGCCACCCCGCCCGAGGGGTCGTCGAACGGGGGCACCGCCGATTAGACCGGGGTACGGTCAGGCGCGGGCGGCGAGGTCCAGTTCCGCGGCCGGAGCGGTAGCGGGTTCGGCGAACCAGGTCCGGTAGAACGCCGTCACGTAGGCGGCGAACAGGCCGATCACGAGGGCGCCCGCCGGGACCGGGCGCTCGGCGAATTCGACCGACAGGTACCGGTAGGACAGCAGGAGTGCGGTGAACAGCGCGGCCCCCGCGCCGACCAGCTGGACGCGGGCGCGATCCCAGCCGCGTTCGGGTGCGCGCAGCGCCGATTCGATGGCCAGGCACAGCACCACGCCCGCCACCAGGTCCGCGCCGTAGTGGTACCCGAAGCCCAGCGTGGCCCCGATGGTGGCGAGCAACCAGAAGGTTCCGCCCCAGCGCAGCCAGGTCGGTGCGGGCGCGCCGGTCAGCGGGTCGCGGCGGGAGTGGACGAAGATCGACAGCGCCCACGCGGTGTGCAGCGACGGCATGCAGTTGCGCGGGGCGAATCGGTCGAAGGCGATCGAGCCGGGCGAGAGGTCCACCGGCGGCACCACATTCGGCCAGTAGTTGCCGAGGGAGAAGGCGTGCCCTTCCGTGCCGTAGGCGAAGATCGGTCCGACGACGGGGAAGATGACGTAGAAGAGCGGCCCGATCAGCCCGATCACCAGGAAGGTCCGCACCAGGTAGTGCCCCGGCCACACCCCGGTCTTCACCACGTTGCGCAGCTGCCAGATGGTCACGATCATCGCGCCGACGGGCAGTTCGATGTAAACCCAGTGCAGGACAGCGGAAGCCACCGGTCCCAGCCATTCCAGCAGTTGCCCGGCCATCCAGGAGGGATCGCCGAGGGCGTGGTCCACCAGCACGATGTGCTCGTCGAGGACGCGGGGTCCGGCGAGCACGGTGATGCCGAGCCAGACGTCGGCGACCTTGCTGGACAGCACCAGCAGGATGCCGAGCGCGGCGGCGTGCAGCGCGTTGGAGCGGTCCTTGCCCTGCCACCGCCAGAGGGCGAGCCCGAGGATGCCGAGCAGCACCAGCACCGGCCCGTTGCCCATGGCCAGCGGACCGCCGGAGAGGCTGCGAATCGTCTGGTAGGCGACGTCGATGCCGAGCGCCGTGCCGACGGCCACGAAGCGCCGCCGCCAGTCCAGTCCGATGAGCGCGAGCCCGAGTCCGGCCCACGGCACGGTGAAAGATTTGGCATTGCCGACGAAGTCGTCCCGGATGCTCTCCAGCGGACCGGTGAAGTGGTGCTGGGAGGCGACGATCTGCAGGGCGAGGAGCGCGAGCGCTCCGACGGTGAGCACGGCCGTCATCCGGGCGCGCGGCGACGGCATCCGCATCCCTGATCGGCGTGCTGCGCCGCCGGTCTGGGAACGCGGATCGTCGAGCAACATCCAGCCATAGTAAACGCCGTGTGAACGCCGACCCCATACCCAGTTGAACGCCGCATCCCACCCCGGATGAACAGCCGCCGGTCAGCGTGGTATCGCCGCTGGCCACGGCGTACGGCGGCCGCAGAATCGCGTAACTGAAATCACAGCAATGGAACTCGCGACGGTGAACCGTACCGCCCCGGCGTCACTGCTCGAGTTCGTGGACCAGCGAGTCGACCACCGACACCAGATCGCCCTGTGCGGCCGCGGCCACCCGGCGCTGTCGCTGATAGGACGCGCCGCGCTTGGGGATGTCGGCGACCATGGCGAGCTCGTTCTCGCAGCCGAGGCTCTTGGCGGTCGGCTCGAGCCGGTTGAGCAGGTCCATGAGGTCGTCGGTGACGAGCCGCTCATTGCTGTCGGCGTCGGTGATGATGATGGCGTCGAGCCCGTATCGCGCTGCGCGCCACTTGTTTTCCTGCACGTGCCAGGGCGGCAGGATGGCGGGCAGGGCTTCGCCGTTCTCCACCCGCCGGTCGAGATCGACCACGAGGGAGTGGATCAGGGCGACGATGGCGGCCAGTTCGACCTTGGTGGGGATGCCGTCGCAGATGCGCACCTCGATGGTGCCCCATTTGGGTGCGGGCCGGATGTCCCAGTGCATGCCGCCGATCTGTTCGATCACACCGGTTTTCATCTGGTCGTGCACGAAACCCTCGAACTGGCCCCAATTGTCGAATTGGAAGGGCAGTCCGGCGGTGGGTAGCTGCTGGAACATGAGCGCCCGGTTGCTGGCGTAGCCGGTGTCGACGCCCGCCCACATGGGTGAGGAGGCGGACAGTGCCAGCAGGTGCGGGTACGACGGCAGCATGGCGTTGAGGATCGGGAAGACCTTGTCCGGGTGCGAGATTCCCACGTGCACGTGCACGCCCCAGATCAGCATCTGGCGGCCCCACCACTGGGTGCGCTCGATGAGTTCGTCGTAATGCGCACTGCGTGTGAGCTGTTGGGTGGACCATTGCGCGAACGGGTGGGTGCCCGCGCAGAACAGGTCGACGCCGACCTGGTCGGCGGCGCGGCGCACGGCGTCCTGGGTGGCGCGCAGTTCGTCGACGACCTCGCTCACGGTGTCGTGCTTGCCGGAGACCAGTTCGACGGTGTTCTTCAGGAGTTCCTTGGTGATCTGCGGGGTGCCGTCCCAGGCGCGCAGATCACCGCAGGCTTCGAAAACGGCGGCGGCTGTATTGGACAGGTCACGCGTCGTCTTGTCGACGAGCGCGACCTCCCATTCCACGCCGAGCGTGGGCCGGGGCGATGAATTGAAGGGGACCTTCGAAATGCCTGCCCCGGCCATGCTCACCTCAAGGGGTTCAGGCGACGACGCCGCAGGCGACCCGTGCACCCGCGTCGCCGGTCGCGAGGGTGTCCGCATCCGGTGCGGGCGCGTACCGGGTGGGAATGTTGCCGAAGTTGTCGGCGCCGGCGTGGATGATCAGGGCCTTGCCCTTGATCTCCTCCAGGGTGACGGCGTCGGTGGTGGTGACCAGCTTGGCGGTGCCGTCCTTGAGCACCTGGAGCGAGTCCAGGTCGCCGCTGGCGGGGTGCGCGTTCTGCTCACCGACCTGCAGGTGGCCGCCGGCGGACAGGAAGTCGCCGGGCGCGCCGCCGGAGGGGGCGGTGGAGTTGGTCTCGCACTTGCCGAACTGGTGGATGTGCAGGCCGTGGAAGCCGGGCTTGAGGCCGTGGGCTTCGACGGTGATCTCGAGGTGGTTGCCCACCTTCACGACGGACGCGGTGCCGACGGTGCCACCGGAGGGGTCCTTCAGGGTGACGGCGGTGGACTCCCGGGGGGCGTTGGTGTCGCCCTCGGTGCCGTGGCCGGGCGCAGCGCCCGCGGGAGCGGGCGAGCTGGTGAACACCGGCGGGGTCGTCCCCTTGACGTCACTCGATTCCTGGCTGTTGGAGCAGGCGGTGAGCCCCAGGGCCGCGACCGCGAGCACCGGAGCAACAGTCCACCAGGACGGGCGACGAGTTGAGGACGAGGCCATCGGGGAACTCCTTTACGAGTCCGAGTTTATCGGGAAAGTAGGGTGGACATACTTCGTACCGGACAAGATGATGCCAGAGACATGCCTGTGTCCCGTGGAGGGGCCGCACGGTTTCTTTCGGGTGGCGGTCCGGCGGCCGACGGACAACGATTCAGTTGCCGGTGACGATGACGATGACACCGGTGGGCGAATCCGAGATTCCCGGGAAGCGGGGTTCGGCGGCGCAACCCAGTTCCGCGGCGATGGCCTTGGCCAGCGCCTGCTCCTTGGGCGAACTGCCGTAGTACACGGTGGTTTTCGGGATGACGCCACCGGGATAGTTGCCGACCTCGGTGATGTTGTAACCCTCACCGCTGAGCTGGTCGCCGGTCTTCTTGGCCAGTCCGGCGACGGTGCCGTTGTTGTAGACCCGGACCGGGAGGGATTTGTCGACGCCCGCGGCACCGGAGGTGGTCGCCGCGGCGGTCGTGGTGGGCGCGGCCGTGGTGGTCGTGGGCGCGATGGTGCTGGGCACTACCGACGGGGTGCCCGCCACGGTCGAATTCTGCTGCGCCGCAGTGGTGGTGGCGGCCTCGGAGGTCGATCCGGCGCTGCTGTCCGAGGAGTCCGAACTCGACAGGGACATCGCGCCGATCCCGGCGAACACGATGGCCAGCGCGATCAGGACCATCGCCAGGGCCCGCAGCGGCGGACCGCCGGTCGGCGAATTCGGGTTGCTCACGGCGTCGAGCCTAATGGGTGCAGGGCCGCCCGCGCGGGATCAAGCGCGGACGCGGGCCGGGTGGAGACCTGGCTCACGATCGCGGCGCGGCTCACACCTGGAAACCGAGACGGCGTGCGGCCCTGGTCTTCTGGCGGCTGGCGCGCAGCCGCCGCAGGCGCTTGACCAGCATCGGGTCCGCCGCCAGCGCTTCGGGCTTGTCGACGACCGCGTTCAGGACCTGGTAGTAGCGGGTTGCCGAGAGGTCGAACAGTTCGCGGATGGCTTCTTCCTTCGCACCGGCGTACTTCCACCACTTGCGCTCGAAGTCGAGAATCTCGAGCTCACGGCGGGAAAGCCCGTGCGCGCCATCCTCGTCGGAAGGACCGTCCTCGCTTGCGGGCATGTCGCGTGCCGCTGCGCTGTCCATAGTGCTCCCTCGCCGAGTGGTCACCAGACGAATATGGTGCTTGTGCGTCGGTGTCATTCAACCACGCGCCGCAGACAACGCGATGCGTACCGATCGGCGTGTTTTGTGACGTAGGCCCCGGCGTGTCGGCGTCTGATTTGCCCCTCCGCTTCGCTCCGGGGCGAGGGTTCGCGGCCCTGAGGTCTCGATTCTTCCCTCCTCTGCTCCTCCGCTTCGCTCCCCCGCCCCGTCAGTCCAGAATCGAGACGGCCGCGAACTTGCGGGCGCGCATGTCCAGGGTGTGATCCGTGGAAAATTCGCAGCCCAGTAGGCTCTGCGGCATGGCTATTCTCCCGATTCGCATTGTCGGCGACCCGGTTCTGCACCGCGCGACCACGCCGGTCACGCAGACCCCGGAAGAGCTGGCGCAGCTGATCGCGGACATGTACGAGACGATGGACGCCGCGCACGGGGTGGGTCTGGCCGCCAATCAGGTGATCATCGCCGACGAGGACGAGTTGTCGCCGCGCGTCTTCGTCTACGACTGCCCGGACGAGACCGAGGACGGCAAGACCGTCCGCCGCCGCGGCTGCGTGGTGAATCCGGTGCTGGAGACCTCCGAGATCCCCGAATCCATGCCGGATCCAGACGATGACGACGAGGGCTGCTTGTCGGTTCCCGGCGAGCAGTTCCCGACCGGCCGCGCCGACTGGGCCAAGGTCACCGGCACCGACGAGCACGGCGAGCCGGTCGAGCTGGAGGGCCACGGCTTCTTCGCCCGCATGCTGCAGCACGAGACCGGCCACCTGGACGGCTTCCTCTACGTGGACGTGCTGATCGGCCGCAATGCCCGCGCCGCGAAGAAGGCGATCAAGCGAAACGGCTGGGGCAAGCCGGGTTTGAACTGGGTCCCGGGCACCGTGCCGGACCCCTTCGGACACGACGACGACGATCTCGACGACTGATCGGTCATGACCGATTCCGAGCCCGGCCCCGACGGCGCCGGGGCGCTCCCGCCGCTCGGCAAGCGGGTAGTGGTGCGCTACCGGCTGCCCGCGGGTTATCCACAGCCGTTGACGGATGTGATCGGCGAGCTGATCGCGGCCGACCCGCTGACCGTGCGCACCGCCGACGGCCAGGTGGTGTCGGTCGCCCGGGATCAGGTGGTGGCCTGGAAACCGCTCGGCCCCAGACCCATTCGGACCAGTGAGATCCGGTCCCTGGAAGCGGCGGCCGCGGACGGCTGGCCGGGTCTGATGCGATCCTGGATCGACGGCTGGCTGCTGCGCGCCGGGGACGGCTACACCTATCGCGCGAATTCCGCGGTGCCGCTGGGCGGTACGGACGGACCGGCGCTGATGAACACCGAGACCCTGCACCGGATCGGCGAGTGGTACACCGCGCACGGCCTGCCGCTGCAACTGCAGCTGCCCGATCGGCTGGCGACCCGGCCCGCGGAGTGGCGGACCTGGCACGAGACCCGGGTGCTGGCGGTCGACATCGAGACCATGCCGCTGCCGTCGGGCCCGTCCATGGTGCGGTTCACGCCCGAACCGGACGGGGCGTGGCTGTCCATGCACCGGCATCGGGGCGGGGACACCGATATCGGCTCGAGCCCGGTGGTGGACGTGCTGACCGCGGTTCGCGACGGCGAGCTCACCTTCGCCACGCTGGGTTTGCCCGCGCCGATCGCCATCGGCCGGGCCGCGGTGACCACGGCTCCCGACGGCCGCCGCTGGGTGGGCCTGACCTGCGTCGCGGTGGCGACCGGGCATCGGCGGCACGGGCTGGGCGCGCTGGTGTGCGCGGAGATGATCCGCTGGGGCCGCACGCACGGGGCCACCCACGCCTATGTTCAGGTGTCGGACGAGAATGACGCGGCGCTGGCGTTGTACCAGGAGATGGGCTTCGTCGAGCATCACAGCTACCGGTACGCCGCGCCCTGATCGCGCGCCACCCGCTCGCGTAAGACACTAGTTCCGAAAGGTTTATCGCTGTGCGTATCGCCACCTGGAATGTGAACTCGATCCGCACCCGGCAGGATCGGGTGCTGGCGTGGCTGGACCGCGCCGATATCGATGTGCTGGCCATGCAGGAAACCAAGTGCAAGGACGAGCAGTTCCCGTTCGAGGCGTTCGAGGCCGCCGGGTACGAGGTCGCGCACGTGGGCCTGAACCAGTGGAACGGCGTGGCCATCGCCTCCCGGGTGGGCCTGGACGATGTCGAGATCCACTTCCCGGATCAGCCCGGTTTCGACAAGGACGCGGGCGAATCCCTGTTGAGCACACCGGTGGTGGAGGCCCGCGCGATCGGCGCGACCTGCGGCGGGGTGCGGGTGTGGAGCCTGTACGTGCCGAACGGCCGCGCGCTCGACGACCCGCACTACACCTACAAGCTGGAGTGGCTGGCGGCGCTGCGTTCCGCGGGCGCCAAGTGGCTGTCGGAGGATCCGGACGCGCAGATCGCGCTGGTGGGTGACTGGAATATCGCGCCGACCGATCTGGATGTGTGGTCGCCGGAGTTCTTCGAGGGCAAAACCCATGTGTCCGAACGGGAACGGGATGCCTTCGACGCGTTCGGCGAGACCGGTTTCACCGACGTGATGCGGCCCTTCCACCCGGGCCCCGGCGTCTACACCTACTGGGACTACACGCAGCTGCGCTTCCCCCGCAAGGAGGGCATGCGCATCGACTTCATCCTGGCCTCCCCCGCCCTGGCCGCGCGCGTCACCGACGCGAACGTGGACCGGGAGGAGCGAAAGGGCAAGGGCGCCAGCGATCACGCGCCCGTGACAGCCGTCCTCGCGGACTAGTTCGGCCGGGCCCGGCTTCAGACCGGCCGGGCCTTGATGGCGTCGCGGGAGATGAAGACGTCGTAGGTGCCCGGGACGGCGATGACGGCGTTGCCGTTGGTCGAGCGCACGAAAGGCCTGGTGTACCAGGTCTTGTCCTTCATGTCCTGGAAGAAGTCGGCGTCGCTGCCATTGAGGAAGATCTGGTTCTGCTTGGTGGCGACGCCGTCGAGACGCTGGCCGTAGAGCCGGGTCACCTTGTATCCGGCATTGAAGCCGAGCGCGTTCACCCACGCCTCGAGTTCCACGATATTGGCCTGCAGCACCCACATGTCGCCCTCGACCTGGTAGGTCTTGTGCTGGTCGCCGTGGCCCTCGTCGCCGTAGAGGGTGAGGTTCACATCCAGCAGGTGTTCCTGTCCCGCAACGGGTTTGACCTCGACATGCGCGGCCTTGACCTCGCCGGTGAGTCCGAGGAAGGCCTGCAGGAGCGTGGTGATCCACAGGATCACCACCGCGACGAACGCCAGACCCGCCGCGCCCATGCCGCGTCCGACCAGCACACGCCAGCCGACCGTGCGGGCTTTCAGTACGGCCGAGACCAGTAATCCGATGGCCGCGATGCCCAGCACCAACAGCACCATCTGGATCCAGCCGAAGGTAACCGGGAAGACCATGCCGTAGTTGTACCCGCTCGGCACGACACGTATCGGTGGGTCAGCAATGAAGTGTGCGTGTCATGACGGTGTGTCATCTGATCCCCCAACGAAATCCGGCCCCGCACCACGGGTGCGGGGCCGGAGCTCGAGTGCGAATCAGAAGGCCGCTTCGTCCAGCTTCATGATGTCGTTGTCGAGGTTCTCGATCACCGAGCGCGAGGCGCTGAGCAGCGGCAGCTTGTTCTTGGCGAACCAGGACGCCACGCCGACCTTGCCGGTGTAGAAGTTCTTGTCCTTCTCGGCCGCGCCCGCGTCCAGCGCCGCCTGGGCGATGGCGGCGTGCTCGAGCAGTCGCCACGCGATGACGAGATCGCCCACGGCGTACAGGAATCGGACCGAGCCGAGGCCGACCTTGTAGAGCTCGTCGACCTGCTGCTGCGAGGCCATCAGGAAGCCGGTGAGCGCGGCCGCCATGGCCTGCACGTCGGTCAGGGCCGCGCCGAGCAGTCCGCGTTCGATCTTGAACTGGTCGGGGCCGCCGTCGATGAACCGCTGGATCAGGCCCGCGACATGTCCGAGCGCCACGCCCTTGTCACGAATGATCTTGCGGAAGAAGAAGTCCTGCGCCTGGATGGCGGTGGTGCCCTCGTACAGCGAGTCGATCTTGCAGTCGCGGATGTACTGCTCGATCGGGTAGTCCTGCAGGTAGCCGGAGCCGCCGAGGGTCTGCAGCGATTCGGTCAGCGACTCGTAGGCGCGGTCGGAGCCGCAGCCCTTCACGATCGGCAGCAGCAGGTCGTTGACCCGCTCGGCCAGTTCGGCGTCGGCGCCGTAATTGGCCTGCGCCACATCGGCGTTCTGGTAGGAGGCGCAGTACATGTACAGCGCGCGCAGGCCCTCGGCGTACGCCTTCTGGGTGGCCAGCGAGCGGCGCACGTCCGGGTGGTGGGTGATGGTGACGCGCGGGGCGGCCTTGTCGGTCATCTGGGTCAGGTCCGCGCCCTGGACGCGCTGCTTGGCGTACTCGAGGGCGTTGAGGTAGCCGGTGGACAGCGCGCCGGTGGCCTTGGTGCCCACCATCATCCGCGCGTTCTCGATGACCTTGAACATCTGCGCGATGCCGTTGTGCACCCCGCCGACCAGGTAGCCGACGGCCGGGATGTCGCCGCCGAAGGTGATCTCACAGGTGGGCGAGGACTTGATGCCCATCTTGTGCTCGACGCCGGTGACCAGCGCGCCGTTCTTGGCGCCGAGTTCCATGGTCTCCGAGTCGAACAGGAAGCGCGGCACCATGAACAGCGACAGGCCCTTGGTGCCGGGTCCGGCGCCCTCGGGGCGGGCCAGCACCAGGTGGAAGATGTTGTCGGCGGTGTCGCCGACGTCGCCGCCGGAGATGAAGCGCTTCACACCCTCGACGTGCCAGGTGCCGTCGGCCTGTTCGATGGCCTTGGTGCGGCCCATGCCGACGTCGGAGCCGGCGTCGGGTTCGGTGAGCACCATGGTGCCGCCCCAGCGGTTCTCCCAGGCGTGCGCGGCCCAGCGCTTCTGCTCGTCGGTGCCCTCGTCGAAGAGGACCTTGTGCATGAGCGGGCCCAT
Organism: Nocardia sp. NPDC005746; assembly: GCF_040630785.1. Classification (NCBI taxonomy): domain Bacteria; kingdom Bacillati; phylum Actinomycetota; class Actinomycetes; order Mycobacteriales; family Nocardiaceae; genus Nocardia; species Nocardia sp. NPDC005746. Next base: position 32,333 of record NZ_JBEXYE010000015.1, read on the forward strand.
GTTGAAGAAGGAGGCCGAGTTGTTGGCGGCGACCAGCATTTCCTGGATGGCCCAGATGAGGACGTTGGGGGCGGCCACGCCGCCCATCTCCTCGGCCATGCCCAGGCCGGAGTAGCCGGCCTCGTTGACCGCGGCCACGGTCTTCTTCAGCGATTCGGGCACCGTGATGGTGTGCTGCTCGGGCAGGAACTCGACCGGGTTGCGGTCGGCGTCGGCGAAGGACTCCGCGATCGGGCCTTCCGCGAGGCGCTTGGCCTCGGCGAGCATCTCCCGCGCGGTGTCGCCGTCGAGGTCGCCGTAGGCGCCGCTGTCCAGCAGTTCCCCGATCCCCAGTACTTCGAACAAGTTGAACTCGATGTCTCGCAGGTTCGCCTTGTAATGGGACACGGAAGGGCCTCCTCGGCTGAAGTTTCGACGCGGTTCCTCAGATCAAGATCCGGGATCGACCCGAACGATTCCGTACGCCTGTCCGGTTACGCAAGCGTAGGCAGACGTCTTAACCATTCGGGCCCGCACCGACCCGGCCCGATCCCGAAAAGTTAACCGCGCCGTTATGCGCTCGAGCTGGATCTGCGTCCGTACGGCTCCTTGGCCTGCTACGGAGTGACCGTGATGGGATTCACGGGAACCCCGGCTCGCATATGTTCCACCAAAAGCCGACCGGTCATCCGACCAATTCCATGGCGGACGACAGGCCGGCTTCAGCCGATCGCTCGTCATCGCCGACATGGCCGCGCGCATCGCGGGCGGGTAGGCGGCGTCGAGCACGGCGGACCGATCGAAGCCACCGGCGACCCGCATCCACTCGGGCAGGGTGGCGATGGCCGCCGGGGTGCGGTGTCGTCGGATCAGGGGTTCATCTCGTAGGTTCCGGCCAGGGCGCGGACCTGGGTGAGGACGTTCTCGAAGCGGGCCGGGTCGGCGACCGGGCGGCGGACCAGGTCCAGGGCGCGGACCTGCTGGGCCTTGGTGGCGGTCGGCTTGGTGTGCAAGGTCAGTGCGTGCTTGCAGAATTCGCGCACGAACAGGTCGAAGAGCTGGTCGAGGACGGCCTCGTCGGCGCCCGCGATCTCGGCCTGCTCGAGGATGAGTTGCGCGTACGGGAGGGTGGTGAACAGCTCGCCGAGGCCGAAGAGGAAGTCGACGTCCTGCTGCTGTTCGGCGGTCGGCGTCGCCGCGGCCAGCAGGGTTTGGAAGGCGAGGGCCTGTTCGAGGAAGACCGCGACATTCGGGATGTGCGCGAACTTCTCGAATACCGGACGCCAGTCGGCGAAGCGGATCTTGCCCAGGCCGCTGCTCGGGCCCTGCCGGAACAGGAATTCGTCGTCGGCGGCATCGCGGCGGGTGGGCACGGGAGCGTGTGCGGCACGGGCGAATTCGGTCTTCAGCGCGGGCACGGCCTTGGCGGCCGGACCGGTGGCGCGGCGGCTGGTCCAGCTCAGCGCGCCGGACACCGCACGCACCGCGCCCTGGGGGGCGAGACCCGCGCCGGGCAGGTAGCGCAGCGCGGCCAGGCCCGCGTCGGCGGGATGGAACATGTAGTTGGGCATGAACTTCAGCGACAGCGCCATGTTCACGTGCACGGTACCCTCGAGCCGCGGCAGCCCGAACATGCCGACCATGGCCATGGGGAAGTACATGTCGTTCTCGAACCCGCGGGCGGCGATCACGTCGGCGAGGTCCTCGTAGAGCTGCTGGCCGTGACGGGTGACCGACATCTTCTCGATAGCGTTGAACAGCAGGTACCGCCGGTCGTTCTCGTCCGCGCAGCGCAGGTAGTCGATGGCGCGCTCGCTGTAGAGCTTCATGCCGATCAGGCGCGCGTAGCTGTCCGCGAGCAGCGATTTCACCTGCGGGAACTCGGTCACGCGGTGCCCGAACAGGATTCGGTTCTCGGCGTGGGTCACGGCCTCGAACATGGCGTGCTCGCAGGCCCCGACCGCGCCGAAGCCGAGGTTGAACTTGCCGACGTTGACGGTGTTCATGGCGGCGTCGAAGGCGGCGCGGCCGGTGTGCAGGATGTCGGATTCGGCGACCGGGTACTCGTCGAGATCGAAGGCGGCGACATACATCTGGGAGTCGACGACATTCTTGCGCAGCTTGTAGTTCTTGTGCCGGGAGTCGGCGGCGAAGAACAGGTAGCCGGAGTACTCCTCGTCGGTCATCTTCCGCAGGAAGTCGGACGAGTCGATGATCGGCTTGTCGGCGCGGCGGCCGAAGACCGACACCATGCCCGCGAGATTGCCGTTGCCGATGTAGTACTTGCCGCCGGTGGCGGTGTACCCGCCGCCCGGTGTCGGCTCGAGCACCATGTCGGTGGCGTAGATGTCGGCGCCGTGCTCGCGTTCGGACAGGCCGAAGGCGAAGATCTCGCCGGATTCCAGCAGTCCGGCGGCGCGGGCCTTGGCCTCGGCGTTGGCGCTCTGCCAGATCGGGCCCAGGCCCAGGATCGTCACCTGCCACACGTACCAGTACTGCATGCCGTAGAAGCCGAGGATCTTGCTCATCATGGCGATGCGGGCGGTGTCCCAGCGCTTGTGCGGGTCCCCGCCGGCCTGCGCGGCCGGGGTCAGGAAAGTCGCGAAGACCCGTTCGCGCTTGATGAAGTCGAGGAAGTCGGCGTACCAGACGCGGTCGCGGCTCTCGGCCAGCAGCCGGACCTTGCCGAACGCCTCGAAGTAGTCGACGGTGGCCCGCAGCAGTCGCCGGGTCTCCGCGTCGAATTCGGTGAATTCGCAGGTCTTCGGGTTGAACAGGGTCTGACTCATCGGTCTTCGTCTCCTCCGGCCGTGGGCTCGCCCGGCTCCTCCGGGTATTTTCATTCGTGAATGTAGCATTTTTGTTCGTAGCTGTAGGAAAGGATCGCCGGGGCCGCTGCTATCGTCGGTGCGCATGGGCACCGATTCGGCGACACGTCCACGCCAGCGCGCGCGGCATCTGGGTCCCGAACGCCGTCGCCCGCAGGTCCTCGACACCGCTCTGGAGATCGCCGTCGCCGACGGCATCGCGGCGGTCACCATCGCCGCGGTGGCCGACCGCATGCAGGTCACCCGCCCGGTCATCTACGCCTGCTTCGCCGATCGGGTCGAGCTACTCGAGGCGCTCATCCGGCGCGAGGAGGACTACCTGGTGCAGGGCGTGCTGGAGACGCTACCCCGCCGCCGGGTGGAAGCCGATGAGGCGGTGTTCGTGGAGGGCTTCCGCGCCCTGCTGCACACGGTCTCCCAACGCCCCGACACCTGGCGGCTGCTGTACGGCAATCCCGATCCGGCCGTGGCGGATTCGTTCGGCAAGGGTCGGCTGCTGGCGGTGGAACGCTGCACCCGGCGACTACGCCCGACCCTGGCGGCCTGGGGCACTGCCGATGCCGAACACAAGCTTCCGGCCCTGGTCGAGTTGTGGGTGTCGGCCGGCGAGGGCGCGGTCCGCACACTGCTGACCGAACCGGGCGATTGGAATCCCGACACTCTCGGAGAGTTCGTCGGCGCGGCGGTCTACCGCGCCCTGCGTCACGCCTGACTACGATGGAAATCGACCATCGGTCAGCGGGAGGACGCCATGACGTTCTATCGGCAGGTTGGTTCGGTGCCGCCCAAGCGGCACACGCAGCATCGAGATGAGAGCGGCCGGCTCTATTACGAAGAGCTGATGGGAGAAGAGGGCTTCTCCGGCGATTCCTCGCTGCTCTATCACCGCGGACTGCCCCCGGCCATCGTGGATTCGTCGGTGTGGGTGCTGCCGCAGCAGCGGCTGTTCCCGAATCACCCACTGCGGCACCGGCATCTGAAACTGCACGAACTGTTCCTGGGCGACAGACCGGGCGACAGCGACGTGGTGACCGGGCGGCGGCTGCTGCTCGGCAATGCCGACGTGCGCATCTCCTATGTGGCGGCGCTGCGCGAATCGGCGCTGTACCGCAATGCCATCGGCGACGAACTGGCCTATATCGAATCCGGTTCGGGGCGAGTGGAAACCGTGTTCGGCACGCTGCCGGTGCGGCAGGGTCATCAGGTGCTGTTGCCGCGCGCCACCACTCACCGCTGGGTTCCGGACGGCCCGGAACCGTTGCGCGCCTACATCATCGAGGGCTCCGGCCACATCACCCCACCGAAGCGGTATCTCTCGAAATACGGTCAGTTCCTGGAGAATTCGCCCTACTGCGAACGCGATCTCCACGGGCCGACCGAGCCGGTCGAGGTCGGCGGCGAGAATGTGGAGGTGCTGGTCAAGCACCGTCCCGCCGGTGAGATCGTCGGCACCAGCATGGTTTACGCCACCCATCCCTTCGATGTGGTGGGCTGGGACGGCTGCCTGTACCCGTTCACCTTCGATATCGCCGATTTCGAGCCGATCACCGGCCGGGTGCACCAGCCGCCGCCGGTGCATCAGGCGTTCGAGGGCCAGAACTTCGTGATCTGCGATTTCGTGCCGCGCAAGGTGGACTACCACCCGCTCTCGATCCCGGTGCCCTACTACCACTCGAACGTGGACTCCGACGAGATCATGTTCTACTGCGGCGGAAACTACGAGGCGCGCAAGGGATCCGGGATCGGTCAGGGTTCGGTGTCGGTGCATCCGGGCGGGTACGCGCACGGTCCGCAGCCGGGAGCCTACGAGGGCAGCATCGGAATCGACTTCTTCGACGAACTGGCGGTCATGGTGGACACCTTCCATCCGTTGCAGCTGGGTGAGGGCGCGCTGGCGTGCGAGGACCCGCGCTACGCGTGGACCTGGTCGGGTAAGGGGCCGTCGGAATGGATCTGAATTGAGCAGCCGGGTGCGTATCGAGGTCCTCGCGGATTCCGGTTTCGGCCTGGACCACCTGCCGTACTGCGTATTCCGGCCCTCCGGCCGGGAACCCCGGGTGGGCGCCCGGCTGGGCGACACCGTGATCGATCTGGCGGTGGCACTCGACGACCCGATGTTCCATCAGCCCAGCTTGAACGCTTTCATGACCCAGGGGCCGCGGTGCTGGCGCGAGATCCGGGAGCGGGTGCGGACCGCCGCGGAGGCGGAACTCCCCGCGGCCGCGGTGCACGAGGTGCGCGCGGTCCGCCTGGATCTGCCGATCGAGATCGGCGACTACGTCGACTTCTACGCCAGCCTCGATCACGCCACCGCCCTGGGCCGCATGCTGCGCCCGGACGGTGAACCGCTGCTGCCGAATTGGCGGCATCTGCCGGTGGGCTATCACGGCCGCGCGGGCACCGTGGTGGTGTCGGGCACCGATGTCGTCCGGCCGCACGGGCAGCGCCGGACCGACTCCGGCACACCGGATTTCGGTCCGAGTCGCCGCCTCGACATCGAGGCCGAACTGGGTTTCGTGGTGGGCGCGGGCTCGGCGCTCGGCACGCCGATCGGTACCGGCGAGTTCGCCGACCACGTTTTCGGGGTGGCTCTGGTCAACGATTGGTCGGCGCGCGATATCCAGGCATGGGAGGGTCAGCCGCTGGGCCCGTTTCTGGGCAAGTCCTTCGCAACCAGCCTGTCGGCGTGGGTGACTCCGCTCGACGCCCTCGCCGCGGCCCGCATTCCGCTGCCGCCGCAGCATCCCGAGCCGCTGCCGTATCTGCGCGATGCCGCGGCCTGGGGTCTGGACATCACGGTTCGGGTGGCCTGGAACGAGCAGCTGGTCTCCACTCCCCCGTACCGGCGCATGTACTGGTCACCGGCGCAGATGTTGGCGCACCTGACGGCGAACGGGGCCTCGACCCGCACCGGGGACCTGTTCGCGTCCGGCACGATCTCCGGCGCGGATCGCGGCGAGCGCGGGTCGCTGATGGAGATCAGCTGGGGTGGAACCGAGCCTGTCGAATTGAACGGCGTGCAGCGGACGTTCCTGCAGGACGGCGATGAGGTGGTGCTCACGGCAACCGCCCCGGCGGTCGGCGGCGGGCGGCTGGAGCTGGGCGAAGTCCGCGGGCGCATCACGAAAGCCGAGTAATAGCCAGCGCGCATGGCCATGAGCATGGTCACTGAACCTACCGGTCGGTCGATCAGGGAAAGTACCGTTCCGAAAGTTTGCGACTTTCGGAGGGCGGCGTCGATGTTGACCACTTCTGCCCGGTTCGCCATGGCGCGCCCGCGCGCCGTGCTGGTGGCCGCGCTGCTGCTGATGCTGGTGTGCGGCGGCTTCGGGGCCACCGTGAAATCGCACATGGTCGGCGGCGGATATCTGACCGGCTCGCTGGAGTCGGTGCAGGCCAACGACTTCATCACGAAGAGCTTCCCCGGCGGCAACCCGAACCTCATCGTCATGGTGAGCGGTGACGGCGGAGTCAACAGTCCGGAGGTGCGCGCGGAGGCGCAGCGCATCACCGACACGTTGAGCCACGACTCGACGGTCACCGGCGTCCAGTCCTATTGGACCAACAGCGCGGCCCGGCCCGACCTGGCCACCGCGCTGAAGAGCAAGGACGGGCAGCGCGGGCTGATCATGGCCACGGTGACCGGCACCGACACCGAGGTGCAGAACCGGGCCGCGGACCTGTCCACCGAGCTCAATGGCGACCGCGACGGCGCGCGGGTGCGGGTGGGCGGCATGGCCGGATCGTTCGCCGATATCAACCACCAGGTCGAGAAGGATCTGCTGCTGGCCGAGGCCATCGCGGTGCCGGTGTCGGCGCTGCTGCTGGTGCTGGTGTTCGGCAGCGTGATCGCGGCCCTGCTGCCGGTGGGCGTGGGGCTGTTCGCGATCGCCGCCACCCTCGGCATCCTGCGCGCCATGACCACCTTCATGGACGTGTCGATCTTCGCGCTGAACATGACCAGCGCGCTGGGCCTGGCGCTGGCCATCGACTACAGCCTGTTCATCGTCAGCCGGTACCGGGAGGAGCTGGCCAATGGGCGCGACACCCGGGCGGCGATCCTGCGGTCGGTGCAGACGGCCGGGCGGACCGTGGTGTTCTCCGGCCTGACCGTCGCGCTGGCGCTGGCGGCGCTGGCGGTGTTCCCGCAGCCGTTCTTCAAGTCCTTCGCCTATGCCGGTGTCGCCGTGGTGGTCGCGGCCGTGGGCGCGTCGGTGCTGCTGTTGCCCGCCGCGCTGATGCTGCTCGGCGATCGCGTCAATGCCTGGGATCTGCGGAAGCCGGTGCGCCGCTTGCTGGGTCGCGGTGAGCCCGCGCCGACGCAGCCGGAGGAGACCTTCTGGTACAAGCTGGTCACCGGTGTCATGCGGCGGGCGCTGCCGGTCGCCGTGGTCACCGCGGCGGTGCTGCTGGCGCTCGGATCCCCGTTCCTGAAGGCGCATTTCGGTACGCCGGACGACCGGGTGATCGGCACCTTCGCCTCCAGCCGTCAGGTCGGTGACGCGCTGCGGCACGACTTCAGCGCCGATATGGCCTCGAGTGCCGTGGTGGCACTGCCCGGATTCCACGGGGACACCAAGGAGATCGGCGCGTACGCCGCCCGCCTGTCGCAGGTGCCGGGGGTTCCGGCGGTGCTGTCCGGTGACGGCGTCTACGTGAACGGCGCGAAGATGGCTCCCGGCGTGCAGCAGATGACCGGACCCGACGGCGCGTACCTGTCGGTCGGCACCCGGATCGCCCCGTACTCCGCGGAGGGCAAGCAGCAGCTCGCCGCTCTCCGCGCGGTGCCCGCCCCCGGCGACGTCCTCTTCGGCGGCGCGGCCGCCCTGAACGAGGACACCATGGATTCGGTGATCACCCGGCTTCCCTTGGCGGGCGCGATCATCGCGATCATCACCCTGATCCTGCTGTTCCTGTTCACCGGCAGCGTGGTGCTCCCGGTGAAGGCGCTCCTGCTGAACCTGCTGTCACTGACCGCCACCTTCGGCGCCATGATCTGGGTCTTCGAGCAGGGTCACGGCGCGAGCCTGCTGGGCTTCACCTCCACCGGCAGCATCGACCTGTTCATGCCGATCCTGATGATCTGCCTGGCCTTCGGCATGTCCATGGACTACGAGGTCTTCCTGCTCTCCCGCATCCGCGAGGAGTGGCTGGCCTCCGACCGCTCGCCCGAGGCCAACACCCGTTCGGTGGCGCTGGGCGTGGCCCGCACCGGCCGCATCTTCACCGCCGCCGCGGGCCTGATGGCGGTGGTCCTGCTGGCGGTGGCCACTTCCGAGGTGGCCCCCATGAAGCTGTTCGGCATCGGCCTGGCGCTGGCCGTCGTCTCCGACGCCACCGTCATCCGCGGCCTGCTGGCCCCGGCCCTCATGCGCCTGATGTCCACCGCGAACTGGTGGGCCCCCAAACCCCTTGCCGCCCTGCACAAGCGGATCGGGCTGGAGGAGGAGCCGGGCGCGGCGGCGGCCGGCGACGAGGACCGCGAGGTCGCGCTGGCCCGCTAGCGGCGGGCGGCGCGGCCCGCGTCGACGACGGCGACGAAGTTCTCCAGGTCCGAGATCAGGATGTCGACGGATTCCGGGGCGCCGCCGTCGTCGTGGTGGTGCAGCCAATCTGCGACGAGCTCGAACATACCGCCGATGGTGGCCAGGGCCAGCGCCAGCAGCCGGGGTTCCTCATGCGGGTCGGCTTGCAGCCATTGGCGTTTCAGGAATTCTGCGGACCACCGGCGATTGGCGCGGCGCATGCCCTCGACGGCGGGCGAGATGCCGCCCGCTTCGCCGAAGGTGACCTTCGCGAGGCGGGGGTCGTCGGCGATGGCGTGGACGAAGGCCGCGAGGACGGTGGCGCGGCGGGTGGGCCAGTCGGCGTCGGCGGTCTCGACGGCCACCTCGGCGACACGTTGCTGGATGCCGGTGGTGATCTGTTCCAGCAGGGCGGTGTAACACGCCTCCTTGCTGTCGAAGTGGTCGTAGAAGCCCTTGGTGCCGACGAAGGCGTGCTGGCAGATCTGCTCGATGGAGGTGCCCGAATAGCTTTGCCGGGCAAAGAGTTCGGTGGCGGCGATGAGGAGCTGACGGCGGCGCTGGGCGCTGCGCTCGCCGGCGTCGAGGCCGCGGATGCGACGCCGGACGGGTGGCGCGCCGGTCGACGCGGCAGATTTGCTGCGGGACATACCTAAACGATAGCCAAGCACATTTCAGAAAGACATCTTGTTGGCAACCCGGGGCCGTGCTGTAATCGCTGTCGGGTCGAGGAAGGGAACGGAGACGTGGCAATCGATGCGGATCGCCGACCGCGAGGGGGGCGGCTGCTCGCGGCCGCGCTCGCGACGGCACTGACGGCCACCGCGGCCGTACTACTAGGCGGCGCGAATTCGGGAACAGCCGCCGCACAACCGCTTCCGGTCAATCAGGATCCGTTCTACGGAGCGCCGGACGGATTCGAATCGACCGCGCCGGGCACCGTGCTGCGCACACGCGAGGTGCGACTCGCGGTACTCACGGTGCTGCCCGCGCACGTGCGGTCGTGGCAGCTGCTGTACCGCACCACCGATCTGTTCGGGCAGCCGGCCGTGGCGGCCACCACCGTCGCGGTTCCCGAGGGGGCGAACACCTCTCACGGTCGCCCGCTGGTCTCGCACCAGTTCTTCTACGACAGCACCTCACCGGCCTGCGCGCCGTCCTATGTCCTGCGACAGGGTGGCGGGCTGCCCGCGGTGGAGGGCATCCACTCCACCGCCGAATACCTGGAACTCGCGGCCTCCATCAGTCAGGGCTACGCGATCAACATCCCCGACTACGAGGGGGTGGATGGGCATCTCGCGGTGGCGAAGGAACCCGGCTACATGATTCTGGACAGTGTCCGCGCCGCCGAGAGCTTCGCGCCGCTGGGCCTGGACGGCGCGAATACCCCGGTGGCACTGTGGGGTTACTCCGGCGGCGGCATGGGCAGCGGCTGGGCCGCGGAGATGCAGCCGGGGTACGCGCCGGAGCTGAACATCAAGGGCATCGCGCTCGGTGCGCCGGTCTCGGATGTCGAATCCCTCTTGCACGTCAACGGTTCCCTGTTCGCCGGCCTCATCGGCGTGGGCATCGCGTCGCTGCGCAACGCGTACCCGCGATTCGCGGAGACCACCGAGAAGTACCTGACCCCCGAGGGCCGCGCGCTCATGGACCGCACCGCGCACCAGTGCCTGGTGCGCAATGCCCTGACCCTCATGTTCACCGACTACCAACGCCTGCTGACCATCCCGATCGCGGACTACCTGGCCCTGCCGGAGATCCGCGAGGTCTTCGACGCGACCGTGCTGGGCGGCACCGCGCCGACCGCGCCGACCATGGTCTATCAGGGCGTGTACGACGAGGCCGTCCCGTGGTTCACGAACGACCGCATGGTGCGGCGCTGGTGTGACGGCGGTGCGTCGGTCTACTACAAGCGCGATCACCTCAGCGAGCACCTCACCCTGACCACGCTCGGCATGGCGGATGCCTTCAACTGGGTGAAGGCGCGCCTGGCACCGGGCGCACCCGATCCGGCAGGCTGCCGCACCGAGGACGTGGTCACCATGCTCGGCGCTCCGGACGCGCTCGCGACGCAGATCGAGATCCAGTTGAACGCCGTATTCGGCGCGCTGGGCCGGCCGATCGGGCCGCGCGAGAACTGAACGGCGGGACACCCGCTCGGAGCAGACCGAATCGTATATTCCACGGTCCCGGGGTTGCCGTGCCCCGGGGCCGGGTATGGTCGGCTCGGAAAAAGTTTGCCAACGGGGGCTCGCACCAGCGGGCTGAGAGGACGGCTAGTGGGCCGTCGACCGTATGAACCTGACCGGGTAATGCCGGCGTAGGGAGGATCTGCAATGTCATCGAGTCGTGTCTCCAGCTCGGCCGCCCCGGTCGACACCGTGACCACCGGCCCCATCCAGGGCAGCGTCAAACACTACGAGCAGGTCGAGGCCGACGGCACGACGCTGCGGGTTCCGGTGCGGCGCATCAACCTCACCAATGGCGAGCACTTCGACGTGTACGACACCTCCGGTCCGTACACCGACGACACCGCCACCATCGATCTCGAGGCGGGTCTGCCCAAGCTGCGCGACGGCTGGGACAAGCCGCGGGTCGACGGCCCACCGACCCAGCTGAACTGGGCACGCCAGGGCGTCGTCACCAGCGAGATGCACTACATCGCCGCCCGCGAAGGTGTTTCGCCCGAGCTGGTGCGCGACGAGGTGGCCGCCGGTCGCGCGGTGATCCCCGCCAACCACAAGCACCCCGAGTCCGAGCCGATGATCATCGGCAAGAAGTTCGCGGTGAAGATCAACGCGAATATCGGCAACTCGGCCGTGAGCTCCTCCATCGCCGAGGAGGTCGAGAAGATGGTGTGGGCCACCCGCTGGGGCGCCGACACCATCATGGACCTGTCCACCGGCAAGAACATTCACGAGACCCGCGAGTGGATCCTGCGCAACTCCCCGGTCCCGGTCGGCACCGTGCCGATCTACCAGGCGCTGGAGAAGGTGAACGGCGATCCCACCAAGCTCACCTGGGAGATCTACCGCGACACCGTGATCGAGCAGGCCGAGCAGGGCGTCGACTACATGACGGTGCACGCGGGCGTGCTGCTGCGCTACGTGCCGCTGGCCGCCAAGCGCGTCACCGGCATCGTGTCCCGCGGCGGGTCGATCATGGCCGCGTGGTGCCTGGCGCATCACCAGGAATCGTTCCTGTACACCAACTTCCGTGAGCTCTGCGAGATCCTGGCGAAGTACGACATCACCTTCTCCCTGGGTGACGGTCTGCGTCCGGGTTCCATCGCGGACGCCAATGACGAGGCCCAGTTCGCGGAGCTGCGCACCCTGGGTGAGCTCACCAAGATCGCGAAATCCTATGGCGTGCAGGTGATGATCGAGGGCCCCGGCCACGTGCCGATGCACAAGATCGTGGAGAACGTGCGGCTGGAGGAGGAGCTCTGCGAGGAGGCTCCGTTCTACACCCTCGGCCCGCTGGCGACCGATATCGCGCCCGCCTACGACCACATCACCTCGGCCATCGGCGCGGCCATCATCGCCCAGGCCGGTACCGCGATGCTGTGCTACGTGACCCCGAAGGAGCACCTGGGTCTGCCGAACCGCGACGACGTGAAGGTCGGCGTGATCACCTACAAGATCGCCGCCCACTCCGCCGACCTGGCCAAGCAGCACCCGCGGGCCCAGGACCGCGACAACGCGCTGTCCAAGGCGCGCTTCGAGTTCCGCTGGACCGACCAGTTCAACCTCGCGCTGGACCCCGACACCGCGCGGGAGTACCACGACGAGACCATGCCGGCCGAGCCCGCCAAGACCGCCCACTTCTGCTCCATGTGCGGTCCGAAGTTCTGCTCGATGCGCATCTCGCAGGACGTGCGCGACTACGCCGAGAAGCACGGCCTCACCGACGTGAACGCCATCGAGGCCGGAATGGCAGAGAAGTCGGCCGAATTCGCCGACGCGGGAAACAAGGTGTACCTGCCGGTCGTCTAACCGTCGAATCCGATTCGGGGCGAGTGACTTTCGAGCCGCTCGCCCCGAATCGTATTCCGGTCAGGGCCGGTTCGAGATCTGTTGGACGGCCCAGCTGTTGCCGTCCGGATCGTCGAAGAAGATGAACCCGGCATTGTTCAACGGGTCGCCCTCGGTGACCGGCCCCGGCAGCACCTGGACGTCACTGACCGCCACGCCCCGCTCGACCAGCTCGGCGTGCGCCCGCCGCACATCGTTGACCACCAATTGCAGCCCCTTGATGCTGCCCGGCTCCATCTTCGGGACCGCGCCCTCGCCGATCACGATGGAGCAGCCCGAGCCTGGCGGCGTGAGCTGGCAGATCCGGATCCCCGGTGCGGGCGCGGTGTCGTGGTCCACATGGAACCCCAGCTTGTCGGCATAGAACTCCTTGGCGCGGTCCACGTCCGACACCGGAACGATGACCACTTCGAGCGTCCAATTCATGACGGATCCTTCCGATTCGAGTGTTTCTCCCAGTAGTCGGAGCGACGGCACGGAAATCATCGTGAACGCTATCTGCCCGAGGGCGTCACTCCGGCGAGTAGAAGGTGCCCTTGCCCGCGATGTGGGGGAGATCGGTGTCGATGGTGACCTCCACCCGCCCGGGGCCGGTCGGCAGGGTCTCCGGCACCCACAGCGCGTTGCTCGGCCCGAACGGCGTGCCGTCGCCCAGCGGAACCGGCGGGAAGCTGCCGCTCGCACCGGTATCCAGATTGCGCCAGCTCAGGGTCGCCGTCGCGCCGCAGCCCGGATTCGGGATGGGCAGGAACGTGAATTCGGCGCGCACCCAGACGGTTTGCTTGCCGTAGTAGGTGTTCTGGGGATCGTGGAACGCCTGGATCTGACCGAAGCAGGGAAAGGCCCCCGACCCGGCGGTGTAGGCGGGGGTGAAGGTGGTGATCGGGTCGGCGGCGGCGGTGCCGGTGACCGCGAACAGCGCGGCCGCGGCGAGCGGCAGGGCGAACAGGGGACGGATCCAGCGCATCGCGACTCCTCGAATTGATTACGGGGACAAACGAATGTCGGTGAGAACCCGGCCAACGCTACCGTTCACTGGTCACGGCGCTGCCGGTCACTGGTCACGACGCTGCCAGCGGTGCGCGAATTCGCCCGGGGCGGGCGGCGGGCCGGGCAGGTCGCCGGTGGCGGTGAGGCCGTCGACGAGCAGGGCCAGCACCCGGCGGCGCAGCTGGGCGGTGCGTTCGGTATCCGGCAGCGTGACGGCGGCGCACGCCTCGAGGATCAGGCCCAGATCGGCGACGGTCACCTCCGGGCGCAAGGTGCCGGATTCCCGTGCGCGGCGCAGGAGTTCGTCATTGAGCTCGGCGCTGCGCATCACATCGGGGAGGATCGAGTCGTCGGCGGTGAAGGTGCCGGCCAGGTGCACCGCCAGCGAGTGGACGTCGGCGTCGACGACATTGCGCAGGAACTCCACCAGCGCCGCCCAGCCGTCGGGATTCTCCAGGGCCGCTTCGGCTTCCGCGTTGTAGCGACGCAACCCGCTGTAGCAGAGGGTGCGCAGCAGATCCTCCTTGCTCGGATAGCGGCGGTACAGCGCGCTGATGCCGACGCCCGCGCGCTCGGCGACGGCCGAGATCGGGGCCTTGGGTTCGGCGAGGAACACGTCGCGGGCGGCGGCCAGGATGAGTTCGTCATTGCGCGCGGCCTGGGCCTTGCGGCCGGGCAGGGCCCGCTGAGCTGTGGTTTCGGCTGTTTTCGGCATGAATCGAGAATAGCACTTGAACGGAATGATCCGTTCCGCTATGGTTTAAACAGAACGAAGCATTCCGTTCCACAAAGGAGAGAATGATGAACGCCCAGCCCACCACCGCCATCCGCCCGTTCCGCATCGACGTCCCCCAGGCCCAGCTGGACGATCTGGCCGACCGCCTGCGCAAGACCCTGTGGCCGAACGAGCTCCCCGGCGTCGCCGACGCCTACGGCGTCACCAACGACCGGGTGCGCGGGCTGGCGAAGTACTGGCTGGAGGAGTTCGACTGGCGGGCGCTGGAAGCCACGCTCAACGCCTACCCGCAGTTCACGACCGAGATCGAGGGCGAGGACATCCACTTCCTGCACGTGCGGTCCTCGCGGGCGGACGCCACCCCGGTCATCCTCACCCACGGCTGGCCCGGCTCGGTCCTGGAGTACCTGGACGTGATCACCCCGCTCACCGAACCCGAGGACGCCGAGGCGCCCGCCTTCCACGTGGTCATCCCCTCGCTGCCGGGCTTCGGGTTCTCCGGCCCGACCCGGTCCACCGGCTGGAGCCGCTACCGCACCGCCGGCGCCTGGGTGGAGCTGATGAACCGGCTCGGGTACGAGCGTTTCGGCGCGATCGGCAATGACGGCGGCTCGATGGTCTCCCCCGAGATCGGCCGCATCGCCCCCGATCGGGTGGTCGGAGTCCATGTGACGCAACTGTTCTCGTTCCCGTCCGGCGATCCGGCCGAGATGGCCGGCCTGTCCGAGGAGGACATGGCGGCGCTGGCGCATCTGCAGTGGTTCTACGAGAACAAGATGGCCTTCAACACCTTGCACAGCCAGCAGCCGCAGACCATCGCGTTCGCGCTCGCGGATTCGCCGGTGGGCCTGCTGGGTTGGAACGCGCAGCTGTTCAGCGAGGGCCTGGACGAAGACTTCGTCATCGGCAACACGGCCATCTACTGGCTGACCGGCACCGCCGGGTCGTCGCTGCGCTTCTACTACGAGGACGCGCACGCCGAGCAGCCGCAAGGCCCGACCACGGTGCCCACCGGGCTGGCCATGTTCAAGGGTGACTTCCAGTCCATTCGCCGCTTCGCCGAGCGGGATCACAAGAACATCGTGAGCTGGCATGCGTACGACGTGAATTCGTCCACGTCGACGAGCGCCAATGACGCCGCCGGGCACTACGCCGCGCACGAGGCGACCGACGTGCTGGTCGCCGACATCCGCGAATTCTTCGCCGGTTTGCGCTGATTCGTCTCCGACGGGCCCGCACCCTCAGGGTTGCGGGCCCGTCGCATGCCTGGACCCTCCCGCATGTTCGCGAGACGCGCGGCGATGTTCCCCGGCGGCTCCCGTTGATGTACTTATCTCACCTTCGCGACAACGAATAACCCGAGGTGAGAGACATGAACATCGCCCTTTTCGGAGCCACCGGAACCGTCGGCCGCCACGCGGTCACCCAGGCCCTCGCGGCCGGACACCAGGTCACCGTCCTGGTCCGCGATCCGGCCAAACTGACCGTCACCCACGAGCGGCTGCGGGTCGTCACCGGCGACGTCCTGGACCCGGCCGCCGTCGAGCGGGCCGTCATCGGACAGGACGCGGTGATCGTCGCGCTCGGCGCGGGCCGCAAGGGCGTGGTGCGCGCCGAGGGCACCCGCCACGTCATCGAGGCCATGAACCGGACCGGCGTGAAACGGCTGATCTGCCAGTCCTCGCTCGGCGTCGGCGACAGCGCGGGCAACCTGAACTTCGTCTGGAAGTACATCATGTTCGGCATGCTGCTGCGCCCGGCCTTCGCCGATCACGTGCGGCAGGAGGAGTACGTGCTGGCCAGCGATCTGGACTGGACCATCGTGCGGCCCAGCGCCTTCACCGACGGCCCGGCCACCGGCGACTACCGCCGCGGCTTCCCGGGCACGGAATCCGGTCTGAAGCTGAAGATCTCGCGCGCCGACGTGGCCGGGTTCCTGGTCGAGCAGCTCACCGACACCTCGTATGTGCGTCGTACGCCGGGCATTTCGCACTGATCAGGTCAGGCGTGCTCGTGCATGTCACCCCAGGACGGGAAGGGATCCGGGTACCGCAGCCACGCCTGCGGCCCGGCTTCCCACTCGGTGTCGGTGAGCAGCGCGGCCGTCAGCAGGTCCCGCACATGCGGCCGGTCGAGCTTCACACCGATGAAGACGATCTCCTGTCCCGGAGCCAGATCCAGTGCGTCCCAGTGCGCGCCCGGCTCGAACGTGAGATTCGGACCGGCCTGCGACCAGATGGCCGCCAGGTCCGGACGGCTGGCCAGCCAGAAGAAGCCCTTGCTGCGCAGCAGCCGTTCCAGCTGGGAGAGGGCCGCGTCGAGACGCTGCGGATGGAAGGGCCGATCGGCGGTGAAGGTGAGGCTGCCGATGCCGTACTCCTCGGTCTCGGGGGTGTGGCCGCCCGCCAATTCCTCCGTCCAGCCGTCGAATTGGGCCGCCAGGTCCGGGTTGTAGCGCCCGGTGTCGAGCACCTCGGCGAGATCGACCACGCCGCGCGCTGACCGCACGACGCGTGCCCCCGGATTCAGTCGCCGCACGGTCGCCTCCACCGTGCCCACGGCGTTCGCGCTCACCAGGTCGGTCTTGTTGAGTACCAGCACATTCGCGAACTCGACCTGTTCGATGAGCAGGTCGGCGATGGTGCGCGCATCCCCCTCACCCGCCTCCAGATTCCGTTCCGCCAGCGCCTGCCCCTTGACGACTTCGGCGAGGAAGGTGGAGCAGTCGACGACGGTCACCATGGTGTCCAGTCGCGCGAGCTCGCCGAGCCGGAAGCCGTCCTCGAACTCCCACTCGAAGGTGGCGGCCACCGGCATGGGCTCGGAGATGCCGGTGGATTCGATGACCAGCTGATCGAAGCGCCCTTCGCGGGCGAGCTTGCCCACCGATTCGATGAGGTCCTCGCGCAGCGTGCAGCAGATGCAGCCGTTGGTGAGTTCGACCAGTTTCTCCTCGGTCCGGTCCAAGTGCCCCTGCCCCGCGACCAGGGCCGCGTCGATGTTCACCTCGCTCATGTCGTTGACGATGACCGCCACCCGGCGACCCTCCCGATTGGCCAGGATGTGGTTGAGCAGGGTCGTCTTACCCGCGCCGAGGAAGCCGGACAGCACGGTCACGGGCAAGGGCTGGGTCTGCGGATCGAAAGTCATAGCATTAATGGTAACGGTTTTCATTTGCAGGTTGCGATCGGTGGCCGAAAACGCGAAACGCCCGGCCGGAACAAAATCCGGCCGGGCGTCAGCGTTCGATCAGCTCAGTGTTCGATCAGCTCAGCGTTGGATCACTTGCCCAGGGAGCCCGTCGGCAGACCGGGCAGGCCGAAGGAACCGCCGCCCCCGCCGGGCGTGGTGGCGTCCTTGACGTTCAGGGTCGAGGGCGCCGAGGTCGAGCCCTTGTACCCGGTGCCGCCGGTGTAGACCGCGGTGATCACCCGGTTGCCGGTCTGGCCGACGGTGTACTGCAGGGTCGCCTTGCCGTTGACCACGGTCACCGCGTCGCCGATCGGGGTGCCGCCGTCCATGAATCGGACGGTGCCCGAAGTGACGGCCGCGCCGGCCTCGGTCTTGACCTCGGCGGTGAAGGCCACCGCGTCACCCTTGGTGGCCGCGGCCGGAACCGTCAGGGTGGTCGTGGTGTTCAGCTCGACGGGAGCCGGATCGCTGACCGTCACGGTCGCGGCCGCACCGGTCGACGGGTTGAAGCCCTCCGCACCCGAGTAGACCGCCGAAATCGCGTGGGCGCCTGCGGCATTGAAGGTGTAGGTCAGCTTCGCGCCGCCGGAGGAAAGAGCGATCGGGCCGCCGATGTCGGCGCCGCCGTCCTTGAACTGCACGGTGCCGCCCACGGCGGGCACATTGCCGGGAGCGTTCACGGTCGCCCACAGATCCGTCGCCTGACCGGTCGTCGCGGTGCTGGGGACATTCATCGTGGTGGTGGTGTCGACGATCGCGGCCGTGACCGAGACGACCGAGGCCGCCGACGTCGACGGCTGGTTCTTCGAGTCACCACCGTAGACGGCGGTGATCGAATGCGCGCCCGCGGTGGTGAAGGTCTGCGAGAGGGTCGCCGTACCGTTGTTCAGCGGAACGGCCGCACCGAGATTGGCGTCGCCGTCCTTGAACTGAACGGTGCCGGTGGCGGCGGCCGGGGCCACCGTCGCGCTCAAGGTGACCGCCTGGCCGGTGGTCGCGGTCGCCGGAGCGGTCAGGGTGGTCGTGGTGGAGTTGTTGACCGGCCCGGTGACGGTGATGGTGGCCAGCGGGCCCGCGCCCGCGTTGAGGGTGCTCTTGTCGTCGCTGGGAATGCAGCGGGTCGGGGCCCACTGGGTGCCGAGCAGCGAGGCCTTGGCCAGCGAGGTGCTGAAGTTCTGGTCGTTGCCGTAGCTGGCGGCGCTGCCCGCGGTCCGCACCTTCGGGGTGATCACGCCGGCCGCGACGGCCGTGACGGTGACGTCGACGGCGGGCAGCCGGTACCAGGATTCGCCCGCGGAGTTGGCGGTGCCGTCGAGGTTCTTCTTCAGCTTCGGCGCGCGAATGCCGCCCTCGGAATTGGTGCTGCTGGTCGGGCTGTTGCCGACGACCTCGTTATTGCCCGACAGCCGCAGGATGCCACCGGCGTTGTCGACGGCGCCGGAATCGTTGACGCGCAGCACGTTCGGGGCCACATTGTCGATATTGACGGCGGTGCCCGGCACGATCGCCGCGCTGACGAAGGTCGCGTTGTCGGGAATCGCGTAGTCGTACTTGATGCGCGACAGGTTGGTGGTGGTCGCGCCGGAGTCCTTGTCCGGGTACGAGGACGCGTTGGGCTGGATGCGATAGGTGAAGGTTTCCCCCGCCGCGACCGAGGCGGGCGCGGTGACGCTCATGGTGGCGGCGACGGACTTGTCGACCGTGATGATCGATTTCGCCTGACACGAGCTGGTGAAGCTGGTGTCACCGGCGCTCGCTGTACCCGGGGTGAGCAGCACCCCGGCGAGCATGGCCGCGCCGGTGACGGGCACGACGGCGAGCCGCTTGGACGAATGGTTCACAGGGACTCCTTACGCCCGGTCACATCGACGGAACCGGACAATCCGAACTAAACGCCGCCAGTATGCATGGTCTGACTAGAACGTGTTTTAGTTTTGATCATTTCATTCGGAAGGAATTTCCGGACGGCGGACGACCGGCCGCGGAGGACGGGAAGACGAGGTCCACGGGGGTATCGGTAGGGTCTGTGACGTGCAGTTCCTACCGCTTGCCCCGAATGGCACCACCCCGGTTCGCGCCCTCACCATCGCGGGCACCGACTCCGGCGGCGGCGCGGGCATCCAGGCCGACTCCCGCACCATGGCGCTGTGCGGCGTGCACGCGTGCGTGGCCGTCGCCGCGGTGACCGTGCAGAACACCCTGGGCGTCAGCGGGTTCCACGAGATCCCGCCGCAGATCGTCGCCGACCAGGTGCGAACCGTGGTCGGCGACATCGGGATCGGGGCGGCCAAGACCGGCATGCTGGCCTCCACCGCCATCATCGAGGCGGTCGCCGAGGTGTGCCGTGAGGTCGGCATCGGGCGGCAGGGCGGCATCCCACTGGTCGTGGATCCGGTCGCGGCCTCCATGCACGGCGACGCGCTGCTGCACGCCGAGGCGCTGGACGCGGTGCGGCACACGCTGATTCCGCTGGCCACCGTGGTCACGCCGAACCTGGACGAGGTCCGGCTCATCACCGGCATCGAGGTGGTCGACGACCGGTCCGCGCGCAAGGCCGCCGAAGCGCTGATCGCGCTCGGCCCGCAGTGGGCGATCGTCAAGGGCGGGCACCTGCGCACCTCCGAGCAGTCCACCGACCTGCTCTTCGACGGCGACACCTTCCACGAACTCCCGGCCAGACGCCTCGCCACCGGCAACGACCACGGCGGCGGGGACACCCTGGCCGCGGCCATCTGCTGCGCGCTCGCCCACGGGTACTCGGTGCCCGACGCGGTCGCCTTCGCCAAGGAATGGACCTTCCGTTGCCTGGAAGCCTCCTACGACCTGGGCGCGGGGCACGGACCGGTGTCGCCGCTGTGGCGGCTGCACGCCTGAGCTCGCCGGTCGGCGGAATCCCGCTCCCAGGAACCTCCCAGGCAGGGCGCAGGCTGATGTGAGTCTGGTGATCGAGGTTGGTCACCATGAACGACACCGTGACCGCCGTCCGGGCGGCGGAACCCACTGCAGCAGTGACCGCGCCCGTCGTGGACGTGGTCGTTCCCGTCTACAACGAAGAGATCGATCTCGGGCCCTGCGTGCGCCGGCTGCACGCCTTCCTGACCCTGAACTTCCCGTTCACGGCCCGAATCACCATCGCCGACAACGCCTCCACCGACTCCACCCTCACCGTGGCGCGACAGCTGGCCGCCCAGCTGGACGGGGTGCGCGTGGTGCACCTGGACCGCAAGGGCCGCGGCCGGGCGCTCCGCGAGGTGTGGCAGGCGTCCGACGCGCAGGTCGTCGCCTACATGGACGTGGACCTCTCCACCGACCTGAACGCGCTGCTGCCGCTGGTCGCGCCGCTGGTGTCCGGGCACTCCGACGTGGCCATCGGCACCCGGCTGGCCTCCCAGTCCCGGGTGGTCCGCGGACCCAAGCGCGAGATCATCTCCCGCTGCTACAACCTCATCCTGCGGACCTCCCTGCAGGCCAAGTTCTCCGACGCGCAGTGCGGGTTCAAGGCCATGCGCTCCCAGGTGGCCAAGCTGGTGCTGCCGCTGGTGGAGGACGGCGAATGGTTCTTCGACACCGAACTGCTGGTGCTGGCCGAGAAGATCGGGCTGCGTATCCACGAGGTGCCGGTGGACTGGATCGACGACCCGGACTCCCGGGTCGACATCGTCGACACCGCCCGCAAGGACCTGCTCGGCATCTGGCGGGTGGGGCGGGCGCTGACCACCGGGCGGCTGCCGATCAACGAACTGCGGGCGGCCATCGGGCGTGAGCCGCTGGTCGAGGGTGTACCGCTGGGGATGGTCGGGCAGCTGGTGCGGTTCGGCATCGTGGGTGTCACCTCGACGCTGGCGTATCTGCTGCTCTATGTACTGCTGCAAGGGATTACGGGGGCGCAGGCCGCCAACTTCCTGGCGCTCCTGATCACCGCGGTCGGTAACACCGCGGCCAACCGGGCCTTCACGTTCGGGGTGCGCGGGTCCAATCAAGCTGTGTCGCACCACTTCCAGGGCCTGGCCATCTTCGGCGTCGGGCTGGCTTTGACCTCGGGCTCGCTGTTCGCGTTGCACCATTGGGCTCCCGACGCGGCCGTCCATCTGGAACTGGTTGTGCTGGTCGTGGCCAACCTGGTCGCCACGCTGCTGCGGTTCGTCGGACTGCGCTGGGTGTTCCGCAATGCCGGGAAGCACGCCACGC
Organism: Nocardia sp. NPDC005746; assembly: GCF_040630785.1. Lineage (NCBI taxonomy): Bacteria > Bacillati > Actinomycetota > Actinomycetes > Mycobacteriales > Nocardiaceae > Nocardia > Nocardia sp. NPDC005746. The sequence goes on from NZ_JBEXYE010000015.1 coordinate 53,805, forward strand.
CCGAGGTGACGCGTTGACCCCCTTCTCCCGTGCGCAGCAAGGACTTCCGGACGATTGTCGGCTCGCCGCCATCGACTTCCCGTACCGTCACCGCCCCGAACACGGCGAACTGCCGTTCTGGACCATCCCCAACGATCCCCAGACCGATCGAATCAGCCGAGGAGGCGACCGATGACCGCGACACTGACCGAGACCCGGGTCGCCCCGCCCCCGGCCGAGCCGCCCGCTGCGCGCGGCGACCGCCGGGAGTACCTGGCCCTGGCCGCCCTGCTGGCCGGCACGGCCGTCGCCTACCTGTGGAACCTGTCCGCCAACGGCTGGGCCAACTCCTTCTATTCGGCCGCGGTGCAGGCGGGTTCGGTGTCGTGGAAGGCGTTCTTCTTCGGCTCTTCCGACGCGGCCAACTCGATCACCGTGGACAAGACGCCGCTGTCGCTGTGGCCCATGGAGATCTCGGTGCGGATCTTCGGGCTGCACAGCTGGAGCATGCTGCTGCCGCAGGCGCTGCTCGGCGTGGCGTCGGTGGCGTTGCTGTGGGCGATCGTGCGCCGGAACTTCGGGGCGACCGCCGGACTGCTGGCGGGGCTGGTGCTCGCGCTGACTCCCATCGCGGCCGTGATGTTCCGGTTCAACAACCCCGACGCGATGCTGGTGTTCCTCATGCTGGCGGCGGCCTGGGCCATGACCCGGGCGGTCGCCGACGGGCGGTGGCGCTGGCTGGTGGTCACCGGCGCGTTCATCGGATTGGGCTTCCTGGCCAAACAATTGCAGGTGCTGCTGGTGGTGCCCGCGCTGGCGCTCACCTACCTGATCGCCGGGCCGCCCGCGCTGGGCAAGCGGATCGCGCAGCTGGTCGCGGCGGGCGCGGCCATGGTGGCCGGTGCGGGCTGGTGGGTGCTGCTCGCCGAGCTGTGGCCCGCCGCGGACCGGCCGTACTTCGGTGGCTCGCAGCATAATTCGATCATCGAACTGACCCTCGGCTACAACGGCCTGGGCCGGTTGAACGGCGAGGAGCGCGGAAGCGTCGGCGGTTTCGGCGGCGACATGCCGAACGGCGGGGGCGGCATGTGGGGCACGCCCGGCATCGGGCGGCTGTTCGAGCCGCAGCAGGCGGGTCAGATCGCCTGGCTCATCCCGGCGGCGCTGGTGCTGCTCGTGACCGGAATCGTCCTGCGCGGCACGCTGACCCGCACCGACCCGCAGCGCGCCACGCTCATCCTGTTCGGCGGCTGGCTGGTCGGAACCGGACTGGTTTTCAGCTTCATGAAGGGCATCTTCCACCCGTACTACACGGTGGCGCTGGCCCCCGGTGTGGCCGCGCTGATCGGCGCGGGCTCGGTGCTCGCCTGGCGGCACCGCGACCAGCTCTGGGTGCGGTCGGCCCTGGTCGCGACCATGGGTCTGACCACCGCCACCGCGTGGATCATCCTGTCCCGCAGCACGTCCTTCGTACCCTGGCTGCGCTGGACGGTCCTGGTCGGCGGCATCGCCGTCACCGTGCTGCTGCTCCTCCGCCTGCCCCGCAAGGCCGGTGTGTCCGTCGCGGCGGCCGCGGTGATCCTCGGCCTGGCGGCGCCCACCGCCTACGCCGTGAACGGGATCGCCACCGCGCACCAGGGACCGATGCCTTCGGCCGGTCCGGCGGTCCGCGGCGGCTGGGGTCCGGGTGGACCCCGCGGCGGCGACGGTCCTAACGGGTTCCCCGGCAACGTCTTCGGCGAAGGGAACGGATTCGCGCCCGGCAATGGCGGCGACGGCGGCAATGGCGGCCCGCGCAACGGCGCTCCGGTCGGTCAGCCCGGCGGCAGCCAGCACGGCGCGGGCATGAACCGCGGCGGTGCCACGAACGTCGGCCCGGGCGGAACCGCCGGTGGGCCTGAGGGATTCGGCGGCGCGGCGGGCAACATGATGATGGCGAGCCGCCCCAGCGCCAAGGTCACCGACCTGTTGAAGGCGAGCGGCTCCGAGTACACCTGGGTGGCGGCCACCGTCAGCTCGAACTCGGCGGCCGGCTTCCAGCTGGCGACGGAACTACCGGTCATGCCCATCGGCGGCTTCAACGGCAGCGACCCCTCACCCACCCTCGCCCAGTTCCAGGAGTACGTCCAGGTGGGCCGCATCCACTACTTCATCGCGGGCAGCCAGATGGGCGGCGAACGCGGCGGCAACGGCACCAGCTCCCAGATCACCGCCTGGGTCAAGGACCACTTCACCGCCGAGGAAGTAGACGGCATCACCCTCTACGACCTCACCGCCCCCAAAACCAACTGACCGGCGGGCTTGCCCCCGCCACAACACAACCGAGCGCCCGCACCCCTCCGGATGCGGGCGCTCGGTTCTTCATTGCGCCCCACCACGACCCGATAAACTGAATGTGACGGCCGTCACGATCCAGGGAATCCGCATGAGCACGCCGCATCCCCTCCCCGATGAGCATCGAGAAGCCTTCTGGCGCAGGGCCGGATGGGATCCGTTCCTCCCTGACATCGAACGCGAGCGCATCGAATGCCGCTGGGACGACGAATCGATCGAATTGGCAGAAGTTTTCGGCTTCTGATCAGTGCGGGCTGTTCATGTACGCAGACCCATTGGTCACAATCCCGAACGCCTGCGACAGCAGAGTGAAGAGAACCCCAAGAACGCCCATATCGACTTCCGTTTCCTAACTTCCGATGGGCACGAAAAGGTCCCGCCCCCAAGAAATACGTCCACGCGAGCCTATCGCGAATCGCCAACCATTCAACCCGCACCACATCACACGACCGATAGGGCTACCGATACCGAGAACAATGATCGGTGCGGACCAGGGGAGCCTCCGCCGGCCACCGCTGTCCCGCTGAGCGGACGAGGTCGGGTGAAGGAGCTGTGGGGCGGATGGGGGCTGCTAGGTTCCGCGGTTATGAGGTCGTCGCTCGTTGTGCTCGCCGCTGCTCTCACCGTCGGCTTCGCCGTTCAGGCGCCGATTGCCCTGGCCGACAGCGGGTCATCCGCGTCCGGGTCGGCGAGCGGGTCGGCGTCGGGGTCGAGTGACCTGTGGCCCGCGCCCACGGCGGCCGCGGATCAGTTCACGTTTCTGGTCGCCTACAGTTTCGGCAATCGGATTCCGGCCGGGGCCGATCCCGCGCGCACCGAGGGTGAGCCCGGGCCCGTGAACGAGGCGCTTGCCGCCGCCGTCGTGGCCGCTCGCGGCGGCAGGAGCATTCCCGTATACGCCCAGACCGTCATCGCCGACGTGCTTCGCGCCAAGTACGGCATGACCGATGTCGTCGCGATCGCCGCCGATCAACAGGCCGATGGCACGCTGACCTACCTGTCCACCGATGGGGTGGCGAAAAAGGTTGCGGCACTGCGTGGCACCTCCCAGGCCATCGATGTCGCCGGTGTCATCGCGTTCAAGGATCACCTGTGGCGCGCGACGTACACGACTCGCGACAACGGACTGCACGCGTACGCACCCGCCGGAATCACCATGCCCAGCCAGTACGATTCGCAATCCGGTCAAGCCTGGACCACCAGCGCCACGACCTACCTCCCGGTGGACATGGCGGCCCGAATCCCCCTGCTGCTCAACGGCACCGGCAGCAGTCGCTGATTCGGCAGCCCTCGAATACCACAGGCCGAGCAACCGCGCTCGGGGGCTACAGGGCGAGCATGGCGGCGGCGGTCTGGTCGGCCACGGTGCGGGACAAGTCGGTACCCATGCCGTCGAGGACCAGGAGCTGCGCCCCAGGGATTTCGGCGGCGAGGACCTCGGCGTTGCCGAGCGGGAAGAACGGGTTGGCGCGGCCGTGCACCACGAGCGTGGGTACGGCGAGCCGACCGAGCCGGTCCCGCCAGCGCGGGGCGCAATCGATGCGGGCGAACGTCATCCCGAGCTGGTTCGCCTGGTGCACCGCGGGATCGGTCGACGGCGTGCGATCCCAGATTCGGGCAGCGGTCGCCCGCGCGTCCTCAGGATCGTTGCCCAACAGCTCGGCTCCCGCGGCGGCGAACTCCGCGACAGCGCCTCGGTCGGTCCAGTCCGGTTGCGGGTGGGCGAACAACGCGCCCATCACAGCGGGGTCATGGTCGGGTAGGTCGTCGTCGACTGGGCCCGGTGCGACCGGCCGGGTGTTGACCAGGGTCAGTGCGGTGAATACGTCCGGGTGGTCCAGCGCGGCGACCTGAGCAACCATCCCACCGACGCCCACCCCACCGAGATGGGCGGTCCCGGCACCGAGCGCCTTGACCGACGCAACCGCATCCGCGACAAGATCCCGCAGGTCGTACCCCAGATTTTCGGGGTCGATGGTCGTCGACGCACCGGAGTCGCGCAGGTCGTAGCGCACCACGTGCCGCCCGCCGGACGCGAGCCGCTCGCACAGCTCGTCGGGCCAGGACAGCATCGTCGGGCTGCCGACCAGCAGGACGAGCGGATCGTCCGCCCGCCCGAAGCCCTCGATGCCGAGGTCCACACCGTTCGCCCGCACCGAGGTCACGCCCATCCGAATCGGTCCCGTCATGCCGAACTCCTGTCTGTCGGTTCACCTCGATATACCGACGACGAATCGAGCGGAAAGTCATCGGCGTGGCCGCGACAGCGGCTGTCAGGCGTGCCATCCAGCGCGTCTGCCCGCTTCCTCCTATTCGACGAAACTCCAGCTAGGCCGGATCTACGCTCGAACCAGGGCCCGACACCCGCGTCGGGCCGCTGTCGCGAAAGGAGATCATCATGGCCGTCGCCGTCATCGTCGAACTCGACGACACAACGGTCGAGGAGTACGACTCGATTCTCGAGATCTTGGGATTCGCGCCCGGCGGCCCCATGGCTACGGGCGGACTATTCCACTGGGCGACCACCACGGACAGGGGGCTCCGAGTCACCGACGTCTGGAACTCCCCCGAGGAATTCCAGCGCTTCGCCAACGAACGACTGGCCCCGGCGCTCGAAAAGGCTGGAGTAACCAGCGAGCCCCGTATCTCGTTCGAACCGGTCCACAGTTATCTGATCGCCGGCTGACCGAAGCCGCACCGCCTCGGCACCGCTGGCCGGGAGGTCAGCGGGCTGCTTCGAGGGCGGTGTGGAGGGTGGCGGCCCACTGCTGGACGATTTCCTTGCGGCGCAAGGAGTCATCGGTCAGGACGTCGGCGAGGCCGAGGCCACGGGCCAGGTCGAGGGTGGCTTGGACCAGGTGGTGGGTGACGGGGTCGGTGTCGTCCACACCCAGGGCTTCGATGGCCATGCGGTGGGAGATGCGGCCGAAGCGGGCTTCCATGGGGACGATGCGTTCGCGGAGGACCGGGTCGGCGGCGGCATGGGTCCAGACCTGGAGGGCCGCTTTGAAGATGGGGGCGGTGTAGGACTCGACCAAACCCGCGACCACGGCCTCGGTGCGGGCGACGCCCTGCGCTACCTCGGCGACCGCCAGCGCGTCCGCCTTGGCCTGGGCCATACGGGTTTCGAACATGTACTCCAGGGCGGCGGTGATCAGATCCTCACGGGTGGGGAAATGATGCTGGGCGGCACCGCGCGACACCCCGGCTCGTTCGGCGACGACGGCGACCGTGGCGGCCGCCCAGCCCATCTGGGACAGGCAGTCGATGGTCGCCTCCAGCAGCCGCTGCCGGGTGGCCCGGCTGCGGTCCTGCTTGGGTTCGTGGGGTGTCGCCATGGTGACCTATTGTGCCCAGCTCGGTGGGCGGCGCTGCAGGAAGGCCGTCATGCCCTCGATCACCTCGGGGGTGCCGAAGTAGCTTGCGGAGCGTTTGGCCAGTTCCTCGGCCCGCTGGTCGAAGACCTCGAGCAGGTCGGTGTTGACCAGACGCTTGGCCTCGGCCAGGCCTTGGGGGGAGCCCTTGCGGAGTTCGGCACGCAGGCGGGCCACCTCGGCGGCGGGGTCGTCGGCGGCCACGGTGATGAGGCCGTTGCGTTCGGCCTCGGCGGCGTCGAAGGTCTCGCCGGTGGAGAAGTAGCGCGCGGCCGCGCGGGCGGACATGCGCGGCAGCAGAGTCAGGGAGATCATGAACGGGGCCAAGCCGATACGTACCTCGGTGAGGCCGAAACTGCTGTCACGGCCCGCGACGGCCAGGTCGCACGCGCCGACGATGCCCATGCCGCCCGCGCGCACATTGCCGTTCACCTGCGCCACCACGGGCTTGGGCATGGCCAGGACGGTGCGCAGCACCGAGATCATCCACTGCGTGCGGATCTCGGCGGCGGCCGCTGGATCGGCGTCCACCGCCTCCTTGAGATCGGCTCCGGCGCAGAAGGTGTTGCCGGTGTGGGTGAGAACCACGCCGCGCACGGCGTCGTCGGCGGCGGCCCGTTCCAGGCCCGCGAGCAGTTCGGTCACCAGCCGCGAGGACAGGGCATTGCGATTGTGCGGCGAATCCAGGGTCAGTACCGCGAATCCGTCGCTCACCTCGTAGCGCACGAACGGCGCGTCCGCGGTGGCACCGGCTGTGTCGGTCATCGAATACTCCTGCTGCTGAGTGACTTACGGAAAAGCGGGACGAGTGGCGGTGGCCGCGCGCACACCGCCACTCGTCGCCGCGGTCAGTAGGACCGGGGCAGGCCCAGTGAGTGCTGCGACACGAAGTTGAGGATCATCTCGCGGCTGACCGGAGCCACCCGTGCGATGCGGGAGGCGGCCAGCATGCCCGCCAGGCCCACATCGGCGGTCAGGCCGGAGCCGCCGTGGGTCTGGATGGCCTGGTCGAGTGCCTTGATACTGGCTTCGGCCGCAGCGTATTTCGCCATATTGGCGGCCTCGGCGGCGCCGAAGTCGTCACCGGCGTCGTAGAGGAACGCCGCCTTCTGCATCATCACCTTGGCCAGCTCGAGCTCGATCTTGACCTGGGCCAGCGGGTGCGAGATGCCCTGGTGCGCGCCGATCGGCACGCCCTTCCACACCGCGCGCTCCTTGGCGTAGGAGACCGCCCGGTCGATGGCGTAGCGGCCCATGCCGACCGCCATGGCCGCGCCCATGATGCGCTCCGGGTTCAGGCCCGCGAACAGCTGCGCGATGGCCGCGTCCTCCTGGCCGACCAGCGCGGTCGCGGGGAGCCGGACGTCGTCGAGGAACAGGGTGAACTGGTTGTCCGGCTCGATGATGTCCATCTCCTGCTTCGTCTTCACGAAGCCGGGGGTGTCGACGGGGACGATGAACAGGGCGGGCTGCAGGTTGCCGGTCTTGGCGTTCTCGGTGCGGGCCACGATGAGCACGGCCTCGGCCTGGTCCACGCCGGAGATGAAGATCTTGCGGCCGTTGAGGATCCAGTCCTCGCCGTCGCGGCGGGCGGTGGTGGTGATCTTGTGCGAGTTGGAGCCCGCGTCCGGCTCGGTGATGCCGAAGACCATCTTGCCGCTACCGTCGGCCAGCTTGGTCAGCCACTCCTGCTTCTGCGCCTCGGTGCCGTACTTGGTGATGATGGTGCCGCAGATGGCGGGCGAGACCACCATGAGCAGCAGACCGCAGCCCTGCGCCGCCAATTCCTCCTGGACGAGCGCGAGTTCGTAGATGCCCGCGCCACCGCCGCCGTACTCCTCGGGCAGGTTCACGCCCAGGAAGCCGAGCTTGCCGGCCTCGTCCCACAGCTCGTCGAACGGCTCGCCCTTGCGGGCCTTGGGCCCGGCGTAGTCGCGGAAGTTGTACTTGGCGGCCAGCTTGGCCACCGCCTCCCGCAGCGCCTTCTGTTCGTCGGTCTCGATGAAACCCATTGCCTACTCCTGATCTTCGCTGTGGACGACGGCGAGCACCGTGCCGACTTCGACCTGCTGGCCCGCGGAAACGTTCAATTCGGTGAGCACGCCCGCGGCGGGGGCGGCGATGGTGTGCTCCATCTTCATGGCCTCCAGCCAGAGGATCGGCTGACCCTTCTCGACCCGGTCACCCGCGGCCGCGCCCAGGCGGATGACCGCACCGGGCATCGGGGCCAGCAGCGAGCCCTCGGCCACCTGGTCGGCCGGATCCTCGAAGCGCGGCAGGCGGCGCACCGCCACCGGGCCGAGCGGGGAATCCACCGTCACCAGATCGCCGTAGCGGGCGACCTCGAAGCGGCGGCGCACCGGGCCGCGCTCACCGGGCACCTGGAGGATCACCAGATCCGGTGTGGCCTCCAGCAATTCGAGGCCCTCGTGGCCCTCGACCTCCAGGCCGGAGCGGGTGATCCGGTAGCGCACGTCGTGGCGGCCGGTCAGCCGGGACTCGTAGGACTTGGACTGCGCCTGCGACGGCAGGTTGCGCCAGCCGCTGGGCAGACCGCCGCCGATCCGGGCCGTACGCCGGTTGGCGGCGGCGTCGGCGAGCGCCGCGGCCACGATGGACAGCTCCTCGTCCGCCTCGGAAACCAGTGGCGCGGACAGCTTCTCCAGATCGTGGGTCGCGAAGAAGGCGGTGTCGGTGTCGCCGGCGAGGAACGCCGGATGCCGCAGCACCCGCACCAGCAGATCGCGGTTGGTGACCAGGCCGTGGATCTTGGCCCGCTGCAAGGCGGAAGCCAGCAGGTGGGCGGCCTCGTCGCGGGTCTCGGCGAAGGAGATGACCTTCGACAGCATCGGGTCGTAGTGCACGCCCACCACCGAGCCGTCCACGATGCCGGTGTCCAGGCGCACGCCCGGCTCGGTCAGCACGGTGAATTCGCCCAGGGTGCCGGGGATGTCGAGCCGGTGCACGGCGCCGGACTGCGGCTGCCAGTCGTGGGCCGGGTCCTCCGCGTAGAGACGCACCTCGATGGAGTGGCCGCGCATCTCCGGCTGCCGGGCGGGCAGCGGGCGGCCGGCGGCCACCTGCAACTGCAGACGCACCAGGTCCAGGCCGGTGACCTGCTCGGTGACCGGATGCTCCACCTGGAGACGGGTGTTCATCTCCAGGAAGAAGAAGTCGCCCTTCTCGTCGGCGAGGAATTCGACGGTGCCCGCGCCCTCGTAGCCGATGGCCTCCGACGCCAGCCGGGCCGCCTCGAACAGGCGGACCCGCATCCCGTCGATCTTCTCGACGAGCGGCGACGGGGCTTCCTCGACGACCTTCTGGTGCCGGCGCTGGATCGAGCACTCACGCTCGCCGACCGCCCACACGGTGCCGTGGGTGTCGGCCATGACCTGCACCTCGATATGGCGGCCGGTCTCCAGGTAGCGCTCGCAGAAGACGGTCGGATCGCCGAAGGCGGACTGAGCTTCCCGCTGCGCCGCCTCGATCTGCCCGGTCAGCTCGGACAGCTCCCGCACCACACGCATACCGCGACCGCCACCACCGGCGGACGCCTTGATCAGCACGGGCAGCACGTCGGCGGTGACCTCGGCCGGATCCAGCTGCTTCAGCACCGGGACACCGGCGGCGTCCATCATCTTCTTGGACTCGACCTTGGAGCCCATCTGCTCGATGGCCGCGACCGGCGGGCCGATCCAGGTCAGCCCGGCGGCCTGCACGGCCTTCGCGAATTCGGCGTTCTCGGAGAGGAATCCGTAGCCGGGGTGGATGGCGTCGGCACCGGCGGCCCGCGCGGCCTCGATGATCAGCTCACCGCGCAGGTAGGTCTCGCCAGGAGTGTTGCCGGGCAGGCGAATCGCCGCATCGGCCTCGGCGACGTGCGGCGAGTTGGCGTCCGCGTCGGAGTAGACGGCGGTCGTCGAGATACCCATCCGACGGCAGGTCGCGAAGACGCGCCGCGCGATCTCGCCACGATTGGCGACCAGAACGTTCGTAAGCCCACCCGTCGCCCCGCCGCCACCCCTGGGGGAATCGCTCCGCGATACAGTCATTTTCGGCCTCACATCCGGAAGACGCCGAAGCCCTCGGCGCCCTTGATCGGGGCATTGTGAATGGCGGACAAGGCCATTCCCAACACCGTGCGGGTGTCGCGGGGGTCGATGACGCCGTCGTCGTAGAGGCGGCCCGACATGAACATGGGCAGCGACTCGGCCTCGATCTGCGCCTCGATCATGGCGCGCAGACCGGCGTCGGCCTCCTCGTTGAACGGGATACCGCGCGCCTCGTTGGCCGCCCGGCCGACGATGGAGATGACGCCCGCCAGCTGGGCACCGCCCATGACGGCGGATTTGGCGCTCGGCCAGGCGAATACGAAACGCGGGTCGTAGGCGCGACCGCACATGCCGTAGTGGCCCGCGCCGTAGGACGCGCCCATCAGCACCGAGATGTGCGGCACCTTCGAGTTCGAGACCGCGTTGATCATCATCGCGCCGTGCTTGATGATGCCCTTCTGCTCGTACTCCTTGCCGACCATGTAGCCGGTGGTGTTGTGCAGGAACAGCAGCGGCGTGTTCTTCTGATTGGCCAGTTGGATGAACTGGGTCGCCTTCTGCGACTCCTCGGAGAACAGCACGCCGCGGGCGTTGGCGAGAATGCCGACCGGGTAGCCGTGCAGCTCCGCCCAGCCGGTCACCAGGCTGGAACCGTAGAGCGGCTTGAACTCGTCGAAGTCCGAGCCGTCGACCACGCGGGCGATGACCTCGCGCGGGTCGAACGGGATCTTCAGATCGGTCGGCACGATGCCGAGCAGTTCCTCCGGGTCGTGCAGCGGCTCGATCACCTCGGTGACCGGGCGCGCGGCCGGACCCTGCTTCTGCCAGTTCAGGCGCTTGACGATGGAGCGGCCCAGGCGGATCGCGTCCTGCTCGTCCACCGCCAGGTAGTCGGCCAGACCCGATGTGCGGGCGTGCATCTCCGCGCCGCCGAGCGACTCATCGTCGGACTCCTCACCGGTGGCCATCTTCACCAGCGGCGGACCGCCCAGGAAGACCTTGGAGCGCTCCTTGATCATGACCGTGTAGTCGGACATGCCCGGGATGTACGCGCCACCGGCCGTCGAGTTGCCGAAAACCAGTGCGATGGTGGGGATTCCGGCCGCCGACAGCCGGGTCAGGTCCCGGAACATGCGGCCGCCGGGGACGAAGACCTCTTTCTGCGTCGGCAGATCCGCGCCGCCGGACTCCACCAGGCCGATCACCGGCAGCCGGTTCTCCAGCGCGATGTCGTTCATGCGCAGGGTTTTCCGCAGCGTCCACGGGTTGGAGGTGCCGCCGCGCACGGTCGGATCCGGCGCGGTGATCAAGCACTCGACGCCCTCCACGATGCCGATGCCCGCGATGACGCTCGCGCCCACATGGAAGTCACTGCCCCAGGCGGCCAGCGGGGCCAGCTCCAGGAACGGCGAATCCTCGTCGATGAGCAGTTCGATGCGTTCGCGCGCGGTCAGCTTGCCGCGCTTGCGATGCCGCGCCATCTTGTCCGGGCCGCCGCCCGCGATGTTCTTCGCGTATTCGACCTCGACCTCGGCGAGCTTGGCGCTCATCGCCTCGGCGGCGGCTTGATAGTCCGCCGAATTCGGGTCCACGGATGTGCGCAGAATACTCAAGACTGGAACCCCAATCGCTTGGCCGCGAGGCTGGTCAGAATCTCATTGGTGCCGCCGCCGATGCCGAGGATGCGGACATCGCGGTAATGCCGTTCGACCTCGGACTCGCGCATGTAGCCGAGGCCGCCGAACAACTGCACGGCCTGGTGGGCAACCCATTCGGCGGTCTCCACCGCGGTGTTCTTGGCGAAGCAGACCTCGGCGATCAGATCGGTCTCCCCCTGTGCGGCGCGTTCGGCCAGCACGTGGGTGTAGACGCGGGCCACGTCGATGCGGCGGGCCATCTCCGACAGCGTGTTCTGCACCGCCTGACGGCTGATCAGCGGGCGGCCGAAGGTCTCCCGGTCGCGGGTCCATTGCAGGGTCAGGTCCAGGCAGCGCTGCGCGTGACCGTACGCCTGCACGGCCAGGCCCACCCGCTCGCTCACGAAAGCCTGTGCGATCTGCGCGAATCCGCTGTTCTCCGGACCGACCAGGTTCGAGGCCGGCACCCGCACGTCGACATACGAGAGCTCGGCGGTGTCGGAGGCCAGCCAGCCCATCTTCTCCAGCTTGCGGCTGACCGTGAAACCGGGCGTGCCCTTCTCCACCGCCAGCAGCGACACACCCGCCGCCCCCGGACCGCCGGTGCGGACAGCGGTCACCACGTAGTCGGCGCGCACACCGGAGGTGATGAAGGTCTTGGAGCCGTTCACGATGTAGTCGTCGCCGTCGCGCACCGCGGCGGTGCGCAGGTGTCCGACATCGGAACCGCCGCCCGGCTCGGTGATGGCCAGCGAGCCGATCTTCTCCCCCGCCAGCGTCGGCCGCACCCAGCGCTCGATGTGCTCGGCATTGCCCGAGGCGATGATGTGCGGCACCGCGATACCGCAGGTGAACAGGGACGCGAACAGGCCGCCCGAGCAGCCCGCGTAGTGCATCTCCTCGGCCACGATGGCGGCGTCGATGGCGTCACCTCCGGAACCGCCCGCGGACTCGGGGAACTGGATGCCGAGCAGCCCCAGCGCGCCCGCCTTCTTGTGCAGCTCGCGCGGAATCTCGCCGTCGCGCTCCCACTGATCCAGGTAGGGCAGCACTTCACGTTCGGCGAAACCGCGCACGGTGGCGCGCAATTCGCGGCGCTCGGGCGTCTGCCACGGGTTCACGTATTGGGCGCTCATACCGCCTCACTCCCCTTCGCACGGCCGGAATGCCGTGTGGTGTCCACTGATTCGTCCGGGTGCCCGCTCATGGCAGCAGCTCCACCGGGATGTCGAGATGCCGCGCGCGCAGCCATTCGCCCAGGCCCTTGGCCTGCGGATCGAAGCGGGCCTGATACGCCACGCCCTCGCCCAGCAGGCCCTCGACGATGAAGTTCAGCGCCCGCAGATTCGGCAGCACGTGCCGGGTGACGGGCAGGTCGGCGGTCTCGGGCAGCAGGCGGCGCAGTTCCTCGACGGTCAGGGCGTGGACCAGCCAGCGCCACTGCTCGTCGGTGCGCACCCAGACGCCGACATTGGCATTGCCGCCCTTGTCGCCACTGCGAGCGAGGGCGATCGAGCCCAGGGGGACGCGCCGGGTCTCACCCGCCGGAAGCGGCTGCGGCAGTTCCGGTTCCGCGACCGCGTCCAGCTCCAGGGTCTCCCCCGCTGGGGCGACCGCCACCTCGGAGCCGTCCGGCAGCACGGCGGTGTGCGGGATCTCCTTGGAGTCCACGTACCCCGGCTTGAACACGCCGTAGGGTCCGCCGTTGCCGGGAGGGGCCGTCAGCGAGAAGCCCGGGAAGCTGGCGAGCGCCAATTCCACCGCGACACTGGAGAACGCGCGCCCCACCTTGTTCGGGTCGGGATCGCGCACGACACAGCGCAGCAGGGCGCTGGCCTGCTCCTCGGTGGCGGCGTCGGGGCGGTCCAGGCGGGCCAGCGTCCAGTCCAGTTCGGCGGGACGCACCGTCAGCCACGACTCCAGCTGACGCTGTGCCAGCGCCGCTTTGGCCTCGATGTCCAAACCGGTGAGGATGAACTGCATTTCGTTGCGGAAGCCGCCGATGGTGTTGGTGGACACCTTGGTCTGCGGCGGCGGGGCCTCACCGGTCACACCGCTGATCAGCACCCGATCCAGGGCCTCCTGGCTCACCTGGATGCTGTCCAGGCGGGTGGTGACGTCCGGGCCCGCGTAGCGCGCGCTCTGGATCTCGTACATGAGCTGCGCCTTCACCGTGTCCACGGTGACCGCGCCGCCGGTGCCCTCATGCTTGGTGATGACACTGCTGCCGTCGCGGCGCACCTCGGCGATCGGGAAGCCGGGGCGGCCCAGATCCGCGATCTCGGTGAAGAAGGCGAAATTGCCGCCGGTGGCCTGGGTGCTGCACTCGATGACGTGACCCGCCACCACCGCGCCCGCCAGGGCGTCGTAATCGGTTCGGGCCCAGCCGAAGTGCGCGGCCGCCGGGCCGACCACCACGGAGGCGTCGGTGACCCGGCCGGTCACCACGATGTCCGCGCCCGCGGTGAGGCATTCGGCGATGCCCCACGCGCCCAGGTAGGCGTTGGCGGTCAACGGTGCGCCCAGGCCCAGTTCACCGGCGCGGGCGAGCAGGTCGTCACCGGTCACGTACGCGACCTTCGGTGTGAGACCGAGCTTTTCGGCGACCTCGCGCACCCGCTGCGCCAGGCCCGCCGGGTTGAGGCCGCCCGCGTTGGCGACGATCTTCACGCCCGACTCCAGGGCCAGCCCGAGGCTGTCCTCCAGCTGCCGCACAAAGGTTTTGGCGTAGCCCAGGTTGGCGTCCTTCATGCGGTCGCGACCCAGGATGAGCATGGTGAGCTCGGCCAGATAGTCGCCGGTGAGCACGTCGAGCTGACCGCCCTCGAGCATCTCCCGCATGGCGCTCATGCGATCGCCGTAGAACCCGGAACAGTTGCCGATCCGGATGAGATCCGGACTGTCGGCGAGCTGACTCATGAAGGGCCTCCCTGTGTGCGCCCGAAGCCGGCGCAGCCTCGGTGCTGCGGTCGGTTACAGGGTCACATCAGGGGCGGAAAAAATCAAGCCCGCGTGCTTGTTATTTGCTGAAAGGCCCGGTCAGGGCCGGGTACCAGGGCGACGGCAACCGTCAGGCAGACTGAACGGGTGTCCACAGACGTCAGCGCGCTCATCCTGCTCGCCCTCGCCGGATTCCTCTTCGGCGGCGCGTACTCGCTGTTCAAGACCTCGCGCCCACTGGCCGTGGCACTCGCCGTCTGCGGCGTGCTCGCAGCGGTGGGCGCGATCCTGTGGATGAGCAACTGAACTCTCGGGCTCCGAGGGGCTTCCCGCGAAACCCCTCTCACGCCCGCAGCGTCTTCACTCGGCTTCGAGGCGGAAGATGCGCAAGTCTTCGGGGACTCCACTGAGCGGGGCTGCGAAGAAGCTGCGGCGGTAGGGCTTCACGCCCAAGCCGAGTTCTTCCAGGGTCTCCGGCTTCAGGGCGTCCAGCGTGGCACCCGAGAGCATGGTGTTGCCGTTGCCGCCCGCTTCCATGACGCGGGCCGCGATATTCACGTCGATGCCGAGCCAGTCGCCGCCGATCTCGCGGGGGCTGCCGGTGTGCAGGCCCAGGCGCATCTGCGGGCGGTAACCGTCCACCGACACGGCGGACAGGTTCTCCTTGGCGGCGATGGCCGCCCGTACGGCCCGGTCCGCGGACGGGAAGACGGCCATCACACCGTCGCCCATGCGCTTGACCACCTGGCCGCCCCGATCCACGATCGGCGGCTCGATGGCCTTGGCCACCCGGCGCAGCAGGTCCAGGGTCACCTCGTCGCCCGCCGCCAGCGACCAGCTGGAGAAGGCCACCAGGTCGGTGAACATGATGGTGATCTCGTCACTGCCGCGGCCCTTGCCGACCCGCTCCAGCATGGCCTGCCACACCTGCAGCGCACCCAGCCCCAATTCGCGTGCGGCGCTGGGCGAATCGCCGACCAGCTTGTCCGCCGCGCGGGCCACCGCGCGCACCCCGCCCGGTCCGGAGACCGACAGCGGATCGCCGAAACCCGGGTCGCCGGGCAGATTCTCGCGCGCCTTGCGGATCGCGCCGATGATGTCGCCGCGCTGATTGGCGGCATTGACCAGGGCCGAGAGCTGGCCGGGGAAGCGGCCGCGGCGACGCGGCTGCCCGTCGAGCTCGTCCGGGTCCTCCGGGTCCTCGGAAAGTTCTGCGGGGATCAGCGGGATGACCACATCCGGGTCGATACGCGGTTGGTCGCGCCCCCGGTTCCCGCCCGCGTCACGCGAGCGGTTGCGATCGGTCCCCAGTCCGTCCGTGCGGTTCGCGTCTTTGGCGCGGTCTCCGCCGTCGGAGGGTCGTTCGCTCACGCCCAGAGAGTATCCCAGCGTTCCGTCATGGGATGGATCAACGATTGCCACCGGACACCTCCCGATCGGTGCTAGCGGCCACATCGTTGGACCCGCCGAAGGTTTGAGTGTTTTGGTTGCTGAACCGATGCTACCGACCGTCCGGTGCCACGCGCCACATCACCACGGCGCGAATCAAACGTAAGCTGGACCACACTGTCGGAACGGTATGAACCACCCCGCCGAATGACATCGGCCCGATACGGAATCCGTATCGGGCCGATGCGCGCCGCCGTGCCGGGCAGTGGCCGGCGGCTCCCCGGGCAGGGTCTATATCACTCGTAACACGAGTCAGGCATCGCGTTTGTTCACCACGAAGAGCGCGGCTCCGAACACGACTGCGACGAAGGCCGCAAAGTAGATGAGACCACCCCAAGGACCCCAATGCCAATACTCGGATTTCTCGTCCACGGTTCCGAGGAACAGGCCCGCGTTCTGGAAGGGCAGCAGCACCTGGATTTCCCGGCCGACCTTGCCGAACGCGCCGACCATCGGCTCCAGGATCACCGGCCACACGATCAGTAGCGAGAGCGCGCCCGCCGACTGCCGGATCAGGGTGCCGACGCCGACCGCCAGGAAAACGATGAGCAGGATGAAGATCGGGACGGCGTAGAAGACCCGCAGGTCGCCACTGGTGAGGCTGAGGTGGGCGCCCGCGTCGTGGGTCACCATGGCCTTGAAGATGAAGAAGCCGAGGAAGGTCAGCACCAAGCTCAGCAAACCCATAGCAACACCAATCAGGCCCGCTTTGGTGAGCAGCACGGTGGTCCGGCTCGGGGTCGCCAGGAAGGTCGTCTTGATGGTGCCGAAGCGGTACTCACTGGTGACCGCCAGCGCCGCCAGGATCATCACCATCAGGTAGCCGAAGCCCGGCATACCCTGCGCCAGACCCGTGATACCCAGGCCCGCGATCGAGTTCTCCGCGTACGGCGCGTCCGAGGGATGCATCTTGCCCTCGGCCAGCTGGTCCTGGAACACCCGCCACGACGCGTTCAACGCCAGGCTGAACAGCGCCGCGATGCCCAGCGCGAACACCGCCAGCAGCACCGTGCACCACACCGGCGACTTGGTCGAGGTCAGTTTGATTCGTTCCGCGGTGAGCACTCCCATCAGAGGCCACCTCCCATCACCTGATCGAAGCCTTCGCCGTGGTACTGCACCGCGCCACCGGTCATGCGCATGAACGCCTCCTCCAGCGACGCGCGCTGCGGGGACAGCTCGTAGAGCGTGATGTCATTGGCCCCGGCCAGCTTTCCGACCGCGTCGCTGGTCACGCCCGCCACCATCAGCGCCCGGCCGTCCGCCTCCGCCCCGTCCTCGCGCACCGTCATGCCGTTCGAGGTGAGCAGGCTGCGCAACTGATCCAGCTGCGGACTGCGCACGCGCACAGACTGTTCCGACGCCTTCTCGATGAAATCCTTCGTGGAGGTGTCGGAGATCAGCCGACCGCGGCCGATCACGATGAGATGCTCTGCCGTCTGCGCCATCTCGGAGAGCAGGTGACTCGACACCAGCACGGTGCGGCCCTCCGACGCCAGCCGCTGCATGAAACGGCGGATCCAGAGGATGCCCTCCGGGTCCAGGCCGTTCACCGGCTCGTCGAACAGCAGCACCTGCGGGTCGCCGAGCAGCGCGCCCGCCAGGCCCAGCCGCTGCGACATGCCCAGCGAGAAGCCGCCCGCGTTCTTCCCGGCCACCTCGTTGAGGCCGACCAGGCGCAGCACCTCCTCGACCCGGGACTGCGGAATGTCATTGGACGCCGCCATCCAGCGCAGATGCGAGCGCGCGGAACGATTGGGGTGCACCCACTTCGCGTCCAGCAGCGCGCCGACGGTGTCGAGGGGACGTTTCAGGTCGTGGTACGGCTTGCCGTCGATGAGCGCGGTCCCGGAGGTCGGGGTGTCCAACCCCAGGATCATGCGCATGGTGGTCGACTTACCAGCCCCGTTCGGGCCGAGAAAGCCGGTCACCTGCCCCGGACGGACCGTGAACGACAGATCCGACACCGCGACGGTCTGGCCGTAATGTTTGGTCAGGCCTCTCAGTTCGATCATGCTGCCCAGTCTTCCCCATGTAGTGAGCGCGCACTATCGCCAAAAGGTCGCGCGTCGCTCATCCTCGGGGATGATTACGGCCCGGACCCGGCTCCGGGTTCAGGCCGCGGACCGGGGAATCAGAAACCGGGCGAGGAAGCCTGCGCCCAGAAGCGTTTCGGGATGCGGCCCGCCCGGCGAGCCAGCCAACCGCCCTCCACCGCACGGGCCATGGCCGCCGCCATCACCGCGGGCTGACGGGCGCGGGTGACCGCGGTCGCCAAAAGGACCGCCGAACAGCCCAGTTCCATGGCCAGGGCGGCATCGCTGGCGGTGCCGATGCCCGCGTCCAGGATCACCGGGACGCCCGCGGCGGCCACGATCATCTCGATATTGTGCGGATTGCCGATGCCCAGGCCGGTGCCGATCGGCGAACCCAGCGGCATGACCGCGGCGCAACCGACATCCTCGAGGCGCTTGGCCAGCACCGGGTCATCGGTGGTGTAGGGCAGCACCGTGAAGCCGTCGTCCACCAATTGCTCTGCGGCGGACACCAATTCGATGGCATCGGGGAGCAGGGTGCGCTCGTCGGCGATGACTTCCAGCTTCACCCAATCGGTTTCGAGGGCCTCGCGGCCCAGCTGCGCGGTGAGCACGGCCTCGGCGGCGGTGCGGCAGCCCGCGGTGTTCGGCAGCGGGGCGATCTCCAGGCGCTTCAGCAGGTCCAGCACGCCGGTGCCGCCCGCGGCGTCCACCCGGCGCATGGCGACCGTGGTCAGCTCGGTGCCCGACGCCAGCAGCGCCTCCTCCAGCACGGCCAGGTTCTCCGCGCCACCGGTGCCCATGATCAGGCGCGAACCGAACTCGCGGCCCGCGATGACCAGCGGCTCGACCGCGCTAGCCACCCTGCACCGCCGTCAGCACCTCGATCTCCCAGCCGCGGCCCACCGGCTCGTCCCAGCGGGACTTCGGGAAGACCGCGCCGTCGATCGCCAGCGCCACGCCCTGACACGGCAGGTTCAGGCGCTCCAGCAGCTCGCGGACGGTGAGCTCCTCCGGGAACACGTGGTCCTCACCATTGACGGTGACGCCGACCGGAATTGCGGTCATCGAACTCCTCCTGAGATGAAACGGTGCGGGTCCGCGGCTCGCGCCTCGGGCAGCTCGGTGTCGGCGAGCAGGGCCAGTACGGCGTCCGCCGTGACCGGGGTGTCCAGGATGCCGTTGCGGCCGTGGCCCGCGGCCACGATCACCTTGTCGTCGAGGTATCCGATCAACGGCAGATTGTCCGGCGAGCCGGGACGCGAACCCGCGACGGCCTCGGCGAACTCGTATTCGCCCAGGCCCGGCAGGACGGCCTCGGCATCGGTGATCAGGTCCCGGACACCGGCGACGGTGACGGCGTTGTCGAACCCGACTTCGTATTGTGTTGCACCCAGGACGATCCCGTCAGCCCTCGGCACAAGATATATGGGGCGGCCGTGCACGCGGGCCCGGATCACCCGGGTGGGCGGGGTGGGGGCGCTCGGGCGGCGGCGCAGGCGCAGGATCTCACCCTTCACCGGACGCACCGGCAGGCCCGGCCACAGCAGGCCGGAGGCGGCGCCCGCGGACAGCACGACGCGATCGTGCGGCAGCGCCGCCACGTCCTCGATCCTCTCCCGGCGGAACTCGACCCCGGCCTCGAGGCAGGCGAATTTCAGCGCGTTCACCAGGGCCCGGTTGTCGACGGCGGGTTCGGCGGCGGCCAGCAGTCCGGCCCGCACGCCGCGACCCAGGCTCGGTTCGGCCGCCCGGACGCCCGCGCGATCCAGCAGGCTCAGCTCGTGGCCGCGGGCATTCACCCAGTCGGCGATGGTGCGCAGGTCAGCGGCGTCGGCCGCGTCCAGGGCGACGGTGAGGGTGGCGTCGGCGACGAAGACATCGGTCCCGGTGACGGCCTTCAGATCACCCGCGAACCCGGGCCAGCGGACCAGCGAGGCGGCGCCGAACGCGAGGGCCGCGTCCTCCCCCGGCCAGCCCTCCGACAGCGGCGCGAGCATCCCGCCCGCGACCCAGGAGGATCCGGTACCCGAGGCCGGGTCGAAGAGGGTGACGGTCCAGCCCGCTCCGGCGGCCCGCCAGGCCACCGACAGTCCGATCACACCGCCGCCGACGACGGCCAGAGTCCGCATGTGAATCCACCTAACTCGTCCCCGCGTTCCCGGGGACCCGCATATATCCGATCCGAAACATCGGCCGCGAGGAAAAGCCGCGAGCCGCCACACCGGGCTTTTTCCCTCGGGTCGTTTCGACCCGACAACCGTAGCGCGACTACCGTCACCCCTGTGCAACCCTCCCACCCGAACCGGCCCGCCACCCCACGGGAACGCCTCGCCACCGCGCGGCTCTACCTGTGCACCGACGCCCGCCGCGACCGGGGCGACCTCGCGGACTTCGCCGATGCGGCCCTCGCCGGCGGCGTCGACATCATCCAGCTCCGCGACAAGGGTTCCGCCGGTGAGAAGCAGTTCGGCCCGCTCGAGGCGAAGGCCGAACTCGCCGCCCTCGCCGAACTGAAGGCGGTGGCCCGCCGCCACGGCGCCCTGGTCGCCTGCAATGACCGCGCCGACATCGCCCTCGCCGCCGGAGTCGACGTCCTCCACCTCGGCCAGGGCGACCTCCCGCCCTGGTACGCCCGCCAGATCCTGGGCCCCGACGTGGTCCTCGGCCGCTCCACCCACAACCGCGCCCAAGCCGGTCTGGCCGCCATCGACGAACACATCGACTACTTCTGCACCGGCCCCGTCTACGCCACCCCCACCAAACCCGGCCGCACCCCCGCCGGACTCGACTTCGTCCGCTCCACCACGGACGCCCACCCCACCCGCCCCTGGTTCGCCATCGGCGGCATCGACGAGAACACCCTCCCCGAAGTCCTCGCCGCCGGCGCCACCCGAATCGTCGTCGTCCGAGCCATCACCGCCGCCGACAACCCCCAAGCCGCCGCCCGCGCCATCAAGCAGCGCATCCTGGAGAACGACCGGTAGCACGGATCTCGAGTGCTGTCGGGCGGCGCGAACTTCGGTGACGAATGCGTAGTCGCGAGCCCGACGGCCGCGCGGGTAGCTCCGTCGTGCCATTGGAACTGGCGGCATTTCAAAGATCCGGATGTCACCTAGGTTCGGCTGCGATGGTGATCAGTCCGATCGCCACATCCTTCGGAGGTTGCCAATGCTTGCAAGTTCTGTGGTACGCAATGGATTCGGCGCGCTACTGCTGACCGCCACTGCGGTCGGCAGTGTCATCACGGCCGCGCCCGCACAGGCGTCGGTCACCCGCATCTGGATCCAGCAAGTCAGCGACGCCCAGTCCAACCTCGCCGCGGACGTTGACAGCACCGCCCCCGTGTCCTTCTACGACAACGGCAAACTCATGCCGGGCAGCCCCGCCACCCCCGTCACCATCGACGGCAAGCACTACTGGGCCAGCATCCCCCTCTTCGCCAGCGGCATCCACAGCGTCACCGTCAAACAGGGCGACTCCCAGCTCTCCGCCACCTTCCTCTCCACCGGCAGCGGCGAACCGAAACAGATCGGCAGCGGCAGCGCCGGCTGACACGCCGCGAAATTCGGCCGCCGGGAAGCGGCGGCGGCAGTCAGGACACCGGGGTCGGCTGTTCGGATCTGGCCCGATTGACGCGGTGGCTGGATCTGGCACTCATCGTGGATTCCGCCGCAAAGATCCTCGAGCCCGAGGCCGACTCTTCGGGCGAATCGGCATAACACTCACCGGGTCGAGACTCCTCAGCTCACGGGGCCTTCGATCCGGGTGGATTTCAGTTGCGCCCACGTCTTTCCGGCGACCATGAAGTGATCGTCGGGCATTTCGTCGAGCATCACCCAGACGTGAGCGGGGTCGTAGCCGAGGTTCTCGGCGACTACCCGGCTCACTTCCCGCATGGTGCGGGCGAGGGTCTCGGGCGTCTGCCCCCGCACTGTCTTGATCGTGACCATCGGCATGTGAATCCTCCAGCTCCTTCTGAGTCTCAAATCGAGATTCAGCTTGCCGAGGCTGAGTCTCAAAGTCAAACCCTGCTACGGTGGAGGCATGTCGGACAGGCCGGGGCTGCGGATTCCACTCGACGAGTGTGGGCTGGCGCGGACCGCCGCGATACTCGGCGACCGGTGGACGTTGCTCGTGCTGCGGGAAGCGCACTACGGCATCACGCGATTCGACGATATGCGGGCCGACCTCGACATACCGCGGAACGCGTTGAGCACGCGACTGAAGACGCTGGTCGACACGGGGCTGCTGGCCAAGAGTTCCTACCGGGAACCCGGCGCTCGCACACGCGACGAATATGTGCTCACCGCCATGGGCCGCGAACTGCTTCCCGCCCTGATCGCCCTGATGCAGTGGGGCGACAGACATCTGAGCAACGAGGACGGGCCGTTGGAATTCCGCCACGCCGGGTGCGAGGGCATCGTCACCGCCCAATTGACCTGCGCGTGCGGACAATCGGTGGAACCCGCGGAGCTGACACCGCGGGTCCGGTAGCCGGCCCTCGACCGAACGCCACCGCGCCTATGTCATCGAATGGCGCATGCCGGGGGGCGATCAACGAGCGATGAATCCTCCTGCTCCGCAGTGGAACAGCGAAGCAGGAGGGCGTATGGCTACAGGCCCGCGCAGCTGGCGCCGGAGACGCCGTGGTTGACGTAGACGTTGTTCTCGGGGTTGCTGTATTCCTGAGTCATGATCAGGGCGCCGCCGAGGCTGTTCTTGATGCCCAGGGCGACATCGTAATTGGTGCTTCGGAGGGTGAAGCCGTTGTCTGATTGGGTGGAGTAGAAATTGGTGGTCTTGGGGAGGCTGCCGGGTACCTTCAGGCAGGTTTCGCCGTAGATGACGGTGAAGCCGGTGGAGAGGACGTACATGGCCTGGTTGGACCAGGCGCCCATGGGAAGGGCGGTGGCCCGGGTGTTGTGGTGGGAATCCTGGGGGTTGATGATGCCGATAGCGGCGCCGGTGTTGTTGTGGATCCAGACGTAGACCAGGGAGGCCTGCGCGGGCTGCAGGTCCGGAATCGCTTGTGACGGACCGGCTGTCATGGTCGCGGCGGCCGCGGCCAGGGACACGGCGGCGAGGAACTGCTTGAACATCTTCATGTGTGCTCTCCAACGGTGAGCCGGGCCGGTGCGGCCGGGTCTCGGGGTGGGAAGCTACCAGTACCGGAATCCTTTGCGGCGCAAGTTATTCCAGGTTCCCTGAAATAGAGTCATTCTCGTTTCAGATGAGCTGCCGACTGCTACCGTCTGCCGCGTGGCTCCGGCGAACCACGGCCGGAGCCCTCGAAACATGGAGTACACCCATGAGGTTCAACAGGCTCTTCGCCGCTGTCGCCATGCTGATCACGATCGCGTTCGGCGCGGCGAATTCACAACCGGCACAGGCGGACACCAACCCCGTCGTCATGATCACCGTGTGGAACGGGACCGGTGCCGCCATCGGGCTGATCAACCCCGCCGACGGTCAGCACACCACACGCGCCAAGGCCCTGCGGATCGAGGCGTGGGACGAGGCCAAGAACATCTTCGTGCCGACCGACGGCAGCTTCGTGGTGGTATATGCCGAATCCTGCCTGCACGTTCCGGGCAGCCTGGGCAACTTCTCCCTGGCCAGCGGCGGCCGGTACAACGTCCAGCTCGGGCTGGTGTGGTTCACCTCAACGCTCAAATTCACCCGCGACGGGTCCAACCCGCCGGTCGGGGTCCAGGTCGCTCAGAACTCGACCGGTTCCAGCTGCTCCGGGCTGTGAGGTCAGCTCACCGGATCCAGGCGCACCGGGACGCCGTTCAGGTTGGCCATGCCGGCCAGGCGTTCCACGTCGGCCAGATCCGTTGACATCAGGTCGTTCACGTTCGCGCCGCCGGCGGCGTTGGCTCGGCGCCAGCCGCCGGTGTGGCCCCAGCCGTGGGGGATGGCGATGGTGCCGGTGGTCAGGTCCTCGGTCAGACGGGCCGTTACTTCGATGGAGCCGTGGGCGGAGGTGACGCGGCAGCGGTCGCCGTCGGAGATGCCCGCTACGGCGGCGTCTTTGGGGTTGATGCGGGCGGCGTGTTCGCGGTCGCCTCGCATGAGGGGTTCGACGTTGTGCATCCAGGAGTTGTGGGACTTGAGTTCGCGGAGGCCGATCACGCGGAGGGGGTAGGTGGGGTCGGCGGGGCGGGCGGTGAGGGTGCGGAGTTCGATGATGATCTCGTCGGGGTCGAGGAGGACTCGGCCGCCCTTGTGGCGCACGATGTTTCGCAGGACGCCGGTGGCGATGCTGTCGGCCAGGACCACGCCGTGGGGGTGGCGGCGCAGCATGCGCAGGCTCAGACCCTCGCGCCGGAGGCCGAAACGGTCGCCGTAGGGACCGGTTCGCAGGGCGAGATCGGCGAGGAGCGGCGGGGTCGGGCGGGCCGACGCCAACCGGGGGACGCGGCGGCGCAGGGAACTCAACGCGCGGCCGAGCGGGCGGGTGGGGCCTACGGCGAAGGGCTGCACGCCGATTCGGGTGGCGATGGCGTCGATGATCCGCCATTCCTCGCGGGCCTCGCCGTAGGGTTCGACGACGCGCTCGGTGTACTGGGTGTACGGGGTCGGGGAGAGCGCGGTGAACGGGAGCGGGATGTCGTCGCGTTCGAGGAAGGTGGTCGCGGGGAGGATGTAGTCCGCGATGCGGTTGGTGTCGTTGATGTAGAGGTCTATGGAGACGAACAGGTCCAGTTCCGGGAGAGCCGAGGCGAGTTCGCGGCCGTTCGGGACCGAGGAGACCGGGTTGCCCGCGGACGTGAACAGGGCGCGCAGGCGACCCGGGCCCGGCGTGGTGATCTCCTTGGCCATGATGGCGGCGGGGAACGTGCCCAGGACGTCCGGGAATCCGCCGACCCGGGAGTGGTTGCGGCCGTAACCCGCGAAACCCAGGCGGGCGCTCAGCTCGGAGACCGCCACCAGCTCCTTGCCGAAGACGCTGCCGCCCGGCTTGTCGAGATTGCCGGTGACCAGGGCGAGCGCGTCCACGAGGAAGGCCACCAGGGTGGCGTGGCGGCCCAGGCAGGTGCCGGTGCGGCCGTAGACGGCGGCGGAGTCGGCACGGGCCAGGTCACGGGCCAGGGTGCGGACGAGATCGGGGTCCAGGCCGGTGATCCCGGCGGTCGCCTCGGGGGTGAAACGACTGACGGCGGAGCGCAATTCGCGGACGCCGCGCGCCTGACGGCGCAGGGCCTGCTCGTCCTGGAGGCCCTCCGCGAAGATCACCTGGAGCAGCGCGGCCAGCAGCCAGGCATCCCCGTCGGGCCGGATGCCGACGTGCTCGAAGAGTTTCGCCGTCTCGGTCTTGCGCGGATCGACCACCACCACCCGGCCGCCGCGCTTGGTGATCCCGGTCAGCTTGTCGCGGACCCGCGGCACGCTCATCGCGCTGCCGTGCGAGACAAGGGGATTCGCGCCCAGCATGAGCAGGAAGTCGGTGCGGTCCAGATCGGGGACCGGCACCGAGGTCGCCGAGCCGTAGAGCAGTTCGCTGGCCACGAAGCGGTTGTTGATGTCCTGCGAGCCCGCCGAATACACGTGCTTCAGCCCGGCGGCCAGCTGGAAACCCACCATCCACAGGGTGTGCGAGTAGGAGAAGGTGGACGGATTACCGAAATACCAGCCGAGACTGTCGATTCCGTGCTCGCCGATCAGCGCGCGCAGCCGCTCGCCGATCTCGTCGAGCGCGGTATCCCAGGACACCCGCTCGAACTCGCCGGAGGCCGTGCGCCGCAGCGGATGCAGCACCCGGTCCGGGTCGTTCTGGATCTCGGTGAACGCGATGCCCTTGGGGCAGGCGTTGCCGCGGGACAGCGGATGATCCTTGTCGGCGCGCAATCGCACCAGCCTGCCGTCCTCGACGGTGGCGATCAGGCCGCAGAGCGGCTCACAGATCCGGCAGTACGTGGGAAGCTCGCGCGTGCTCACGCCTCAAGACAACACCTGATCCAGAGTGAGGAACAACACATTTCCGGCCATATCGGTCTGTTCCAGGCCGAGTTCGGCGGTCCCGATCCGGGCGGTGCGGCCGGTCTCGTCGCCGGTGGAGTGCAGCCACAGGAAACCCAATTCGGCCAGATCCAGGGTGCGCGGCAACGCGGCCGCCACCGCGCCGCTGTCGGTGATCCCGGTCAGGCTGACCCGGGTGGGGGTGGCGCGCAGGGTCGGCCAGGCGGCGGCGAATCCCGGGTGCAGGGGCCGGTCCACGACCTCGTCCTCGGGCACCCACACCAGATCCTGGCTCTCCATATTGCCGCGGGTGCGCAGCCGGTCGGCGGCGTCGGCGATGACCGTGGTGTAGGTCCAGCCGCTGGGCGCGGTCGCGGTCACCCGGGAACCGCGCACCCGGATCGAGCCGGACGCGATCCCCGCCTCCTCCTCGGCCTCGCGGACCGCGGCGTGGACGCTGGTCTCGTGCGAGTCGCGGGCGCCGCCGGGCAGCGCCCAGGTGCCGCCCTGATGGGTCCAGGCGGCCCGGTGATGCAGCAGCACTGCAGAACCGCCATCGGCCAGCGGGGCGCGCAGCAACAATCCAGCAGCCCCGAAACGACCCCACTGGCGGGTGCCGTCAGCGCTCTCCGCCCACCCGTCGCCGTCACCACGCATCTTCGCAATCCCATCGTCCGACCGCGCCGAGAACTGCCGCGGGGATTCCCGCGTCACGGCGGCGGTACGTCCACAATAAGCTCATCCGGCAGGAACAAGTCGGCCGTTCGATTTCGGTCAGTGGGAGGTGAGGATGGCTCGAGCCGAGGAGTTGAGGCTGGACGAGCTTTCCCCGCGCGCCGCCGCGGCAGCGTGGCGCGAACGGTTCGCTACCACTGAACTGCGCGCCTTCGCCGAATCGTCGCCCGCCAAGCTGATCGCGGTCGGGCTGGTGCTGCTCGCGCTGTGCGTGTCCGCGGGCATCGTCACCGCCACCGCGGTGACCGATCGGCAACACGCGCTCGACGTCCTGCTCGACCAGTCCGAACCCGACGCCTACTCGGCGCAGCGCCTCTATACCTCGCTGTCGGTGGCCGACGCCTCCGCGGGCACCGCCTTCATTTCCGGTGGGCTGGAATCGAAGCCGGTCCGCGACCGCTACAACCAGGCCGTCGGCCAGGCCGCCGCGGAACTGGTGGTGCAGTCCACCGGCGGCGACGCCGACACCGACGCGCAACTGCGCACCGGCATCGCGACCGGGCTGCCGGTGTACACCGGCATCGTCGAGACCGCGCGGGCCAACAATCGCAGTGGGCAGCCGGTCGGCGCGGCCTATCTGAGCGAGGCCTCCAACCTCATGCAGAAGTCCGTGCTGCCGATGGCGCAGGAACTGCAGGAGCATCGCGCGACCGCCATCACCGAAACCCAGCGCAATCACGTGCGACCGCCGTGGCCCGCCATCCTGCTGCCGCTGCTGGCGGTGGCGGCGCTGATCGCGGCCCAGCTGTTCCTGTTCCGGCGCTGGCACCGGGTGCTGAACTTCGGACTGCTGCTGGCCACCGCGACCATGGTGGTGCTGCTGTCCTGGACGGTGATCGCGGGCTTCATCTCCGCGGTCGACACCACCCACGCCCGCGACAAGGGCAGCGTGCCGACGGCCGCCCTCACCGAGAGCCGCATCCTCGCCCAGCAGGCCCGCACCGCGGAAACCCTGAAACTGGTGCGCCGCGACACCAGCGCCGACTACGACCGCACCTACGACCAGGCCATCGAGAAACTGCGGAACATCCTGTCCGGCTACCGATCCGACGCGCCGGGCAGTGGTGACGTGAAGACCGCGGCGGCCGCCCTGGACCGCTGGCGGGCCGCCCACCAGCGGATGAACGACGCCCTCTCGAAGGGCGACTTCATCGGTGCGGCCGCGGTGGCCACCGGGCCGGGCGCGGTCGAGGCCACCGCGCAGACCGATGCCCTGGACCGCGCGCTCGGCGACGGCATCGCCGATACCCGGAACCGGTTGCGCGCCGACACATCCCACGCCGCCCGCACCCTGGATCTGCTCGGCCCCGGCGCGCTGGTGCTCAGCACCGCCGCCGCCGTGCTGATCGCCGTCGGGCTCTGGCCGCGACTGCGGGAGTACCGATGACCAGCCGACCGGTCCGTTCCCTGGCCTTGGCGGCCCTGGCCGCGACCGTGGCCTGCACCGCCGCCTGCGGGGACAACAGTCCGCCCCCGCCCGCGCCCTCGACCCGGGTCCCCAGCTACGTCGAACCGCCGCTGCCCTCCGGCGCGGTCGCCGCCCAGCCGCAGGCCACACCACCGCCCGAGGTGACCGACTGCGGCGACCCCACCGCCAGCCTGCGCCCCACCGGCGTGCGCAGCGGGCCGACACTCGACGCCATCCGGGCCCGGGGCCGGCTGTTGGTCGGCTTGGATCCGGGCAGCAACCTGTTCAGCTTCCGCGACCCGACCACCGGGGCGCTGGCGGGCT
Organism: Nocardia sp. NPDC005746; assembly: GCF_040630785.1. Lineage (NCBI taxonomy): Bacteria > Bacillati > Actinomycetota > Actinomycetes > Mycobacteriales > Nocardiaceae > Nocardia > Nocardia sp. NPDC005746. The sequence continues at coordinate 82,038 of NZ_JBEXYE010000015.1, forward strand.
TCGACGTGGAGATCGCCCGGGAACTGGCCCGCGACCTGCTCGGCGATCCGGGCGCCATCGAATACCGGATCCTCGGCTCCGCCGACCGCGAGAAGGCGCTGCAGGAACACACCGTCGATGTCGTGGTCAAGACGATGACGATCAATTGCGCACGGCGGCAACGGGTCACGTTCTCCACCTCCTATCTGCAGGCGCATCAGCGCGTGCTGACGGTACGCAATTCCGGGATCGACGGACTCACCGATCTGGCCGGGAAGCGGCTGTGCGTGGTCAGCGGCACCACCTCCCTGGACCTGGTGCGGCGCACCCAGCCCGCCGTCTCCATCCTCACCGTTCCCAGCTGGGCCGACTGCCTGGTGGTGCTGCAGCAGCGGCAGGTCGACGCGATCAGCACCGACGACACCGTGCTGGCCGGGCTGGCCCAGCAGGATCCGGCCATCGAGGTGGTCGGGCCCAACCTGAGCACCGAGCAGTACGGCATCGGAATCTCGCAGGGCTCCGACGATCTGGTGCGATTCGTCAACGGCACGCTGGAACGCATTCGCGCCGACGGCACCTGGAACCGGCTCTACCGCCGCTGGCTCAGCGCCGAACTCGGCGACGCCGCCATCCCGCCGCCCCCGAGGTACCAGGACTGACGATGAGCACTCCGTCCGATCCGCAGCACCCCGACCGCGGCGACGCCGAAGGCGTCCCGACCCACGCCACCAACGTCGGACCGCACTGGCCCGCCCGCACCGAGATCACCACCCGGCAGGTGCCCCCGCGCGGCGAACGCGCACGCCACGCCGCCGAGCCGGACGAACCCGCCGCGACCCAGGCCACCCCGCGCACCGAGATGACCCAGCGCGCACCCCGCATCGAGGACGAACCGGAAGTTCCACCGGCGGAGGCGGTTCCGGGCTCCGAGGGCGAACCGCGCACCCCCACCCGGCCGTCCCAGCGCACCGCGCGCATGGCCCGCCCGCGCCCGGTGGTGCGGCGGCTCGGCGCGGGCCTGGTGCCGATCCCGACCGTGGAGCCGGTGGATCCGGAGCAGGCGGTGCTCGACGATCCCGTGGTCGCCGAGGGCCGCCGATTCTGCTGGCGCTGCGGCAAACCGGTCGGCCGGGCCACCCCGACGCTGCCGTCCACCACGGCGGGTGACTGCCAAACCTGCGGCGCCCCCTACGATTTCCGGCCCTCCCTCTACCCCGGCGACCGGGTGACGGGCCAGTACGAGATCCAGGGCTGTATCGCGCACGGCGGCCTGGGCTGGATCTACCTCGCCATCGACCGCAATGTCAGCGACCGCTGGGTGGTGCTCAAGGGCCTGTTGCACGCCGGTGACGCCGAAGCGCAGGCGGTCGCGCTGGCCGAACGGCAGTTCCTCGCGGAGGTGGTGCACCCGAGCATCGTGAAGATCCACAACTTCGTGGAGCATCCGGGCCCGGACGGGACGCCGATCGGCTACATCGTGATGGAGTACGTGGGCGGGCATTCGCTGCGCCACCTGCTCGACCACTACGCGCCCGCCCGCATGCCGGTCTCGGTGGCCATCGCCTACCTGCTGGAAATCCTTCCGGCCCTGGACTATCTGCATTCGGTGGGGCTGGCCTACAACGACCTCAAGCCCGACAACATCATGATCACCACCGACCGGGTGGAGCTCATCGACCTGGGCGCGGTCACCCAGTTCGAAGCGTACGGAAACCTGTACGGCACCAGGGGATTCCAGGCCCCCGAGATCGCCCACACCGGGCCCACCGTGGCCTCGGACATCTACACCGTCGGACGTGCGCTCGCCGTGCTCACCCTGCACCTGCCTATGGAGCGCGGCGCCTACGTCGACGGTATCCCGGATCCGAAGGACGAGCCGATGCTGGCCCAGCATCCGTTCCTCTACCGGCTGCTGCTGCGCGCCACCGATCCCGATCCGGACCGCCGCTTCCCATCCGCGCGGGTCCTGGCCGCCCAGCTCACCGGCGTGCTGCGCGAGATCCTGGCCGCCGAGACCGGCAACGAGCACCCGCAGCTGTCGACCCTGTTCAGCCCGCCGCGCACCAGCTTCGGCACCGGCGAACTCATCGCGCAGACCGACGGCATCATCGACGGCATCGGCCGCGGCACCCTGCTGCAACCCGGTGACGTGGTGGCCGCGCTACCGGTGCCCATCATCGATCCGAGCGACCCGTCCGCGCCACTGCTGGCCGGCGCCGCCCACCCCGAACCCCGGCACTCGCTCGAGGAACTGCGGCACGCCCGCCAACGCGGGGCCGCCGAACCCGGTGGCGCGCCCGAGACCCTCGAACTGGAGGTCACCCTCGCCGAGGCCCGCGCGCACCTGGACCTGAACGAGCCCGCGGCCGCGCGCATGCTGCTGGCCCGGCTCACCGACGAACCCGAGCCGCCCGCCTGGGACTGGCGCATCGACTGGTATCTCGGGCTCACCGAACTGCTGGAATTGGAGTACGAGCGCGCCTTCGCCCGCTTCGACGCGGTGCTGGAGGCGCTGCCCGGTGAGATCGCGCCCAAGCTGGCGCTCGCCGCCACCGCGGAACTCATTCTCCAGCACTGGGATTCGCCGGACCCCGAGGAATGGCGCTCCTACGCCGAGAACTACTACGCCACCGTGTGGCGCACCGACCGGGGCGTGGTGAGCGCCGCGTTCGGCCTGGCTCGGCAGCTCGCGGCGGCCGGGAACATCACCGCCGCGGTGCACGCACTCGACCAGGTGCCGCCCGCCTCCCGGCACTACGCGGAAGCCCGGATGACGGCCATTCTCATGCTGCTGACCTGCGCTCCAGCCGCGGAACTGGACGAATCGACCCTCCAGGTGGCGGCGGCGCGCGTGCAGGACCTGCCGCCGGGCGAGGGGCGTGCGGCGCAACTGCGGATCCTGTCGATGGGCATCGCGCTGGGCTGGGTGCAGGCGGGAAACAAGCCGAAGTCGGCCGGCTCCACGCTGTTCGGTTCGCCGTTCACCGAGCGGGATCTGCGGCGCGGCATCGAGACGGGGCTGCGTGGACTGGCCCGGTCCGCGCCCGAACGGAATCACCGGTACGCGCTGGTGGATCTGGCCAACGCGGTGCGCGCCAAATCCTGGTTCTGACAGCCGGTCTCAGGAATCCGGAGGAGCCCCGTGCCGCCCGCGGCGGTCTCGAGGGCAGCCTGAGACCATGTGACCGGCGAGGGATTTTCGGCCACCACCGCGGTTGTGCGTGGTGCGACACGGGTTCCGGTGGACCGGCGGGAACCGGGTCCGGGCACCACTGTGCCGACCGCATCATGATGATTTCGTGAGGAAGCCTCAGCCGACCAATCGCGCGGCCGCGCGGGCGATGGCGAGCTCCTCGTTGGTCGGCACCACCAGCACCGAGATCTCCGAGTCGTCGGCCGAAATGCGACGTGCCGTCCGGTCTTCGGCGGTGTTCCGGTCGGCGTCGATCCGGATGCCGTAGCGCTCCAGACCGGCCAGCGCCTCCGCGCGCACCCGCGCGTCGTTCTCGCCGACCCCGGCGGTGAACGTGATCGCGTCCACCCGGCCCAGCTCGATCAGATACGCGCCGATGTAGCGCCGCAACCGGTGGATGTAGACATCGAACGCGAGTTTCGCGGTGGGATGGCCGGTTTCGATGAGACGGCCCAGCTCGCGGAAGTCATTGACGCCGGACAGGCCCTTGATCCCCGAATACCGGTTCAGCAGGGCGTCCACATCGTCGACATCCATACCGGCCGTGCGGATCAGATGGAAGATGATGCCCGGATCCAGATCCCCGGACCGGGTGCCCATGACCAGGCCCTCCAACGGCGTCAGGCCCATGGTGGTGTCCACCGCCTGCCCGGCGCGAATGGCGGAGGCGGACGCGCCGTTGCCCAGGTGCAGCACGATCTGGTTCAACTCGGCGCGACCCCTGCCGAGGAACTCCGCCGCCTGCCCGGACACGTAGTCGTGCGAGGTGCCGTGGAACCCGTACTTGCGAACCCCGTGCGCCGCGGCGGTTTCCGCGTCGATGGCGTAGGTCTTGGCGGCGGCGGGCAGATTGTGGAAGAAGGCGGTGTCGAACACCGCGACCTGCGGCACCCGCGGCAGCAGCGCCCGCGCGGACTCGATGCCGATGACGTTCGGCGGATTGTGCAGGGGCGCCAGGGAGGACAGGTCGGTGATGGCCTGCACGACGTCGTCGGTGATGAGCGTCGGCTCGTAGAACACCTCGCCGCCGTGCACCACCCGGTGCCCGACCGCGCCCAGATCGGCGTGCGCCAGATCCTGGCCGCTCGCGATGAACAGGTCGAACACCACCTGCAGGCCCTGCGCGTGATCGGCGATCGAGCCCTGGTACTCGAGAGTCTTCTCCCCCGTGTGGTGTTCGACGGTCACCACGTCCGGTTCGACCGCCTCGCCGATGCGCTGCACCATGCCGTGCGCGCACACGTCGGCCGTGGCGGGCTCCAGCAGCTGGTACTTGATCGACGAGGAACCCGAATTGATCACCAGGACCTTCATTTACGCCTCCTGCTGCGCCTGAATCGCGGTGATCGCGACCGTGTTCACGATGTCGGCGACCAGCGCGCCCCGCGACAGATCATTGACCGGCTTGTTCAAACCCTGCAATACCGGGCCGATCGCCACCGCGCCCGCACTGCGCTGCACGGCCTTGTAGGTGTTGTTGCCGGTATTGAGGTCCGGGAAGATGAAGACCGTCGCCTGCCCGGCCACCTCGGAATTCGGCAGCTTGGTCTTGGCCACCGCGGGCTCGATCGCCGCGTCGTACTGGATCGGGCCCTCCACCAACAGCTCCGGCGCGCGATCGTGCACGAACTTGGTGGCGTCACGCACCTTGTCGACATCCGCGCCGGTGCCCGACTCTCCCGTCGAATAGGAGAGCATGGCCACGCGCGGGTCGATGCCGAACTGGGCGGCGGTCCGCGCCGACGAGATGGCGATATCGGCCAGCTGATCCGAGGTCGGGTCCGGCACCACCGCGCAGTCGCCGTACACCAGCACCCGGTCCGCCAGGCACATGAGGAACACGCTCGACACCGTGGACACGCCCGGCTCGGTCTTGATGATCTCGAACGACGGGCGGATGGTGTGCGCGGTGGTGTGCGCCGCGCCCGACACCATGCCGTCCGCGACCCCCATGTGCACCATCATGGTGCCGAAATACGAGATGTCGCCCATGTATTCGCGGGCCCGGTCCACCGTCATGCCCTTGTGGGCGCGCAGGCGGGCGTACTCTTCGGCGAATTCGTCACGCAGCGGGCAGGTCTGGGGATCGAGCACCTCGGCGGCGTCGATGTTCACGCCCAGTTCGGCGGCGCGGCCGCGCACCGCGGTCTCGTCGCCCAGAATCGTCAGATCGGCGATCTTGCGCTGCAGCACCCGGCCGGCCGCGCGCAGGATGCGGTCGTCGTCGCCCTCGGGCAGCACGATCCGCTTGCGGTCGTTGCGGGCGCGCTCGATCAGCTGGTACTCGAACATCTGCGGGGTGACGATGTTCGGAATGGGAACCTCGATCTGCCGCAACAGCTCTCGCGGATCGACCCGCTCCTCCATGACGGCCAGGGCGGTGTCCACCTTGCGCATGCTCGACAACGACACCCGGCCCCGGGTCAGCGCGGTGGCCTTGGCGGTCTCGTAGGTGCCGAGATCGGTGGCCAGAATCGGCAGCCGGGGCTTGAGACCCGCCATCAGCCGGGCGATGGCGGGCTGGGGGCGGATAGCGCCGTTCATGATGATGCCGGCCAGCGACGGAAAACCTTCCGCCTCATGGGCATTCACCAGGGCCAGCAGCACGTCGGAGCGGTCACCGGGGGCGATGACGGCGACACCGTCGGTGAGTCGTTCCAGAATGTGCTCGGCCGTCATGCCGCCCACCATCACGTGCAGCGCCTCACGGTGCATGAGTTCCGGGTCGCCGCTGTAGATCTCGCCACCGATGGCCTCGCGCAGCTCCTCCATGGTGGGGGCCTGCAGCAGCGGCACCTCCGGCAGCGTCCAGGACGGCACCGCGCACGCCTTGGCCAGGGCCTCGGCGTCGGCCTCCAGCTGATCGGGCTCGCAGCGGTTGGCGATCACCGCCACCAGCTTGGCGTGCTCGGCCACCAGCTCGTTGCGGCACAACTCCACCAGCTGACCCAATTCGCCCGGGGTGCGGCCGATTCCGCGCACCACCAGCAGCACCGGCGCACCCAGGTTGACCGCGATGCGGGCGTTGAACCGCAGCTCGCTGGGGCTGGCCACATCGGTGTAGTCCGAACCCAGGACGAGCACGGCGTCGCACTGCTTGGCGACGGCGTGATAGCGCATGACGATCTCGCTGATCGCGGCGTCCGGGTCCGCGTGCACCTGCTCGTAGGTGACGCCGGTGGCCTGGTCGTAGTCGACGTCGGAGGTCGAGTATTCGAGCAGCAGCTCGAGAATGTAGTCCCGGGCGGTGGCGGACCGGGTGATCGGCCGGAACACGCCCACTCGTGGGGTCGTGGCGGCCAGGGCCTGGAGAACGCCGAGCGCCACCGTCGATTTGCCGGTGTCGCCCTCGGGGGACGCGATGTACACACTGGAGACCGGTGTGGCAGCCATGGGCGAAAGCCTACCGACCGTTATGCGCTGTTTTCCGCAGGGACGGACATCCGGATCGGACGCCCGTCCCCCACCCGAGTGGCGGAATACCTCAGAGGGCGCGCAGCCTGGGCGCCAGGTCGCGCTGGAACAGGTCCAGGAAGCGACGCTGGTCGTGGCCCGGGGCGTGGAAGACCAGGTGGTTCAGGCCCGCATCCAGATACGGCTTGATCTGCTCGACGGCCTGGTCCGGGTCGCTGGCCACGATCCATCGCTTGGCGATCTGCTCGATCGGCAGCGCGTCGGCGGCCGCCTCCATCTCCATCGGATCGGTGATCGAGTGCTTCTGCTCCGCGGTCAGCGACAGCGGAGCCCAGAAACGCGTGTTCTCCAGCGCCAGAACCGGATCGGTGTCGTAGGAGATCTTGATCTCGATCATCCGGTCGATGTCCTCGACCGCACGCCCCGCCTTGGCCGCACCCTCCGCGACCGCCGGCATCAGCTTCTCGGTGTAGAGGTCCATGCCCTTGCCCGAGGTGCAGATGAAACCGTCACCCGCGCGACCCGCGTACCGGGCGACCAGCGGGCCGCCCGCCGCGATGTACACCGGGATGCCGCCCTTGGGCACGTCGTAGATGGAGGCGCCGACGGTCTTGTAGTACTGGCCGTCGAAGTCCACGCGCTCGCCGGTCCACAGCGCGCGCATCAATTCCACCGACTCGCGCAGGCGGGCGAACCGCTCCTTGAACTCCGGCCACTCGCCCTGGAACCCGGTCGCGATCTCGTTGAGCGCCTCACCGGAGCCGACACCCAGCATGATGCGATCCGGGTACAGGCAGCCCAGGGTGGCGAACGCCTGCGCGATCACCGCCGGGTTGTAGCGGAAGGTCGGGGTCAGCACCGAGGTGCCGAGCTGAATGCGGTTGGTGCGCTCCCCCACCGCGGCCAGGAAGGCCAGCGAGAACGGCGCGTGCCCGCCATTGTGCCGCCACGGCTGGAAATGGTCGGACACCGTCGCGCTGTCGAGGCCGTGCTCCTCCGCCGCCACCGTGAGCTCCACCAGCTCACGCGGGCCGAACTGTTCGGCGGACGCCTTGTAGCCGAGCTTGAGGTCCTTCACCTGGGCACTCCTGTCGCCATGCTGCGCTCGCACCGGTCGGCGCGAACGGCCTACTTCGCACAGTAGTCAGCACCGGAAGACGATGCGGCAGCGGTCACACCGCAGGAATATATGAGCTTTCGATCCGCGGATAGCGGAGAATATGCGCGTGACCAACGCGAGCCGAGAACCGATCCTCTCCTACCTGACCGATATGGACGGCGTCCTGGTCCACGAGAACCACCTGGTGCCCGGAGCCGACGAGTTCCTCGCCGAACTGCGCGACAATCAGATCCCGTTCCTGGTGCTCACCAACAACAGCATCTACACCGCGCGCGACCTGCAGGCCCGGCTCCAGCACACCGGCCTCGACATCCCCGTCGAATCCATCTGGACCTCCGCCCTGGCGACCGCCACCTTCCTGAAGGACCAGCGGCCCGACGGCACCGCCTACGTGGTCGGCGAATCCGGGCTCACCACCGCGCTGCACGAGATCGGTTACGTCCTCACCGATTCCAACCCCGACTACGTGGTGCTCGGCGAAACCCGCACCTACTCGTTCGAGGCCATCACCACCGCCATCCGCCTGATCGCGGCGGGTGCGCGCTTCATCGCCACCAATCCCGACGCCACCGGGCCCTCGCGCGAGGGCATCCTCCCGGCCACCGGTTCGGTCGCGGCGCTGATCACCCAGGCCACCGGCAAGAAGCCGTACTACGTGGGCAAACCCAACCCGCTGATGATGCGCTCGGCGCTGCGCCGGCTGGGCGCGCACTCGCAGTCCACCGTCATGATCGGCGACCGCATGGACACCGACGTCATCTCCGGCCTGGAGGCGGGCATGCGGACCATCCTGGTCACCACCGGCATCTCGACGCCCGCCCTGGTCGAGCAGTTCCCGTACCGCCCGACCGCCATCCTGCCGTCGGTCGCCTCGCTGGTCGGCAAGACCAAGGACCCGTTCGCGCTGTAGTCAGGCGGCGCCCGTCGCGTCGTCCTCGAGCACGTCGAGGGCGGCCGACAGGGTCGTCAGCGCGTCCACGACCCGCTCCAGCTCGGCCCTGCCCAGGTGCGCGACAAGGCGTTTCGCCATCGCCGCGTGCTGTGGGTCGATCGCGCGGACCGCGTCGTGACCCGACTCGGTGATGGCCACCAGCTTGGCGCGCCGATGCGCCGGATTCGGCTTGTACTCGACGAATCCCTTGCCCTCCAGCACATCCGCGATGCGCTGCACGCTCTGCCGGGTGATACCCATCTCCCGGGCGATGCCCGCCACCGGCAGCGGCTGGTGCAGGATCGCGCCCAGCACCTGCCACCACGCCACCGTGATCCCGGACGGCCTCGCCAATTCCTCGGCGATACCGAGGAATTGGCCGTTCAGCTTGAACGACGTGACCGCCGCCGTCGCGAACAGTTCCTGCCCGGTACGCGTCACCGCGCCGCCGCCCGCTGCTGCTCGTACTCGTAGAGCGTGTAGAAGCCCGCGGGATCGTTGTTCCCGTACAGCTTGTACCAGGCCTCCAGGACGTGCGGCTCGAAAATGTCCAGGCGAGCGAGGATCTCGCGCGCGAACTCGACCGGGCTGGTGCCGGACGCGGTGATCACATCGCCACCGGTGACGGCCGGCGCCTGGACGAAGTGCTCGCCGCCCGCGTAGCCGCTGTAGGCGAGGTATTCGGCGGCATTGCTGGTGTGCGGCCGGTCGTCGAGCAGCCCCTCCTGCGCCAGCGCGAAGGTTCCGCCGCAGATCGCCGCCACCGGCACCCCGGCCGTCACGAACTCGCGGGCCTTGCGTGCGAAAGCGGCGGGCGTCTCGGAATCCAGCTCGGTCTCCAGACCCGGCAGGATCAGCATGGCGCTGTCGCCGGACTTCAGATCCTCGAGGGCGAGATCGGGCAGGATGCGCATGCCGCCCATCGAGGTGATCGGTTCGGCGCTGATGGCGACGGTCTTGACCTGCCACGTTCCCGGGTCACGGTGCCAGAGTGCGCGATTGATGTGTGCGGTCGCATGGCCGACCTCCCAGTCCGAGAAGGTGTCGTAGACGGCCATGTGAACTGTTTTCATCATGACAGCATGCTGTCATGATTGACAGCATGCTGTCAATAACTCGGAGAAGCGCCCACACGCAGTAGTGCCGCGAGCGACAACCACCTCCCCCTCTCGAGGCCGTCGCCGCGCGAGTTCGGCCGATGCTTCGAACAGGCTTATGACTCCGGGCGTGCGGCACGTGCGGCGCGCCGGGACAGCGCGGCGAAGGCATCACGCAGTGCGTCCGGGCCGATGACCTCGATCTCGGTGTCGAAACGCGCCAGCATCGCGGCGAGCGCGACCCAGGACCAGGAACCGGTCAGCAGTCTGGTTCGGGCGGGGCCGAGTTCCTCGACGATGCCGTCGCCGGCGAACGGGGCAACCTGTGCGGCGGGGAGGTCGAGGACCACCTCACCGCGACAGGGCCAGATGTTCGCGCTGTCGGAACCCTTGAACCGGGCGGACAGGAACGCGGCGACGTCGCCACCTGGAACTTGCCGGGGTATGAAGCGCGGCCCGTTCGGGACGCGCAACGCCATCCGATCGGCACGATGAATCCGCCAATCCTGCCGCTCGGGATCCCATCCGATCAGATACCAGCGTCCAGCCCGGACCACGAGGTGGTGCGGCTGTACCCGCCGCGCCGGCCGCGACCCGGGATCCCGCGGCCCGGCCGCCGACCGGTAGTCGAACCGCACCTCCTCCGCGGATCGGACGGCGGCGCTCAGCGCGAGCAGAACGGGCGGTGTCGACTTGGGGATCGGCGCCGGGCCCGGCCGCTTGGATCGCGGTCACGTCGAGGGTGTCGACACGCTGCCGCAGGCGGGACGGCAGCACCTGCCGCACAGTCGCCAACGCGCGCGCGGCTGCCTCTTCGATACCGGCACCCGTCCCGGCCGCGATCCGCAACGCCACCGCGAGCGCGACCGCCTGCTCGTCGTCGAACAGGAGCGGGGGCAGCTCGCTACCCGCCTCGAGCCGATAACCACCCTCGGGTCCCTTGACCGCCCGGACGGGGTAACCGAGTTCGCGCAGCCGATCGACATCGCGGCGAACCGTGCGTTCGCTCACCGCCAGCCGCTGGGCGAGCAGCGATCCCGGCCAGTCACGGCGGACCTGCAGCAACGACAGCAGCGAGAGCAGGCGGCGAGACGTCACCTTTGAAGACGCGGTCGGCATGCTCCCCAGGCTGCCAGAAATAGCGGACGTTCCCTGGCCGGTACTGCTGCCAGGGTGGCGTTGTCGCCGGAACCCTCCGGCGGCGACATCACCTCCGAAGGGACCCGATCACCATGTCGGTAAACGCTGTCGCCCACCTGAACTTCCACGGTCAGGCCCGTGCGGCCCTGGAGTTCTACCAGTCGGTGTTCGGCGGTCAGACCACCATCGCCACCTACGGCGACTTCGGGATGCCCGCGGAACTGCCAGAAGCCACCAAGGTGGTGTTCGGACAGATCATCGCCGGCAACGGCTTCCGGGTCATGGCATACGACGTGCCCGGTGCGGACACACCGGTCGCCCAGGACGCGCCCACCACCCGCCGCGAGAACGGCACCACCCGCACCACGGAACCGTTCTTCCTCTCCGTCCGCGGCGACACTGTCGAGGAGGTCGGCGCGCTGTGGGAACGCCTCGCGGACGGGGCAAGCGTCATCGAGGAATTCGGCCCGGCGCAGTGGGCGCCCGGTTTCGGGATGCTGCGCGATCGCTTCGGCATCACGTGGATCCTCGACGTCACAGCCGAGTACAACCCGGCCTGACGCCATTCCACCGGGGTGCGGCCGATCCGGTCACGCCCCAGTCCCTGCCGCGAAATTCCCAGCAGCACAGGCGGTATCGGCCGGTCGCAGGCGCCGGGGTGGTGCCGGGCTGACGGAATGACGAAAGGGCCGGAACCCAGCGGGTTCCGGCCCTTCGCAGAGATCTTCGGATCAGCTCAGCGCGTGATCCAGATCGTTGAGGAGATCCTCCACGTCCTCCAGACCGATGGAGACGCGCAGCACGCCGTCGGTAATGCCCACGGCCGCACGGCCTTCCGGCCCCATCGCCCGGTGGGTGGTGGTGGCCGGGTGGGTGATCAGCGTCTTCGCGTCACCGAGGTTGTTGGAGATGTCGATGATCCGCAGCCGGTTCAGCACCTCGAACGCGCGCTTCTTGGCCTCGTTGTCGTCGGCCTTCAGCTCGAAGGTGATCACCGTGCCGCCGCCCGACATCTGGCGCTTCGCCAGCTCGTACTGCGGATGCGAGGACAGGAACGGGTACTTCACCCACGCCACCGCCGGATGCGACTCCAGGAACTCGGCGATCTTCAACGCCGAGTCCACCGACTGACGCAGGCGCAGCGGCATCGTCTCCAGACCCTTGAGCAGGGTCCAGGCGTTGAACGGGCTCAGCGCCGGACCGGTGTGGCGCATCAGGTTCTTCACCGGGCCGTCGATGTAGTCCTGCGGACCCAGGATCGCGCCGCCGAGCACCCGGCCCTGGCCGTCGATGTGCTTGGTGCCCGAGTAGACGGTGATGTCCGCGCCCAGATCGAAGCCGCGCTGCAGCAGCGGGGTGGCGAAGACGTTGTCCAGCACCACCTTCGCGCCCGCCGCGTGCGCCAGATCCGAGACCGCGCGCACATCGGTGAGGGTCTGCATCGGGTTCGAGGGGGTCTCGAAGAAGACGGCCTGGGTGGGAACGGACAGCGCCTGCTCCCACTGGTTCAGGTCCTCGCCGTCGACGAACACCGTCTCCACGCCCCAGCGCGGCAGGATCTCGTTGGCTACCACGAAGCAGGAGCCGAACAGGCTGCGCGCCGCGACCAGCCGGTCACCGGCGGACAACAGCGCGCCCAGCGCGGTGAACACCGCCGACATGCCCGACGCGGTCGCGAAACAGGCCTCCGCGCCGTCGATCAGGCGCAGCCGCTCCTCGAACATGGCGACCGTCGGGTTGCCGTAGCGCGAGTACACGAAGTGCTCGATATCGCCGGTGAAGGAGGCTTCGGCCGCCTCGGCGCTCTCGTAGACGAAACCCGAATTGAGGAACAGCGCCTCGGAGGTCTCGTCGAAGCCGGAACGCCGGGTGCCGCCGCGCACCGCCTGGGTGGCGGGGCCGACGCCCTCGGGGAGCGGTTTCTCGAAAGAGCCGCCGGTGATCATGACTGCCTCCACGGAAGTCCGTCGGCGCGCCAGCCGGTGCTGCCGCGGTGGCCCTGGCCGTCGAGGGCGCCCTCGAAGCCGTCGACCACGTTGAACGAAGGGGTGATGCCTAGCGTGGTGGCGGCGGTGGCCGCGCCGATCGAACGCTGGCCCGAGCGGCAGATGAAGATGACGGGCGCGTCCGAGTCCGCGGTACGGTCGGCCAGCGACTGCTTCAGCAGGTCGGTGAACCGGGCATTGGGGGTACCGGTCACGTCGACCCATTCGATCAGCGCGGTCGGGCGGCCGATGCCGCTGGTGTCGGGCACGCCGACGAACCGCCACTCGGCCTCGGTGCGCACGTCCACCAGGACCGCGTCGGGGTTGTCGCGCAACAACTCCCACGCCTGCTTGGGCGTGATGTCACCGGCGTAGCTCACTTGTACCTCCTGAGAATCCGCACTTGCCGCACCGCTGTCCGATGCGAGGCCAGGTCGTCACCCGGAGCACCCCACCGCGGAGGAGGGTTGCCGACCAGCCAGCCGGGGCTTGGCGCTGGTACTCATGACCTGGGATTGAGATTGCCGAAGAACCGTCCCCACTGTCAAACCCCGGCGGCGCATTCGGCCGTTGTCACGAATTACAGACCAACCAGCGGGAATTCTCCTTGGCGAAGTGCCACGTCGACGTCGACGGCGCCCCGGCGACGGTGAACGTGACCTGGGCGGTGGCCTGGTCGCCCGTGACGGACGCGTCGGTCAGCTTGTCGAAGGCGATCGAGCCGCCGGTCGCGGTGGCCGCCTTCAGCGGCGAGGCGTTCTCGTCGAATCCCTTGCAGGACAGCGCCGGGTCGTACTGCCCCTTCTCGTTGCGGGCCATCACGAACTTGGTCGCCGCCAGCGAGAGCCGATCGGAATCTGTGACATTCTTCTCAACCGGCGACACGACCGACGCGATCACGATTCCCAGGATCACCATCGCGATGATTCCCGCCGCCACCAGGAACGGCCACATGCTGCGGGTCTCGTTCTGGTCGATCCGGATCGGGGTCTCCTCGGCGTCGCTCATGGGTAGATCATGCCTGGTCCCCTTGTGCGGGCCGCCGCGTGCCATCGATAGAATCAGCAGAATTTCCCGCCCCAGCGCGGGAATAGCAAGACTACGCAGCAACGCTGCAGCGTCGGGGGCCAACGGAGGCCGCCGAGGCCAGAGCGTCAACTTAGCCTAAGCTAAGAGCGACGGCTGAGTTTTGACGGCAAGTTAGTTTCGACCCAAAGGGTGCGCGGAAGAATGACCGAACAGAGTGCAGCGACCCGCCCGCTACGCATTGCGATCGTGGGCGCAGGACCGGCCGGCATCTACGCCGCCGACGCGTTGATGAAGTCCGACGCGGACGTGAGCATCGATCTCTACGAGCGCATGCCCGCGCCCTTCGGCCTGATCCGCTACGGCGTGGCGCCGGACCACCCGCGCATCAAGGGCATCATCACCGCGCTGCACAAGGTGCTCGACAAGCCGCAGGTCCGCCTGCTCGGCAATATCGACTACGGCGTCGACATCACCCTCGAGGACCTGCAGCAGTTCTACGACGCGGTCATCTTCTCCACCGGCGCCAACGCCGACCGCGCGCTGGGCGTGCCGGGCATCGACCTGGACGGCTCCTACGGCGCCGCGGACTTCGTGTCCTGGTACGACGGCCACCCCGACGTCGCCCGCACCTGGCCGCTGGAGGCGGAGAAGGTCGCCGTCCTCGGCGTCGGCAACGTCGCCCTCGACGTGGCGCGCGTGCTCGCCAAGACCGGCGACGAGCTGCTGCCGACCGAGATCCCGCCGAACGTCTACGAGGGCCTCAAGGGCAACAAGGCGCTCGAGGTGCACGTGTTCGGCCGCCGCGGTCCCGCGCAGGCCAAGTTCACCCCGCTCGAGCTGCGCGAACTCGACCACTCGCCGACCATCGAGGTCATCGTCGACCCCGAGGACATCGACTACGACGAGGGCTCCGAGGCCGCGCGCCGGCACTCCAAGCAGGTCGACATGATCTGCAACACCCTCGAGCAGTGGGCCATCCGCGACGTCGGCAACCGCCCGCACAAGCTGTTCCTGCACTTCTTCGAGAACCCCTCGGAGATCCTGGGCGAGGACGGCAAGGTCGTGGGCCTGCGCACCGAGCGCACCCAGCTCGACGGCACCGGAAACTGCAAGGGCACCGGCGAATTCAAGGACTGGGACATCCAGGCCGTGTACCGCGCGGTGGGCTACCTGTCGCAGAACATCCCGGCCCTGCCCTTCGACGACCAGGCTGGCACCGTGCCCAACGAGGCCGGTCGCGTGATCATCGACGAGGACGCCGACGGCGCGGCCCGCTACATGCCCGCTACCTACGTCACCGGCTGGATCAAGCGCGGCCCGGTCGGCCTGATCGGCCACACCAAGGGCGACGCCAACGAGACCATCGCCTGCCTGCTCGACGACGCCGCCAACTTCGCCCCGGCCGCCAAGCCGGAGCTCGAGGCCGTCACCGAGTTCCTCGAGGGCAAAGGCATCCCGTTCACCACCTGGGCCGGCTGGTACCGCCTGGACGCGCACGAGCGCGCCCTCGGCGAGCCGCAGGGCCGCGAGCGGGTCAAGGTCGTCGAGCGCGACGCGATGCTGGCCGCCTCCGAGCCCGACAAGGCCTCCTGAGCGGTCACCGACCCGACGTCCTGACCAGCGTGAATCCGCCTGCTGGACAAGGTTGTCCACACTTGTCACCGTTCTGAGGCATGCTGATCACGTGTTCGATGCCCATCTCCACATCTTCGATCCGCGGTTCCCGCTGGTCGAGAACGAGGGCTACCTGCCCGACCCGTACACCATCGCCGACTATCGCAAGCGCATGTCCCGCTTCGATATCGACGGTGGCGCGGTGGTCAGCGGGTCCTTCCAGGGCACCGATCAGAGCTATCTGCTGGCCGCCCTCGCCGAACTCGGCGAGGGCTGGGTCGGCGTCACCAATCTCCATGTCGACGCGAGCGACGCCGAGATCCTCGCGCTGAGCAAGGCCGGGGTGCGGGCCATCCGGTTCAACCTCAAGCGGGCGGGCGGCGACATCGTCGGACTCACCATGCTGGCCCTGCGCGCCTACGAACTGGCCGGGTGGCATGTCGAGCTCTACATCGACGGGTCCATGCTGGGCTCGCTGGAACCGGTCATCACCAAGCTGCCCAAGCTGTCCATCGACCACCTGGGCATGTCCGACGACTGCCTGCCGTACCTGCTCAACCTGGTCGACCGGGGAGCCAAGGTGAAGGCCTCCGGCTTCGGGCGGGTGGCGATGAATGTCGGCTCGGCCCTGCGCAAGATCCACACCGTCAACCCCGAAGCCCTCATGTTCGGCACCGATCTGCCGGGTACCCGGGCCGGACGGCCCTTCCGCGACGCCGACATCTCCCTGCTCGCCGACTCCGTGGGCTCGGATCTGCACAAGGTCCTGGAAGACAATGCCCGCGCCTTCTACGGCCTGCCCGCCAAGGTGCGCGACTTCGAGGACCCGGCCGCGAACCGCTCGACCGGGGAACCGCCGACGCTGCGGCTGCCGCGCTCGGAACTGCCCGCTCCCCAGCACCCTGCCACGCTCCCGCTGCCCCGCATCGATCGATAGGCCGCGCCCTCCGCGCTTCCGAACCTTCGCGTTATTGTCATAGCGTCAACACCGGCGGGTGAGCCGGTGCGCAGCATTCGACGACGAACCGAGGTAGGGCGTGAGCACTCCATCCACCGCCAAGCAGGGCCCGCTCGCGGGCATCCGGGTTGTTGAACTGGCCGGCATCGGCCCCGGTCCGCACGCGGCACTGCTGCTCGCCGACCTCGGCGCCGACGTGGTCCGGGTCCAGCGGCCCGGCATGCTGCCCGGCTTCATGGAACGCCCGCAGTGGCGCGGCCGCACCATCGTCGAGGCCAACCTCAAGGATCCCGCCGACATCGAGAAGGTGCTCGGCCTGATCGGCAAGGCCGACGTGCTGCTCGAGGGCTTCCGCCCCGGCGTCACCGAGCGCATGGGCCTGGGCCCCGACGCCGCGCTGGAACGCAACCCGCGCCTGGTCTACGGCCGCATGACCGGCTGGGGCCAGTACGGCCCGATGGCCGACCGCGCGGGCCACGACATCAACTACATCTCCCTCACCGGTGTGCTGAACGCCATCGGCCGCAAGGGCGAGCGGCCGGTTCCACCGCTGAACATGGTCGGCGACTTCGGCGGCGGTTCCATGTTCCTGGTCTTCGGCATCCTGGCCGCGCTGGTGGAACGTCAGAACTCCGGCAAGGGCCAGGTCATCGACGCCGCCATGATCGACGGCGCGCTCGCGCTGTCGCACATGATCTGGGGCATGAAGGGCGTCGGCCTGTGGTCGGACGAGCGCGGCACCAACCTGCTCGACACCGGCATGGCGTTCTACGACACCTACGAGACCTCCGACGGCAAGTACATGGCCGTCGGATGCATCGAGCCGCAGTTCTACGCTGAACTGCTGCGGGGCCTGGAGATCTCGCCCGAGGGCCTGCCCAACCAGCTCGACCCCAACGGCCAGGACCAGCTCCGCAAGCTGTTCACCGAGAAGTTCAAGACCAAGACCCGCGACGAGTGGTGGGCGATCTTCGAGCACACCGACGCCTGCACCACCCCGGTGCTGACCTTCACCGAGGCCGAGCAGAACCCGCACATCCAGGCCCGCACCGGCCTGGTCGAGATCGACGGCGTCGTGCAGCACGCCCCGGCGCCGCGCTTCTCGCGCACTCCGGCCGCGGTTCCGACGCCGCCGCCGAACGAGGGCACCCCGATCGAGAACGTCTGGGCCGACTGACCTCCCCGTAGACGGCCGAACGCCCCCTCTGGAATTCCACAGGGGGCGTTGACTTTTCCGATGCGGCGGGGTGTGGCTCGGGAATTACGGGGCGACCAGCTGGATGTCCAGCTCGATGGCGATCTTGTCGCTCAGCATGGCGTTCGGCATGCCCGGCGCGACGTCGAAATCGCTGCGCTTGATGGAGCTGGTGGCGTTGAAGCCCGCGTGCTCCTTGTTGTCCTGCGGGAAGACCTGCACGCCGCCCCACTCGACCGCGAGGGTGACCGGCTTGGTGATGCCGCCGATGGTGGCCTCACCGGTGACCTCGAACTCCTCGGAGAGGGCGATCGGCTCCGGGATGCGGAAGGTCAGGTGCGGGCGGTTGGCGACATCCAGGATGTCGGCGCTGCGGACGTGGCCGTCGCGCATCTCGTTGCCGGTGTCGAAGGAGTCGAAGTAGATGGTGGCCTCGATGGCGGCCTCGCCGGCCTCGTTGACCACGAAGCCGGTCTCGAAGCGGTTGAAGCGGCCGCGGACCTTGGAGATGCCCAGGTGCTTCACGGTGAAGTTGACCGAGGAGTGGGCGGCGTCCAGGGTCCAGGAGCCGGGGGCGAGGGTGGTCTGCTCGGAAGTCGTCATGCCACCTACCGTAAGTGGACTCCGGTCCGTTTATCCACACCGTGGTTATCCGGGGACTGGCAGGGCGGGGATAACGGAACACGGACCAGGCAGTATGGAAGGGTGTCCCGTTCCGAATTCGCCGAGTTCCTGATCGCCCGACGCGCCCAGTTGCAGCCCGAGGACGTCGGCCTGCCCAGCGGCCGCCGCCGGCGCACACCCGGCCTGCGCCGCGAGGAGGTGGCCGCGCTCGCCGGAGTCAGCGCAGACTACCTGGCCCGGCTGGAACAGGGACGCGACACCAACCCCTCCACCGCCGTGCTCGCCGCGCTCGCGGATGCCTTGCGGCTCAACGAAGTCGAGAAGCACCACTTCGGCAAGCTGGCCCTGAGCCTGGAACAGAAGACCTCCTGCCCGGCCGCCGGACAGGCCCGCGAACAGGTCTCCGACACCATCCAGGCCGTCATCGACGCCCTGCAGCCCACGCCCGCCTTCGTGCTCGGCCGCTGGCTGAACCTGCTGTCCTGGAACCCGTCCTTCCGCGACTTCGCCGAACCGCTCGGCATGTTCGACACCGAGGCGCACAGCAACTTCGCGATCTACGTCTTCGACCATCCGGCCGCCCGGAAAACCTTCCTGAACTGGCCCGACGTCGCCGACATGGCCACCTCGGCGCTGCGGGCCGCCGCCACCCGGTTCCCCGACGACCCGTCGGTCGCCGGGACCATCGAGACCCTGAGCCGCAATCCCGAATTCGAGCGGCGCTGGCGCGAGCACCGGCTCACCGACTTCCGTTCCGTCGTGGTGCGCCTGCAACACCCGCTGCGCGGCGAGGTGGAGGTCGAAGTGGAGACCCTGGATCCGGCCGCAGACCAGACGGTCATGATCTGGCTGGTCGACCGGCGACACGCCCGAACCCCCGGATTGCGGCTGGTCAACGAATAAAAACCGCAGCTCGCAGGCCCGCGTTCCGACCGCCGGGGCGGGCCCGGCGAACTACAGTTGACCTATGGCTCGGAATTGGCCGATGGTCGAACGGGAGAACGAGCTCGAATCGATCAGGTCGGCGCTCACCGGCGGCGACTTCGTCGGTGTGGTGCTCACGGGTGACGCGGGGGTCGGGAAAACCACGCTGGCGCGGATGGCCACCGCCTCCGCGGGAAATGTCCGCTGGGTGGCCGGCACCGAGTCCGCCCGCAGCATTCCGCTCGGGGTCTTCGCGCACATGGTGGGGGTGTACACCGCCCACGACCCGGTGACCTTCATGGCCGCCGCCCGCGAAGCGCTGCTCTCCGACGGACACACCATCATCGGCGTCGACGACGCCCATCTGCTCGACCAGCTCTCCGCCACCCTGCTACTGCAGCTGGCCATCGACAAGGCCGCCCACATCGTGGCCACCGTGCGCAGCGGGGTGCAGGTGCCCGACGCCATCACCTCGCTGTGGAAGGACGGCCATCTGCTGCGCATCGACCTCAGGCCGTTCACCCAGCGGCAGAGCGTCGAACTCGTGGAATCCATGCTGGGCGGGCAGCTGGAGGGCTTCACCGCCAACCTGATGTGGGAATCCTCCGGCGGCAACGCGCTTTTCCTGCGCCACCTCGTCGACGGCGCGCTCGAAGCGGGCACGCTGCGACAGGTCAACGGGGTGTGGCAGCTGCGCGGGCGGGCCGCGGTCACCTCGGAACTGGCGGCGCTGCTGGAGGATCGGGTGGAACAGCTGCCCGAATCGGTGCTGCGGGTGCTGGAACTGCTCACCTTCTGCGAGCCCATCGACTTGGACGTGTTATCCGAGATCGCGGGCGAGGAAGCCGTCGAATCGGCCGAAACCCGCGGGCTCATCAGGATTGTCGAGAACGGGCACCAGCTGCTGGTGCGCTACAACCATCCGCTGTTCGGCGAGGTGATCCGGCGGCGACTGGGCATCGCGTCGGCGCGGCGGCTGCGCGGGCGGCTGTACTCCTCGCTCAAGGACCGGCCCGTCAACTCCGCCTCCGAACGCATCCGGCTCGCCGAATTGGCCTTGGACAGCGACAAATCCGCGGACCTGGAACTGTTCCAGGCCGCGGCCGCCGACGCCATCAGCCTGGCGAATCTGCCACTGGGAGAACGGTTCGCGCGCGCCGCGGTGGAACGACAGGGCGGCGTCGAGGCCGCCGATCTGCTCGCCCGCGCCCTGCTCTGGCAGGGGCATCGCATCGAGGCCGAACGCACCCTCGCCGGATTCGACCCCGACCAGCTCACCGAGGTCCAGCTGGCGCGCTGGGGCAGCACCCGGGTCGCGAATCTGCTGTGGTCCATGGGCGACGCCGACCGCGCCGACGAGGTGCTGGCCTCGGTGCGCAAACGGGTCAGCCACCCGAAAATCATTGCGGCGCTGGACGGCCTGGCCTCCGCGTGCGCGGTCAACGAGAACCGCATCGAGGAGGCGTTCACCCTCGCCGAATCAGTCATGTCCACGCCCGAGGCGCCGCCCTGGGCGGTGTACTGGGCCGCGTTCGGCGGCGGGCTCGCGCTGGCGCTCATGGGGCGCGGCGAGGCGGCCCGGCAGTACGCCGCCCGCGGGCACGCCGTGGAACCGCACATCGACGGCCTGAACCGGTTCATGTTCACGCACGCGGAAGTCCTGGCGCTCACCTTCACCGGCGAACTCGAAGCCGCACGGGGGTGCGCCAACCGGCCCTACCCGTTCTCCTCCGCCGGGCAATACCTGGCCTGGGGCCTGGCCAAGATCCTGCAGGGCACCGTGGATGTGGCGCAGGGCAAGTTCCCCCAGGGCATCGACAATCTCGAGCAGGCGCTCGCCGCGCTCACCACCGAGGGCGCGGCGGCCTGGATGTTCCCGGCCCAACTGCGC
Source organism: Nocardia sp. NPDC005746 (assembly GCF_040630785.1). Lineage (NCBI taxonomy): Bacteria > Bacillati > Actinomycetota > Actinomycetes > Mycobacteriales > Nocardiaceae > Nocardia > Nocardia sp. NPDC005746. The sequence continues at coordinate 103,132 of NZ_JBEXYE010000015.1, forward strand.
CTCGCGGAGGCCTATTCGGCGCTCGGGCGCTCCGCCGACGCCGCGGAAGCCATTGCGGCGGCGTCCTTCCGGGGCGGGCGGCACAGCGCGGTGTACGAGGCGATGCTGGATTTGGCGCGCGCGATGCAGGCCGCCGCCGAAGGCACCGCGACGCCCGCGGTCCGGCTCGCCATCGGCGCCGCCGACCTGGCCGCGCGATCGCATCAGCACGCTGTCGAAGCGATGGCGCTGCACACCGCCGCCCGCTTCGGCGATGCCACGGTGGCAGGCCGGCTCGCCGATCTGGCGGCGCGCATCGACGGGCGGCTGGTGCAGGTGCAGGCCCGGCACGCGGTCGCGGTCGCCGCCCACGACGGGCCCGGATTGGACACCGCCGCAGCGGAATTCGAGTCCATCGGGGCGATGCTGTCGGCCGCCGACGCCGCCGCGCAGGCCGCGTCCGCGCATGAGCGGGCCGGGGATCGCCGCCGCCTGCTGGAATCCGCGGCCACCGCCAACCGGCTCGCCGCCGCCTGCGGCGGAGCCTCCACCCCGGCGCTGCGGCAGTCCGCGCAGCCGTTGCCGCTCACCGCGCGGGAACGGGAGATCGCGAATCTGGTCGCGGCCGGGCTGTCGAACCGGCAGATCGCGGATCGGCTGACCGTCTCGGTGCGCACGGTCGAGGGGCATCTGTACCGGGCGTGCATCAAGCTCGATGTCACCGATCGCGAGGCGCTGGCCGATCTCATGCGGGGCGGGACATCGTCCGGCAGCACCGTGAACTGACCCGACGCCGGGTTGTTCGCACCGCTTACCAGCAAAATATGCGATATCTCCCGCCACCCACGGTCATGTCACCGGGTCGGCAATTGAGGCTGGAGCCAACAGCTCTCCATCAGTCACCTTTCCGCGCAGCGTGAACCCGATGAGGGTCACAACCTGAGGGCCGGAAAACTTCGCACCCCCGATCCGGTGCTGTGACGTGCGTCAACGCGGTTACACCGGACCGGCGGCAACGCTCCGGCAGCGGCGGTCGCGAATCACCGGCATCGATGGGCGGTCCGCCGGACCGGTGAAACGAAATACGTTCGGAAAGTTGGTGTTTCGCGTGCGTGGACGAAATCGTGAAATGAACAGCAGCGTCGCCCGGCGCGCGCTCGTGGTCGGGGCCATTCCGCTGGCACTGGCCGTGGCCTGCTCGAACGCCGGTGAACCGGCCCAGGTGGCCGATGGCACCGCCACCCAGGCTTCCGTGCCCCTGACGGGCAGCACCGGCACACCGGGCGGCAACAGCTCCCCGCACAACACCGCCCGGCCCGGACCCGCCGCCCCGAACCCGCAGAGCATCGACGCCACCGGCCCCGGCATCCTCCCCTCACCCCGCACCGCCGCCGCCCAGCCGGGCGTGGCGCTCCCCACCGGCGACCAGGACCACCCCGTCCGCGTGACGACCGTGCAGCCCGGCGTCACCATCCCCCGCCCCCGGCCCGCGTCGCCGCAGCCACCGTCCCAGCTCGCGGACTACCCGGTCCCCGCCAACTTCCGCCCCGTCCCCAACACCCGGGACGCGGCCCCGGCCCTGGACGTCCAATCCCTGCACGCCCCCACCGTCGTCACGCCGGTCCTCCCCATCGCCCCGCCTCCGCGCACCGTCCGTATCGGCGACTTCACCACCCCTGCCCCGGACGAACTCCCCGAGACCGTCCTCGACGGCGTCAACGGCGTCGCCGCCGACGCCGAAGCGAGCCTCGCCACCGGCCTCAACTCCATCGGCGTCAGCCCGACCCGCTCCGACAAGATCGCCGCGGGCACCCTGGGCGGAGCCGCCATCGGAGCGGGCGCGGGAGCTGTGGGCGCGGGAGTCCCCGCCGCCCTGGTCGGTGCGGCCATGGGCGGAACGGCCGGTGCGGCCATCGGCACCGCGATCGGATTCGGCCTCGGATCCGCCGCCGCAGTGGTCATGCCGGGACTCGCTCCGATCGATGTACCCGGCGGCATGGTCGGTGGCGCGCTCATCGGTGGCGGTATCGGCGCGGCGGCCGGCGCCGCGGCCGTGGGCCTTCCCGCTGCCACCCTAGGTGCCGCCGTCGGCGGCACGGGTGGCGCTGCCATCGGCGGCTTCCTGGGCAGTGCCCTCTGATTCGGCCTCGGCCACGGCGCCGGTCATCACGACCGAGCCGGGCGGCGTGATCCGGGCGGATACCGCACCCGGCGAGTGGTGGCACTGCGATGGCTGGAGTCTGCAGCCGCCGTAACGTCAACGGCGCGCCGCCGATCGGTCTCGTGCAGGGACCGCGGCACGGCGCGGATGACCTTCACCCCCGGCGCCGACGTGTGGGTGTTCTGCACACGCAACCAGCTCCCGGACTTGGACGTGGAGGCTCTCATCCGCCCGTAGCTCGGCTGGAATCACGTCATGAGAACTCGGGACTGACAGCGGATTTCGTGGCGACGCCCGCACCGGTCTGGTCGGTGTGGGCGTTGTCGTTGTTCGGGTGAGCAGGGTCAGAAGAGGGTGGGTTCGCCGAAACCGGGGGTGCGCTCTATTTCGAGGAGGCGCTGTTTGGTGGTGAGGCCGCCGGGGGCGGAGAAGCCGTGGAGGGCGTGGTCGGCGGCGAGGACTCGGTGGCAGGGGATGATCAGCGGGATGGGGTTGCGGCCGAGGGATTGGCCTACGGCCTGGGCGCCGCCGGGGGCGCCGATGCGGTTGGCGACCGCGCCGTAGTTGAGGGTGTGGCCGGGGTCGATGGCTCGGGTGACCTCGTAGACGGCTCGGTCGAAGTCGTTGAAGAGGGTGGGGTCCACGGGAATCCAGCGGAGGTCGTCGAGGTCGCCGGTCAGGTGGGCCTGGATGCGGGCGATGGCCTCGGCCATCTCGGGGGTGGGGGCGGCCTCGTGGAGGTCGGCGCGGCGGTGGCGGCGCAGGATGTGGGTGCGGGTGGCCGCCGGGTCGCGGTCGGGGAGGGCGAAACGCAGGACGCCGGTGGCGCTCCACGCGATGGCGCAGACGCCGATCGCGGTATCGAAGAGCGCCGCCGACGCCTGGGGGCGGACCGGGGCGGACATAAGGCCAGTGTGCACGCTGGCACCGACAGAACGCAGATTCAAGGCCAGTTCGCTAGAACTGGACTGACTCATTGCGGCAGGGAATGGTGGAGAGGGCCGCCGCGGCCGAGGCGCCGCGGCCCGCCTTCCGGCGCGCGGGCTCCGAGGGCACGTCGGGACGCAGCGAGGCGATGGCGGCGAGGTCCGAATACTGGCGGGCCGCTTCATATTCGCCGACCGACCAGTCCGACATGGGGGCATGCGGGCGATACCGCTCCAGCAGCACACCCCAGCGCTCGCCGGGTGCGGGCGCGAACCGGTACACGAGACCGGCGAACGCGGCGACAATCACGAGGGAACCGAGTAGTGCGACCATGCCCCCATGATGGACCCGCCCTGGACTTGAAGAAAATATCCAGTGCCTGGATACTGGCCTGTATGGCGACACGAGTGATCGGCGCGGCCAGCCTCACACGCGACCTGGGCCGGTGGCGTAACGACGAATCGGGCGCGGCCGCCGACAACGGCAAGCGGTCCACGCGGCCCGCGTACGTGGCCCTGGCCGAGAGCATCCGCCTGCTCATCCACGACGGCCGCGCCCCGCTGGGCGTGGCCCTGCCCAGCGAACGCGACCTGTCCACCAGCCTCGCGGTCAGCCGCACCACCGTCACCTCCGCGTATTCGCTACTGCGCGAACACGGTTACCTGATCAGCCGTCAGGGTTCGCGCAGCACGGTGGCGTTGCCGCCGACCGTGGTCCACGACGGCGCGAAGCCGGCCCGCAGCATCCTGGCCATGATGGCGCAGCCGGAACTGCCGACCATCGACATGACCTATGCGTCCATGGCCGCCCCGCCGCAGATGACCGAGGCGTACTCCTTTGCCCTGCAAGGTCTTCCGACCTATCTGGGTACGCACGGCATGGACCCGGTGGGCGTGCTCATGCTGCGCGAGGCGCTGGCCCGCCGCTACACCGAACGCGGCCTGCCCACCGAACCGGACCAGATCCTCATCACCCTGGGCGCGCAGCACGGCCTGCGCCTGCTGCTCAATGTGCTCACCACCCCGGCCGAGCGGGTCCTGATCGAGCACCCCACTTACCCGAACGCCATCGAGGCGATTCGCGATGTGGGCGCGCGCCCGGTGCCGGTGCCGATGCGCCCGGACGGCTGGGATCTGGACGGAATCCGCAGTGCCGCACGGCAAACCGCCGCCAGCATGGCGTACCTGATCCCCGACTTCAACAACCCCACCGGGCATCTGCTGGACGCGGAGGGCCGCGCCGAACTGGCCGCCATCGCCCGCGAGACCCGGATGACGGTGATCGTCGACGAGTCGATGGGCGACCTGAATCTCTCCGATATCGAATCCCCGCCGCCCGCGGCGGCTTTCGCCCGCGGCTCGGAGATCGTCACCATCGGTTCGGCCTCGAAGTCGTTCTGGGGCGGTCTGCGGGTGGGCTGGGTCCGCGCCAATCAGCCGTTGATCACCAAACTGCTGGGCACCCGCTCCACCGTCGACCTCGGCACCCCGGTGATGGACCAACTGGCCACCGTCCATCTGCTCCGCAACGAGGACGAGATCCTCACCACCCGCCGGGCGCAACTCCGCTCCCGCCGCGCGGTCCTGCTGGAAACCCTCGCCGAGGAACTCCCCGATTGGCGGGTCACCCCCGGCGCGGGCGGCATGTCCCTGTGGGCTCAGCTCCCCGCTCCGGTCTCGACGGCGCTCGCCGCCACCGCCCCCAATCACGGCGTATTGCTCGCCGCCGGACCACGTTTCGGCGTCCAGGGCGCGTTCGAGCGGTTCATCCGCCTCCCCTTCACGCATGAGGAGGCCGATATCCGCGTTGCGGTGAAGTCGATCGCCGCGGCGTATCAGGGCCTCACCCCGCACGCGGCCGACCCGCTGGCTCCCCTCATCACCTACTGATACCGCCGGAAACACTTCGCCCCCGCCGCATTCGATGCGGCGGGGGCGAAGTCGCTTCACGGCTCGGGCGTGTCAGCCCAGGATGTCGTGGCGGACGATGGTCTGATCGCGGCCCGGGCCGACGCCGATGCACGAGACCCGCGCGCCGGACAGCTCTTCCAGGCGCTGCACGTACGCCTGGGCGTTGGCCGGGAGCTCCTCGAAGGTGCGGCAGCCGGAGATGTCCTCCCACCAGCCGGGCATCTCCTCGTAGATGGGCTTGGCGTGGTGGAAGTCGGTCTGGGTGGTGGGCATCTGCTCGACGCGCTCGCCGTCGATCTCGTAGGCGACGCAGATCGGGACGGTGTCCAGGCTGGAGAGCACGTCCAGCTTGGTGAGGAAGTAGTCGGTGATGCCGTTGACGCGGGTGGCGTAGCGGGCGATCACGGCGTCGAACCAGCCGGTGCGGCGGGCGCGGCCGGTGGTGACGCCGACCTCGCCGCCGGTCTTGGCCAGGTAGGTGCCGGATTCGTCGAAGAGTTCGGTCGGGAACGGGCCGGAGCCGACGCGGGTGGTGTACGCCTTCAGGATGCCGAGCACCGTGGTGATCTTGTTGGGGCCGACGCCCGCACCCACGGCCGCGCCGCCCGCGGTCGGGTTGGACGAGGTCACGTAGGGGTAGGTGCCGTGGTCGACGTCGAGCAGCGTGCCCTGCGAGCCCTCCAGCAGCACGATCTCGTCGCGCTCCAGCGCCTCGTTGAGCAGCAGGCGGGAGTCGGCGATGCGGTGCTTGAAGCCCTCGGCCTTCTCCAGCACCTCGTCCACCACCTGCTGCGGGTCCAGCGCGCGGCGGTTGTAGATCTTGACCAGCACCTGGTTCTTGAATTCCAGTGCGGCCTCGACCTTCTGGGTGAGGATCTTCTCGTCCAGCACGTCGGCCACGCGGACGCCGACGCGGGCGACCTTGTCCTGATAGCAGGGGCCGATGCCGCGGCCGGTGGTGCCGATCTTCTTGTTGCCGAGGAAGCGTTCGGTGACCTTATCGATGGCCACGTGGTACGGCATGATCAGGTGCGCGTCGGCCGAGAGCAGCAGGCGGGAGGTGTCCACGCCGCGCTCTTCGAGACCGGCGAGTTCGGCCAGCAGCACGCCCGGATCCACGACCACGCCGTTGCCGATGACGTTGGTCACATCGGGGGTGAGAATGCCGGACGGGATCAGGTGCAGCGCGAAGCTCTCACCGTTCGGCAGCACCACGGTGTGCCCCGCGTTGTTGCCGCCCTGGTATCGAACTACCCACTGGACTCGGTCACCGAGCAGATCGGTGGCTTTGCCCTTGCCTTCGTCGCCCCACTGGGCGCCGATCAGCACGATTGCCGGCATGCGAGTGTCTCCTACGGGTTCGACGCGCAGCACCCATGTTGCTGCAGCTACCCGCCATCAGAAGGCGGTGGCCGTGGGCACACTTTACTGGATGACCACATACGTCCAGGTGCACGCCCCGGCTCTGCATGCACCCGACTCGACCCTGTGTGAACCAGACATAACGGATACGCACTGAGGACAGCAGGGCAAATGAGACAGGGCTATGGTGGCACGGGGAGAGGGACCGGCAGGGGGTTCCATCGGGACGCAGCGAGGCGGATAGGTGTTGGCAGGCCAGAGGAGGGTGTTCGGCAGTTGAGTACCCATGTTCTCCGCTGCGACGGCGCACCCGTTCCCATCGCGCTCGCTTCTCTGTCCCTCACGCAGACCGCCGCCATTCCCGATACCGGGACCCTGGACGAGCTGCTGCCGGTGATGGCCGCAGACAGTCTGCCGCGCCTCATCGTGCTCGGTGAGGATGCCGGACTGGCCGCCGTGCTCACCCATCTCATGCGCACCGAACGTCTCGGCGTGGAGATCGGCTACGTACCCATCGACCGCACCTACGGCTCCCGCGCCTACGAGACCGGCACCGGATCCGCCGCCGCCAAGCGCGCGCTCGAGGGCCGGGCCGTCGAGACCCCGCTGATCCGCGACGACACCGGCAAGGTGCTCATCGGCCGCGCCACCATCGTCGGCGAGGGCGGCGCGAAACTCGAGGGCGAGGCCTACGTCGACGACACCCGGCTGTTCACCGGAAAGGTCGCGGCCCTGCATGTTTCGCCCATGCTGGAGATGCCGGGCCTGCACGCCACCGTGCACCGCGGACTGCGCAAGAAGCGCTGGGTCGCCGGGCGCGCCATGCAGCTCGGCACCCCGGGCGCGCTGGTCACCCGCGACGGGATCACCACCGATCGGGTGGTGAAGCGCTCCACGTTCTATCGACACCACGAGCCTTGGCTGCTGGTTCGCTGATTCACCCCCAGAATGGGTGTCGGCACGGCGACAACGAGCCGGGCCGGTTGGGAGTGACAGGTGGATGACGCGCGCGCGGTGAGACGGGCCTCCGGGGCGGTCCGGCCCAGCCCGGTGTTCCTGGCGGTGGTGGCGGTCGCGGTACTGGGCGGGGTACTCGCCTGGAACGCCGACCTCGATTCGCGCCAAGCCCAATTCGGAGTGTTCATCCTGGTGGTGGCCGGGTGGATCGTGACGGTCTGTTTGCACGAGTTCGCGCACGCGTTCGTGGCATGGCGAGCCGGGGACCGGGAAGTCGAGATGCGCGGGTATCTCACGCTGAACCCGCTCAAGTACAGCCATCCGCTGCTGTCGATCGGGTTGCCGGTGGTGTTCATCGCGCTCGGCGGGTTCGCGCTGCCGGGTGGCGCGGTGTACGTGCACTCGCACAATTTCAGTCCGCGCACGCAGCGGATGATCAGTGGGGCGGGGCCCGCGGTGAACGCGCTGTGCGCGGTGGTGCTGCTGGTGATGGTGTCGCTGTGGGGTAGTCGGCATTCGAACGCCGCGTTCTGGTTCGGGCTGAGTTTCCTTGCCTTCCTCCAGATTTCGGCGACCGTCCTGAATCTGCTGCCGATTCCCGGCACCGACGGGTACGGGATCCTGGAGCCGTCGCTGAGCTATCAGACCCGGCGGTCGCTGGATCAGATCAAGCCGTACGGCCTGCTGATCCTGTTCGCGCTGTTGTTCACGCCGCAGCTGAACCGGCTGTTCTTCGACGGGGTGAACGCGCTGTTCGAGCTGTCCGGGCTGCCGGGCTGGTGGTGGTCGATGGGCAGCCGGTTGACGCGCTTCTGGCTCTGAGTCAGTCGATCGGCGTGACGTAGGGGTGTGCGACGGTCGGGGGCAGCAGTGCCATGGCCGACAGCCGCCGCACCCCGCACACCTGCATGAGATCCACCACGATGGACCGCAATTGGGCGAACACCACGTGCGCGGACAGGCCCGCACCGTCGACCAGATCCTTGGTCGCGCCCTTGCCGACCGATCGCAGCACGCGGGTCGCCTCGGCGGGATCGGGCTTCTCGTCCGGGTCGGCGAGCATCATGCGTCGCACTACGTCGACCGCCTGACCGAGCTTCTCGACCTCCACGATGAGGCCCGGGTCGAGCACCTCGTCGTCGCGGACCGAGGTGAGGGCGCGGCGCAGCAGCACGCGAGTGTTGCGGACCGCGTTGTCGAGCGGGTCGGCGGCGTAGCGCAACCGGCTCAGGCGGGCGCGAGAGTTCCAGTACAGCGGGGAGATTCGAATGATCTCCCGACTGCCCTCGAGAGTGTTGCGCAGCGAGTCGATCGCACCCTGCGTGCCGCGCACCGCCTCCAGAGCCGCCTTGATCTTGGCGGCGTCGTGTTCGAGCAGGCCGTCCGCGCATTCGGTGAGGGCCGCGCCCATCACCTCCAGGATTCCGGCCGCCTGCTCCCGAGCACGGCGGACCGGGTGCAGGGGAATGGCCGCCACCACCACGATGCCGACCAGTCCGCCCACCAGGGCGTCGATCATGCGCAGCGACGCGCCGCCCTGGCCGGGTGGGTAGAGGGTCGCCACCAGCACCGCGGAACTGGCCGCCTGCATGGTGATGACGGGACCGCCGTCGAGGAAGACGGCGGTGCACATGGCCAGCACCACCAGCAGCATGATCTGCCAGCCGCCGGTGCCGACCCGGGACACGAACAGGTCCCCGATGCCGATGCCGACGGCCACGCCCACGATGAGCTCGATCGAGCGGCGCAGCCGGGCCCCGAACGAGACGCCGATGGAGATCATGGCCGCCATCGGCGCGAAGAACGGGTGTTCGTGCCCGATCACATTGTGAGCGATGAACCAGGCCACGCCCGCGCCGATGGCGCACTGCACGATCGGCAACAGTGACGAGCGGACCCGTCCGGCGGCCTTGCGCATGCGGGTGACGCCGCTCTCGCGGGCGGCGTCGATGGTTTCGCCCAGGCCACCGGTCAATTCAGTCGAGGCCGAGCTCGGCGGCGGCGCGCGGGTCGCAGTCCTCGAGCAGGTCCAGGCAGCGCGCGTACTCGTCGGTCTCGCCGATGGCCCGGGCGGCCTTGGCGAGCGCGCCCACGCTGCGCAGGAAGCCCTGGTTGGGCTCGTGGCTCCACGGCACCGGGCCGAAGCCCTTCCAGCCGTTGCGGCGCAACAGGTCCAGGCCGCGGTGGTAGCCGGTGCGCGCGAACGCGTAGGCGGAGATGATGTCGAGGTTGACGTCGCCGTCTGCGGCGGCGCCCCGCTCCAGGGCGGCTTCGGCCAGGTGGGCCCAGGCGATGGAGGCGGTCGGGTGGGCCGCGGCGACCTGCACCGGGTCCTGTTTCTGGAGCAGCGCGTCCTCCGCGTCGATGTTTTCCGGAAGGAGGACCGGCTGCGGTCCGAGCAGATCGCCGAAGGAGGTCATGCCGATCATTCTGCACCGGTACCCGGAATGCTCAGTAGGCTGACCTTCGAATCACAGTTCCGCCGATACGAGGGGTGCAGCGCGTGTCCGACCCGAAAGACGACCAACAGCAGCAGGGCTCTGCCAACCAGGCATCGGGTCCCGCCGCAGGCGACACGGACACCAGCGCCACCCCCGCCCGCCCGGCGAACCCGGCCGACCAGTCCGCTCCCGCGGCCGCGAACGGCACGAGCACGCCGGCGACCGCCGACGCCGCACCCGCGACCGCCGCCACCGAGGCCATCCCCTCCCCCAACGCGCGCACCGAGGAAATCCGCACCGGCGCACCTCGACCCGGCGCCCCCAAGACCCCGCAGGCCAAGTCCGGCCCCGCCGGTTTCGCCACCATCCACTACGAAACCTCCAAGCCCGCAGGCACTCCGGGCGCGAACCGCGTCCAGCCCCCGGCCGCGAACCGAGGCCAGTCTCCCGCCGACCAGGCCGGCGCGGGCCGAGTGCAGCCGCCCGCCGGAACGCCGGGCACGCCGGCCGGACCGCAGGGTGAACCTGCCGGACCCCAGGGCACGTCAGCTGGAGCTCAGGGCACAGCTGCCGGACAGCAGGGCGGGTCCGGCGGATCACAAGGCGCGCCCGGTGGACTACCGGGCAACCCTGCCGGAGCGCAGGGTGGGTCCGGCGGACAGCCGGCGGCCGCGCGCCAGGGCTCGGGTGAGTTCAAGCCGCAGAGCACGCCGAGTGGGCAGCCCTCGCCCGGCGGCTCGGGCGTACAGCCGGGCGCGTCCGCGCAGTCCGGCGCTGCCGCACCCGGTTCCGGGAACGCCGCGGGTGGACGCCCCTCGGAGGGCGCGCGATCCGGGCCGGACGAAAAGCCCCAGGCTCCCGAGTCCCGGGAACGCCAGGGTGCCGCGGCGTCCGACGGACAGCCCGCGACCGGCGGAAAGCCCAGCGGCGCTGGACAATCCGGTGCGGGCGCGCAGCCGGCCGGACGTGGGCAGGGGCCGGGAGCGCCGTCGCCCGCCGATGACGCTCCGACCCAGTTCATTCCGATTCAGCGACCCGCCGGGGAGAAGGCGGGCGGAGGCGCGCAGGGCGCCGACGCGCAGGCCGATGCCACCACGCAGATGATCAAGATTCAGCGGCCCGCACGGGGTGCGAGTGGTCCGGGCGCCGGGAAGCCCGGCGAGCAGGGGCAATCCGGCTCCACCGATTCCGGGAAGACCGTCGCGGGCGGCGCGGCCGTCGGCGCCGCGGGCGCCGGCGCGGCTGCTGCGGCCTCGGCCGAAGCTGCCGGTAAGGGCGGGAAGTCGGGGAAGACCGCGCCGGAGGATGTTTCGACGCAGGGGATGCCCGCCGCTTCGGCCGATGACGACGAGAAGTCGGGCGATGCCGCGGCCGGTGAGAAGTCCGGTGGCACCGGTGATTCCGGGACCCCCGCCGATGCGAAGGACGGCGGGTCCGGGGCCGAGGGCTCCGGGGACGCGGCGACCGTGGTGATCAAGCGGGTGCCGAATCCGGCCGATGACGCCACGACGGCGCTGCCGGTGGTGTCGGGTGAGACCGGGACCGAGAAGATTCGGGTTTCGGGGCCGCAGGGTCGGGCGGTCAGCAAGCCGCCGCAGACGCCTCGGTTGAACGCGGGGCCGCGGAATATCGGGCCGAAGGGGACCGCTCCGGACGCGCCCGTCGAGGAGACGCGGCCGTCGCCGCCGCGGCCGCCGATGGCTCCTCCGATGGGCCCGCGCCGGCCCGCGACCGCGCCGTCTCCGGCGGACACCCAGTCGACCATGCCGGGTCAGCCGATCGGCGGGCCGAGGATCGCGTCGCCGCAGCGGGTCGGGGCCGGTGCGCCGCAGGGTCCGCGCGGACCGCAGGGACCGAACGCGCCCAAGGGTCCGCAGGGACCGGGTGGGCCGCAGGGACCCCAGTCGCTGAACGGCCCGAACGCACCGCAGGGACCGGGTGCGCAGGGACCGAACGCTCCGCACGGGCCGAATGCGCCGCAGGGGCAGCCGGGTTCGGGTGCTCCGCAGGGACCGGGTGGCCGGCCGGGTCTCGGTGCGCCGCAGCCCGGGATCGGCGGATCGCAGGGCGTGCCCGGGATCGGCGGGCTGGCGCAGCCGCAGCGGGTTCCGGCGGCCGAGCCGGTCGACGGCGCCGCGAAGTCCGGTGGCGGGTCGAAGAAGCTATGGATCGGCGTGGCCGCGGCGGTGGTCGCGGTGGTCGCGATCGTCGGCGTGGTGCTCGGCGTGAAGAAGCACAACGATGACAATTCGCCGGAAGCGCTGGTGCAGCAGACGATCACGTCGTACACCGATGCCCTGGACAACGGGAACCTGGACACGCTGCGGACGGTGACCTGCGGTGCGCAGCACGACTTCTATCAGAAGATCTCGGCCGACCAGTTCGCGAGCGTGTACAAGACCTCCAAGGAGCAGAAGAGCATCCCGCAGGTGAAGAGCGTGGACGCCATCCAGATCACCGGCGATGCCGCGCTGGCGCAGGCGACGGTGTTCACCGAGGCGGATCCGGCGAAGCTCTCCTCGCGGACCTTCGACCTGCGGAACGAGGGTGGTTCGTGGAAGGTGTGTGAGCCCAAGAACGCGCACTGACCGGCGCGAAAACCGGTATCGACAGCTTCGGCGAAATGGCCTGACACGTTCTCGCTCGTGCTCGCGATGAACATCACATACACCTGGTCAATAGACCTGCACGTCGGTAGGGTGTCTGGGTTGTCTGGGCTGGCCATTTCGGCATTCCGGCACTTCAGCGGTGTTGTACACCGTCCATAAAGTTACGAATGCAGGAGCTGAGTACGGATGCCGGATACGGCTGAGCACATCGTGCCGGATGCGGCAGAGACCCTGGCGGTTCTGGAAGCGGAGACCATCGTGGAACCGACCAAGGCCACCGCCGCCGAACTGGTCGGCCGTCACTTCCGGGTGCGCGATCACTACGACGTGGGCCGCGAGAAGATCCGCGAATTCGCGCGCGCCGTGCGCAACGACCACGCCGCCCACCACCGCGAGACCGTCGCCGCCGAGCTCGGTTACGGCGGTCTGCTGGCCTCGCCGACCTTCGCCTCGGTGATCGGCGCGGCCACCACCCGCTCGCTGATCGGCTCGGTGCTCACCGAGTACGACGTCTCGCAGATCCTCCAGACCGACCAGGTCTTCGAGTACCACCGCCCGATCCTGGCCGGGGACCGGCTGGGCGTGGACGTGGTGGTGGAGAACATCCGCGGCTTCGGCGACAACGACTTCATCACCGTCAAGGTCACCCTGACCGATGCCGACGTGCGGCCGGTGCTGGTCGCCACCACCACCATCGTGGCCCGCAAGGGCGTCGAGATCGACCCGGTCGCGGTCGAGACGGTGTCGGGCGTGGTCATGCACGGCCATGTCGTCGAGCCCGGCCAGTTCGACACCGACCCGAACGGTCTGATCCTGCTGGCCCCGGAAGAGGTGGCCGAGCCCGCCGCCCCCGCCGCGCCGCTGCCGGTCAACACCGTCCCGACCGCCGCGGGCGTGGCCGCGGGCGCCGAACTGCCCGCCGCGAAGGTGCCGGTCACCCGGGGCGACCTGGTCAACTACGCCGGCGTCTCCGGCGACCCGAACCCGATCCACTTCAGCGACACCGCCGCCACCTTGGTCGGCCTGCCGACCGTGGTGGCGCACGGCATGCTCACCATGGGCCTGACCGCCGGCTACCTGGTGGACTGGCTGGGCGACCCGTCGGCGCTGGGCAAGTTCAGCGTCCGCTTCTCCGGTTTCGTGCCGGTCGAGCCGACCGCCCCGACCTACGTCGAATTCACCGGCAAGGTGAAGTCGGTGGACGCGGCCACCGGTGCTGCCACCGTCGTGCTGGGCGCGACGTCGGAGGGCAAGAAGCTCTTCGGTCGCGCCATCGCCGAAGTGCGCCTCAGCTGAGCCTCGGAACCTGACGAGAGCGGGCCCGCACAATCCGTGCGGGCCCGCTCTTTTCGTCCACTCAGTTCAGTGTGGCGTGCATCAGGTAGACGTTGTAGTCGTTCCAGGTCGACATGGTGAAGTACAGGTCCTGACCGGTCGACCACGGGTGGATGAAACCGCCGTACAGTTCGGGGAATTGCAGCGCGCTGACCGTGACCGCGCTGTCGGACCACGCGCCCTGCGGTGAATCCGATTCCCGCACAACCAGAGCCGCCTTCGCGGTGTCCAGGTAGCTCATCTGCCACACCTTGCGGTTCTCGTCGTAGCGGACCGACAGTTCCCCCGCGGGCGCGTCGACGATCGGTGTGGCGCTGACGTTTCCGTTCACGGCGGGCCCCCAGGAGCCGTTCTGCCAGTACTGGTAGGCGGTCGGGTTGAGCACCTGTTCCTTGGGCGCCCGCGCCAGCCCGACCCCGCCCAACCGGGTGTTCGGGATGCCGAACATGTACACCCAGTCGCCCTGCGGCACCATGGACGCGACCTGGAAGCTGGAGACGCCGAAGATGTTCTCCCACTTGGCGTACGGGTCCTTGGTCCAATGTTCGCCGTGGTCGTCGGAGTAGGCGAGCCCGCCGTAGTTGGTGAACCAGGTGCCCGGCAGGCTGTTCCAGGTGCGGATCGACATGTAACTCATGTACTGCCGGTCGCCGAGCGCGAACCCCGAGGTGGGGATGGTGGTGATCTCGATATTGTCCAGCTTGCGGCTGCTCAGCAGTTCCACGGCGTGGCAGCGGTCGTCGGTGACCATGCGGTCGAAGACGACGCCATTGGCGAGGTCGCGATTCTTGCTGAACGCCAGCAGGTTCGAGCGCCAGTCCTCACCCATGCCGCCGGGCGGATGGAAGTCGCGGCCGACGGTGTCGCCGAAGGCGATGGCGATCTCGTCGGGCGCGCTCTGCCACATGATGCCGAGGTCGGTGCCCTGCACCTGCCAGCGCTTGTCGGTGCGGTTGATCGAGTTGGCGCCGGTCAGTTTGGACACCTCGCGCACGTCGGAGACCTGCGGCGTGGGCCGGGCGGGGGTGCGCTCGGCGGGCTCGCTGGACGGATGCGCGGGTTCGGGCCCGGGCGGCAGCGTGGGCGGATTCGGGTTGGGCAGTGCGAAATTGAACGGCTGCGGCCGCACGATGAGTTTCGGGATGCCGAGTTGTTCGGCGAGTCCCGGTGGCGCGGCGGGTGTGTCGGTGAGGTCCGGGCACGGGTTCACGCACGGGTCCGGCGGCAGTTCCATCGTCACGCGCTTGGTGTTCTCCGGCAGCGGCCCGGTGTCGACCGTGACGACCGGGTAGGCCATCGGCACCTCGACGGTCTTGGGCACCAACGACTCGTGTTCGGGTCTGGGATCGGTCTTGCAGGCGCCGATGCCCGGAACCGCCGGTGTCGCACCGGTTTCCGAATCCGCCGACGCCACCGGTCGGCCCATACCGACCAGTACTCCCGCCCCGAAGATCACCGCTCCGGCAGCCGCCACGAGCCGCTTGGCCATGCGTTCAACCCTCTCGACATTAGGGTTATCCGGACATCATCCGGGCAAGGACCCTACCCCACAGATCAGCGCAGGGCCTGGAAGGTGATCACGGTCGTGCCGATCCGGATGGCATCGCCGTCGGCGAGCACCGCGGCCGACTCGATGGTCTGCTCGTTGATGTAGATCCCGTTGGCGGAGTGCAGATCCTTGATCAGCAGCCCGGCCCGGCTCGGCGTGATCTGCGCGTGGTACCGGCTGGCCTTCGGATCATCGAGCACCAGATCGTTGTCGGTCATGCGACCGATCTTCACACCATTGGCGCCGATCGGCACCACGCGTCCGTCGGCCAGGCACAGCTGCCCGGCACGCACCGCGCGCGGCATCTCGGTGACGGTCTCGGTCATGGCCTTCGCCATCCGCTCGACCTCGTGAATCTGCCCGGTGCTCAACGGTTCCTGGCGCAGCACCTTCTGTTCCAGCGCGATCAGCGCGGGCCCCGGATCGATGCCGAGCTCGTCGGCGAGCACGGTCCGCACCCGGCGGCAGGCGTCGAGCGCGTCGGCCTGACGGCCGGACAGATAGAGCGCGGTGATGAGCTGCGCCCACAACGGTTCCCGCAGCGGATGGGCGTTGGTCATCGACACCAGTTCGCCGACCACGGAAGACGCACGGCCCAGGGCGATTTCGGAGTCGATGCGGGCGGAGGCGACCAGCAGCCGCTCCTCGTCCATGGCGGTAGCGAAGCTCTCCGCGAAACCGAGACCCGACAGGTCGTCCAGCGCGCGCCCGCTCCATTCGGCGAGGGCCTCGCCGAAGAGCCGCGATGCGCTGGCCGGGTCGCCGATCGCGGCGGCCTCGGAGCCTTCGCGGCGCAGCGTCTCGAAACGCCCGAGATCGCACTCGTCGTCCTCGATTTCGAGGCGGTAGCCGGAGGATTCGGTGCGCAGCAACGCCACCGGGTCGATCCCGGCGGTGCGCAGCGTCTTGCGGATGTTCGAGACGAACACCTGGAGACTGGCCTGATAGGAGTCCGGCGGATCATCGTTCCAGACGATGTCGGCCAGGGCCTGCGAGGACACGGCACGCCGCCGGTTCACGGCCAGCGCCGCCAGCAGTGCGCGGGGCTTGGGACCGCCGACCGGTATGGACCGGCCGGCGACCAACAGCTGCACGGGGCCCAGGACCCGTACATCGACAGTCATGCCACCTGCCTCGATAGAGACCGCGGCGCGCCCGCCGCTCGAAAATTGCCCGGGATTCCGCTGCGCTGCGCGGAATCCCGAGCGTTGAGCTTACTTGGCGCTGATCGAGCGTCCCGCCGAGTTCAGGTCGTTGCAGGCCTCGACCACGCGCGCGGCCATCGAGGTCTCGGCCTTCTTGAGGTAGCTGCGCGGGTCGTAGACCTTCTTGTTGCCGACCTCGCCGTCGATCTTCAGGACGCCGTCGTAGTTGCCGAACATGTGGCCGGCGACCGGACGGGTGAAGGCGTACTGGGTGTCGGTGTCGACGTTCATCTTCACCACACCGAAGCGCAGCGAGTCCTCGATCTCCGACTTCAGCGAGCCCGAACCGCCGTGGAAGACGAAGTCGAAGGGCTGCGCGTCCGCGCCCAGGCCCAGCTTGGCGGCCGCCACGCGCTGGCCCTCGGCCAGCACCTCGGGCTTGAGCACCACGTTGCCCGGCTTGTAGACGCCGTGCACGTTGCCGAAGGTGGCGGCCAGCAGGTACTTGCCGTTCTCGCCGGCGCCGAGCGCGTCGATGGTCTTCTCGAAGTCCTCGGGCGAGGTGTAGAGCTTCTCGTTGATCTCGGCCTCGACACCGTCCTCTTCACCGCCGACGACGCCGATCTCGACCTCGAGGATGATGTTGGCGGCGTGCGCCTGCTTCAGCAGTTCCTTGGCGATCTCGAGATTCTCGTCGATCGGGATCGCGGAACCGTCCCACATGTGCGACTGGAACAGCGGGTTCAGGCCGTTCTTCACGCGCTCGGCCGAGATGGCCAGCAGCGGGCGCACGAAGGTGTCCAGCTTGTCCTTCGGGCAGTGGTCGGTGTGCAGCGCGATGGTGACGTCGTACTTGGCCGCCACCACGTTCGCGAACTCCGCGAGCGCGACCGCGCCGGTGACCATGTCCTTCACGCCCAGGCCGGAACCGAATTCCGCACCACCGGTGGAGAACTGGATGATGCCGTCGGAACCGGCGTCCGCGAAGCCCTTGATGGCCGCGTTGATCGTCTCCGAGGACGTGCAGTTGATGGCGGGGAACGCGAAGGAGTTCTGCTTGGCCCGAGCAATCATCTCGGCGTAGATCTCCGGAGTCGCGATGGGCACGTGGACCTCCGTGGGGTGTGTGCTGCGATACAACAAAATTCTGTCAGCCCACACCATAGGGGAGCGCCTTTTTCCCCGGCCCGGGGCCTCGGATACTCGACAACTTTGTGAGGTTGCTTCGACGTTCGGTGTGATGTCCGGGGTACCGGTACTGTGGTGGCCGTGACCTTGCTGGCCGTATCCGATGCCGTGACGACCAACGCCGCGCTGCCCGCGATCTTGGACCCCATGCACCTCCTCACGGAGACGTGGTTGTCCCACGCGGTGCTCCCGGCGATCTTGGCCATCGTCTTCATCGAGACCGGCCTGCTGTTCCCCATCCTCCCCGGCGACTCGCTGCTGTTCACTGGCGGTCTGCTGGCGGCCCAGGCGCACCCGCCGGCCGGCATGAACATCTGGTGGCTGGTCCCGGCCACCGCGTTCGTGGCCTGGCTGGGTGACCAGAGCGGCTACTGGATCGGCCGAAGCATCGGCCCGGCGCTGTTCAAGAAGGAGGACACCCGCTTCTTCAAGCAGCGCTACATCACCGAGACGCACGCCTTCTTCGAGAAGCACGGCCCCAAGACCATCATCCTGGCTCGCTTCGTGCCCATCGTGCGCACCTTCATGCCGGTGCTGGCCGGTGTCTCGAAGATGGACTACCGCAAGTTCGCGACCGTCGACATCATCGGCGCGGTCCTGTGGGGTGGCGGCGTCACCGTGCTCGGGTACTTCCTGGGCAATGTCGAATTCATTCGCAAGAACGTCGAGGCGATCTTCCTGCTGATCGTGTTCGTGTCCATTCTCCCGGGCATCATCGCGGTCGGTAAGAATCTGCTGCACCGCGGTCAGCACCCGGAGCAGGCCGAGCTCGCCACCTCGTCGAACGAGTCGACCCGCTGAGCCATTCGGTGCCGACGACCACCCCGCTAACGACAACCCTCGCCTCCGGCGGGTTCGGACCGCTCGAGACGGCCGGACCGGTGCTCGTGTGGACCATCGTCCTCACGTTCGTGTTCCTGGAGTGCGCGCTCATCATCGGACTGTTCCTGCCCGGTGACTCCATGCTCATCACCGCGGGCGTGGTGCTGGCCTCCCAGGTCAATGGCGAGGGCCACGTGTGGGCGCTGTCGGTGGGCACCATGATCGCCGCGATCGCGGGCAATCAGGTGGGCTACGTGTTCGGGCAGCGCACCGGGCATCACCTGGTCGCGCGTAAGAACGGCAAGTACATCAACACCCGCAATCTGGCGCGGGTCTCGGAACTGCTGCACAAGCACGGATTCCTGGCGGTGCTGGTGGCCCGCTGGATTCCCTGGGTGCGCACGCTGTGCCCGCTGGTCGCGGGCGCCGCCGGGATGGATCACCGCAAGTACACCATCGCCTCGTCGATCGGGGCGGTGATCTGGGCGCCGGTGATCCTGCTGGCCAGCTATTACGCGGGCAGCTTCATCGAGGACATCTCCTGGCTGATGCCCGCGGTCATCGGGACCCTGGTCGTCGGGTTGGTTCTGGGAACCGTGATCGGCGTACGGCAGTATCGGGCCGAAATGGCGCGGCCCGCCGAGGATTTCGACGTCGATATCGACGATCCCGCGACCATCCCGCTCCCCCGGCAGCACCACGCCTGATCCCGGCGTGATCCGCCGCTAGAGTCCCGCGGCCGTGATCGTGTGCGCGGCCTCCATCAGTTTCCAACCCGAGAGCTGCACCGACAGATCGCGTTCCGGGCTCTGGGAGGCGCTCACCGATCCGCCCTCGAAGGCGCCGGCGCCCGCGATGCCGGGCAGCCGGGCGGGTTGCCGCCAGTCCGCGCCGAACAGCGGTTCGCCCTCGACATCGAGGCGGTGCTCCCAGGCCGCGGTCGCACAGGCGCGGACGATGGCGGCGGCCTTGCGGCGGGCGGTCACCCGGTCGGGTTCGTCGCCGGGCAGCATGAGCGCGGCCAGCGCGAGGTAGCGAATGAGGATGCCGTTGAACAGGCCGCCGTCGCCGCCGCCGTCACCGACCACGATGCCGTTCTCGGTCAGGTGCTCGTCGATGGCGTCGATCAGCCGGACCGCGCGGTCGGCGTGCCGGGGTTCGCCGGTGTGCACCGCGAGTTCGGTCTCGAGCCCGAGGGCGACACCCTGGCAGTAGCTGTAGACGGGCTTCTCCACCTCGCCGGACGGTAAGTGGATGCCATCGAAAATGAGACCAGTCTCCTGGTCGCGCAGGTTCGTGTCGAGGAAGTCGGCCAGTTCCTGGGCGCGGGTGTAGCGGCCCAGCCGCGCCATGGCAATCCCGACCGGTCCGTTGGCGGGGGTGTTGTAGAAATCCGAGCCCTTCCGCCACGGCACCGCGCCGAACTCCGGCTCGAACCCGTTGACCAGTGTCTTCTCCAGAATCAGCAGCGCGCCCCGGACCTCTTCGACGCCCTGGGTGCGCTCGGCCCGCTCCAGCGAGATGGTCAGCCAGGCCATGTCGTCGTAGTAGTTGTTGGTCCAGCCGGTGATATTGCGCAGCCGCATGCCGTGCGCGATGGACCACAGCCGACGCTGTCGTGCGGGGGTCGGCGCGCGATTGGCGGCGTCGACCGCGCAGTCGATCAGGTGGGCCTGCCACCAGTAGTGCCAGAACGCGAAAGTGCGCTCGCGTTTGGTGGCGGGCCAGCCCACCACCCCGAGCTGCGTACCCGGGCAGCCCCAGAGTTTGCGCAGGTGACGGGACAGAATCGCGGATTCGGCGAGATCGGCCCGCTGCGACCAGAGGGCAGCCGTCGGCTCGATATTGCGTCCGGTCCGCGATGTCATGGGACTAATAATGCCAATCGGACAACAGTGTTCGTGGCTTATTTGTTACCGAGAGTCGTACGCCTCACCACGCCCGCGCGAGGTCCGCGTGCTGCCGGATCCAGGCGTGCATGGCGATGCCCGCGGCCACCCCGGCATTGATGCTGCGGGTGGAACCGAACTGCGCGATCGAAACGGTCAGCAACGCGCCCGCTTTCGCGGCCTCGGTCACCCCCGGCCCCTCCTGACCGAACAACAGCAGGCAATCACGCGGCAGCTCCACCGTTTCCAGCGGCACAGCGCCGGGCACATTGTCGACCGCGACCACGGTCAGCCCGGCCTCCGCCGCGAAGCCGAGCAGCTCGGCGGTGTCGTGGTGATGGCGAATGTGCTGGTAGCGATCGGTGACCATGGCGCCGCGCCGATTCCAGCGCTTGCGCCCGACAATGTGCACGGCCGCCGCGGCGAAGGCGTTGGCGGTGCGCACCACGGTGCCGATATTGGCGTCGTGGCCGAAGTTCTCGATGGCCACGTGCAGCGGATGCCTTCGGTTGTCGATGTCGGCGACGATCGCCTCGCGCCGCCAATACCGGTACGCGTCCACCACATTGCGGCGGTCGCCGTGCGCGAGCAGCTCCGGATCCAGTCGCGGATCGGCGGGCGGCTCGGTGCCGAACTCGTCCCGCCACGGTCCGACGCCGTGCGGATGCTCGCCCCACTCGGTCGGACCGGGGGCCTCCGCTTCGGCCTGGCCAGGGGCGCCGGATTCGTCGGCGATCGGGGTGAAGCTCACCCGGCGATGGTAGTTGCCGGGCGAATCAGTACTGGGACGCCCCGACCCCACCCACGATGATCGCGAACACGACCAACAGGATCAGCATCAGCATCAGCGCGGTGGCGGCGATCCCGCAGATCCAGCCCGCCGTCACCATCCCGGCCCCGCCGATGGCGCCGTGGGAGTCGCGGATCTCGCGGCGGGCCTTGCCGCCCATGATCCAGGCCACCGGACCCAGCAGCTGGCAGAACACCAGGCTCATCACGCCGAGGATCAGCACCACGACGGCCTGCGGATGGTCCGGGGCGGGCGGGCCGTAATAGCCCGGCGGGTAGTAGCCGGGGACCGGCGGCTGATAGCCGGGGTTGTAACCGGGCTGCTGGTAGTAGCCCGGTTGCTGGCCCTGGGACTGCGGATCCCAGCCCGGCGGGGGCGCGTCGTAGGTCATGCGCGCAAGCCTAGGTGGTGGTGCGCCACAACGGGTGCGGGCGCTTCCGCGGTCGAAGGTTTGAAACGTCGCTGCGCGGTTGCCGGGCGTGGAAGACTGGAACCATGACTCGGTCGAGTTCCGCGGAATTGCTGAAATCGGTTGAATACTGGCCGAATCACCTGCTGTCCATCGCGGAGTGGTCGCTGCTCCCCGAGAACAACCGGCACTGCCGGGAGCTGGTGGACGGCGTGCTGGTCGTGGCGCCGCAACCGCCGCGGCATCAACTCGCGGTGTGGCGCTTGGCAGCTCAGCTCGAGCGCGCGCTGCCGCGGCGCATGGCCGCCATGGCGCGCATCGAATTGCTGATCGACGAGGGCACACCGCCGACGGTGCGGGTGCCGGACGTGCTGATCGTCGGCGGTGTGGCCGGAGCCGAGCACGCCACCCGGGTACGGCCCCCGGATGTGCTGGCGGCCATCGAGATCGTGGCGCCGGGGTCGCGGCGGGTGGACCGGGTGATGAAGTTCGCGGAGTACGCGGCGGCCGGAATCGGGCACTACTGGCTGCTGGAGGCCGAGGATGTGTTGCGGCTGTATACCTTTCGACTGCAGGACGGCCAGTACATACCGACCGGTGAGCATGTCGGACAGGTGACCCTGGAGCTCGACGACATCGGCCTGCCCCTGGACCTGGACGCGCTCACCGCGCTCCGCCCCGCCGGCGTCTCGGTGTGATCCCGGACAGTTCTCGATTTGCCGCGCATACCCTCTGACCTCGCCTGATCGGTCCACACGGGACAAAATTCGGGACTATCCTGGAGTCCCGGAGGCCGTGGTTGGAGGGTGTTATGGACCACGCGCGCATAGCCAGAACCGTGCTCGGAGTGACGGCGGCATATCTCGTCGCACTCGGCCTCTGGCTGGGCTGGCTGGTCCCGCTCACCCCGCCCGGAACCATCCCGGTCCAGGTCGTCACACTGGTCGGCCTGTACGGAACCTTCCTCGGGCTCGGCATGCTGCTCGCCCAGCGCCCCACCCGCTCGGACCGGAAGCTGCTGCGGCACGGTCTCGAAGGCTGGGCGAATATCGAAGGCGTGCACCCGCTGCAGCGCACCGACCACTGCACCGAGCTCACCGAACTCGACCTCGAGCTGGTGGTGCCGGGGTCGGAAACCTATTACGGCAGCATCGTGTTCGACGTCGAACCCGTGGTCAAGCCGAGAATCGCTGTGGGCGGCACGATTTCGATCCGCGTCGATCCGCGCAACCGCGACCGCATCATACTGTGCCTGTGAACCGCGTCCGGCTGTCCCTGTGAACCGCATCCCGCCGTGCGTGTGACCCGCGTCTCGCTCTGCTGTGAGCCGCGCTCCGCTGTGCTGTGAGCCGCGTCCCGGCGGGCCGGTGACCCGGCGCTCACCGGACCGCCCGCACGGGGTGGCACCGCGCCCGGGCCGGGTGCGCTCGTCGGGACGGTCTGCCGGATTCGCCCGATCCGGGCCGTAGCATCCTGACCATGACGATCGCCGACACACCGGACCGCCGGGAAGCGCCGCTGGTACTCGACACCGAGCCGCCGCGCACCCTCGGCTTCACCGATCAGTCGGCGTTCTGGCTGAATCTCGGCGTCAGCCTGATCGGGTTCAGCGGCGCCGCGGTCGTGCTCACCCCCGCCGGCGCGAACCTGCCGCTGACCGGAGCGCTACTGGCCACCGTGCTCGGCACCGTGGTCGGCGCGGCCATGGTGGCCGGGCCCGCCGCCATCGGCGCCCGCACCGGCGCGCCGGCCATGGCGGTGCTGCGCGGACTGTTCGGCACCCGGCTGTCGTATGTGCCGACGGTCGCCAATATCGTGCAGTGCATCGGCTGGGGCGTGTACGAGCTCACCGTCATCACGCTCGGCGTCTCCGCGCTCACCCATGACCGGGTGCCGCACTGGATCGTCATCGTCGGCGCGGGTGTGCTGTCCACCGTAATGGCCGTGTGGCCACTGTCCGCGGTGCGCGCGCTGCGCAAATACGTCTCCGTGGCGGTCGGCATCGCCCTGGTCTACTTCACGATTCAGCTGCTGCGGCAACCGGTTCCGATGCCGGCCGACACCAGCTGGAGCGGGTTCTGGCCCGCAGTCGACGCCACCCTCGCGGTCTCCATCTCCTTCGTGCCACTGGCCGCCGACTACACCCGGCACTCGCGATCGGCTCGAACCGCCGCCGGGGCCACCGTGATCGGCTACTCGGTCGCGCAGGTCTGGTGCTATCTGCTCGGCATCCTCGCGATCCTGCAGGCGGGCAGCGCCGACCACATCTTCGACACCTTCCTCGGCGTCACCGCCGGGTGGCTGTTCTTCGCGGTGCTGGTGCTGCGCGAATCGGATCAGTCCTTCGCCAATATCTATTCGACGGCCATGTCCATCCAGAACCTGCTGCCCCGGGTGGATCGGCGGCTGCTGGCGACCCTGGTCGGCGCGCTGGTGACGCTGCTCGCGCTGCCCGTGCGCGACTTCGGCAATTACGCCAACTTCCTGTACCTGATCGGGTCGGTCTTCGTGCCGCTGTGCGCGGTCCTGGTCGTCGACTACTTCTTCGGCCGCGGCCGCACCGGCTGGGACCTCACCGAGTACGCCCCCACCCGTCCGCTCATGCTGCTGCCGTGGGCGCTCGGATTCGTCGTCTACCAGCTCTTCAACCCCGGTTCGATCACCTGGTGGAGCGACTTCTGGACCAAGGCGCAGAACGCGCTCGGCATCCATCCGGGCTGGTGGGCCTCGGCCTCGTTGTACTCGTTCCTGGCGGCCGCCGCCGTGACGGCGATCCTGGTGCGGCTGCGCCGGGGATGACCGACGGCCGGGTCTACGGCATGGGGCTCGACCCACTGGTCGAACCCGATTGGCCCGCACTCACCTCCGCCGAGGTGGAAGCCGTGCTCGGCGCGGACGCCCGGATCGCCTGGCGCAGTCCGCGACCGCTCTCGGCCACCGCGCGGATCCGGCTGCCCGACCACCGCGAGGTCATCCTCAAACGCCTGCCCCGGGCGCTGCGCGACGCCGCCGCGCTCGGCGAGGAACACGCCTTCATGGACCACCTACGCGCGCACGGAATTCCGGTGCCGAGTGTCCTGCGCACTGCCGAGCTCGACGAATTCGCCTACGAGGTACAGGAACTCGGCCCCGGCGACGACGCCTACGCCGGCGTCTTCTCCTGGTCCCCGTACCGTTCACTCGCCGACGCCGCCGCGGCCGGTCGCATGCTGGCCCGCCTGCACCTGGCCGCCACCGGATACGACGCCCCGGCCCGCCCGGGCCGGCCCCTCCAGGCAGGATTCACCCTGTTCTCCGCCATCGATCCCCTTGCGGCCGTGGCGTGTCGCGCGGCCCTGCGCCCCGCGCTCGGTGCGTTCCTGGCCGGCCGCGAGTGGCGCGCCGACATGACCCGCGTCCAGCTCCCCGCCTGCGAGCGCCTGCACCCGCTGCTCGCCGACCTGGAACCGCTGTGGACGCACAATGATTGGCACGGCACCAACCTGCTGTGGCGCGACCACGCCGTCACCTCGGTCATCGACTTCGGGCTGTGCGACCGCACCACGGCCGTCCACGACCTGACCACCGCCATCGAACGCGCTGCGGTGGATTGGATTTCGGTCCGTGCGGGCGGCCCCGCGCACGTGCGCTTCGATCAGGTCCGCGCCCTGCTCGAAGCCTACGAATCGGTCCGGCCCCGCACGCCCGCCGAACGCCGGGCCCTCCCCGCCCTGCTACCCCTGGTGCACTGCGAATACGAACTGTCCGAGATCGATTACTTCCTCGGGGTGGTACCGGGCGGTAATCCGGAGAATGCCGAAATCGCCTACACCGATTACTTTCTCGGCCACACCGAATGGTGGGAATCCGTTTCCGGCCGAGAACTGCGGGCCGCCATAGCCGCCGCGAAGTGAACGCGAAGTGAACTTGATTCCGCGACCGCGATCCGCTAGAACTTGTTCTGTTGCTTTTCTGGCAACGCGAATCGTTCTGCACGCCATCTGAGTTCAGCGTGCATCGGGGGTCCGGGAGGATAGGAATAATCATGCGTCGCACTCTTCGTAATTTCGGTCGTAAGGCAGTTGTCGCGGCTCTGCCGCTGGCGGTGGCCGCCACCTTCGCGAGCGCGGGAACGGCTTCCGCCACCGCGCCGACCGAGGCCCCGCAGGCGGCCCCGGTCGTGCAGCTCGCCGCGTTCACCCCGGTGGTCCCGGTCGCGGCCGAGGTCTCGCAGCCCATGGCTCCCGCGGCCGCACAGCCCGTGACCTCGGATGTCACCCCCGCCGCGGCCGAGATCTCGCAGCCGCAGGACATCGCCACCGACCCGAATGCCCAGAACCACGATCCGATGGCCAATGCCGCCGCCCTCGGCTTCGTGATCGGGGCCGCGACCGGCGCCGTGATCTGTGGCGTCACCATCATCGGAATTCCGCTGATCCCGCTCTGCGCGGTCGGCCCGGGCCTGCAGCTCGCGCTGGTCGGCCTGCTCGTCGGAGCGATCGCCCCGAATTCCGTTCCGCAGATCCTGCCCTGATCCCCCGGACATCGTAGATACGAAGAACCCCATCCAGATATTTCCGGATGGGGTTCTTTCGTATCGAATTCCGGGTGACGGATACGGTGACCTATTCGGTTACCGATACACCTACCGATTTGCCTACCGATGCGCGCGCGGATCCGCGAGCAGATATTGCGCGGCGGCATATGTGCCGAGAATGACACCCTCGGTGATCCGGCGCGACTTCTCACCGCGCGCGAAAATGCGGCGCAGCACGATCAATCCGTCCGACACGGTGAACAGCAGCGCGCCCAGACCCAATCGGCTGCGCGGATCGGCGTTGGGAACGTTCACGCCCGCAATGTTCTTCGCGTCGCGGGCGAGTTCCGGATCCGAGGCCAGGGTGGCCGCGGTGCCCAGCGTCGCGCCGTACACGGTGAGCGGCACCGCCACCGTGGGGGCCTTGAACCGCATGAGCGTCGCCGCGCCCAGCCAGGCGCCCAGCCGCTGGCCCGCGATGGCGGGCCGGGGCCGGGCCCCGCGCCGCCACCACAGCCACGAGTAGCCGGTCTGCATGACCGCGAAAGACGAAGCGCCCGCGATCAATCGGCGGTCGTCGTCCGGTTCGATGAGCAGCACGTCGCCGACCGTGGCCGCGGCCAGCGAGCCGAGCAGCACGGTGCGGTCGGTGGGATGCAGGCGCTTGCCGTTGACGGCCACGTCGGCGGCGAGCAGCGGCATCAGCAACGGCTTCGCGACCCACTGCAGCTTCTCGCGACCGGTGACCGCACCGTAGACGGTCACCGCCGCCGCGCCGACGAAGGCGGCACGGAACGGGCTCGCCATCAGAAGCTGGGCTCGGCCGGGGCGGGCGGCAGCACCGCGACCTGGCCGGCGTAGGACAGGCCCGCGCCGAAGCCGAGCAGCAGCGCCAGCTGACCGCCCTTGGCCTTGCCGGTCACCAGCATCTCCTCGATGGCCAGCGGGATCGAGGCGGCGGAGGTGTTGCCGGTGTTCTCGATGTCATTGGCCATCGGCAGATCGTCGGGAAGGCCGAGGTTCTTCTTCATGAGCTCGTTGATGCGGGCGTTGGCCTGGTGCGGGACGAACACCTCGATGTCGTCCTTGGCCACGCCCGACAGCTCGATCGCGCTGGACAGCGCGCGCGGCAGGGTGACGGCGGCCCAGCGGAAGACCTTGGGGCCCTCCATGTGCAGCGACATCCGGCCCACGGACTCCACGGCCGGGTCGGTGCCCTGCAGGCGCTGCGCCTTGTTCATGAACTCCAGGAAGTCCACGTCCTGCGCGATGGCCTCGGCGTTCTCGCCGTCGGAGCCCCACACGGTCGGGGAGATGCCGTTCTCCTCGGCGGGACCGATCACGACCGCGCCCGCGCCGTCACCGAAGATCATGGCGGTGCCGCGGTCGGTCGGGTCGAGACCGACGGTCATCGTCTCGGCGCCGATGAGCAGGATGTACTCGGCCGAGCCGGAACGGATCATGTCGGCGGCCACGCCAAGGCCGTAGCCGAAGCCGCCGCAGCCGGAGACCAGGTCGAAGGCCGGGATGCCGTTCATGCCCAGGTCCGAGGCGACGGTCGGCGCGCCGTGCGGGGTCAGCTTGAGCCAGCTGGAGGAGGCCAGGATCAGGGCGCCGATCTTGGATCGGTCGATGCCGGTGTTCTTCAGCGCCCGCTCGCCCGCGGCGACCGCCATGCTGCGCAGCGTCTCGTCGCCGGAGATCCAGCGCCGGTTGTGGATGCCGGTCCGCTCGAAGATCCACTCCGGGGTGGAGTCGAGGACCTCGCACACCTCGGCATTGCTGACGACGCGCTGGGGCCGGTAGGCACCGATGCCGAGCATCGCAATATTCTGCTGACCCTTGTTGATTGCAATGCTCACCACAGGTGACTCACACGACCCTTCGCACAATCATTGTCGACACCGTTGTCGGACGTAAGACCAGGACACAGGCTAACCCAGAGCAAGGTTTCAGCCCAGAGCCAAGTCTTGTTAACCGTCCAGTAAGGACATGCCCTGGCGCCAGGGCCATAAGTCCTACCCCAATGCGAGGTCTTTCAGGCCCAGAATCGATCGATACTCCAAACCTTCGGCGGCGATGATGCCGTCCGCGCCGGTCTCGCGGTCCACCACGGTGGCCACGCCGACCACGATCGCGCCCGCCTCGCGCAGCGCGCGCACCGCGGTGATCGGGGAGTTACCGGTGGTGGTGGTGTCCTCGACCACCAGCACCCGCTTGCCCACGATGTCGGGGCCCTCGATCTGGCGCTGCATGCCGTGGGTCTTGGCGGCCTTGCGCACCACGAAGGCGTCGATCGGCCGGCCCGGCGCGTGCAGGACCGCGGCCGCCACCGGGTCGGCGCCCATGGTGAGCCCGCCCACCGCGTCGAAGTCCCAGTCCGCCACGAGCTCGCGCAGCAGCTTGCCGATCAGCGGGGCCGCCTCGTGGTGCAGGGTGGCGCGGCGCAGGTCCACGTAGTAGTCGGCTTCCTTGCCCGAGGACAGGGTCACCCGCCCGTGCACGACAGCGAGTTCGCGCACCAGAGCCGCGAGTCTGTCCCGGTCGGTCGTCGTTACCTGCATTGCTGTGTCTATGTCCTTCCGCGTGCGTTGAACAGGCCCCGGTTCAGGCGGGTCACCAGGGTTCGTGGGATGAGCCCGGCGATCGCGACGATCGCTTTGTACTGCCTTCCGGGCACGCTGATCACCCGGTCTTTCTCCAGATCATGCAGCGAACCGGCCACCACCTCGTCCACGCTCAACCACAGGGGTCGCGGTAGCGAGGCCATCTCGATGCCGGCCCGCTCATGGAATTCGGTGCGGACGAATCCCGGGCACAAGGCCTGCACCCGGACTCCGGTTCCGGCCAGCCCGCCGGCCAGCCCCTGGGAAAAGGATACGACGTAGGCCTTGGAGGCCGAATAGGTCGATCCCCGCCCGGAGATCAGACCCGCGACGCTGGCCACATTCACCACGGTGCCCTTGGCCGCGTGCAGCATGGGCGGCAGGGCCGCCCGGGTGAGCTGCACGACAGCGGTGACGTTCACATCGAGTTGGTGCTGCAGGGCGTCGGCGTCCTGCGTCCAGAACTCACCCGACATGCCGAATCCGGCATTGTTGACCAGGAATTCGACGCCCTCGGCCAGGCGCGTGGCCACCCGGTCGCGATCCGCGGCCCGGCTCAGATCGGCGGGCAGCGTCTCGGCGCGCGCGGCGAACCGCACCCGCAGGTCATGGGCCAGCGCGGCCAGCCGCTCCTCATCCCGCGCCACCAGCACCAGGTCGTAGCCGAGGGCGGCGAGCCTGGTGGCGTACGCCTTGCCGATGCCGGAGGTCGGCCCGGTGACCAAGGCCACCGGACGGCGGGCGCCCGGCAGGCGCACCTGATCAGGGAAACTCTCGGTCATCGACGGCCCATCACTCGCACGATCGGGGAGTGGTCGGCGATGACCTGAACTGCGCCCTCATTCTGGTCCCTGGCCGACCCACACGCGGCGAATTCGCGCAGACACTCTGTGGCTGCGGCGCGCCGCGCGTAGACACGGCCAGGCGTCACCTCGGCGCGGGTCCCTGGTAGGGGCGGAAGCCCGGATGGAAGGGTCCGCCGGGCGGGGCGCTACGGCCCTGATCCCGGCGCCAGCCCTCCTCGGGCTCGCGGTCCGGATCCGATTCGGCGCGCCGGTCGCCGGATTCCGGCTCGTCCCAACGGTCCTCGTGGTCGGGGCCGTCGACGTCGTAGCCGTCCTGCTCGCCCTCGGGGGCGGGCGGCCAGTTGCGGCGCGGGCGATTGCGCGGATCCGGCACGACTTTCAGTGCGGGGCGCCAGCTTTCGGGCTCGCCGTCCGGTTCCCCACCCCCGGCGATATCGCTGACCAGCGGGGAGTCGTAATCGCCGGCGTCGTCACGGGGGCGGTCGTCGCGGGCGGGACGCTGGGCGCGCGGGTCGCGCTCCTGGTCACCGTAGTCGCCGAACTCGTCGTGGCCGTCGTAGTCGTCGTCTCCGGGAACCGCTTGCGAGCGACCGGGTTCGGGCAGTTCGTCGCGGCCACGCTCGGCATTGATGACCGGCGGCAGCACGTGCAGCAGGCCGGACAGCCTCAGCACCGCGTCGATGGCGGTCTCCCAGTCCTTGGCGACCGCGCCGACCGGCAGCATGCCGAGCGTCCAGTTGCCCTCGGACCACAGCTGCTGCACCTCGTCGGGCAGCGACTCGATGAACGCCACCATGCGCTGATCCACCGCGTGCCGCGCGACATCGGGATTGGTCGCGAAGACCACCCGGTCGCCGATGGCGCCGAGTAGCTCGAGATCGTGATCCTTCGGCGGCGCCGCCGTTTTCAGCCGCAGGTCGATATCGATGTCCGAGCCGATCTGACGGCGCACCGCGACCAGGGTGGCGGCGTCCTCCAGATCGAAGAGCACGAACTTCTCACCCTTGCGGTTACCCGACACCACGTCCACCGCGGACAGGTAGCCCAGTTTGGCGAGCGCGCCGCGCCGCCAGGTGGAGGCGAGCGCGGGCTCCACCGAAACATAGGTATAGCCCTGGGATTTCGCCCAGACCTGTCGCACATGCCCGGTGCGCTGCCGCTGCAGCCGATCGAAATAGAGGAGCACGATCGCACCCACGAGCGCGATCGCCGCCAGCCCGAACCATATAGCCGTCATCGCCGCCTACCCTATCCAGAGTGAGGGCGTCTTGCCCGGCACGCCCACAGCATTCTTGCTCATCGAGTCCCGCTCGGCAGGGACGTGCTGAAGATCAACTTCGCCTGAATGGATCCATCGGAGTTCTTGTCGCCCTGCACCATCACCACTTCGCCGACCGGCAGGTCCGCGACTTTGGTGCTGCCCAGGGAGATTACCTGCGTCTTGTCGTCGGTCTTCACGGTCACCGTGCTGCCGGACAGCGCCGTGATGGTGAGCGTCGAGCCGTCGTTGGAGGCGATGGTGCCCATGTCCGCGCCGAGCTGGTCCAGATCCCCCAGGCCCGGAATCGTGGGCACGCCGCTGGGCAGCGGCAGGGCGGAGGTATTGCCCGGGAAGGCGGGCAGGCCGAGACCGGAGGTGCTGGGTCCGGCGGCGCTGTCGGACGAGTTGTTGTTGCTCAGCAGCGTTCCCACGATCACCCCGACGATGGCGACCGCGATGATCGCGGCCAGACCCAGCGCGATCCACATGGTGGTCTTGCGCGGCGGCGGGGGCGGCGCCGGATTCTGTGGGAAACCCGCGGGCTGATAGCCGCCCGGCGGCGGCATGCCCGCACCACCCGGATAGCCGGGTGCACCGGGCGCGGGCGGATAGCCCGGAGCGCCGTAGGCCCCCGCGGGCGCGTACCCCTGTTGCCCCGGGTAGACAGCGGTCGGCTCGTAGCCGCCGCCGGTGTCGTACCCACCCCACCCGGCGTCGGCGGGCGGGAACACCCGGGTCGCCTCGGGCCCGGGCTGCTGCCCGAAATAGTCGGTCGGACCGGCGGGTATGGACTCGGTGGGCCCGTACGCCGCGGCGCTGTCCGAGGTGTGGCCGCCGGGGACGGCCTGCTCGGCGGGCCCCTCCCCGGAGCCCGGTTCCGGCCGCCGCGACCACGGATCGCTCGGATCAGTCATGGCCTCCAGGGTAGGCGGAGTACGGCTACCCAGCCGCGAACTCGAGCGGTGTTTGATTTGTCTCCGCTTCGCTTCGGCTGTTCGCGGCCCTTTCGGCCCCGATTCTTCCCTCCTCCGCTTCTCCGTTTCGCTCCCCCGCTCCACGGCGGAGGTCGATCAAGCCGCAGTCCGGAATCGGGGCGGGCCGCGAACCTTGCGCGAATGGCCCCGAGACTCGTGTCTCGGGGCCATTCATCTCGGTACCTCAGCGGCCGACGATGAGGGTGTCACCGTCCGGGGTGACGTTCACCTTCACCGTGTCGCCGTCCTGCACCTCCCCGGCCAGCAGCTCCTTGGCGAGCGAATCGCCGATGGACTGCTGGATCAGCCGGCGCAGCGGGCGGGCGCCGTAGGCCGGGTCGTAGCCGCGCACGGCCAGCCAGAAGCGGGCCGAGTCGGACACGTCCAGGGTGAGGCGGCGCTGGGCGAGCCGCTTCTGCAGCTGGTTCAGCTGGATGTCGACGATCCGCTCCAGCTGTTCCTCGTCGAGGGCGTGGAACATGACCACGTCGTCGAGCCGGTTCAGGAACTCCGGCTTGAAAGCGCGGCGCACCGCGTTCATGACCGTGTCCCGATCACCGCCCGCACCCAGATTCGAGGTCAGGATGAGGATGGTGTTGCGGAAGTCGACGGTGCGGCCCTGGCTGTCGGTGAGCCGACCTTCGTCGAGCACCTGCAGCAGGATGTCGAAGACGTCCGGGTGGGCCTTCTCGATCTCGTCGAAGAGGACCACCGTGTACGGGCGTCGCCGCACCGCCTCGGTGAGCTGGCCGCCCTGGTCGTAGCCGACGTAGCCGGGGGGCGCGCCCACCAGACGCGCCACCGAGTGCTTCTCGCCGTACTCGCTCATGTCGATGCGGACCATGGCGCGTTCGTCGTCGAACAGGAAGTCCGCCAACGCCTTCGCCAGCTCGGTCTTACCGGTGCCGGTCGGGCCGACGAACATGAAGGAACCGGTGGGCCGGTTGGGGTCGGCGACCCCGGCCCGCGCCCGGCGCACGGCATCCGACACCGCTTGCACGGCTTCCTTCTGCCCCACGACCCGGCGGCCCAGCTCGTCCTCCATGCGCAGCAGCTTCTGGGTCTCGCCCTCCATCATGCGACCCACGGGAACACCGGTCCACGACGACACCACCTCGGCGATATCGTCCGGCCCGACCTCCTCCTTGAGCATGACGTCACCGTCGGCGGCCGTCTTCGCCTTGGCCTCGGCTTCGGCGAGTTCCTTCTCCAGCTTGGGGATTCGCCCGTACCGGAGTTCGGCGGCCTTGTTGTAGTCGCCGTCGCGCTCGGCCCGTTCGGACTCGCCCTTGAGCGACTCCAGCTCCTCCTTCAGCACCGATACCGCGTCGATGGCCTGCTTCTCGTTCTGCCAGCGGGTCATCAACTGGTTGAGCTTCTCGCGGTCGTCGGCGAGTTCGGAGCGCAGCTTCTCCAGGCGCGCCTTGGACGCGTCGTCGGTCTCCTTGGCCAGGGCCACTTCCTCGATCTCGAGCCGTCGCACCACGCGCTCGATCTCGTCGATTTCCACTGGGCGGGAATCGATTTCCATGCGCAGCCGCGAGGCCGACTCGTCGACCAGGTCGATCGCCTTGTCCGGCAGGAACCGGGAGGTGATGTAGCGGTCGGACAGGGTCGCCGCCGCCACCAGCGCGGAGTCGGTGATCCGCACGTGGTGGTGGTTCTCGTAGCGCTCCTTGAGCCCGCGCAGGATGCCGACGGTGTCCTCCACCGACGGCTCGCCGACCAGCACCTGCTGGAACCGGCGCTCCAGGGCCGGGTCCTTCTCGATGTGCTGGCGGTACTCGTCGAGGGTGGTGGCGCCGACGAGACGCAGTTCGCCGCGAGCCAGCATGGGCTTGATCATGTTGCCGGCGTCCATGGCGGATTCGCCGGTCGCGCCCGCGCCCACGATGGTGTGCAGCTCGTCGATGAACGTGATGATCTGCCCCGCCGAGGATTTGATCTCCTCGAGCACGGCCTTCAACCGCTCCTCGAACTCACCGCGGTACTTCGCGCCCGCGACCATCGCGCCGAGGTCCAGCGACACCAGCTTCTTGCCGCGCAGCGATTCGGGGACGTCGCCCGCGACGATGCGCTGGGCCAGGCCCTCGACGATGGCGGTCTTGCCGACGCCGGGCTCGCCGATCAGCACCGGGTTGTTCTTGGTGCGGCGGCTCAGCACCTGCACGACGCGGCGAATCTCGGTGTCGCGCCCGATGACCGGGTCCAGCTTGCCCTCGCGGGCGGCGGCGGTCAGGTCGGTGGAGTACTTCTCCAGCGCCTGGTAGGAGCCCTCGGGATCGGGCGAGGTGACGCGGGCGTTGCCGCGCACGGCGGTGAACGCCTCGCGCAGCGCGTCCGCGGTCGCGCCGTACTTCAGCAGCAGCTGCTGGACATCGGAATCGCCTGCGGCCAAGCCGTAGACGAGGTGCTCGGTGGAGACGTACTCGTCGCCGAGCTCGGTGGCCAGGTGCTGCGCCGAGGTGAGCGCGGCGATGGCTTCGCGGCCGAAGTTGGGTGTGGTGGTGGCCCCCGTGGCGCGCGGCAGGCGATCCACGATCTCCTGGGCCTCACGCCGGACCGTGGCCGGGTCGACGGCGACGGCCTTGAGCAAGGGTGCGGCGATGCCGTCGGTCTGATCCAGCAACGCCACCAGCAAGTGAGCCGGACGGATCTCCGGGTTACCGGCGACCGAGGCCGCCTGTTGCGCGGCGGTCAGGGCCGCCTGGGTCTTGGTGGTGGGATTGAACGAGTCCACTGTCACCTTCCTACTAGTCGTTGCTGTCTACAACGCGGTAGAAGTTGAGTCTGTTCCGCTCAAGTCTGACCAATTTCCGGCGACGGCACCAGGGACCAAGGCCCTTTCTCTCACGACCAGCGGCCCCTCCACACGCTACGCGTACGATGGCCCCATTCGTTGACGCATCACACCAGCTCATCCATCCCGGCTCGCCCGAACGAATGGAGCAGCAATGCGCGCGATCGTCGTCCGAGAATTCGGTGGCACCCCCGAACCCGCCGACATGCCGGTCCCGGAGGCCGGACCGGGACAGATACAGATCCATCTGGAGGCGGCCGGGGTGAATCCCGTCGACCAGCGGATCATCGACGGCTTCCTGGACGGCCAACTGCCCCACGACTTTCCGATGATCCCCGGCGTCGACGGCGCCGGCACCGTCAGCGCGGTGGGCGCGGGCGTCGACGACTTCGACATCGGCGACCGGGTGGTCGGCAAGTTCCTGTCGCCGCCGCTCGGGCACGGCACCTTCGCCGAATACGTGGTCGCCGCCGACGGCGGCACCCTGGTCAAGCTCCCCGACGAAGTCACCGCGGTGCGCGCGGCCGCGCTGCCGACCGCCGGCATCACCGCCCTGGACCTGCTGCACGCGGCCGGTGTCCAGCGCGGGCAGCGGGTGCTGATCGTCGGCGCGTCCGGCGGCGTCGGCTCCTACCTGGTGCAACTGGCGGCCATGGCCGGGGCGCACGTCATCGCGACCGCCCGGCCCGACGACACCGACCGCATGATCCGGCTCGGCGCGACCGAGGTGGTGAACTACGGCCGCACGACCGTCACCGACTCGCCCACCCATGCCGAGGCCGCACGGCTGTCGGTCGCCGATTCGGTGCGGATCACCGATCCGGGAGGCATCGACGCGGTCTTCGATCTGGTCAGCCCGCCGCCGGTGTTCGCCGACAACGCGAGCCTCGTGCAGCCGGGCGGCCATGCCTACTCGACCATCGGATCGGCCGACGAGGCGGATCTGAAGACCCGTGGCATCGCCGGCGGCAACCTCGAATCCCGCGGCGGCACGGCCGAATTGAGCGAACTGCTGCGCCTGGTCGCGACCGGCGATCTGGTGGTGCCGATCCGCAATCTGCCGCCGCTGGCCGACGCGCCCGCCATGATCGGCGCGTCGGGTGCGCGCGGCAAGACGGTGCTGGTGATCTGAACCCCGGGTTACGGAAATCGATCCACCTCCGGCTATATCCGTGCGACCACCGGGTTTTAAGGGATACTTGACGCGGAGGGCCGGCTGGCAGCAGGCGGTTCGGGGTAGTTGGACAGGAAGGAAAGCTCGACGTCGTGGATGCGCGTTCGGCAGCGCTGGTCCGCGCAAACTTTCGGACAGTCGTTGAGGCCCCCAACGGGCCGGAACGGCTGATCAGCGCGTTCTACGGTCATCTTTTCGCGGAGATCCCCGCTTTGCGGGAACTTTTCCCCTCCGCCATGGACATGCAGGCGAAACGGTTGGTCACGGCCATCTCGTTCGTCCTCGACAACCTGGAGGACTGGGATCGCGCCCAGCGCTTCCTGGAGCAACTCGCCCGCGACCACCGCAAGTACGGGGTGGAGGCGGCGCACTACGACATCGCCGGGCGCGCCCTGCTGCATGCTTTCCGGAGCTACAACGGGGTTGCGAACTGGTCGCGGCCGCTCGAGGCGGGCTGGCGCGACATCACCATCCTGATCTCGGCGTCCATGGCCATCGGAGCGAATTCCGATAAGTCGCAGCCCTATTGGGAGGCGACCGTGGTCGGGCACCGGCGGGTGGTGGACGATCTGGCCATCGTGCGCCTGCAGACCGACACCCCGATCCCCTACCAGGCCGGGCAGTACGTGCCGGTCGCCATCCCGCAGCGGCCCAAGATGTGGCGCTACCTGTCCCCCGCCATCCCCACCAACCCGTACGGCGAGATCGAATTCCACGTGCGCAAGGTCCGGACCGGCTGGGTCAGCCCCGGCATCGTGAACGAGACCCAGGTCGGCGACCGCTGGATGATCGCCGCCCCGCTCGGCGGCCTGCACGTCGACCTGAGCCGCCGCAAGGACGTGCTCATGATCGGCGCGGGCACCGGCATCGCCCCGCTGCGGGCCCAGCTCATCGAGATGGGACGGCGCGGCATCAACCCTCGCGTGCACCTGTTCATGGGCGGCCGCTACCCGTGTGACCTCTACGACGTGGAGAACATGTGGCAGCTCTCGCAGTCCAATCCGTGGCTCACGGTGATCCCGGTCTGCGAGAACGAGACCAACCCCTGGTGGCACCCCTACCCGCCCGCCGATCCACCCTTCGGCATGCACCGTCGGCTGATCGGGAACCTTGGTGCGGTGGTGGCCAGCTTCGGCGCCTGGGCTGATCGGCAGATCCAGATCGCCGGTTCGGCCCGCATGATCGCCGACACCAAGCGAGCCCTGCTCGCGGTGGGAGCCCCCGAGTCCGCAATAAGCTCAGACCCCGTTTGATTTGCCCTACGCCCGCTCCGGGCGGGTTCGCGGCCCCTGGTCCCGATTCTCCCTCCTCCGCTTCGCTCCCCCGCTCCCAGGCGGAGGTCGATCAAGCCGCAGTCCGGAATCGGGACGGCCGTGAACCTTGGGGCGAGTCGGTGGGCGATGCGGATCGAGTCCGCAGGGGCGCAAAGTGTTTCGATGAGGAGTTGTTTTGACGATCGGCCCTGATGAGACCGGTGCTATTCCTGTGGACGCGCAGACCGAGTGGACCGCTACGGTAGTCGGTGCGCACCGGTTGCGCGAGGACACCACGGTGGTGCGGTTGATCGGCGAGTTCGTGCCGTTCGCGGCGGGACAGTCGGTGGAGGTGCGCACGCCGCAGCATCCGAACATGGTGCGCCGCATGTATTCCGCGCTGCCGCCGTCGCTGGACGGCAAGCTGGAGTTCCACGTGCGGACTCTGCCGGGCGGGTGGTGCAGCGGTTCCATCGTGGCCGACTCCCATCCCGGTGACGAATGGCGGATCAGCGCGCCCGGCGGCTGGCTGGCGGTGGAGCCGGACGCCACCGAGGTGGTCATGATCGCCGACGGGGTCGGGCTGGCGCCGATGCGCGCGCTGCTGCTGGATCTCGCGCGCCGCGAGCAGCCGCCGCGCACCCACCTGTTCGTCGGGGCGCGCTACCCGCGCGACCTGTACGCCTCCGACATGCTCTACCTGCTGACCGGCGAAATGCCCTGGCTCACCGTGGTTCCCGTGGTGCAGGACGAGTACGACCCGGATTTCGTCGACACCTGGTACGAGCAGTGCCGCGTCGACATCGGCTTCCGCCCGGAGGAGATGATGCCGGGCACCATCGCCGACATCCCGGAGCGGTTCGGCCCGCTGGACCACCACCAGATCCTGGTGTGCGGCGGCGCGGCCATGGTGCGCAACACCATCGACCAGCTCGTCGCGATCGGCGCGCCGGCCGAATCCATTCGCTATGAGGGTTTTTGACAGTTGCCGACGCGGCGACTCGAAAACGGCCACGGCTCTTCGCCGCCCGCTGTAGTCCCGCAGCGGCGGGTCAGAACAGCGGGTCGTGGCGGATGTTCTCGGTGGAGGTGCCGGCCGCCATGAGCCGGAATTTGGTGGTCTGCACCATGGCCGGGGCTCCGACGATCTGCACGTCGCGATCCTCCCAGGAGCCATGGCTCGCCACGATCTTGCCGATCTGACCGACCATACGCGGCTGCAGGCCCGGGTATTCGCGGGTCTCCTCGGAATTGTTGAAATGCCACCACGGGTTCTCGGTGGACTCGGTGACCGGGTGCACGGTGAGCCACTTGTTGGCGCAGGCCAATTGGCTGAGCACCTCGAGGTCGTAGAGGTCGCACGGGTAGTGGCCGCCGACGAACACGTCCACTTTGGGGTTGGACCGCCGCGTTGTCATGGCCATGAGCTGGGCGCGCAGCGGCGCGATGCCGGTGCCGCAGCCGATCATCAGCATCTTGCGGCGGGTGTTGCGGGGCACGCCGAGACCGCCCAGCGGCGATCCGATCAACCACTGCTCGCCGACCCGGCTGTGTCCGACCATGGCCGGGCTGACCCAGCCGCCGGTGACGCCGCGGATGTGGAATTCCAGTTCGCCGTCGGCATTGGCGGGGATGGCCGGGGACAGGTAGCGCCACATGCGCGGGCGGGACGGGATCTGCACGCTCATGTACTGACCGGCCGCGTACTGCATGGGCTGGTCCAGCTTCAGGCGCACCACCGCCAGGTTGCGCAGCACTTCGCGGTGCTCGATGACGGTGCCGGTCCACACCGGCGGGGTGGTCTCGCCGTCGGCGGCCTTGATCATGGTGCCGGCGATGATGCCGATGCCCTCGTCCCAGGCGTGGCCGACCTCGTCGGTCCAGATCTCGGTGCCCGCGTAGGCCTCGAGCGCGCTCTTGAGCGATTTCCCCACGGCCTCATAGTGATCGGCCACCACGCCGTACTTGCGGTGGTCGCGGCCGAGCTGGGCCAGGAAGGGCAGCAGCCGGTCGGGTTCCTCCAGCCGGTCGACCACGTAGGCGATGGCCTTCACCAGCCGGTCGCGCTGGGCGTCCAGGGCGGCGGGGAAGAAGTCCCGCACGTGGGGGTACTCCGTGAAGAGGATGGCGTAGAACGACCGCGCGAGTTTCTCGGGGCCACCTTCTTCCGCAGCAACCGCCTTGAACGTTGTTCTTATCAATGCGACGGTCCGCGAATCCATTTGTGCCACAACCCCATTTCGCAATCGAACGCAGGCGTGACCGGCGAGTGAAGTGCTGCGGGACACTCGACAGCAGCCGTTGCCAAGCAAGTGTAAGCGAGGTTAGTCAGCAACGGAACGGGACGTTTCAATAACGGGCTCTTTATTCCTCGAAAACGTGAACGTTGCGGGCCTTCCGAGCAGAAAACCGACTGATCAACTGGAAAACGCCGCGCGACACGGGTTTTCAGTCGTCGACTCTGGCTGATCCGTTTTGCAAGGCTCAGGAAAACAGCGATCCCGCCGCAACTACGTCAGGCCATGAATTCCCCTGCAGCATACGGACAAAACTCACGATCGGCAGCAATTAATAACCTACCGGTCCGTTTGTTATAAACAGTCCCACCGGGTTCGCCAATCACACAGCCCGCTGCCGCAACTCAGCACATCGGCCGCAACAATCGCAACCGGGTGAACGTGCGCAGGCGGTATCCAGACAGCAGAAAGGCGGTGCCCATTCGGGACACCGCCTTCCGGCTTGTCTTGCCCTACTGCGGCTTACGCCGGTTTCGGGGCTGCCACACCACGAGAGCGGTGCTGGGCTGAGGGGTCAGGTGCGTGGGCCGGTACCCGGCCCGCAGCCTTTCCGCCTCGGCGGTCAGCTCGCTCACCCGCTGCTGCAGCTCGTCCACCAGGTTGGTGAGTTCGATGATCCGTTTGATGCCGGCCAGGTTCACGCCCTCGTCCTGGGACAGGCGCTGCACCTCGCGGAGCAGCTCCACATCCCGGTTCGAATAGCGCCGCCCGCCGCCCGACGTGCGTTGCGGCGTAACCAGACCCAGCCGGTCATAGGTGCGCAGCGTCTGGGCGTGCATGCCCGCCAGCTGCGCGGCCACCGAGATCAGGAAGTACTGGGCCTCGGTCTGCTTCGGATCGGAACTCATTACGCACCCGCCCATCCCGCACGGGGATCGAATCCACTGGTCTTCTCCGCCTCCGCGTAGCGCCGCAGCGCCTCGGTGGCATCGTCGTCCAGTTTCTGGGGGACCGCGACCTTCACGGTGACCAGCAGGTCACCCGCGCCGCCGTCACGCTTGGGCACACCGCGCCCGCGCACCCGCAGGGTGCGGCCGTCAGCGGTGCCCGGCGGCACCTTGACGCCCACGCGGCCGTCCAGGGTCGGCACCGACACCGTGGTGCCCAGCACCAGTTCGGCGTAGGAGACCGGCAGCACCAGGGTCAGGTCGTCGCCATTGCGGCCGAAGACCTTGTCCTGACTGACGTGCACGGTGACGTACAGGTCGCCCGGAGGCGCGCCGCGCAGGCCCGCCTCGCCCTGACCGGCCAGCCGGATCCGCTGCCCGTCGCGCACGCCCGGGGGAATGCGCACGGTGATGGTGCGGGTCCGATTCTGGATGCCCGAGCCGCGGCAGTCGACGCACGGGTCGTCGATGATCGACCCGGTGCCCCGGCAGTCCTCACACGGCTCGCTGAAGCCGAACGCGCCCTGGTTCCGGCTGACCACGCCGGTCCCATTGCAGTGCGGGCAGACCCGCGGACTGGTGCCGGGCTTGGCACCACTGCCGTGGCAGGTGGTGCAGGCGGCCGGGCTGGTCATGCGCAGCGGGACGGTCACGCCCTGGGCGGCCTCGCGGAAGCCGAGGGTCGTCTCGGTCTCCACGTCCGAACCGCGCCGGGGACGCGAGGACGCCCGCGTGCCGCCGCGATTGAACAGTCCGCCCAGCAGGTCGCCCAGGCCGCCATCCGCGCCGCCCGCGCCACCGGCGCCGGCCCCGAAGATGTCACCCAGGTTGAACTCGCCACCGGAGAACCCGCCGCCGGGCGGGAATCCGCCGCGGCCGAAACCGCCGCCCGCGAACAGCTTGCGGGCCTCGTCGTACTCCTTGCGCTTCTCCGGATCCGACAGCACGGCGTTCGCCTCGCTGACGGCCTTGAACCGCTCCTCGGCCTTGCTGTCCCCGGGGTTCTTGTCCGGGTGCAGGTCTCGGGCCAGCTTGCGGTAGGCCTTCTTGATCTCGTCCTGGCTGGCGCCGGAGGAAACACCCAGATCCTTGTAGAAGTCCTTCTCGAGCCACTCTCGATTCACCGGGCATCTCCTCCTTTCCGTGTTGTCGGTGACGCCGGAGGCGTCGGTGTTGTCGAGGACGCGGGGTGCGTCCGATTGCTGTTAATCAGTGCCAGCGGCATCGGTGCCAGCGTTCTGCGAATCCGGCTGCGCCGCAGACAGATCCGCCACACCGTCGGTGACGCCGACCAGCGCGTGCCGCAGCACGCGATCGCCGAAGCGGTAACCCTTGCGCATCACCATGCCCAGCACGGGGTCCGCACCGCTGCCCTCGTGCTGCACGGCCTCGTGCAGGGTCGGGTCGAAAGGCTCACCCTCCGAACCGAACTCCTCGAGGCCCTGCTTCTGCAGGGCGGTGACCAGCTTGTCGGCGACCGACTTGAGCGGGCCGTTGTCCAGGTCACCGTGCGCGCGGGCGCGGTCCAGATCGTCGAGCACCGGCAGCAGTTCGCTGACCACCGCGGCCTTGGCGGTGTCGATGGTGACCTTGCGGTCCCGCTCGACCCGGCGGCGGTAGTTGGCGTATTCCGCGGTCAGGCGCTGCAGATCGGAGGTGCGCTCGGCCAGTTCGGCCGTGATCGTGTCGGCGAGGGCGTCCTCGCTGACCTCGGGAGTCCCCTCGGCCCCCGCGGCCGCGGCGGCGTCCGCCGCGGCCTCGAAGACCTCACCCGTGGCCGGATCGACCATGTTGTCCGGGTTCTGGTTCGTCACTTCTTCTCCGGCTCCTCGACCACCTCGGCGTCGACGACGGTGTCATCGGACTCGGGCGCGCCCGCGCCGTTGCCCTGCGCGGCCTGGTCGGCGGCCGAGGCCTCGTAGATGGCCTGGCCCAGCGCCTGCGACTCGGTGGCGAGCTTCTCCACCGCGGTCTTGATGACCCCGATGTCGGTGCCCTTCAGCGCGTCGTTGGCTTCGACGATGGCCGCCTCGACCTTGGTCTTGACGTCGGCCGGGACCTTGTCCTCGTTGTCCTTGATGAACTTCTCGGTCTGGTGCACCAGCGACTCGGCCTGGTTGCGGGTCTCCGCCTCCTCGCGACGCGCCTTGTCCTCGGCGGCGTGCGCCTCGGCGTCCTTCACCATCCGGTCGATCTCCTCCTTGGACAGGCCGGAGCCGTCCTGGATCTTGATCGTGTTCTCCTTGCCGGTGCCCTTGTCCTTGGCCGTCACGTGGACGATGCCGTTGGCGTCGATGTCGAAGGTGACCTCGATCTGCGGCACGCCGCGCGGGGCCGGCGGGATGCCGGTCAGCTCGAACGATCCGAGCAGCTTGTTGTGCGAGGCGATCTCACGCTCACCCTGGAAGACCTGGATCTGCACCGACGGCTGGTTGTCGTCGGCCGTGGTGAAGGTCTCCGAGCGCTTGGTCGGGATCGTCGTGTTGCGCTCGATGAGCTTGGTCATCACGCCGCCCTTGGTCTCGATGCCCAGCGACAGCGGGGTGACATCGAGCAGCAGGACGTCCTTGACCTCACCCTTGAGCACACCGGCCTGCAGGGCGGCGCCGACGGCGACGACCTCGTCCGGGTTCACGCCCTTGTTCGGCTCCTGGCCACCGGTCAGTTCCTTGACCAGATCGGAGACGGCGGGCATACGGGTCGAGCCACCGACGAGCACCACGTGGTCGATGTCGCCGACCGAGATGCCGGCGTCCTTGATGACCGACTGGAACGGCTTGCGGGTGCGGTCCAGCAGATCGGAGGTGATCTTCTGGAACTCCGAGCGGGTCAGCTGCTCGTCGAGGAACAGCGGGTTCTTGTCCGCGTCCACGGTGATGTAGGGCAGGTTGATCGAGGTCGACTGCGAGGACGACAGTTCGATCTTGGCCTTCTCGGCAGCCTCACGCAGACGCTGCATGGCCATCTTGTCCTTGGTCAGGTCGATGCCCGAGGTGCCCTTGAACTTGTCGACCAGCCAGCCGACGATGCGCTCGTCCCAGTCGTCGCCACCGAGGTGG
Source organism: Nocardia sp. NPDC005746 (assembly GCF_040630785.1). Lineage (NCBI taxonomy): Bacteria > Bacillati > Actinomycetota > Actinomycetes > Mycobacteriales > Nocardiaceae > Nocardia > Nocardia sp. NPDC005746. The sequence goes on from NZ_JBEXYE010000015.1 coordinate 146,238, forward strand.
TTGTCACCGGAGGTGGCGCGAACCTCGACGACGCCCTCGCCGATCTCCAGCAGCGAGACATCGAAGGTACCGCCACCGAGGTCGAAGACCAGGATGGTCTGTTCCTTGTCGCCCTTGTCGAGGCCGTAGGCCAGCGCGGCCGCGGTCGGCTCGTTGACGATGCGCAGGACGTTCAGGCCCGCGATCTGGCCGGCCTCCTTGGTGGCCTGGCGCTGCGCGTCCTCGAAGTAGGCGGGGACGGTGATCACGGCGTCGGTGATCTCTTCACCCAGGTAGGCCTCGGCGTCACGCTTCAGCTTCATCAGCGTGCGCGCGGAGATCTCCTGCGGGGTGTACTTCTTGCCGTCGATCTCGACCGACCAGTCCTCGCCCATGTGGCGCTTGACGGACTTGATGGTGCGGTCGACGTTGGTGACGGCCTGGTTCTTGGCGGGCTGCCCGACGAGCACCTCACCGTTCTTGGCGAACGCGACGACCGAGGGGGTGGTCCGCGATCCTTCCGAGTTGGCCACGACGACCGGCTCGCCGCCTTCGAGAACGGCGATGACAGAGTTCGTGGTCCCGAGGTCGATACCGACCGCACGAGCCATGGTGATTCCTCCTAGTTGGAACTACATCTCAGTGACACTGAGCGTGGTCGGCTCAATCTTGCCTCCGCCGGCGGCGGTGCGCAACTTTAACTTGAGTCCAACTCGCTCAACCTTGCTGACCTGTCCCAACGGGCGGCGCGCGTCATCTATTCCACGAGTCGCAGAAAATTTCTTCGCGGGCGGGCGCGGCCCGACGCCCGCGGCCGAGGCGCGGGCGCTGCCATTGTGTCCATACCGGCCGGTCTGGAACCGCGGATGGATCCGGATCGTGACCGATCAGGAGGGCCAGTTGAGCATGATCGGCTCACCGCTGGCGGTGACCTTGATGTAGCCGGACTTGGCGCCGTCCACGGCGTACACGGTCACCATCGGCCCGCCGTCCTCGCCGCGCCCGATGATGATGTGACTGATCCGGCCGTTCGGCACGCCCGCCGACTTCGGCGCGCCCGCGAGCAGGCCCGCGAGCTTCTTCAGATCCAGGACCGACAGGTCGATGATGTCGGTGCCAGGCGACCTCGGAATGTCGCCGGTACTGCGGAAACTACCGTCATAGCGGTAGTAGTCGTCCCGCGGCGCGTTCGGATCCACTGGACGCCGCTCGATGACCGCGTAGGTGGGGAACAGGGTGACCTCGTCGGCCTTGGTGTCGCCGAAATGATCCTTGTAGGCCTCGACGAAACTGGCCAGGCCCTGACCCGTGGTCGGGTCCGGCAGGTCCGGCTTCGGTGCGGCGACCCGGGACACGCAGCCCGCGAACGCGCCCAGCAGGGCGGCCGCCACCACGATCGCGGCCGCCACCTTCCAGCGGGTGGACGGCCCGCGCCGATTCGCCCGCACCACCGGCGAATTCACCAGATTGGCCGGGATCTGCAGATCGTCGAGCACCGCGTCCAGATCGCCGAAGGTCTTGGCCGCCATGGCCTTCGCGGTCCGGTTCGCGTGTTCGGCCTCGGTGAGCTCGCCCGCGTCGCGCGCCGAATCGAGCAGGGTGCATGCGTCCACGCGATCGGTGTCGCGGGCCCGGACTCCCCGGGAGCGTGCGTCAGACATGGTCTCGCCTATCCCCCGAACGCCACGGTGCGCGTGACCCGGCCGTCGAGGGCGGCCTCGATGTAGCCGGTCTCCTTGGCCTGGTTGCCGACATAGATCCGGACCACCGGCCCGGCGCCGCTGCCCTGGATATCGATGTAGCTGACCACACCCTGATCGACCTTGGTGAGGGCGGAAGCCTGAGCCGCCAGCGCCGCGACGGCCTGCACGTTCAAGGCCGCCAGGTCCACGGTCGGGGTCTTCGGGTCCCGGGTCTGGGGTTGGTCGGTCTGGTCGAAACCGCCGAAGTAGTTGTAGTGCACCTTCCGATTGGCCTGCGTCGCGCGCGTGAACACCGCGTAGCCGGGGTAGAAGTCCACCTCGTCGAGCAGGGTGTCGCCGAACTTCGCTTTGTAGACGTCACGGAAGTAGGAGATGCCCTCGGCCTCGGTGAGTTTCGGCCGCGGGAGCACCAGCGGCTGGATGATGCCGAGGTCCACCGCAGGCGGCCCGGCGGGCGGGGTGGCCGGGCGGGCCACGGCCATGAAGGTGCCCACCGCCACCGCGATGCTCATCGCCGCGACGCCGGCGGCGAACCAGTTCTCGCGCCGCGACTTCGGCGGGATCGGGTCGGGGGCGGCGTCGGCGTGCCGCTGTAGATCGTCGGTGAGCTGGGACAGGTCGCCCAGAGTCCGGGCCTCGCCGGCCAGCTCGGTGAGGGTGCGGTGGTCGGCGGTGGTCAGCTGGCCGTCCGCGAGCGCGGCGTCGAGCAGGGCGCAGGTGGCCTGCCGATCGGCGTCGCGGGCCCGCGTCCGCGGCGGGTAACCGCCCGAGGCGGGCCGCCGCGACCACTTGCGCGCGGGGGTGAGATCGGCGGTCTTGGTGCTCGGCTGCAGATCGGCGATGAGCCGTTGCAATTCACCGAGGGTCTGCGCGGACTGGGCCTGATCGGACCGCTGGTGATACTCGTCGGCCCCGAGCTCGCCCTCCGCGTAGGCGGCGTCGAGCAGCGTCCGCGCGTTGACGCGGTCGATGTCGCGCGCCCGCATACGCCCGGCCGCGGGCGAATCCCCGGCCGATCCGGACGTTTTCGAGCTCACGCGGGGATCGTAGACGGATTCCGGTCCGGTCGCGCGCCTTATCCACGCCCGAAGATGTGGCTCATCCGATGCGGAGATCGTCCTTCAGGCCGTGGTCCAGTGTCACGCGCACCAGGGCCGCGGCCAGTTCGGCGTCGCGGCCGGCCGGAGCCAGGGCGGCGAGGGCGGCCGGATCGGTGGGCAGGCCCAGGTCACGCGCGCCGCGACGGGCCCGCTCGTCGAAGTAGGGGCGCAGCCAGGTCCAGGTGTCCTGCACCTCGCGCAGGAAGATGTCCGCGCCGACCGGGCCGATGCCGCGGAAACCCTGGAGCAGCTCGGCCAGAGCGGCGGGGTCGTGCCCGGATTCGATTGCGAGCCCGCGCATATCGCCGTGCCACCGCTCGATCAGCTCGGCGGCATTGGCGATCAGCCGGGTGGCGGTGGATTCGTCGTAGCGGACGTAATGCGCCCGGCCCAGCGCGGCGACCAGATCGGACCACTCGGCCTCGGCGACGTGGTGCGGAGTGGTGTAGCCGGACTCGCGGAGTTCCCGGGCGGCGGCCACCGCGATGCGGGCCGAGATCCGGGTACTGAGCAGCTGGGCCAGCATCAGGAGTTGGTAGAGCGGCGCGGGCTTGTCGGCCAGCCGGATTCCGGCCTCGGCGGCATAACCGGTCCCGGCCCGGGCCAGCAGCGTGCGCACGGTGTCCTGCGGGGTCATCGGCATCGCCTCCTCTCTTCCCCCGGCATACCCACGGACACGCCCGGGATGCGTGTCGAGGTCCGAAATGCCGGGGTTGCGCTCTGTGGCCCACGAAGATCAGAAGTATGGATTTCCCCTGGTAGAGGAGGTTCTATGCAGGCCCGGTTCGGTATCTCGATCCCGCCCGTCGCGTCCGCGCTGCCGGACGTCATCGACATGGCCCTCGCCGCCGACGCCGAGGGACTCGATCTGGTCGGCATCCAGGACCACCCGTACAACGCGCAGTTCGGCGACGCCTTCGCGGTCATCGGGGCCTGCCTCGCCGCGACCGGGCGGGTCAGCCTCTATCCCGGGGTCGCGAACCTGCCGCTGCGGACACCCGCCATGCTCGCCAAACAGGCCGCCACCTTCGACATCCTCAGCGGCGGACGCTTCGAATTGGGTTTGGGGGCGGGCGCTTTCGAGAGCGGCGTGGTGGCCATGGGCGGTCCCGCCCGCAAGGGCCGGGCCGCGCTCATGGCCATTGCCGAGGGCATCGCCATCATCCGGGCCGAATGGCGGCCCGGACAGCCGGTGTCGGTGGTCGGCACCGAATACACGGTGCAGGGGATCGAGGGCGGGCCCGCGCCCAGACACCGGATCGGGATCTGGCTGGGCGCCATGGGCCCGCACGCCCTCGACCTGATCGGGGCGACCGCCGACGGATGGGTCGCGCCATTGCCGAATTGGATGCCGTGGGAGCAGTGGGCCGCGGCCAATGCTCGCATCGACGCCGCCGCCCGCGCACACGATCGCGACCCCCGCTCCATCGCCCGGCTGGCCGCGCTGCCCGGAGTGGTCAGCGACCGCGCGCTGCACCCGAATCCGCAGGGCACGGACCCGATTCACGGATCGCCCGAGGAATGGGCGAGCATCATCGCGAACCTCGCGCACACGGGCGGATTCGACACCTTCATCTACTGGCCGCCCGGATTCGATGTCGACCAGGTGCAGCGCTTCGCGCGACAGGTGGTGCCCCTCGCGCGAAAGCTGTTGGCGGAGCTCTGATCCGGCTCCGCTCGGCGACGAATCAGTTCTGCGCGGCCGCGGCGGCGGCCTCGGCCTCGATCTGGCCCGGGAACTCGCTGGGCTGGCCGACGCCGGTGGTGACCAGGTCGCGCAGGCTCTCGGTGATGTAGAAGGTCCAGGCCGGGGAGCACGCGTCGTAGCACTCGTAGTCCGGCACCAAGCCGACGTGGGTGAAGGTGAGTTCGGTGCCGCCGTCGGTCGCGGCGATATCGAAGCGCATCTCGGTGTTCACCCATTCGGTCTGGTCCTCGATGAAGGACATGAAGTTGTCCTTCACCAGCCAGACCACGCGCTCGTCCGGCACCACCTCGGTCAATTCGATCTCGCTGCGGTGCACGCCGGGAGCCTCGAAGACGAAACGGTCACCCGCCCGTTCGGTGCCGCCCTTGATACCGGGCGACCACCAGCCGCGGGCGTTCAGGACGGCCGCGAAGACCTCGGCGGGGGTGCGGTCGACGGTGATGGAGGTGGTGAAGTTCTGATCAGTCATGGCAGGTCCCGGCTCTTCTCTCAGGGGTCGGCGGGTTGATGGGGGACTGTCTCGCGAGAACTTACTTGCATCACGATAGCGGCGTTGCTTGCATCACACAAGCGGATAAGTCACCCTGGAGTCATGTTGGGACGCATGTACGACGGGGAGGTCTGCTCGGCGGCACGCACGCTGGAGCTGGTCGGCGAGCGCTGGAGCCTGCTGATCGTGCGCAATGCCATGTTCGCGGGCATGACCCGGTTCACCGAGTTCCAGCGCGCGCTCGGCATCGCACCGAACATCCTGACCAAACGGCTCGCCGAATTCGTCGAGGCCGGGATCTTCGAGCAGCGCAGCACCGGCGGCCATCCCGAATACCTGCTCACCGCCAAGGGACTCGACCTGAAACCGGCCATCCTCGCGCTCACCGAATGGGGCGACCGCTGGGCCGCGCCGGACGGGCCGCCGGTCACCTACCGGCACACCGGCTGCGGCGGGAAAGTCGCCCTGCGCCTGGAATGTTCGGACTGCGATGCCACACCCGAGCTGTCGGACGTGACCGCGGAACTCTCGCCGTGGGCGTACGAACTGAAGTACGGGACCTCGGCGTCGCGCTCCTGACGGAGCCTCATCCCGGAGAACCTCACTCCAGGAGCGGGAACCGGCCCGAGGCCAGCAACCCGGCGATGGCCTCCATCTTCGCCTGCGGTGCAGCGTAATCCGGGTGCGCGCCCAGCACGGCCGCGGCGTCGTGCAGCCGGATCATCTGCCGCTCCGCCTCCGCCACACTCCGGCCGCCCGGCGTCACCGGGTGTGCGGCGAAAGCCGGGCGCTTCGGATCCACCCGCCCCAGTTCGACGGCCTTCTCCACCCGCCGTGAGCACCGGCAGAACGCCTGCGGATTCGCCAGGCCACACGTCGACCGCAGGAAGTTGCCGAGCCGTTTCTTGGCCCGCTCCACCCGTTTCCGATACGCGGCCGGTGTCGCGCCGACGATCCAGGCCGCCTCCTCCGAGTTCACCTCGAACACATCGGAGAGCACGTACGCGACTCGTTCGTCACGCCCCAGGCATTGCAGCATCGCCTGACTGCAATTGAGGCGGACCTCGTGGGTGAGCAGCGTGGCCTCCGGACCGCGATAGTCCTCCTCCGCCAAGCCCTCCCGCAGTCCCTCGCCGAACTCGTCCAGGCTGAGCTGCCGCTGCTCCTGCGGCGTCTGCCGCTTCAGATTCAGCAGATAGTTGACGCCGATGCGGTACGCCCAGGTGGTGAGCTTGGCCTCGCCCCGCCAGCTGGCCAGATTGCCGACCACGCGCAGCAGAATCTCCTGGGTGGCGTCCTCGGCGTCGGCGGGCCGCCACACCATGCGCAGCGCCAGCCGGTAGATCGGATCCTGCAGCAGCCGAACCACATCCGCGACGGCGGCGCGATCACCGCCGACGGCCCGCGCGACGAGATCGCGCTCGTCGATCTCCGATCCGGTCTCCATACCGCCAGCATAGGGACCGGGTCCGACATCGCGGGGCCGTCAGGTCGGCCGCCACTCAGGCGACAGCGGGCGCGGTGAGCAGGGCGTGCTCGCGCAGCCAGCCGGCGACAGCCAGGCCGATGGCGTCGGGCTGATCCTCCGGGCAGTGGTGTCCGGCCGGGCCTATATTGGCGAGCTCGGCGGACGCGAAGGTGCGCACCGCCCACTCCATCGCCTCCGGCGAACCCAGGCCGACCCCGTCCTCGACGTGCATGAGCAGCTTGGGCACCTCCGGGCTGGCCGCCATCCAGGCGTCGTAGTTCTCGATGATGGCGACCACGTCGGCGGGCTCGCCGTCGAGCGGGAACTCCCGGGGCCACACCAGCATCGGCTTGCGCGACTCCGGCGTCGGGTACGGCGCGCGGTAGGCGTCGAGCGCCTCCAGGGTGAGGGTGCGGGTCGAGGCCGGCAGGTTGAACTCGATGAACATGTTCTTTTCCAGCACCATCTCCTCACCCTCGGAAGAACGGAAGCGGCGGAACAGTTCCGCGCCCTGCGGCGGCATGTCCGACCAGCTCATGGGGCGCAGGAAGGTCTCCACCACGGCGATGCCGCGCACCCGTTCGGGATGCCGTGCCGCCCAGTCCATTCCGAGCGCGCCGCCCCAGTCGTGACCGACGATGACGACCTGGTCCAGACCCAGGGCCTCGAACCAGGCGTCCAGGTAGCGGGCGTGATCGACGAAGCGGTAGTCGCTGTCCGGCTTGCCGGAGGCGCCCATGCCGATGAGATCCGGTGCGAAGACGCGGGTTTCACCGCTCACGTGCGGGATCACATCGCGCCAGATGTAGGACGAGGTGGGGTTGCCGTGCAGGAAGACGACGGGGACGGTACCGGCCGCGACGGGCCCACTGCCGGTGTCGGTGTAGTTGATGAACGAGTCCAGAACGTCGATGGTGGCCATCGTGGTGTCCTTCCGGGTGAGTTGCCTACACCTGGTTGGACACACGCCCGGACGGCTTGTGACAGCCCTCAGCTGTGACCTGGGTCATACATCGCGCCCGGCTTCAGCGTCAGACCCGGGTGGACGCCCGGAGTGAGGCCATTGCCGACGGCCAGGCGCTGCAGCAGCGCCAGCATCCGCGGCCGATCCTCCGGTTCCAGCGGGGCCAGCAGCTCGGCGTTCAGCTGTTCGGCGAGCTCGGCCGCGCGGGCGATGGCCTCGCGGCCGGCGGGCAGCAGATGCACGGCGTGGGCGCGACGGTCGACGGGGTGGCGGCGGCGCTCGACCAGACCCCGCTGCTCCAGGGCGTCGATCAGGCTGACCATGACATTGCGGTGGATTCCGAGCGTGTCGCACAACTGCTGCTGGGTGCGGCCGTCATTGGCCTCGAGCAGCCGCAGCGTGCCGTATTGCGGGGGCTTGATCCCCAGGGGCGCGAGCAGCTGATCGAACCGGTACGCGGAATGCGACCCCAACTGCCCCAAGAGGAATGCGGGACTTTCGAACAGCGGCGAGTGCTGGGGATCGGCATCGGTCACCGGCACAGACTACAGCAATGCCCGATCCATGATTGCCCTCTTGATTGATAATCACTTCAGGTGCATAGTTTGAGGCAGACCTCCACCCACACCGAATCGAAGAGAGTTCGCAGTGGATACCGACAACACCCCCACCCTCGATCCACGCCGCTGGATCGCCTTCGCCGTCGTGCTGGCCGCGGGATTCATGGACCTGCTCGACGTCACCATCGTCAATGTCGCCGTCCCCAGCATCCAGAAGGACCTGGGCGCGGCCTACTCGCAGATCGAATGGATCATCGCCGCGTACGTGCTGTCCTTCGCGGCGGTGCTCATCACCGGCGGCCGGCTCGGCGACATCTACGGCCGCAAACGCCTGTTCCTGATCGGCGTCGCGGGATTCACCGCGGCCTCGCTGGCCTGCGGCCTGGCGACTTCGCCCGGCATGCTCATCGGCTCCCGGTTCGTGCAGGGCGCGATGGCCGGGCTCATGGTGCCGCAGATCCTGGCCATCATCCGGGTCACCTTCCCGAAGGACGAGCGCGCCAAGGCGATCGCCGTGTACAGCGGGGTCGGCGGGTCCGCGTCGGCGGTCGGTCTGTCACTGGGCGGGCTGCTCGTCGAGTGGAATCTGTTCGACCTGGACTGGCGGCCGATCTTCCTGGTGAACGTGCCGGTCGGGCTGCTCGCGCTGGGTGCGGCCGCCGTCGTCATGCGGGATTCGCGGTCCACGCACGCGCCGCGGCTGGACATAGTCGGCATGGTGCTGGCCATCTCCGCGGTGCTACTGCTGGTGTACCCGCTCACCGAGGGCCGCCGATTGGATTGGCCCGCCTGGACTTTCGTCATGATCGGGGCGGCGGCGGTGACCTTCGCGGCCTTCCTGGTCTACGAGCGGTGGCGGGCCCGCACCACCGGGTCGCCGCTGATCGACCTGGAGCTGTTCCGGTCGCGGCCGTTCACGGTCGGCTTGGCCAGCTGGCTGCTGTTCTGGATCGGCTTCGGCGGGTTCTTCCTGATCTGGACCCTGTTCATGCAGGCCGGTCTCGGCTGGTCGCCCATGCGGGCCGGACTCACCTCGGCGTTCTTCGCGGTCGGCGCGGGCATCGGGGCGGGCGTCTCGGTGAGCGCCCTCGCGCCGCGGTTCGGCAAGTGGGTGCTGCTGGTCGGCGGGCTGATCACCGCGGGCGGATTCGCCCTATACGGTGTGCTCGCCACCCGCTACGAATCCGATTTCGCCTCCTGGCAAATGGTGTTCCCGCTGGTGGTAACCGGTATCGGATTCGGCATCGTGGTCGCGCCGACCATCGACATGCTGCTCGGGCAGATTCCCGACCGTGAGGCCGGGGCCGCGTCGGGGCTGCTGAACACCGGACAGCAGCTGGGGCTGGCGCTGGGCGTGGCGCTGGTCGGGATCCTGTTCTTCGGGCAGCTGGATCACGACTCGGCACGAGGCGTGGATTCCGTCGCGGCACAGACCCGCACGGAGTTGGCCGCCGCCGGGGTGCCGGACGGCGCGCGGGAGCAGATTCTCGCGGGCTTCTCCGCCTGCGTGCGGGACCGCTCCGGTGCGGTGGACCCATCGGTGGTTCCGCCCAGCTGTCAGTCGGCTCCCGCGGACCCCGCGATCGGCGGGATCCTGACGCGGGCGGGCGAAGACGCCAACGCGGTCAACTTCGCGCACACCTTCGAGTACACGCTGTGGTGGGGTATCGGGCTGATGGCCCTGGTCTGCGTCGGATTCCTGGCGCTGCCGCGCGACACCCGGCTCGAACAGCACGAGATGGCGGCCGAGGAGGACCTGCTCGGGGTCTGACCGCCACGCGCGACGGCCGCCGGTTCGGGGAATTCCTCTGACCGGCGGCCGCTTCCGGGGAAGAATCCAGACGAATCATCGACTTCCGACAGGAGCCAGTCATGCGCGCGGCCGTGGTCAGCAAGGGCGAATTCCAGGTCGAGGACCTCCCGACTCCCGTGCCGGGGCCGGGCCAAGTGCTCATCTCCGTCACCCGCTGCGGCATCTGCGGCTCCGACCTGCACGCCCGCCTGCACTGCGACGAACTCGCCGACTTGGCCGCCGCCACCGGCTACGACCGGTTCATGCGGTCCGAACAGCGCATCGTCATGGGGCACGAATTCACCGGGGAGATCGCGGAATACGGTCCCGGCACCCGGCGGCGCTGGAAGCCCGGCACCCCGGTGGTCGCCCTGCCGATCCTGCGCACCGGGCGGCAGCCCGAACTGACGGGGCTGTCCGCGCACGCGCCGGGCGGCTACGCCGAACAGGTCCTGATCCAGGAACCCATGACCTTCCCGGTCCCCAACGGCCTCTCCCCCGACCACGCGGCCCTCACCGAACCCATGGCCGTGGCCTGGCACGCGGTCCGCAAGAGCCGGATCACCAAGGGCCAGACCGCTTTCGTCATCGGCTGCGGGCCGATCGGCCTGGCCGTCATCTCCATGTTGAAGGCCGCGGGCGTCCACACCGTCGTCGCCAGCGACTTCTCCCCCCGCCGCCGGGAACTGGCCGCGGCCTGTGGAGCAGATGTGGTGGTCGACCCCGCCACCGAATCCCCGTGGGAGTCCACTCCGAAGAAGTCCCGCATCACGGGCGCCGCCGACATTCTCAACCTCGGCTTCGACGCCATGGAACGCCTGCGGCGCATCCCCAATATTCCGTGGTGGTACCTGTTCCGTGCGGCCCACACGCTCCAACGCGGGCCCTCCGGTCCGGTCGTCTTCGAATGCGTCGGCGTCCCCGGCATCATCGACCAGATCCTCACGGCCGCACCGCCGTTGACCCGGGTCGTGGTCGTCGGCGTGTGCATGCAGCAGGACGCGTTCCATCCCGCCACCGCGATCAACAAGGAGATCGAGCTGCGCTTCGTGCTCGGCTACGACCCCGGCGAATTCCGCGACACCCTGCACATGATCGCCGACGGCAAGGTCGACCCGTCACCGCTGATCACGGGCACCGTGGGCCTCGACGGTATCGACACCGCTTTCACCGCCCTCGCCTCCCCCGAGCACCACGCCAAGATCCTCATCGACCCGCGCAGCGACCGCACCGCGCCCTGACCGGGGACGTTATCGGCCGGGGCGCAGGGCCGGGAACGGGGTCGTCGGGGGCTCGTGGAGGATCTCCAGCAGGCCCTCGGCGCTGCGCGCGGCGGTGAGGCAGGCATTCGCTGTGAACTGATCGGCCAAGGGGTGGCGGGCCCGGTTCCGCCACTTCTGAACCGCGGCCAAGGCCGCTTCGCGCTGGGTGGGGACGTCGGTGTGGGCGGGCAGGCCCAGGCGGAGGGTGGGGGCCACGCCGGTGCCGCCGATCAGGCGGTTGAGTTCCGCGAGATCCTCCGGGGGCAAAGGGAGTTCGTCGGAGCGGAGGTGCGACAGCAGACGTAGTTCGGCGAAGCCGTGGACGTCGGCCAGCAGGGTGCGGACGCGCGGGAGCAGGGCGTCGGCCGGGGAGCCTTGGTTGGCGGCGAGAATGCGGGCCAGCGCGGTCAGTGCCGAGTGGGCCTTCAATTCGTCCGCACGCTGGGCGAATTGAACATCCAGGACGGTGCGCAGTTCGTCGAGGCCGCTGCGGCTGGAGAGTTCGGCGGCCAGCGCCTGCGAGCCGCGGACGCCCAGGCGGACCAGGGTGACGGCCAGTCGGATACCGAACAGGCCGAATCGCGCGGCCAGGTGGGCGCGGAGGTCGGCGGGGACCGGGAGGGGCAGGTCGGGGTGGGCGAAACGGTCGGCCGAGAGAAGGGCGGTGGTGAGGTCGTCGACGGGGATGGCGGCCAGCGTCTCGAAGGCGTCGTACTCCCGCTGCCGGAGGGTGGCGGCCGCGAAGGCCAGCAGACCCGCCACCGGAATCACCGACTGGCACAGGCCCGTTCGCTCCAGTTCCGTCGCGAAACGGGAGGCCACGTCGCGCGCCGAATGCAGGGCGTCGATGCGGCCCGCACCGATCTCATCGGCCCGCGACACCACGCCGACCACACCCAGTGGCCCCGAGAAACCCTGCGGCGCAACGCTACTACCGTTGTGACCGCCGCCGATCCGCTCCAGGAAATCGACATCGGCGGCGTCCAGCCGGCGCAGGAGGTAGAGCACGGCGTCGGCGGGCGGCAGCGCCGGGCCAGGGCCGCCGGGGGTCAGCAGCCGCGACGTGCGGGCCGACACCTCCCGCGACAGCGACGAGATCCCGGGGGTGTCGATGATGGTGGTCTGCGCCAGCTCGGCCGACGGCCACTCCACCGCCAGCTGATCCACCTCGCGCGGGGTCGGCGAATTCCAGCGCAGCGCCGACAGATCGAAGGTGAGACCGTGAGCGCCGGGCAGCCCCTCGGCCCCACGGCCACGGCGCACCACCACATCGGCGCGGGCGCCGTCCACGCTGTACGCGGTGACCCGGGGCGCGGTCCCATTGCGGTACCAGGTGACCAGGCGGGTGCACTCGGTGGCGTCGGTGGGCGCGATGTCCTGCCCGACCAGAGCGTTCAACAGGGTCGACTTGCCCGCCTTCAGCTGACCTGCCAGGGCCACCCGCAGCGGCTCGTCCAACCGCCGCGCGCACTCGTCCAGTTGAGCCCGTACCCGCGGCTGCTCGCCGAGCGCCCGCCGGGCCGCGGCCAGCAGCCCGCGCGTCTCCGGTACCAGCCCGTATCCGACACCGCTCGCGTCGTCCCTCATAGGCTCCCGATTCCGAAGCACACCGCACCTCCACGCATCCGCAAGGCATTCGCCGGGACACGCGGAATCGTTATCAGACCCCGCCGGGTCTCACAGCCGATTCCCAGGCCCGGGCATCGGCCCGCGCCGCCCGGGGACACGACTCCGTCCGCCACACCCTGATCTTGCCCGGCCCCGAGCGAATCCCCCGACCCGGCCTCGGTGTGCCGCACCGGCCGGCGCCGGGGCCTCCCCGTGCGCGCCAAGCCCCCTGAGGCTCGGCGCGCGCGACGGGTTCAGCGCGCGGCGGGCGGGAGCTGGGGGTGATTGCCCGGCGGCAGTGCGCCGGGCGACTCCGGGCCGAGGAGCGCGCCCGCGTGGCGGCGGAGTTCCCCCACGACGTGCAGGCGGCGTTCCAATTCGGCGGCCCGTTCGGTGCGACGCGCGGCCTCCACATTGGCGGCCTCCTGGGCGGCGCGCAGGGACTCGTCGAGGGAGCGCAGGGTGCGGTCGGCGATGGCGGTGAAATGGTCGCGCAGCAACCGGTGAATACGGTGCAGGCGGTCCTTGGTCTCCTTGCCGCTGTGGAAGGCGATGTCGTCGAGATAGCGGCGCACCGCCATCTTGGCGTCGGCGCGGCGCTTGGCCAGGCGGGCCTTCTTGTCGTCGCTGAACGCCTTGCCGCCCAGCAGAACTCCCGCGCCCAGGGAGAGCGGATTGATCAGCGCCATCCCCGCCATGGTGCCGACCATGCCCGCCATGATCACGCCGCCGTACGAGCCGCGCACGCCCACCAGCAGCTTGTGACTCAAGCCGAGATCCGGTTCCAGATCGGCGAGAGTGCAGGACCCGGTGCGGGAGTCGTCGTCGAGGGTGTCGCGGACCTCGGGCAGATCCACCGCGCCCAGATCGGCGAAATGGGTGGCGACCCGCTCGGCCAGCTTCACCGCCCGGGTGCCGGTCCACACCAGGTTGTCCCCGACCGCGGAACCGACGGTGGCCGTGAGCCATTCGTCCATGCTGTCCCAGTGCTTGCCGGGATCGTGGTCGTCGATCCAGTCCTCGGCGGTGCGGGAGATGTCCCGCAGCCGGTTGCGCAGATCGTGGTCGATATCGCCCGCCAGATCGGTGATGCCGTCGCCGAGGGTCTGCTGCCAGGCCGCGGTGTGGCGGTGCAGCTTCTCCGCCTCGGCCTTGGCGGCGTGCAGTTCCCGGATGGCGGCCGCGCCGCGCGCCGGATCCCGCAAGGCGACCAGCTCACTGCCCAACGCCAGCGCGAGATGCTCCGCGGCGGAGGAGATGTCGAGGGCGACCGCGCGTTGCATGGCCGCCTGATCCCGCGCCACCACCTGCTCCCGCAGGAACTGGAAGACCGGACCGAACCCGGACTCGCGGCCGAGCCCCTCGTCCTGCAGGCGCATGGCGTGGGAGCGCAGCACCGCCGAGACCGGCAGGATCGGCATCTCGATCTCATTGGCACGCAGGTGCTTCCGGTTCGCCTCGAACACCTGCCGCCAGTGCGGGTACAGATCGATCTTGGTGACCAGCACCGCGACGGCCGGGCACAACTCCCGCACCTGCCGCAGGAAATCCACCTCGGGATCGGTCAGCTCGGTGGAGGCGTCGGTGAGCACCAGCACGGCGTCGGCGGCCGGGGCCTGCGCGAGAACGCCTGCCGCGCCGGTGGTTCCGTGCGCGCCCAGCCCGGGCGTGTCCACCACCACGATGCCGTCGGCGAGCAGCTGACTCGGGGCCTCGAGTTCGACGCGGAGCACGGCGCGGCCCTGCGGGCCGCGGGCGGTGAGCGCGGGGACGGCCTCGAACGGCACCGCCTCCCGAGTGTTCTCGCCGCCGTCCGCGCCCGCCGCGACCACCGTCGCGCGCGGTTGCGGACCGTAGGACAGGACGGTGGCGACCGCGGTGGCGATATCGTCGGCGACCGGGCACACATCCAGATTGACCAGCGCATTGACGAATCGGCTCTTGCCCTGATTCCCCAAGCCCGCCACCAGGATCCGGCGGCGCGGATCGCGCACCTTGCCCGCCACCGTCTCCAGCCGCGCGACCAGGTCGCCGCGTTCCGCGGCCCGCGCCACCGCAATGGTCTCCGAGACCATCGTCAACAGCGGATTCGCCGCCACCATGCCTGTCACAGCTTGCTCACCGACCTGCTCCAGCCGTCCGTGTTCCGAGTGCACCTTCGAGAGACTGTCGCTGACCGCGGCGAACCCGCGGTGAGCGACCCCTCGCGTCACGAGTGCAGGATGTCGCCGACGATATCGCCGCCCGCGTGGGCCCCGAGATCCACCCCGGTGTGCGCGCCGCCGTCGCCGAACAGCGACGCGTCCGGACCGGTGGTGTGCACTCCGCCACCGAAGGCCTGCGAAACATCCACTCCGGCCCAGGGATTCGCACCCGCGCCGTGCAGCCCGGCGTCCACCGCGCCGCCGCCGTGCATCCCGGCATCCAGACCGGTCCCGACCTGGGCCCCGCCGCCGACCTGCGTCGCCCCGGTGACCCCGGTGTCGAGCCCGGCCACCGCGTTCCCGACCCCGGTCAGACCGGTGCCGAGACCCGCGCCGACCTGCGAACCCGCGCCGACCGCCGAGTGCACCCCGGCATCCAGACCGGTCCCGGCCTGGGTCCCGGCGCCAACAGCGCCGTGGAGGCCGGTGTCGAGCCCGCCCTGCACGCCGGTGCCGATTCCGGTCGCCGCACCGCCCACGCCGGAAATGCCCGTCTCCAAACCACTTCCGACCTGCGCGCCGAGCCCGGTACCCACATTCGCCGCGCTATTGAGCCCGGTCTCGAGCCCCGCACCGACCTGCGTACCCGCACCGACCGCGGTGTTCAGCCCGGCATCGAGACCGGTACCCAGCTGCGCACCAGTGTGCAGCCCGGTGTCCAGGCCCGAGCCCAGCTGCGTCCCGAGGTCCGCACCGGTTTGCAACCCGGTACCCAGGCCCGCACCCAGCTGCGTCCCGAGGTCCGCACCGGTGTGCAACCCGGCGTCGAGACCCGTACCCAGCTGCGCTCCCGTGTTCAGGCCGGTCCCGAGACCCGCGCCCAGCTGCGTGCCCGCGCCGACCGCGGTGTTCAGCCCCGCGCCGAGACCGCCGCCCAGCTGGGTGCCGAGATCCGCGCCCGCCTGGAGTCCGGCGTTCAGCCCCGCGCCCAGCTGGGTGCCGGCACCGACAGCGGTGTCGACGCCCGCGCCCAGGTTTCCGCCCAGCTGGGTGCCGAGGTCCGCGCCCGCGTGCAGGCCGGTGTCCAGGCCCGCGCCGAGCTGGGTGCCCGCGCCGAGGAGGGCGTCGGCGGTGCCGGAGAGGCCGGTCTCCAGGCCGGTGCCGAGCTGGGTGCCGAGGGCGGCACCGGTGGTCACCGCGGCATTGAGGCCGGTCTGCAGACCGGCGCCGGTGTCGAGGGCGCCGTTCAGGCCCGTCTGCAGGCCCGCGCCCGCGGTGGTGGCGGCATTGATGGCGGTGGAGAGCCCCGCGCCGAGCCCGGCCTCCAGGTCGGCGGCGGTGGTGATCGCTCCGGTCAGTCCGGTGGTGAGATCCGCGCCACCGTGGGCGACCGCGTCGAGCGCGCCCTGCAGGCCGGTTTCCAGGCCCGCGCCCGCCGCCAGGCCGCCGGTGAGGGCGGAGGTCAGGTCGGCGGCGGCCTGTGCGCCGAGGACGCCGCCCAGATTGGCTTCGACACCGGCCGCGACGTCGGCGGCCGCGCCGAGCGCACCGCCGAGTCCGGCGGTCAGGCCCGCACCGAGTCCGGCGGCCGCGTCCACGGCCGCGCCGACGCTGTTGGCGAGACCCAGCTCCAGGCCGGTGCCGACCTCGGTGCCGAGGTTGACCTGGGTGGCGGCGAGGGTGGCGGCCCCGAGGTTCAGAGCCGCGTTGTCGACGAGACCGATGCCCACGTTCGCACCGACTCCGGTGACCGCGCCCACGCCGGCGTTCGCGCCGAGACCCGCGTCCGCGCCGAGGCCGGCGTCCAGACCGGTGGCGGCGCCGAGGCCGGCGGCCCCGCCGCCCGCGGCGATGATGCTCGACAGCTGCGAACCTCCGGCAACCAGCGCGGATTCCGCCACCATCGGCGCCACGGCCGCGATGTCCTCCGGGGTCACGATGTCCAGGCCGGCGGCGGCGAGGGCCGCGCCCGGATTGGTGCAATAACTGACGGCGGCCTCGTGGTCGCGCAGCAGGTTGAGGATGAACTCGAGAATTGCGTTGGGGCTCATGATGAATCGTCTCCCTGGTGGGGCGGGCCCCGTTGACCCGCACTGCTCGAATTGACTTTCACGTTGGGAAGACGACTTGTTACGCGTGTGGGGTGAACTCCCCCGGTTTCCCCATCGATCACCTTGGGGGTCCGGCGAACATTAGGGGAATTTCCCCAAACCTGCCGGGGAATCGGTAACGAGAACCCCCCAGCAACCGACAGGCTCGGTGGGCCGCCCGGCCTAACAGAGGGTTTTCAGACATATCGGACCAAGAGCTTTCGAGCGGCACGCGCAACACCCACCGCGTGTCCGGTAATGACAGGGGAACTCGAATGAGTCAGGGGCTGGCGCTCGGCATCACGGTCGGGTCGTCGAACACGGTTGCCGTGACAACTTCGGGGGGACAGCACAAGCTCCATACCCGGCCCAGCACGCTGGGCGCGGAGACGGAGGTTCCGGAGAGTTTCCTGTCCCGGGTCGGGGATCCCGTGGACATCCGCACCCGCGACGGTTCCGTCGTCCGGGCCGCGGACCTGGTGGCGACCGCCATCGGCCGCGTGGTGACGGATATGGGCCCGGCGGGCGCCTCGGTCGCCTGCTACCCGGCCTGGTGGTCGCAGCACACCGTGGAAACGCAGCGGACCGCGCTGGACGCGGCCGGACTGGGCGAGGTCGCCCTGGTCCCGGAACCGGCGGCGGCCATGCGCTGGCTGCAGGACGTGAACGGCTCCAGCCATGACGGCGCGATGGTGGTGTACGACCTCGGAGCCACCGGACTGACCGTCTCGGTGGCCCGCACGGGCGCTATGTCGGGCCTGCTCGGCGAACCGGTCCGCAGCACCGCGGTGGCGGGTTCGGAATTCGATCTGCTGACGATGAGATATGTCCTCGCCTATGCGGTCGGCGAAAAAGATTTCGATCCTTTCGACCCGGTAGTGGAACAAGAATTGGCGGCGCTCCGGGAACGCTGCAAAATTGCGAAAGAAACTCTCTCCACAAATACCGCCACCATGGTGCCGGTACGTTTACCCATGCTCGGCGTCGCCGATGTGCGACTGGTTCGCGACGATATCGAGGAGCTGCTGCGGGGTCCGCTCCTCGGTTCGACCGACCTGGTCCGTGAGGCGCTGCGCCGTGCCGGACTGACCGCCGCCGATCTGGACGGCTTCCTGCTCATCGGCGGCGGCGCGAGCATCCCGCTGGTAACCGAGCTGTTGTCCACCGAGTTCGGCGTCCCGGTCGCGGCCGCCGCCGACCCGGCCCACCTGAGCGCGCACGGCGCGGCCCTGCTGGCCGCCGACCTGCTCGCCGACATCACCGAGACCGAGGCCCACCCGGCCATCGCGATCGGCGGCCCGACCTACGCCGAGGCCGACGGCAGCACCGCACTCATTCCGCCCCGGACCGCCGCGGGCATGCCCCGCCGCATCGGCGGCGGCTCCCTACCCGAATCCGCCGACGCCGCCCCGGCGGCGGCCGCCGGACTCGAGACGACGGAACCCGCCGCGGCTCCGCGTATTCCGCTGCTGCCCGAACTGCCCGTCGAGGAACCCCGGAGCGGCTTCCGGCACTGGAAGCGGCTGGCCGTGTTCGGCGCGGCCGCCATCGCGGTGGCCGCCGTGGCGACCGGCACGCTGGCCATGGGCACCGGCGACCGGTCCACCCCCGCGAATCCCGCGGGGACGCCGACCCCTTCGACCTCGGCGGTGGCCCTGGACAAGGCCGCGCCGAACGGCGGGGCCACCCCCTCCGGCGCGCCCGCCGCGACCGTGCCGGGCAGTCCGATCGCCGCGGTGAACTCGCCCCAGCAGCCCGGCGCCACCCAGCCGGGCGGCGCCCAGCCCGGCACACCGGCCTCCGGCGCCCCCGTGGGCGCTCCGGCCGCCCCGGGCGGCCAGTCGGATACCCCTGCCCAGCAACAGAATCCGGTGCCGGAGCAGTCGCCGCAGACCCAGCAGGCGCAGCCGCAACCCGCACCGCAGACCCAGCCGCAGCCCGCCCCGGCGCAGCAGCAGCCGCCGGTGCAGACCATGCAGTTGCCGCAGCCTCCCGTGCCCGCCCCCGTGCAGGTGCCGGCGCCCCAGCTCCCGACGGGAGCCTTGAACAACGCCGTCGACGGACTCGGGAAAATTCCCGGTACGCACGGCTGAGAGTTGGTTCCTCGTGACAGGCGTTACCCCAGTCGCGCTCGATTCACTTCCGGGCGCGCGAGAGATATTCCGGGACTTGGATTCCGGCGATTCCGGCGCGGTGCTGTACCTCATCCGCGGCCGTTCCGGCACCGGTAAGTCCACCCTGCTGGGCGCGATCCGGGCGCGGCTACGCGCCCGCGGCGTCGCGCTCACCGACCATCCGGCACAGGCCCCGCGTCCCGGCGGCGCGGAGACCGGCCGCCCCCGGACCGCCCTGGTCGTCGACGACGCGCACACCCTCGGCGCGGCCGAGTTCGATCTGCTCCGCGCCGCGGCCGAATCCGGGGAGTACCCGGTCGTCATCGCGCTGCGGTCGCGGCCGCACGACGCCCGGCTGCGCGGGCTCACCGATCTGGTGGCCCGCCGCGGCCGCGTGATCGATCTGCGCGCCCTGGGTGCGACCGAGATCGCCCCGTTCGCACGGGAATTGGGCATGATGGTGCCGCGTGGCCTGGCCCAGCACATCCATCGCCAGACCGGCGGCATCCACGGCGGCGTGGTGGCCGCCCTGACCGCCGCCTGCGCGACCCGCCTGGACGCGGGCGTGACGGCCGTCGATCAAGCGGTGACCGCGTGGGCCCGGACCCGGCTCGACGACTCCGACCCGGACCTGCTCGACGCCCTGGTGGTGGCCGCCATCGGCGCGGGCCTGGACACCGGCGAACTGACCGAGGTCCTCGACCTCTCCCCCGCCGACGCCCAGAGCCTGGTGGACCGGGCCCGGGGCAGCGCCCTGGTCACCGATGCCGATCTCCTGCTGGCCCCGGCGGTCGCGCCGCTGCGCACCCTCGTCGGCGACCGCCGTTTCCTGACCGTCGCCCGCCGGCTGCTGCACGCCCGCCTGGAGGCCGGACTGCTGCGCGACCACACCGCGCTGCTGCTCGCCGAATCCGGACTCCGCGACGAGCGGCTGGCCGCGTTCCTGTGCGCCGCCGCGGAACGCGCCGGTGACGAGGCCGTCCGCTACTACGCGTCAGCGGCCGCCGCCGGTGCGGACCCGGAGGCGCTGGCGGTCCGCTGGGCCGACGCCGCGGCCCGCAGCGGCGACGGCGACACCGCGCTGCGCCTGGCCGAGCCCAGCCTGGCGAATCCGGCGATCCCGCTCGCCGATCTGGCCGTCGCGGTCCGTGTCTGCGCGGGCGTCTGGACCCGGCGCGGTCTGGCGGATCGAGCGGCGCAGCTCTACACGTGGCTCGGGCCCGCCCGGGTGGGCGCGGACTGGGCGGTGGCGGCCACCGTGCTGTACCTGTCCGGCGATGTCCGAGGCGCCCGGGCCCTCTCGGTCAATGCCGGGCAGTGGCCGCCCACCGAGGCGACCTCACGGGCCGCGTCCATCGCGCATGCCCTGTCCGATTCGATCGGATCGCCCGGAGCCCAGCCGGCCCACCGCCCCGGTGCCGCGCAGCGCGGAGTGACCGCGTCCGGAACGCTCGGCGGCGGGCGTTCCGGGACCGGACAACCGTCGCCCGGCGCGGCCGGCAACGGTCGCACCGGAACCGAATACTCCTCGGCGCCCGCGTCTTTCCACCGCCCTGCGCCGGGGACCGACCCGGCCCGCGGCGCGCACGACGGGGTCGCCGGGCGCAACGGCGGACCCGGCGGTGCGGGTGCGCTCGCCGCCGGTGACCACCGCGGCCACACCGTCACGGGCGCCCGACCGCATTCGCCGGCGCAGGTCAGCGACTTCGGAACCGCCTCGGCCCCAACCGGTTTCACCGCGGAGATGCGGGCTGTCCCCCCGGCGACCCTCGCCGGGCAGCGTTTCGCCAATCCGGCGCAGGCTCGCCGCGGTGCGGCCGTGTCGGCGGCGTCGGCGCTGATCCACGCGGCGCACTCCGGTCCGGCCCCGGCCGACGACGGCGGCGATCGCTTCCTGCCGTGCTCGGCGGTGTCGATCGCGGTGCTGCTGTGCCTGAGCATGGGTGACCCCCGCCGCGCCGCCGACGCCCTGCGCGGCGCGAGCCCCACGCCGCAGAGCCTGGTGCTCGGCGCCTGGGTGGCCATGCTGGGCGGCGACGAGCATTCGGCCGCCACCCTCATGTCGGAAGTGCCGGTGGCGGAACTGGATCCGCGTGATCGCCTGCTCGCGCACGGCGTGATCGTCGGCCTGGCCCGCCGCAGCGGCGACCACGCCGCGCTGGCCCTGGCCTGGCAGCAGGCCTACCCGCTGTTCGACGAGGTCGGCGCGGACCTGCTGGCGCTGCTGCCCATCGGCGAACTGTGGCTGGCCGGCATCCGTTTGCGCGACGAGGCGCGGATGACCGCCCTGGTGACCGGCGCCGACGAACTGCTGCGCCGCCTCGGCGAACCGCCGGTCTGGTCGAATGCCTTCCACTGGTACGCGATTCAGGCCGCCATCGCCCAGGAGAGCCCGGAAGCGCTGCTGCCGCACGCCCATCGGCTGAAGACGGCCGCCTCGGCGGGCGATCCGCAGGCCGCCGTGCTGGCCGACGCGGGCCGCACCTGGGTGCTGGTGCTGCGCGGACAGGTGGTGCGGGATCGGGTCGAGGGCGCGGTGGCGCGACTGGCCGGGCTCGGCCTGCGCTGGGACGCCGCCCGTCTGGCCAGTGAGGCCGCGCTGGCGGCGAGCGACGCCGCCACCGCGACCGCCCTGCTGAAGCTGGCCCGCACGGTGCGGGCGCAGTCCCGGCCGCCGGAATCGCCGGTCCGGGTGCCCGAGCCCGCGGCCCCGCAGGCACGCCCGGAACCGGTCACCGATACCGTGCTGAGCGAACGCGAACGCGAGGTGGCCGAACTGGTGCTCCTGGGTTTGACGTACCGGGAGATCGGGGCCCGGCTCTACATCTCGGCCAAAACCGTGGAACATCACGTGGCCCGGATGAGACGTCGAATCGGTGCGGGGTCGCGTTCGGAGTTATTGTCAATGCTCCGCGCCATGGGTCACGGTTCACTCCTGGTCTGATCCGGGCGCGGAGAGACCGGACGCACCGAGTGAGGTAACGAGAATGGCCACTGGCGTGGGCCTGCGGATCGCGGACGACGAATCCGTCGTAGCCGTGGTGACCGGCGACGACGCCACGCTCCCGGTGCATTACACCGTGCGTGAATCGGTGCTGCACATGTCCGACGACGGGGACGCCGTGCTGGGCGGGGACGCGCCGGAGGGCTATTCGCACTCCATTCGCGGCTTCGTCGGCGCGGTCGGCGACCCGGCCGGGCTGGCGGTGGACGACGGGGAGGCGTACCGGGCCGAGGACCTGATGGCCACGGCGGTGTTCTGCCTGATCAGTCAGGCCGCCGAACACCTCAACGGGCCCGCCGAATTCTATCTCGCACACCCGACCGGCTGGACCGACCCGCACGTGCGCTCGCTGCGCGAGGCCCTGGACTACCTGGGCCTGAAGTCGGTGGTGCTGGTCAGTGAGCGCGACCTACCGCAGGCGGACGCGGAGACCGGCAAGACCCTCGCCTACAACGCGGCCCGTGCGGCCCTGGCGGCGGTGCTGTCCACACCGGCCGGGCTGACCCCGCCCGATGCCACCGCGTCCGCCGTGAACGCCGCCGACGTCACCGATGTGCTGCCCGCGCTGAAGTCGTCCGAGCCGCTGGCGCAGGCCTATTCGGCCGCGGTCGCGGCGGTTCCGGCCGCCACCGCCGCCGAGCCGGTGGTCACCCGATCGATTCCGGCGGCCGCGGTCACGCACGCGCCCCGTGCTTCCCGGGGCCCGTACATCATCGCCGGGGCGGCCGCGCTGATCGGTTTGCTGCTCGTTGGCGTCGGAGTGGCGGCGGTGTTGCGCCAGGACGACTCCACCCCCGGCCCGCCGCGCGGCGAGGTCCGCAACGAACCGGACGCCACCGCGGGAGTGGCGCCGCCGCTGCTACCGCCCACCGGTTCGCTGCATCCGACCGCGGCCGCGCCCGTCGATCCGGCCGACGCCCCGGTGACCTCCGAGGCGCCGACCACGACGACGCCGCCGCCGACCACCACCACTCCGGAGCCGACGACCACCCTGCCGCCGGTTCCGGCGACCACGGTGCCGACCACCACCCGCCCGTATCCGCCGATCTATCAGATCCCGCCGGTACCGACATTCGGCCTGCCGCCTGCTCCGGTGCTGCAGGACCCGTGGGGACAGAGTCAGCGCTGATTTCGTAGCGACCATCCGAGGTTTGTGCCCTAAAGTGGTGCGCTGACCGACCTTCCGGAAGGTAACCCGGGAACCTTTCACCGCCGAAGCCGGTCTGCTGGTGCACTACGAAGGGACTCCATGCGCAAGTTCATGGCGCGCCGCGCCGCGGTCCGAGCAGCCACCGTCGCCGTTGCCTCGACCGTTCTCATCGGGCCCCTTCTGAGCACCGCCACGGCAGACCCGGCCTCCCCGGATCAGCTTGCCGCCGAGAGCCTTCCGGCCGAACTGGTGACCGCCATCCAGCGCGATCTGAAGATGACTCCGGCCGAATACCTGGACCGCGCGGCCAAGGCCCAGCAGTTGCGGGACTACGCCAGCGAATTCCGCACCCAGCGCCCCGACGACTTCGCCGGCGCCTGGATCGGGACCGACGGCAAGCCGGTGCTGGCCGTCACCTCCCTCGACGCCGCCAAGGTCGCCGCGGCCGCCGGGTACCAGACCCGGCTGGCCCCGATCAGCGCGGACGGCCTGGAGAACTCGGTCGATCAGCTGAACCAGTGGATCACCACGCTGCCGCGGGAGATCTCGGGCGCGATCAATTCGGTGGCCATCGACTTCCTCAACAGCCAGCTGGTGCTCAGCGTCGCCAACACCCCGGGCGGCCATTTGCTGAATCTGCCCACCCTGATCGCCAATATCAAGGTGATCCTGTCGCCGAACTCCGGCGGCCCGGTGGAGCGGCGGCCGATGGGCGGCGACACCTACATCACCGCGCCGACTCCGCTCGACACCTCGCTGCACGGGGTGGATGTGTGCTCGTTCGGATTCAACAGCGTCGATTCCGCGGGCAATGCGCTGAACATCAGCGCGGGGCATTGCAATCCGAATGTGGACAAGGGCACCAGCGCCGAGGTGTACCTGCCGAATGTCAAAAACCTGTTGTCCAGTCCGAAGGTCGGCACTTTCGTCACCTCGAACCTGGGCGGCAGCAGCGCACTGGACTATTCGGTCATCAAGCTCAATGACGACGCGGTGAAGGCGGGCATGGATCAGCCGTCGGTGCGCGGCGCCAACGGCACCACTCTCACCATTACCGGTGTGGCCGACCCGATCACCGGCGCGCCGGTCTGCAAGTCGGGCCAGTCGTCCACGTTCACCTGCGGTTTCGTGGTGGCGGACCGGGTCGAGACCCAGCTCTACACCACCGAGGGCAATTCGAAGACGATCCGCGGCTTCGCCTCCAGCGCCTGCACCCTGGGCGGTGACAGCGGCGGCGCCATCGTCACCGGCACCCTGGCGCTGGGCATCACCAGCGGTTCCAACGCGGCGGACGCACCGAACTGCAACGAGGCCAACACGCAGCTCGCGCAGTACGGCGGCACCGCGTCGCTGGGCATCCCGCTGCGCCCGATTCTGAACGAAATCGACGCCAATTCGGGCGGCGGCGTCGGCAGCGGAATTCAGGTGCGGACTCGCTCGCACACGTGAGTGATTCACTCCGTCAGCGATTCACGCCGAGTGACGGATTCGCGGCCCGGTGCGACGGGCCGCGAAAATCGGACATCCCCCGCATTGGGGGTCAATCTCCCATGCCTGCCGTTTGCTCGGCGAATACCGAAACGTCATCTGGCAATAAGTAGGCATAACGGGCCGGACACCATATAGTCGGGGCCATGCTCCTGCCACGTATGCGCGCCTCCATGCCTGCCGCGGGCCGACGCCCGCGGTCCCTTGTCCGAACTGCGGCGATCGCGGCCACCGCGGTTCTCGTCGCCGGACCCTTGGCGGCGAGCGCACACGCGGAGCCCGAGACCCCCGCGACCCCGAACCTGCCGGCCGAGCTGATCACCGCGATCACCCGCGACCTCAAGATCTCCCCGCAGGACTACCTGAACCGCGCCGACGTCGCGCAGAAGGTGGCCACCTTCGCCACCACCGCGCAGCGCCAGTTCCCGGATGTCTTCGGTGGCGCCTGGCTGGACGAGACCGGCAAGGCGATCGTGGCGCTCGCCCCCGGCGACGCGCACGAGCAGGCTCGCAAGGCCGTGCAGGACGCCGGTTTCACCGCCAAGGACGTCGCCAAGAGCGAGACCACCCTGCGCGGCGAGAAGAACGCCTTCCAGCAGTGGCTCAAGGACCAGCCGGAGTCGGTGTCCAAGTCGATCCGTGGCGTGGCCGTCGACACCCTGAACAACAGCATCGCGGTCCGCGTGGACAAGGCCGACATCCCGCTGCCCGGTTTCGTGGACCCGGCGCGCGTCATCGTCATGACCGCCCCGCCGGTCGGCGGCGAGGGCCAGGACGTCCCGAAGGCCGCGGAGATCGCCGGAGCCGGCCCGCGCACCATGGCCGCCGGTGACGCGTTCGCCTCGGTGGCCGGTCGCATGTCGCTGCGCTGCTCGCTGGGCTTCAACGGCGTGGACGGCAACGGCAATGTCGTGAACATCACCGCGGGCCACTGCAACCCGAACATCCCCGCCACCGGCGGCGCCAACTCCCCCGGCGTGTTCCAGCTGGCCGGCGAGAGCATGGGCCCGCAGATGGGCTCGTTCCAGAAGTCGGTGCTGGGCAACCAGGACTACTCGATCGTCGGCATCAACGACCAGTTCCGGGACAGCTTCTCCAACCCGCTGGTGAGCGTTCCGAACGCGGCCCCGATCACCGTCACCGGTGTGGCCGTCCCGGTGGTCGGCGCCCCGGTCTGCAAGTCGGGCGCGCGCGCCGGCTTCAGCTGCGGCGTGGTGAACGCCGTCGACCAGACCGTCCAGGTCGGCGACCGCCTGCTCACCCAGTCGTTCTCGTCGAATATCTGCGCCCTGCCCGGTGATTCGGGCGGCCCGCTGGTGACCGGCACCCTGGCGCTGGGCATCTCCAGCGCCTCCTCGGTCGCCGACTACCCGATCTGCGAGATCCCGAACCTGATCGGTCTGATCACTGGCAACACCCCGCAGCTGTTCGCGCAGCCGATCAGCACGGTGCTCTCCGACAACCCGGGTCTGCGGGTGCGCACCAGCTAGGCACAGCGTCCTCGGAAAGGCCGGTAGCTCAACCGCTACCGGCCTTTTCGCTTTCTCTGGTACCCGGGGGGCAGCGGTGGGGCGGTGGGTAAGCAGTGGGACGGGAGTGATCGGGCGTGGTCGCGGCCCGGCCGGTTCGGGCATCCTGGAGCTATGTGTTTGGCGTTGCTCGGCTGGCGGGCTCATCCGGACTACCGGTTGATCCTGGCCGCCAATCGGGACGAGTTCTTCACCCGCCCAACGGAATCGCTGCGCCGCTGGGACGAGGTGCCGGGCCTGCTCGCGGGCCGGGATCAGGGTGCGGCCGGTCCGGTGCCCGGCACCTGGCTGGGCGTGCTGCCCGACCGGCACCGCTTCGCCACGGTCACCAATGTGCGACTACCCGGCGAGTTCCGCACCGACGTTCGCTCCCGCGGCGCGCTGCTGATGGATTTCCTGCGCGGCGACGCGGTACCGGAGAAGTTCGCGCGCGGCATCGCGGCCGCCCCCGACGACTACAACGGCTTCAATCTGCTGGTCTCGGATCTGGAAACGCTGTGGTGGCACAGTAATCGGAGCGAGGGCGGCCCCCGGGAACTGCCGCCCGGCTTCCACGGCGTCTCCAATAACGCACTGGTCGGTTCGCTGACACCGGACGGCACGGTCGTCACCGACACCGATGCCTCCGTGTGGCCGAAAGTCCGCAATGGCGTGCGCGCGCTGGCCGCGGTACCGCCGGGCGATGTCGCGGGCTATCTCGGAGTGCTGGCCGACCGCACCGCGGCCCCCGCCGCCGAACTGCCCCGCACCGGCCTCGACCGGCTCACCGAACGCTCCGCCTCGGCGCGTTTCGTCAACCATCCCGTGCACGGAACCCGCTGCAGCACAGTCCTTCTGGTGCGCGAGGACGGCCGCTACGTGATGACCGAGCGCACCTTCGCCCGCTTCGGCCGCCGCCGCGACACCGTGGTGCTCGAGGGCCGGATGGACCTCCCCGCCTGAAAAAGCACCAGGCCCGCCTCCGACGAGCGAGGCGGGCCTGGTGTTCGAACCTGCCGGGGCGATGCCCCGGCGACGTCACTAGTTCGGGGTGACCTGCTGCTGGGCAGCGGGAGCCCACTTGGTGGTGCCGTCCGGCGCCTGCATGGTGTTCAGCAGGTCGATACCGGCCGCGACCAGGGTCGGGCCACCCGCGGCGATGGTGCCGAGGATGCCGCCGATGCCGGCGCCCGCGACCAGACCCGGCACGCAGCCGGCGACGATGGTCACAACGCAGCCGATGATCGCGCCGAGGGCGGTGCCCACGAAGCTGCCGATGCCCAGCGCGAGGCTGAACTGGGTGGAGAAGTAGCTCATCGCCTTCTGGTTCTCGTCAGAGGAGGCGATCGGCTTGGCGGAGGCGACCGGCGCGGCGGCCAGCACCTGGGTGCCGGGGTTGAAGTCGGCCGGCTTCTCCGGAACGACCTCGAGCACCTTGCCGTCTTCCTTGACCTCGGACTTGACCGGGATCTGGGTGCCCGCCGCGGTGTAGGACAGCGGGAACGAGATCACGACCGCGCCCTGCTGGTCCTTGACGTTCACCACAGTCTGCTTCGGGTCCTCGGGCGTCGCGCCGTCCTGCTGCGCGAGTTCGAAGGTGCCGTTCTTCAGGGTGGAGACGATCGTCTTGCCGTCGACCAGCTTGGTGGAGTAGTTGATTCCAGCAGGCTGTGCGGGAGCGTTGTCGGCGTGTGCGGTCGTCATCCCGATGGTCATTGCGCCGATGACCAGGGCAGCAGCCGCAGTGGTACTGCGAAGCTTCATTCGATTGGTTTCCAATCCGTCATGAGGTATATCCGCTGCGCGCTCTTCGCCACGCGAGGCCCGGCTTCCCTCGGGCCATGCCTCTACGCGCTAGGACGAGTCCTCCCCGAGCATGTGAAGACGCGCACAGCTGTCGGACAGCGTGAGCCTAGTCGATCACATTACGATTTGCGAGATCGGTTTCTTTCTGCACGCCACCATGTTTGGAAGTAAGCCTGCCCTTGGTTAAGGGCGTGATTTGCCGGGATTTACGGTGTGGGAAACCCTGGACAACTAAGTTACCGACGAGTAACTTACCGTCCATTAGGATACGAGCAACTCGAGGCGTACCAGGCTGCCTCGCGAAACGCTCGTAGAACCGTAAGAGAGGTCGCGACATGAATGCCCTGACAGTGACACTGGGCACGCTTGGGGCGGTGTTCACAGTCTTCTGTTGGGCATCGTTCATCGGAGGCGTGCGAAATATCGTGCGCACCGTCATGGTCGGGCAGTCCGCGCCCGATCGCTGGCGGCCGTTCTTCCCACGCTTCAAGACCATGTTCGTGGAGTTCCTCGCGCACACGCGCATGAACAAGTTCCGCACGGTCGGCTGGGCGCACTGGCTGGTCATGATCGGCTTCCTCGCCGGGTTCATCCTGTGGTTCGAGGCCTACGGTCAGACCTTCGACCCCGAATTCCATTGGCCCATCATCGGTTCCTGGGGCATCTACCACCTGGTGGACGAATTCCTCGGCATCGGAACCGTGGTCGGCATCATCGTGCTGATCGTGATCCGCCAGCTGAACCACCCGCGCGTTCCGGCGCGGCTGTCGCGCTTCAGCGGCTCGAAGTTCGCGCCCGCCTATGTGATCGAGTCCATCGTCCTCGTCGAGGGTCTGGGCATGGTCTTCGTGAAGGCCGGCAAGATCGCGACCTACCACGAGTCCCACACCTGGAGCGACTTCTTCACCGAGCAGGTCGCCAAGCTGCTGCCCGAGTCGATCGCCATGGTGTCGATCTTCGCGTTCATCAAGCTCTGCTCCGGCGCGCTGTTCCTGCTGCTGGTCGGCCGCAATGTCACCTGGGGTGTCGCATGGCACCGTTTCGCCGCGTTCCCGAACATCTACTTCAAGCGTGAGGACGACGGCGACGTCGCCCTGGGCGCGGCCAAGCCGATGATGTCCAACGGCAAGGCGATCGAGATGGAGACCGCCGATCCGGACAACGACACCTTCGGTGTCGGCAAGTTCGAGGACTT
>NZ_JBEXYE010000016.1:0-168192 GCF_040630785.1 Nocardia sp. NPDC005746
GAGAACCGTGGTCACCGCGGCACCGCCGATGTTTCAAAGTGCTCGCCCATACGAGGATCCTTCCACTCGAGCCTGTGAACGCACTGATCTGCCGCTCACGGGTCGGTCCGGAGCGGCCGGCACGGTCCAGCTGAAGATCAAACGCCCCGAGATCATCTCGGGGCGTTCGTGCTTCCGGAACGTCCGCTACTGCCGGGGACCGTGCTGGAACTGGATCAAGGCTGGGTGCCTCTGGGCGATGGGCATCGCGACCTAGCGATCCCCAGAGGCGTACGACATACACAGAAGCGTCCGCTCACACCGCATACCGCGCTGACCGAACCGTCCAGCACGGGGCATCGGAAGATCAACTGACCGTGCCGATCCGAGGCCGGCGAAACGTCCGCTTCTGCCGATGATCGTGAATGTGGACACTGGCACCGGTCTCGAATTGCGAAGTCAGAATCCCGCCAGCGTGGAGAACCGGTCGCTGTGAGGATCGGGAGAATGTCAGTTGATGTGATGACAACTCTGCGGGCCTTCTATGCGGCCGAGGCTGCCTACCTCACCGAGGGTGCCAAGTTCGAGCAGATGGCCGCGCACTTGGCCTCGGACGTCGTTATGTACCAGGCATCCAGCCTGCCCTACGGTGGCGAATGGCGTGGGCACGAGGGCTTCCGGAAGTTCATTGCGGCCATGGGCGAGAACTGGGACGGTCTGTGGTTCGACGAGCAGCAGTTCCTCAGCGATCAGAATCGGGTCGTGGTCTACAGCCGCGGCCGACTGCGCGCACGACGCACCGGCCTTACATTGAAAACGTCACTACTGCAATGGATCAGCTTTCGAGATGGCTTGATCACCGAGTTCCGCCCGTACTACCACGACACCTCTGCGGTGCTGGCCACACTGACCGAGTGATCGAATCCTGGGTTATGCACGATATCCGCTCATGGCTCCCCCTCTATGTCAAGACGTCGGTGAGGAGGTGGGGTTAGCCTTGAGGGCGGGTCCGGGATGTGGCTTGTCCGAAGGATCGGTGTGCGGGTTGAAGCCGGTCGCGCTGGAGTCAGGAGTCGTTCCCGATTGCCCGCCCGGGCCTGCCCATTCGCGGTGGCGGTGGTCGGCGAGCATCCGGGCGTAGATGACGTTGGAGAGTCGTCGTTTGAGGGCGCGGATTGCTTCCATCGAGGTCTTTCCGCCGGTTTTGCGGCGGTCGTAGTAGGCGCGGCCGGCGGTGGTGCGGGTTCGTAGTTGAACGATGGCCATGATGTGCAGGACCCGGTTGATCTTGCGGTTGCCGGCGCGGGAGAGCCGGTGGCGTTGCTGGTTGCCGGAGGAGGCGTCCAGGGGTGCGGTGCCGTTCCAAGACGCGAACCGGTCCCGGTCGCGGAATCGCCGAATGTCACCGACATCAGCCAAAAGCCTTGCCGCGGAGGACGGCCCGATCCCGTGCAGATCCATCAGGGTGCATCCGCGTTCGATGACCAGTTGCCGCAGTTCTTTGTCGGCGGCCCTGGTTTTGCGGTCGGTGGTTTCCAGATCCTCGATCAGCTCGACGACCAGACGTAACCGGATCCGGACGGCCGCGTCCGAGGGTGTGATCGCAGCGATCAACTCACGGGCTTGGCGGGCGGAGAGAAACACTTTGGCGCCGCCGGGGATCAATTCCAGCAGCAGCCGATGCAGCCGGCAGAGGGTTTCGGTGCGGGCGCGACCGAGTTCGTCGCGGCGGTCGGCGAGCATGCCCAGGGCGATCAGTTCCGGATCGGCGTGGACGCGACGCAGATTCTGGGAATGCAACGCGGCCAGCGCGACGGAGTGGGCGTCGACCGGGTCGGTTTTGCGGCCGTTGCCGGTGGAGAAGACCCGCACCTGCGCCGACAGTTTCGCGGGCACGTCGATCACGGATTCGCCGTCGTGAACGAGACGGTGAGCCAGGTGGCGGCCGATGTCGTTGCAGCCTTCGATCGCCCATACCCGGTCGGTGAATCGTTTTGCAGCAGTGAGCATTTCCGAGTATCCGGTGTTGTCGGTGCTGTATCGGCCGGTGAGTAGAATCCGTCCGGTCGGGTCGATGGCTTCGATGGTGGCCGAGCGTTTGTGTGGGTCCATCCCGATGATGACGGTCATCGCCGTGCCTCCCGTGTGCGTGAACCGTGGTGTCCGTGCGGGAGGGCACCGCTAGTACGAGCATGGGGCAGACCCCTCTTCAGCCACTCCCTGCACGGTGACCGGTGGAAGGCAAGCCATGAGAGAGCCACACCGATTCAGATGGTGGGCAGCCGCATAAAGGGAGCTTCCCACCGGGCACCTGGACCTGATCCTGGCCGGGATCCGATCCTGACACCAGTTTCTTACTAGCCGCTTACAAGGCCATTCGGACCGGCCGGGTCAGGCCGGCCGAACGCACTGATCTGCCGCTGATCGCGCTGACCGAACCGGCCAGCGCGAGGCGCCGACGGCCGGAACCTGGTGCGGCGCGGAGCGCACGCTCATGCTGAATTCAGTGCAGTGAGCGGTTCATGGTGCCAGAGGTGGCCAGGTTGTGAACTTGGCATCTTGAACGCGGTAGGTGATCTGTCGATTTCGCTGCTTCGGAGTCCATCCGTTGCGGAGAGCCTTGCGAATGATCTCCGCGACCACACCGGGCGTGATGACTGTGCCGTGGTCTACCCAGGTGACCATGCGTTGTCCCTGGCCTTCGGCGATCTCGACGACGATGGCGAGACCAGGTTCGTCGTCAGGTGCGACGACCCATCTGAAGCGCTCGCCGTCAACGTCGAGAATTCGAGTTCCCGTGCGCGCCAGACCCATCACCCCACTCAACACGATGAAGCCCCAGAACTCGAATATCCGCTCATGCCGCTGATCGCTCGATCTGGCCGCCTGCCTATTCCTCTCAACCTCCTCGTATTGGCCCGCCCTCAGTAAGGGGGGTGAGTCAAAGCTGGGGGAGACGGGGCGGCCGCAAGGGGTTACGGCAAGGCGACGGCGATGGTCATGTCGTCGTGGCGCTTGGAACGTGGCTGGATCTGGCCATCTGGATCGTGGTTGGCTTCCCAATGTCGACCACGTTCGAGGAGTTGCCGGAGTCCGGCGGCGTCCATCTTCGCGATGTCCGGCCAAGAGGTCTCCATTGGTGCGAGGGGGCTTGCGGCTCCGTCGGTAGCGAGCACGACCCACGGGACTGATTCAACTGGGTAGCGGGCGGTTACGGCGTGATATGCGGAGTCGGGGTCGGTCTCGGCGATCCAGTAGCCATCGGCGTGGTTTCGGCGCTCTCGTTGTTTGCGTTGAAGCACTCGGAGTAGGCCGCGGTGGGTTTCGTCGTAGCCGCTGCCAGAGGCAAGCCTGTTTCGGTACTGCGTGGACTCTGGCAGATGGAGGTCGTCGAGGCGGGTGTCGGTGACGATGTCAAAGCCGTTGTCCGCTCGGCCGACGATCACCGGAGAATCGCCGAGAGTGAGGATCTCGGTGATGTTGTCACAGACCCGAAGCAGTGCGACCGTGCTCGATGGGGCGATGCCGGAATGCAGCTGGAGGTGATCCGCAGTCGCGGCAATGGCTTCGGCGAGAATGCCTCGCAGATCCCCGGGGCGGTCGATACGACTCCGGAGCTCAGCGCCAAGGGTATCCACGTACTCGTGAGCGGCTGGCATGGCTGGGTCATGTGCGGTCGCTCCGTCGAGCACAATCACGCCGTGATCGGTGACGAGTACCCGATCCTCGTCCGCCAGCGCGGGAAGCTGAGCCGTAGCGACCTTCATGAGCGCTCCGAGTATGGGCCGACGACCAAACGGCTGTCGGTCACGGCGAAGTAAGCGTCGAAGTCGCATTCGACTACTCCGCTGATGAATGTCGAGGACGAGCTGAATACCTCGCTCAGATTCCGATCCAACCAATGCGCCACGCCGAGCGATCCGATGCTGGTGATTCCCGCGATGTGAACGAGTACGCGGCCCGCGTCTTGTCGCCGGGAGAAGTAGCCGAGGTCAGTTCGAACCGAGCTATCGCGGCGGTATGGAGAGCGGTGCCGGTTGCTGCTCCGGGCATCGGTGATCCACCAGGCTTCCTCGGTGCGCTCGAAGTCGAGCACCGGATCGGCATCGAGCAGATGTTGCCCTATAGGCGCGGACTTCGGCCCGCAGATGATCACCGAGTCACCTGCGGGCGGCTCGGACATGTCTGGATCGATCGCAAATCGGCTGTTGGCCAGTGAAAGCCGTGTCAGCGTGCCCTCGATGGCCTCGCGGGTGGCCTCGTCGTTCGCGTCGAAGAAGGGGCGCTCACGCCCCTCCCCGAACCCAAATCGTCGGGGGATGCCCACGGCCACGGGGCCAACTCCGAAGAAGGCGCGCTCGGGCCCGGGGGCGGTAGATCGAATCTGGCTGATGCGCCCTTTGGTGATGCCGAGTCGATCGGCAATCTCGGTGTAGCTCAGGCCATTTCGATGGGCTTCCTCGACGGCGGCCTTTCGGAGGCGTGCAAGTTCGGTAGCGCGCTGTTGGTAGATGATCATGAGCTCGGCGGCTCGCTGACCACGCCGAATGGGGTCCGGGTCGTTTCGGACGTGTTCGAACTCCTCGGCGGTAGCCACGCGTACGAGTTTAGAGGCCCTTTACGGGGGACATCCGGTCGGCGTATGCTCCTGTTTACCCCCTCTAAACCAGGCTATAACCGTCCGATCTTCGAGTTTAGAGGGGGTAAACATCCGAACTCATGGCTAGGGGGTTGTCGTGTGGGTCCGAAAATCATCGATGCTCATCCAATCCGTCCGGCTCGGGTAGCTATGGCGACCGGGTCCGTGGCGGAGGCGGCGGTGCTGGGCGTGCTCACGCCCGGCGGGATGTTGACCGCAGCCCAGATCAGCGAACAGGCTCAGATCACCGGGTGGTCTGCGCGCCGGGCGATCGGGCAACTGGAGTCACGCGGCCTGGTGATGGCCGCTCCGTACGCATCCCGCTGGTCGATCACCCCCAGGGGACGCGCGGCTTGGACCACGAAGTTCAGGAGGTACGCCCGATGAGCCGCCGAAAGGCGCGGCCCGCAGGGCAATCCGCACCGCCCGGTATCGAGCCCGAAGGTCGCTACCTCCAGCGCTCGGATGGGTCGTGGTTTGTGGTTGGGGCGGACGGGTGGCCTGTGCCGATGGATGAGTACCTGACGCAGCTGCGCGAACTGGGAGACCGACGTCTCGGCCCTCGAATCGCTGGGCGTGGCCGTCATCGCCGTGGAGCATCCGAGTCTCCGTGAAATTTCTTGGCGTGCAACGAATTTTGAAAGTGAGGAACTGGAGAAATGATCGCCAACCTGGTCAGCCACGAGACCGCGCTCTTCTGGGGATGGATAGTGGCGTTCCTGGTCCCCGGCGCCGCGCTGCTTCGGGCCGCGCTCTGGCCGCAGCGAATACCCCCGGAAAACAGCGTGGGCGCGATCAGGGCCCGGATCGAACGGGAGCGATGGGCCGCCTCCGCCGACACGAGACGAGCGCGACCTGCGCGGCCCACCCGAAGGCCCGCGTCACATCGCAGTGCCGCCTGATCACTGTGCTCAGCCGGGGACGTCGGCCGCTTGCGGCGTTGATGGTGTGCCCTCGGCAGGATTCGAACCTGCGACACCCGCTTTAGGAGAGCGGTGCTCTATCCCCTGAGCTACGAGGGCTGACCGCCCGGCCGTGGCCGGGTCGTCGGCAGTCTACCTGGTTGGGGGCTCGGGGGTCGCATCCGCTGGGTCAGCGGCGGGAGGCTTCGGATTCGAGGTAGTCGGCGGGGGTGAATCTGGTTGTTTTCCAGCGGAACAGGAGGGTGGCGCCGGGCCAGTTGTTGGTGATGCGGCCCGAGGCGTTGCGGTACCAGCTGGAACAGAAGTTCCAGGGGGTGTCCTTCAGGCGGCGCTGCAGCCAGTCGTCCCAGGACTGTTCCGCCTCGGGGGTGGCGGCCAGGTAGCGGCCGGGGCGGCGGGACAGGTAGGAGATGGCCTGGCGGATGTAGCGGGACTGGGACTCCAGCATGTAGATGATGGAGCCGGAACCGACGTTGGTGTTGGGGCCGTACATGAGGAACAGGTTCGGGAAACCGGGGACCGACATGCCCAGGAAGGCGCGGGCGCCCTCGGGGGACCACTCGTCGGCCAGTTTGCGGCCCTGCAGGCCGTAGATGTGCATGGGGGCCAGGAACTCGGTGCCCTTGAAACCGGTGCCGTAGACGATCACGTCGACCGGGTGCTCGACACCGTCGGCGGTGCGAATTCCGTTGGGGGTCACCGCTTCGATGGCGGTGGTCTCCACCGTCACATTGGGCTGCGACAGGGCGGGGAAGTACTCGTTGGAGAACAGGCCGCGCTTGCAGCCCGCCGCGTAGTCGGGGGTCAGCTTGGCGCGCAGCGCCTCATCGGGAACCTGCTTGGCGCGGTGCCGGTCGGCGATGGCGATCACCGGGGTCTTGATCGCCGGAATATCGTTGAGCGCCAACGCCATCACCTCGAAGAACGTCCAGATGGCGAACCGCTCGGCCAGCCGCGCGCCCGGCACGTACTCGAACAGGGCGTGATGCAGCGGCGTGTACTCGACGTCGAACTTGGGCAGCACCCACGCGGCCGAACGCTGGAACAAAGTGAGGTGGTCGACCTTCGGCTGGATCGCCGGAATGTATTGAATGGCACTGGCTCCCGTGCCGATGCAGGCCACCCGCTTACCGGTCAGATCCACCGAGTGATCCCATTCGGCCGAATGGAACGCCGCGCCCGTGAAGGAGTCGATGCCGGGCAGATTCGGCATCGCGGGTCGCGACAGCTGTCCGACCGCCGGAATCAGCACATCCGCCAGGTGGGTGACGCCGTCGGCGGTGCGGACCCGCCACATCGCGCTCGACTCGTCGAACTCGGCGTCCACCACCTCGGCCCCGAACTCGATCTTGGCCGGCAGACCGTGCTTCTCCGCGACCGCGCGCATGTACGCGTGGATATCGGCCTGCTGCGAGAACCGCCGCGGCCAATCCGATTTCGGCTCGAACGACCACGAGTACAGCGGCGACGGCACATCGCAGGCCGCGCCCGGATAGGTGTTCTCCCGCCAGACCCCGCCGAGGTCGGCGGCCTTCTCCAGAATGGTGAAGTTGGTCAGGCCGTGGCGCTGCAATTCCAGCGCCATACCCAGTCCGGCGAATCCGGCACCGATGATCAGAATGGACGGCTCCCGCTGCATACCAGCAACGGTAGAGCGCATTACCGCTGGTCATGCAGACATCGCCGGTCAGCGAATCGGTATTTTCGGCCACGGCGGGTTGTGGCCCAGGGTTCGGATGCCGATAGTTGCCCGAATGCCGTTCTCACCGCGCACTGTCCGGGTCAGTGAGCGCGGTCTGACCTGCGACGCTGTCCCCGACTGGACAGCCCGGTGTCACACTCCCTATATTCACGGAAGTCTTTGCTCCAATTTGCTTGTCCTGGTTAGTGATTGGCTATTCTGCGCCGCCGCAGGGGGCGTCGTCAGCGCGCCGAGTCGCTGATCAGGACCGCGGGGCCGGCTGGTCGTCGTGTTGGGCGGCGGCGGGTCGGCGACGGGCTGCGGACGACGAGGGTGGGGTTCGTCGTCCGCAGCCCGAGACCTCGTCCCCCGCCCCGGGACGACTTCCTCGCAGCTCATGTCCGAATTCGGCTAGGCTCGCCGCAAGTGACTCAGTTCACGTCACTCGTAGGCACATGCAAGGAGC
This sequence comes from Nocardia sp. NPDC005746, assembly GCF_040630785.1. NCBI lineage: Bacteria > Bacillati > Actinomycetota > Actinomycetes > Mycobacteriales > Nocardiaceae > Nocardia > Nocardia sp. NPDC005746. The sequence continues at coordinate 7,689 of NZ_JBEXYE010000016.1, forward strand.
GGTTGGGAAATGTTGAGCACCATGCAGGACGAGCAGCTGTCGCTGGCGACACTGCTGCGCTACGCGTCCACCTTCCAGGGCGACAGTCATGTCTCCACCTGGACCGGCGACGGATTGCGCACCCAGACCTATCGTGAGGTCGGCCAGGACGCGGCCCGGCTCGCCAATGCCCTGCGTGACCTGGGCATCGGCGTCGGAGACCGGGTCGGCACCTTCATGTGGAACAACAACGAGCACATGGTCGCCTACATCGCGGTCCCCGCGATGGGCGCCGTCCTGCACGCCCTGAACATCCGACTGTTCCCCGAACAGCTGGTGTTCGTGGCCAACCACGCCGAAGACCAGGTCGTGATCGTCGACGGCTCGCTGCTGCCGATGTTCGCCCAATATCTGCCCAACCTGAAGACCGTCCGCCACGTGATCGTCGCCAATGGCGACGCGGCCGCGCTCCAGGCTCCCGAGGGCGTCACCGTGCACTCCTACCGCGAGCTGCTCGACGCCCAGTCCGACAGCTACGACTTCCCGGTCATCGACGAGCGTTCCGCGGCCGGCATGTGCTACACCTCCGGCACCACCGGCGACCCCAAGGGCGTCGTCTACTCGCATCGGTCCAACTGGCTGCACGCCATGCAGGTGATCTCGCCCAACGGCATGGGCTTCGACGCCTCCGACACCGTGCTCGCCATCGTGCCGCTGTTCCACGCCAACGCCTGGGGCATCCCGTACGCCGCCATGATGTCCGGCGCCAATGTGCTCATGCCCGACCGCTTCCTGCAGCCCGCCCCGCTGCTGGAGATGATGGCCGAGGTCAAGCCCACCTTCGCCGCCGCCGTGCCCACCATCTGGGGTGGCGTGCTGGCCGGGCTGCAGGCGCAGCCACAGGACATCTCGCACCTGCGCACCTGCGTGGTCGGCGGCGCGGCCGTGCCGCCGTCGATGATGCAGGCCTTCCAGGAGCGGCACGGCGTCAAGCTGCTGCACGCCTGGGGCATGACCGAGACCTCCCCGCTGGGTTCGGTCGCGCACCCGCCCGCCGGCGCCGAGGGCGACGAGGCCTGGAGTTACCGCTACACCCAGGGCCGCTTCCCGGCCGGCGTGCAGGCCCGCCTGGTCGCCGACGACGGCTCGGTGCTGCCCAACGACGGAGAAGCGCTGGGCGAGTTGGAGGTTCGCGGCCCGTGGATCACCGGCTCCTACTACTCGCCGTCCGGCGGCGAGGTGGACCCGGACAAGTTCCACGACGGCTGGCTGCGCACCGGCGATGTCGGCAAGATCAGCCCCAACGGCTACCTCACCCTGGTCGACCGCTCCAAGGACGTCATCAAGTCCGGCGGTGAGTGGATCTCCTCGGTGGACCTGGAGAACGCGGTCATGGGCCACCCGGCCGTGGCCGAGGCCGCCGTCATCGGCATCCCGGATGAGAAGTGGGACGAGCGTCCGCTGGTCGCCATCGTGCTGACCGACGGCTCCGCGGCCGAACCCGAAGAGCTGCGTGACTTCATCGCGCCGAAGTTCGCCAAATGGCAGCTGCCCGAGCACTGGGCCTTCATTGTGGAGGTGCCCAAGACCAGTGTCGGCAAGTTCGACAAGAAGCGGCTGCGCGCCCAGCACGCCGAGGGCTCGCTGACCGTCGTCACGCTGTCCTGACCGCTCTCGGTGCCTTGCTCCCGCGTCGCGCTGGAGCAAGGCACCCGTGCAGCGGTAAAGAGGCGGCCGACATACGGCACGAGCCGCATCCCGTCGGGATGCGGCTCGAAAAAGGTGCCTGACCGGCTCGAATTCCCCCATAAACAGATCAGTCCCCGGTAGTCTCCATCGAATTCGGAGTATCAGTCGTCGCTGATTACTCTCCATCCGACTGGCTTGCCGGGGGCCTGGCCGGATTCCTCGAACATGCCACCCATGTCTTTCGACGTCTCGTCAGACACTATGGCTCGCCCTGGTGTTCCGGTGTGAATTCAATTGTCTCGCCGTAGGGATCGCCGGTCAATAGCTTGTGGCTATTTGTCTTGACCGCGCTCAATCCGTAGAGCACCGGGACGATCGGATCCGCGGGCGGGAGGCGCCACCAACCGGTCTCGGTCGGCACCATCTGCGGCCAGCGCGGCCACGGCAGCGTGTCGGTCTCGGTCAGTCCGGTGATGCGCAGCCCCGCGTCGAGCAGCGCGGTGACCACCTCACCGAGACCGTGCCGCCATTCGTAGGCGGTGGTGTCGGAGGTGAGGTCCGGGCCGTCGGTATAGGTGTGCGCGCTGTCGCGGCGTTGCGCCCCGCGCCCGGCCAGATAGTCGTCGTGCAGGACGAGCTGACTCGGGTCGATCTCCGGCGGCGGCGTGGGTCCCAGCGCGTGCAGCAGCGGATGGAATTCCACCAGATAGAACAGCCCGCCGGGCCGCAACAGGTCGGCGACCACCCGCGCCCAGCGGGTCAGGTCCGGCAGGTAGCAGAGCGCGCCTTTGCCGGTGTAGACGATGTCGAAACTCTTCGCGCCCAGGGCCTCTCGCGCGTCGTATACGTCAGCGCACACGTATTCGACGGCGTCTCCGGCCAATTCGCGGGCGTGCCGCACCGACTCGGGCGAGAAGTCCAGGCCCACCGCGCGAGCGCCCCGGCGCGCGAATTCGATTGTCTCCGTGCCCAGATGGCATTGCAGATGGGCGATATCCAGGCCGTCCACATCCCCCAGGACATCCCATTCGAAGGGCGCGAACCAATAGCTCGCATCGTGATCACGGTAGAAACGGCTGGCGGCGTGGATGCCGGCGCGGGCATCCCAGTTCCGCCGATTCGCCGACAACGGATCTGTCACGGTCGCCATGATAGGCAGTTCCGGTCGCGGTCCCGGGTCCGTACGGTTAGTTTGAGGGCAGATGCCCGCAATCCGCAGGGGTGGACGAGGAGGTCCGGGGTGGAATCGAAACAGGGCGGTCAGGCATGACATTCGGGCTGATCAAGTCGGTGGGGGAGCGGGCCTACCTGGAGGCCGAATCCGCGCGCCTGGCCATGGAAGCCGGGTTGGCGCGACTGGAATCCCCGGCCGTATTGCTGGCCGCCGCCACCGCCATGCTGCGCTACGGCACCCTGGCCGCCGGGCTGCGGCTGTCCGCGGCGCGCTACGGCAGCCGCACCGCCGTCATCGACGAACTGGGCGAACTCACCTTCGCCGAACTCGAGGACCGCTCCAACCGGCTCGCCAACGCCTGGCGCGAACGCGGGCTGAAACCCCGTGAGGGCGTGGCCGTGCTGGCCCGCAATCACCGCGGCCTACTCGACGCCATCTTCGCCGCCGCCAAGTGCGGGGCCCGGATCATCCTGCTCAACACCGATTTCGCGGCCCCGCAGATCCGCGACGTCGCCACCCGCGAGGGCACCGACCTGCTCGTCTACGACGACGAGTACGCCGAACTGCTCGGCGAGGTGCACCCCAAGCGCGGCAGCTACCGGGCCTGGACCGAGGAGCCGCGCGAGGACAGCCTCGAACACCTCATCGCCACCGGCTCACCCGACGCGCCGCCCGCGCCCGGGGCCGAACCCAAGATCATCCTGCTCACCAGCGGCACCACCGGCACCCCCAAGGGCGCGCCCCGCGCGGAACCGAAATCGCTGCTGTCCCTGGGCGGTCTGCTGTCCAAGGTCCCGTTCCGGGTGAACGAGGTGACCGAATGCTGCGCCCCCATGTTCCACACCCTCGGCTTCGCCATGGCCATGCTGAGCCTCGGCTTCGGCTCCACGCTGGTGATCCGTCGCCGCTTCGACCCGCAGACCGCCATCGACTCCATGGCCCGGCACCGGGCCACCACGCTGATCGTGGTGCCGGTCATGTTGTCGCGCATGATGGATCTGGGCGGGCAGGCACTGACCGGGCGCGACCTGTCCGCGCTGCGCATCGTGTTCGTGGCCGGATCCCAGCTCGGCGCGCAACTGTGCCGGGAGGTGACGGCGGCGTTCGGGCCCGTCGTCTACAACCTGTACGGGTCCACCGAGGTCGCCTACGCCACCATCGCTACGCCCGCCGATCTCGCGGATGAGCCAGGGTGCGTGGGCAAACCGGTGCTGGGGGCGCGGGTGGAGATCCTCGATGAGCGGGGCCGCGCGGTGCCGACCGGTGCGACCGGGCGGATCTTCGTCGGCAACACCATCCAGTTCGAGGGGTACACGGGTGGCGGCCACAAGGAAGTCATCCGTGGGCTGATGTCCTCCGGCGATGTCGGCCACTTCGACAGCGCCGGACGGCTCTTCATCGATGGCCGCGACGACGACATGATCGTCTCCGGTGGCGAGAACGTCTTCCCGGCCGAGGTCGAGGAACTGCTCTACACCCATCCGGCGGTGCGGGAGGCTGCCGTCATCGGGGTCGCCGACGCGCAATTCGGCGCGCGGCTCAAGGCTTTCGTCGTCGTCCACGACGGCCAGTCGTGCACCGAGCCCGAGGTCAAGGAGTTCGTGAAGGACAACCTGGCCCGGTACAAGGTGCCGCGCGAGGTGGTGTTCCTCGCCGAACTGCCCCGCAACCCCACCGGCAAGGTGCTCAAGCGCAAACTCCAGGAGGTCTGAGCCGCAGGCGCATCCGGCACCTGCCCTTCCGGCGGACCGCGCCGTATGCTGAGCATCGCAGTACGCGGTCGAGCCAGGGGAGGACAGGTGCCGGGGGCAGGTAATCTCGGCCACTATCGGCTCGTCGAGCTGCTCGGTCGCGGCGGCATGGGGCAGGTGTGGCTGGCCGAGGACACCCGGCTGGAACGGGAAGTGGCCCTCAAACTGCTCCCCGCGGAACTCGCCGCCGACGAGGACTACCGGCGGCGCTTCGAACGCGAGGCCCGGCTGGCCGCCCGACTCCGCGGGCCGCACGTGGTGCCCATCCACGCCTTCGGCGAACTCGACGGACGGCTCTACATCGATATGGAGCTGATCGACGGCTCCGATCTGGGCAAGACCCTGCGCGCGGAGGGCGCGATGACGCCCGGGCGGGCTGTCGAACTCGTCTCACAGGTCGCCGAGGCCCTCGACATCGCGCACAAGGCCGGGCTGGTGCACCGGGATGTGAAGCCCTCCAACGTGCTCACGCTGCCCAATGGCTTCGCCTACCTCATCGACTTCGGCATCGCCCGCGGCGTCGGCCAGGCCACCATCACCGGCACCGGTGTGGCCGTGGGGACCTGGGCCTACATGGCGCCCGAACGCTACTCCGGCACCGAGGACCTGCGCTCCGACGTCTACTCCCTGGCCTGCCTGCTGTACGAAACCCTCACCGCCGCGAAACCTTTCGCCCATGCCGACCCGGTCCAGCAGATGGCCGCCCACCTCACCACCGACCCGCCCCGCGCCGCCGACCGCAACCCCCGGGTCACCGCCGCCCTCGACGCCGTCATCGCGCGCGGCATGGCCAAGGATCCCGACCACCGCTTCTCCTCCGCGGGCGCGCTGGCCGCCGCCGCCCGCACCGCCCTGGAATCGACCCCGGTCCCGCGTCAGGCCCCGCACCGCCGGGCCGAACCCACCGCGAAATGGGATGGCGCGGAACGCTTCCCGAACCACACTCCCACGCCCGCATCCCAGTACGCGCCCTACACCCCGCCTCCGGGATCGGTGAACCTCGGGTCGAGCCCAGTCCAGGGTTCGGGCTCGGCCTCAGACCCCGGCTCCGGCCCAGCCTCAGGCTCTGGCTCGGTATCAGGCCCTGGCCCCGGTTCGGCACCGGGCCTCGGGCCGGGCGGCCCGGCGTCCTATGGCCGCTCGGCAGCAGGTCCGGCACCGGCGCCGCAAACCAGAAACCCTTCGGGCGCAACACCTCCGCCGAGCCGGTTCAGTGCGGGTGCGACTCCACCGCCCAGCCGAATCGCCGCGGGTGGGGCACTTCCGCCGACCGGCCTGGGCGCGAATGGAGGCGTGTCGCCTGGAATGGGCTCGGGCACAACGCCACCTCCCGGTGTCATGGGTTCGGGCGGTACGCCGCTTCCCGGCGTGATGGGTGGGAGTGCGACGCCGCCGCCGGGAGTGATGGCTGGGGGCGCTGCGCCGCTGCCGGGCGGGATCGCGGCGGGCGTGGCGAGGCTGCCGGGCGGCATGGGTTCGGCTGGGCGGGTCGAGCAGCTGATGACCGGGGCCATGGGCTTCGCGTCGCCCTATGCCGCCGGTCATGGCGGGGCGGTGGCGAAGCCGGTGCGGCGGGAGGGGATTCGGCCGTGGCAGCCGGTGTGGTGGGCGGTGCTGGGGGTGGTAGTGCTGTTCTTCGGGATCATGAGCGTCGGCGTGCTGGCGGTGACGTTCTCCGAAGGGTTCGACGGCTGGCTGGAGACGTTGATCGCGTACCTGATCTTCGTCGCGCCGTTCGCGGGATCGATCTGGGTGACGGTGCTGGAGGTGCGCCGGTTCCGGGCGCGGCGGTAGCGCGGAATCGGCGCGACCGGGTCGCGGTCGCGCCGAATCCGGATGGGGCGCTCAGCAGTTGCGCAGTTCCGGGCTCTGGTTGAGCAGCTGGGCCCGGGTGGAGATGAAGGTGGAGTAGGTGTCGCCGCCGACCGAGGCGAGCGGGAAGGCCGCGACCCGGTGGCAGTTCTGGAAGGCGAGCTTGATGCCGAAATGACGCTCCAGGCCGCCGCGAATGGCATCGGAGGCCATGGCCCGCAACAGCTGACCGCGGGCCGTCTCGTCCGGCGGCGCGATGGTGTTGTCGGCGTATTCCGCCGTGCCGGAACTCAGATCGTCGGCTACCCGGCTGACGACCTCGTAGGCGTAGGGCAGCGAGTTACGGACGCATTCGACGAACTCTGCGTCGCTGACTTCACCGCGTTCGGCGCGCTCGAGTAGTGCGGTGGGTACGTCGAGTGACATAACGCTCTCCTCATGGGATGGCGGAAGGTGTCAGCCGATTGTAGATGGAATCCGTTGTCAATAAGTCTGGATTCGTGACGAAAGTGCCCGCTCCAGAGCCTTTTTCGCGTCCGCGGTCAGGGTTCGGACCAGCTCGCCCGCCGGTAGCTCCGGCGTCAGCGCATGCGCCTGACCTGCCCAGAGATTCACCGCGTCGGCATTGCCCTCGGCCCGTGCCGCCGCCCGCAAAGGCCCGGTGGCGTAATGGATCTCGGGATAGGCGACCGGAGCGTCCTGATGCTCCACCAGGAATCGATTCCGCAGTCCGCGCGCCCGTCGTCCGGTGAAGGCGCGGGTCAGCATGGTCGGGGTGTCGGCGACGATCGCCGCGCGCACCACCGGCGCGGTTCCCGCCTCGGGGCAGCGCAGGAACGCGGTGCCCAGCTGCGCGGCGGCCGCTCCGGCCGACAGCGCGGCGGCCACGCCCGCGCCGGTCGCGATCCCGCCCGCCGCCACGATCGGGGCGTCCACGGCATCACGCAGCAATTGCAGCAGGGTCAGCAGGCCCAGGGGGTCGGTGAGATCGTCGGCCGGATCATCGACGAACACGCCGCGGTGCCCGCCCGCTTCCGCGCCCTGCGCGATCAGCACGTCCGCGCCCGCGGCCACGGCCTGGCGCGCTTCGGCGACGGTCGTGACCGTCACCCACACCTCGGTCCCGGCCGCGTGCAGCCGCGCGATCTCCGCGGCGGACGGGCAGCCGAACGTGGTCGACACCACCGGGACCGGGTCGGCGGTGAGCAGGTCGAGTTTGGCGTCCCAGTCGTCGCTGTCGTAGCGGGGCTCGCCGACGGGGAACTCGGCGGCCAGGCCGCCGACATATGTCTCGAACCGATCGGCCGGGCTCGGTTCGGAGGGATAGAAGAGATTCACCCCGAACGCGCCGGCGGTGAGCGCTCGCGTCGCGGCGATCCGCGCGGCGAGTTCACTCACCGGCAGATATCCGGCGGCGACGAAGCCCAGCCCGCCCGCGTCGGTCACGGCGGCGGCCAGCTCCGGGGTGGACGGCCCCCCGGCCATGGGTGCCAGGACGATCGGCGTACGCAACTCGTCGAGAACCATCTCACCATTGTGCCTTTTCGGTTACGGTTTGTGATCAAGGGTTCGAGTGCTCGAGCTGGCGTTATCGCACAGAAGGTTGCGAAATGGTCACAAGCGAGTACTGTTTCCATCACAGCGATGCCGAATCGTTACCGGACCCTCCGAACGCTAGGACTTGCAGTGCCGCATCACCGAACGACCGCGAACTCCGTATCAGTCATGGATTTGCTTGGTGATTCCGGTGCTGTCCGCACTGGCGTCACCTCGCGCAGGCGGCACCGGGCCGAGCCCGCCGCCACCGACAAGATCAAGACCGCCGCCAGTTTCGCGGTCGCGGCCGGTGCGCTCATCGGCACCGGATCGCAGCTGGTCCCCGCTCTCGCGCACGCCGCCCCGCTGCTTCCCACGCACGACGAGAAGGCCGCCACGGTCGCCGAGGACGTCGCCCCCGTCGCGGCGACCACCGACCTGAAGCAGGCCAAGGACGTGGCGGCCCCCATCGCCGAGCCCGCCCCCGAGGCCCCGGTCGCGGCCCCCGCGCCGAACCCGGCCCCCTTCGGCCTGCAGAACCTGCCGCCGGAGATCTCCGCCCCGCTGGCGCAGGCCGAACAGACTCTGAAGTCCCTCCAGCAGCAGCTCAACCCGGGCCCGGGCGTGGTGAAGCCGGTCAATGGCCAGCTCTCCTCCGGCTTCGGCATGCGCTGGGGCGCAATGCATTACGGCATCGACTTCGCCGACCCGATCGGTACCCCCATCCACTCGGTGATGGGCGGCACGGTCATCGATGCCGGCCCGGCCTCGGGCTTCGGCCTCTGGGTGCGCGTCAAGCAGGACGACGGCACCACCGCGGTCTACGGACACGTCAACGACATGTACGTGAACGTGGGTCAGCGCGTGAACACCGGCGATGTCATCGCCTCCGTGGGCAACCGCGGCAACTCCACCGGTCCCCATCTGCACCTCGAGATCTGGGACGCCGCCGACAACAAGATGGATCCGCTGCCATGGCTAGCCAGCAAGGGCGTTCTCATGCAGCAGCAGTGGGGACCGGACCAGTAGATCGTTCACCGGCCCCCGCGATGACCGGGCGATTTCCGGACCGGCGTCTGCCGGTGGGTGCGGTGACGACACTGGACGAACTCTTCGACCCTGCCTCCGTGCACGGCCGTTCCTACGCGGTGCTGGTTCAGCACCCGCGTTCGACCGCGCTCGAGGTGGCCGAGCGGCTGACCGTGCCGCCCCGCGTGGCCGAGTCCGCGCTGGAGGCGCTGTGCCAGCTCGAGGCCGTGGTCCGGCTCACCGACGGCAACGGCGTGGTGCGCTTCGACGCGCACGCCCCGGAAGCCTTGTCGGAGGCCGAGACTCGCCGCCGTAATCAGGACATGCTGCGAATGCAGTCGGCCGCCGCGCGCCTGGGGGAGACCTTCCGCTCGGTGCGTCGCACCACCGACGCCGACGGTGCGGTGGTGGCCGTCTACGAGCGCCGCCAGCTGCTGGCCGACTTCGAGGACCTGCAGCACACCGCGCACGCCACCGTGAAGGTGGTGGAACGCGGCCCGTTCCTCTCCGATGTGGAGACCGAGGAGCGGATGTTCGAGCTCAAGACCTCGCGCATCGCGGCCGGCATCGACTACCGGACCCTGTACCAGGAGACCATCTACCAGGATCCGGAGCGGCTGCGCCACGTGCTGGCCACCAACGCCGTTGGCGCGCAGGCGCGCACGCTCGCCGACCCGCCGATGAAGCTGATCGTCGCCGACGATCGGCGCGCCGTGCTGGTGCTGCACACCGACGAGCGCCGCGGCGACCCCATGGGCGTCCGCGTCGGCCCGTCGCCCACCTTGGACCTGCTGGTCAAGACCTTCGACGCGCTGTGGCTGACCGCCACGCCGATCTCGGTGAACCCGTCCGAGGCGCTCGACGATCGGGACAAGGCCATTCTCACCCTGATGAGCATGGGCGCGACCGACGACACCATCGCGCGCCGGCTGGGCCTGTCGCGTCGAACGGTGGTGCGCCGCACCGCGAGTCTGCTCGAGCGGCTGGGCGCCAGCACCCGTTTCCAGGCCGGAGTGCAGGCGACACGCCGCGGCTGGCTCTAGGGGTCTGTGGCGCAAGTCACCTCATAGCAACACTTCTCGCTGGTCAGCGATATTCATCATGCATGGCAGCTCGGGGCAGTTCGCGAGCATCGATATGATTGTTTCCGTCCGCTGACCTTTTGACGTCCCGGGAACAGACGTCAGTTTTCGTGGGTCCGCCGAGTGTCTTCGGCTGCGGAAAAGACCAACCCGAGAGGTGAATGCACGCGTATGGATACTGCCCGCCGTACAGCTCGCGGTACTCGTCGGCGTCGGTCCGGCAGCCCACTCTTCGGGCAGTTGCTCACCGCGGCGGTCGAATCCGCCGGCGACGCCATCGCCATCCGCTTCAACCCGACCGGGGATCCGGCCGCTCAGCGCGAGATCAGTTACCGCGAGCTGGACGCGCGCTCCTCGCAGCTGGCCCGGGAACTGATCGCCCGCGGGGTCGGCCCGGGCGACATGGTCGCCATCGGCATCACCCGCTCGATCGAATCCGTGCTGGCGGTCTGGGCCATCGCCAAGACCGGCGCGGCCTATGTGCCGGTCGACCCCGCGTATCCGGCCGACCGCATCGAACACCTGCTCACCGACTCCGGCGCGGTGCTGGGCCTGACCACCCGGGAGTACCGCGCGGGCCTGGGCGACGCCGCCACCTGGATCGAACTCGACGATCCGGCGCAGACGCAGCGCATCGCCGCGCACCCGGACCACCCGATCTCCTACGCCGACCGGGTGGGCACGCTCACCGAGCAGCACCCCGCGTACGTCATCTACACCTCCGGTTCCACCGGCAAGCCCAAGGGCGTGGTGGTCACCCACACCGGCCTGGCCGGACTGGTGGCCGCCGAGCGTGAGCACTACGCGGTCTCCGCGGATTCGCGGGTGCTGCACGTCTGTTCTCCCAGCTTCGACGTCTCGGTGCTGGAACTGCTGCTGACCTTCACCGCGGGTGCGACCCTCGTCATCGCGCCCGCCGGTGTCTTCGGCGGTGTGGAACTGGCCGACCTGCTGGACCGCGAGAGCGTCACCCACGTGTTCATCACGCCCGGCGCGCTGGAATCGGTGGATCCGGCCGGGCTCAGCGAGCTGACCACCGTCGTGGTGGCCGGTGACAAATTCGGCCCGGAACTGGTGTCGCGCTGGGCGACTGATCAGCGCTCCTTCTTCAACGGTTACGGCCCCACCGAGGCGACCATTCTCGCCACCTCCAGCGCCCCGCTGCTGCCGGGCGAGCCCATCACCATCGGCGCCGCCATCGCGGGTGTCGGTGCGTACGTGCTGGATTCGCGGCTGCGGCCGGTGCCGGACGGCGTAGTCGGCGAGCTGTACCTGTCGGGACCCGCACTGGCGCAGGGATATAAGGGCCGTCCCGGCCTGACCGCCGAGCGTTTCGTGGTGAGCCCGTTCGGCGAGGCCGCCGGATCCCCGGGTTCGCGGCTGTACCGCACCGGTGACCTGGTGCGCCGCAATCCGGCCGAATCCGAGCAGCCGGGCGTCATCGAATATCTGGGCCGCTCCGACTTCCAGGTCAAGATCCGCGGTCTGCGTATCGAATTGGGCGAGATCGACAATGCCCTGAGCGCACACCCGGACGTGGATTTCGCCGCGACCCTGGGCCGGGCGCTGCCGTCGGGCGCGACCGCGCTGGTCTCGTACGTGCTGCCCCGCCCGGGCGTGACCGTGGACACCGCGGCGCTGGCCGCGCACGTCGGCGAGTCGCTGCCCGCGTACATGGTGCCCACGGCCATCGTGGTGCTGGCCGAGATTCCGCTGACCCCGGTCGGCAAGCTGGACCGGAATGCGCTGCCGGAGCCGGTGTTCGCGGCCCGCGAGTTCCGCGCCCCGGCGACCCGCGCCGAGGAAGTCATCGCGGAAGTGTTCGCCGCCTTGCTGATTCCCGACAATCCGGACGCCCGGGTCGGTGCGGACGACGACTTCTTCGAACTCGGCGGCAACTCGCTGCTCGCCGCCCAGGCCGCCGCCCGCATCGGCACCGCCCTCGGCGTGCGGGTGCCGGTGCACGTGCTGTTCGACGGCTCCACCGTGGCCGAACTCGCGCGCCGCCTCGAGGGTGAGAAGGCCCCGGCCGCCACCGGGCCCGCGCTCGGCTCGCTGCCCCGCCCGAACCGGGTGCCGCTGTCCTTCGCACAGCAGCGCATGTGGTTCCTCAACCGCTTCGACCCGAACAGCGCGGTCGACAACATGCCCCTCGCGGTGCGGCTCACCGGCGCCCTCGACGTGGACGCCATGCGCGCCGCCGCCGCGGACCTGGTCGCCCGCCACGAGGTGCTGCGCACCATCTACCCCGAGGTCGACGGCGAGGGCTTCCAGCAGGTGCTGCCCGCCACCGACCCGCGGGCCCTGCCCGAACTGCCGGTCACCGAGATCGACGCCGCGGAGATCGCCGACCGGGTCGCCGAGGTGGTCGGCGCGGGCTTCGACGTCACCGCCGCGCCGCCGCTGCGCCTGCGCCTGCTGCGCCTCGCGCCCGACGAGCACGTGCTGGTCGCCGCGATCTATCACATCGCCGCCGACGGCGTCTCGATCGGCGTGCTGGCCCGGGACCTGGTCACCGCGTACGCGCAGCGCATGAACGGGGCCGCTCCGCAGTGGGCCCCGCTCCCGGTGCAGTACGCCGATTACGCGGTGTGGCAGCGGGAATCGCTGGGCAGCGAGGACGACCCGGACTCGCTGCTGGCCCGCCAGATCGCCTACTGGCGCGAGAACCTCGCCGACCTGCCCGACGAACTGGTGCTGCCCTGGGATCGGCCGCGGCCCGCGGTCGCCTCCTACCGCGGCGGCAACCACAACTTCCGGCTCGACGACGAGATCTACGCCGCCGCACGCCGATTCGCCGAAACCCACAACACCACGCTGTTCATGGTGGTGCACACCGCGCTCGCGGTGCTGCTGGCCCGGCTCTCCGGCACCCGCGACATCGCCATCGGCACCCCGGTGGCCGGGCGCGGCGAGGCCGAACTCGACGACCTGATCGGCATGTTCGTCAACACGCTGGTGCTGCGCAGCGACATCGACCCCGCCGCCTCCTTCACCGACCTGGTGGCGGCGGTGCGCGAGAACGACGTGCGCGCCTTCGGCCACGCCGACGTGCCGTTCGAGCGCCTGGTGGAACTGCTGGACCCGGCCCGCTCGCAGGCCCGCAACCCGCTGTTCCAGGTCATGCTGACCTTCCAGAACATGGCCCCCACCCGGCTGGAACTGCCCGGCCTCACGGTGGCGGGCGCGGACCTGGAGATCCCGTTCGCCAAGTTCGACCTGCAGCTCACCCTGCAGGAATCGCACGACGAGCGGGGCGACGCCACCGGCATGGCCGCCGAGTTCTCCTATGCCATGGACCTTTTCGACGCCGCCACGGTCGCCGAACTGGCCGACCGCTTCCAGCGGGTGCTGGCCGCGCTGACCGCCGACCCGGCCGCCCCGGTCGGCGATCTGGCGCTGTTCTCCGCCGGGGAACGGCAGCGGGTGCTGACCGACTGGAACGCCACCGGCTTCGACGTGGCGGCCACACTGCCCGAAGGCGCTGCGGCGACCCTGATTTCGCGGTTCGAAGCCCAGGTTGCGGCGACCCCGGACGCCGTCGCACTGGTCTTCGCGGACGAGACGCTGACCTACCGTGAGTTCGCGGAGCGCTCCAACCGCCTGGCGCGACTGCTGATCGCCGAAGGTGTCGGGCCGGAATCGCTGGTGGCCCTGGCCCTGCGGCGGTCGACCGAACTGGTCGTGGCCATGTACGCGGTGCTGCAGGCCGGTGCGGCCTACGTGCCGCTGGACCCGGACCAGCCCGCCGACCGCATCGGCCACATCCTCGACACCGCGCGGCCGCGTCTGCTGCTCATCGCCGAGGCGGACGAATTCGAGGCCGGGGCAAGGGATGTTGCTACCCTGTCGGTCCAACGGGCCGAGGCGTCGGCGCGGGCCCTCAGCGGCGCGCCGATCACCCAGGCCGAGCGCGTACGACCGCTGCGCCCCGAGCACACCGCCTACGTCATCTTCACGTCCGGCTCGACCGGCCGCCCCAAGGGCGTCGCCGTCGAGCACCGCGCCATCGTCAACCGCCTGGTGTGGATGCAGCACGAATACGCGCTGACCGCCGAAGACGCTGTGTTGCAGAAGACCCCGGCCACGTTCGACGTGTCGGTGTGGGAGTTCTTCTGGCCCTTGCAGACCGGTGCGCGCCTGGTAATCGCCAAGCCCGACGGCCACCGCGACCCGGTCTACCTGGCGCAGATCATCGCCGAACAGCGCATCACCACCGCGCATTTCGTGCCGTCCATGCTGTCGATGTTCGTCTCCGCCCTGGGCGAGACCGGCGCACTGGTTCGCGGCGCAAGCGCGGGGTGGCGGAGCGCTCGTTCTGGACCGAGTGGAGCGGGGGAGGAGCGAAGCGGAGGGAAGAACGAGACCTTCAGCGCCGCGAACCCGCCCGGTAGCGAAGTGGAGGGACAGATTGGACACAGCCTGCGTCAGGTGTTCGCCTCCGGTGAAGCGCTGCCCGCGCCGACCGCGCGGCAGTTGCGCGAGCTGACCGGCGCGCGTCTGCACAACCTGTACGGCCCGACCGAAGCGGCCGTCGACGTCACCTATCACGAGGCGGTCGACGCCGACACGGTGTCGATGCCGATCGGGCGGCCGGTCTTCAACACCCGTGTCTACGTGCTGGATTCCCGTCTCAACCCGGTCCCGGCCGGGGTCGCGGGCGAACTGTATCTGGCAGGTGTGCAGCTGGCGCGCGGCTATGTCGAGCGCCCGGACCTGACCGCGGACCGCTTCGTCGCCGACCCGTTCGGTACGGGCGAACGCCTTTACCGCACCGGCGATCTCGTGAAATGGACCGCCGAGGGCGAGCTGGAGTACCTGGGCCGCACCGACTTCCAGGTGAAGCTGCGCGGTCTGCGCATCGAACTGGGCGAGATCGAGGCCGCGCTGCTGGCGCAGCCGGGCGTCGCGCAGTCGGTGGTCGTGGTGCGCGCCGACGCGCACACCGGCGACCAGCTGGTCGGCTACGCCGTCGCCGCCGACACCACCCCCGAGGAGCTGAAAGCCGGTCTGGCCCGGTCACTTCCGGCGTACATGGTGCCCAACGCCGTCGTGGTGCTCGAGGAGTTCCCGCTCAACGCCTCCGGCAAGCTGGACCGCAAGGCGCTTCCGGCCCCGGTGTTCGAGGCCAAAAGCTTCCGGGCCCCGTCGACCCCGATCGAGGAGATCGTGGCCGGGGTGTTCGGCGAGCTGCTCGGCACCGACCGGGTCGGCGCCGACGACGACTTCTTCGAACTGGGCGGCAACTCACTCATCGCCACCCGGGCGGTGGCGCGGATCAACGCCGCTCTCGACACCACGGTGGCTGTGCGCGAGATCTTCGAGACCGCAACGGTTTCCGGGCTCGCCGCGCGCATCGTGCCCGGCGCGGGCGCTGGGGCGCGGCCGGCACTGGTGGCGGGGGAGCGGCCCGCCCGCGTCCCGCTGTCGCTGGCGCAGCAGCGCATGTGGGTGCTCAACCAGCTCGACCCGGATTCCCCGGTCTACAACATCCCGATGGTCATCCGGCTCACCGGCGCACTCGATGTGCCCGCCCTGCGCCACGCCGTCGAGGACGTGCTCACCCGCCACGAGGTGCTGCGCACCCGCTACCCGGAGACGACGCCGGGCGGGCCCGCCTTCCAGGAGATCCTCTCGGTCGCCGACGTGCTGCCGCACGGTCTGGAGGTGGAGCGGTCCACCGATATCGGCGGCCGGATCGGCGCGCTGGTCGGCACCGGATTCGATGTGGCGCAGCGGGTTCCGGTGCGGATCCGGCTGATCACCGGCGACGACCCGGACGACTACCTGCTGGTCCTGGTGGCCCACCACATCGCCGCCGACGGCGCCTCCATGGCGCCGCTGGCCCGCGACCTGATGACCGCGTACCTGGCGCACGCCGCGGGCGAGGCCCCGGCCTGGCAGCCGCTCGCGGTGCAGTACGCGGACTACGCGGTGTGGCAGCGGGCCGCGCTCGGCCTCGAGGACGACGCCGATTCGGCGGCCGCCGCGCAGATCGCGTTCTGGCGCGATCAGCTGGCCGGACTGCCCGATCGCCCGATGCTGCCGCTGGACCGGCCGCGCCCGGCGGTGGCGTCCATGCGTGGCGCGCTGCTCGACTTCACGCTGTCGCCGCAGGTGCACACGGGCCTGAATCGCCTGGCGCGCCAGCACAACGCGTCGCTGTTCATGGTGGTGCACGCGGCGGTGGCGGCCTGGCTGTCGCGGCTGTCGGGCAGCACCGACGTCGTGCTCGGCACCGCCGTCGCGGGCCGCGGCGAACGCGCGCTCGACGATCTGGTCGGCATGTTCGTCAACACGCTGACGCTGCGGACCCACGTGGATCCGGCCGCCTCGTTCGACGAGCTGGTCGAGCGGGCCCGCGAGACCGACCTGTCGGCGTTCGCGCACGCGGACATCCCGTTCGAACGGGTCTCCGAGCTCACCGCCCGCACCACCGCGAATCCGCTGCTCCAGGTGGTGCTTTCGCTGCAGAACACCGAGACCCCGGTGCTCGAACTGCCGGGCCTGACCGTGGCCGCCGTCGACACCGACCTGGCCACCGCCAAATTCGATCTGCAGATCAGCGTCGAACCGCGCCCCGGCGTGGACGGCGCCACCGGTGAACTGGCCGTCATCCTCAACTACGACACCGAGCTGTTCGAGGAATTCTCGATGGCGTCGTTCGGCCGGGCGCTGGAACGGATGCTCACCGCCGTCGCCGCCGACCCGCAGCTGCCGGTCGGCGACATCGAACTGCTCGACGCCGCGGAATCGGTTGCGGTGCAGGCGATGTCGCAGTCCGCGCCGGAACCGGCCGGGCTCGCCGTGCGCGGTGCGGCGCTGTCCCAGCTGCTCACCACCGCCGCCGAGGACGACCCGGACGGCCCCGCGCTGGTGTGGGGCGAGGAGGCGCTCACCTACTCCGAACTCGACGCCCGCTCCTCGCGGCTGGCCCGGGTGCTCATCGCCCGCGGCAGCGGACCCGGCACCGGAGTGGTGCTGCGCCTGGACCGCGGCGTGGACCAGGTGGTCGCCATCTGGGCGGTGCTCAAGGCAGGCACCATGATGGTGCCGTTCGCCGCCGCCGAGACGCCCGGCCAGGACGTGAAGGTCGGCATCACCGCCGGCCGCGCGCCCGAGGGCGTGCGCGGCATCGACTGGGTGGTGCTCGACGATCCGGAGACCGCGGCCGAGGTCGCGGCCGAATCGGCGCGACCGGTCACCTACGCCAACCGGATTCGCGCGCTGCGCGGTGACGACCGGGCCCGCACGTCGGCGGACGGGACGCTCACCTACGACGGTCTGGCGGCCGCCGTGGACCGCGCCCGCGGTCTGGACCTCACCTTCGAATCGCGCACCTTCCATCACGGCGCCGCGGATTCCGCGCTGGCCATGATCGAAGCGGTCGCGGCCGGAGCGGTCGGGGCGTCGGTGGTGCTGGTGCCCGCCGAGCCCGGTACGGAACCGTCGGACGCACTCGCCGACGAGTGGGTCACCCACGTCTTCGCCGAGGCCGATCGCCTCGGCGAGCTGGATCCGGCTCCGCTCGAGGATCTTCGGGCCGTCGTACTCGACGCCCCCACCGCGGCCGCCGAGCCGTGGGCACAGACCGCCACCGTGGCGGTACTGCCCGACCATGGGACGGTGCCGCCGGAGTAGCGGAGACGCCGCTGCCGCGTTTGCGTCGCGGTAGCCCTCGTGCAGAGCGGTCCCCCGGGACCGCGTCGGCGCCGGCGGAATTCACCTCCCGCCGCCCCCGTTGGTAGCCATCGCGAATGGCTATGGCGCAGATCACATCATGCAACGCCGTGTCGCTGCCATCGATAGTCCTTCCAGTTCGAGCGGTCGGACCTGCCGCGCGCGGCTATGCTGTGCCGGTTCGTCCGGCTGCGCAGGCTCTGTCGGCTCGGACTGGTCGAAGATCTTCGACGCGTGTGGATTGCTGTATCTGTGAGGTGAACAACTGTATGGAAACTGCCCGCAGATCAGCCCGTGGTAGTCGGCGACGCCGTTCCGGCAGCCCGTTCTTCGGCCAATTGCTCACCGCCGCGGTCGAATCCTCCGCCACCGCTGTCGCCGTCAGTTTCAACCCCACCGGAGATCCCGCAGACCTGGTCGAGCTCACCTACCGCGAACTCGACGAGCGGTCCTCGCAGGTCGCTCGCGAACTGATCGCGCTGGGTGTGGGTCCCGGCGACGTGGTGGCCATGGCCATCGCACGCTCGGTGGAATCGGTGCTCGCGGTGTGGGCCATCGTGAAGACCGGCGCGGCCTACCTGCCGGTGGACCCGACCTATCCGGCCGACCGGATCGAGCACATGCTCACCGACTCCGGCGCGAAATTCGGTGTCACCGTGGCCGCCCACCGCCGCGGTCTCGGAACCGCCGCCTACTGGGTCGAACTCGACGATCCGGCCCGCGCCGAACGCGTCGCCGCCCGGCCCTCGCACCCCATCTCCTACGCCGACCGCACCCGCCCGCTGACCGAACAGCACCTGGCCTACGTCATCTACACCTCCGGATCCACCGGCAAGCCCAAAGGCGTGGCCATCGACCACGCGGGCCTGGCCGTGCTGGCCGGCCGCCGGGAGCACCGTGGCATCACCGAGGATTCGCGGCTCACCCAGCTCATCACCCCCAGCTTCGACTTCTCCATCGTCGAACTGCTGTGGGCGTTCAGCGCGGGCGCGACCCTGGTGGTGGTGCCGCCGCACGTGTTCGGCGGCCCGGAACTGACCGAACTGCTACGCCGCGAACGCATCACCCACCTCTGCATCACCCCGGCCGTGCTGGAATCGCTGGACCCGGCGGTGCCGCAGGACCTGCAGGCCGTCATGTGCGGTGGCGAGCGGGTGCCGTCCGCGCTGGTGGACCGCTGGGTCACCCCCGATCGCGAGTTCTTCATCGAGTACGGCCCGAGCGAGGTCACCGCCATCGCCACCGCCACCGACGCGCTGCAGCCCGGCGGCGGCACCCACATCGGGTCGCTGCTCCCCGGCATCGGCGCGTACGTGCTGGACACGGGCCTGCGGCCGGTGCCGCCCGGCGTGATCGGCGAGCTGTATCTGGCGGGTCAGGCGCTCGCCATGGGCTACCTGAACCGGCCCGGGCTGACCTCGGAACGCTTCGTCGCGAGCCCCTACGGCGAACCCGGGCAACGGCTCTACCGCACCGGCGACCTGGTCCGCCGCCGCGAGGACGGGACCTTCGAACACCACGGCCGCACCGACTTCCAGGTCAAGATCCGCGGCCTGCGCATCGAACTCGGGGAGATCGACAGCGCGGTGACCGCGCACCCGGACGTCGACTTCGCCGTCACCCTCGGCGCCACCCTGCCGACCGGCGCCGCCGCCCTCGTCACCTATGTGCTCCCCACCCCCGGCGCGACCGTGGACGTCGCGGCCCTGACGGCCTTCGCGGGAGAATCGCTGCCCGCCTACATGGTTCCCGCGGCCATCGTCGCCCTCGACGAGATTCCGCTGACCCCGGTCGGCAAGGTCGACCGCGCCCGCCTGCCCGCACCGGTCTTCGCCGCCCGCGTCTTCCGGGCCCCGGCCACACCCGCGGAACAGGCCATCGCCGAGATCTTCTCGGGCCTGCTCACCCCGCCCGGCGCGGACCCGGTGCGGGTCGGCGCCGACGACGACTTCTTCGAACTCGGCGGCAATTCGCTGCTGGCCGCGCAGGCCGTGGCCCGCATCGGGAACGCGCTCGACGCGCGGGTGCCGGTCCGGGTGCTCTTCGACGCCTCCACGGTGTCCGCGCTGGCCCGGCTGGTCGAGGACCAACTCACCACCGGGAACGCCGCGCCCGCACTGGTCGCCGGGCCGCGCCCTGACCGGGTGCCGCTGTCCTACGCGCAGCAGCGCATGTGGTTCCTCAACCGGTTCGATCCCGCCAGTGCGGTCGACAATGTCCCGCTCGCGGTCCGGCTGTCCGGCGCGCTCGACCTGGACGCCATGCGCGCCGCCGCGCGGGACCTGGTGGAACGGCACGAAGTGCTGCGCACCGTCTACCCGGAGGTCGACGGCGAGGGCTACCAGCAGGTGCTGGCCCTCACCGATTCCCGTGCGATCCCGGCACTTCCGATCGACGACATCGACCTCGCCGACCTGACCGCGCGGGTCATGGAACTCGGCGGCACCGGCTTCGACGTCACCGCCGAACCGCCCCTGCGACTGCGCGTACTGCGGCTGGGACCGGACGAGCACGTCCTGGTCTGCGTGGTCCATCACATCGCCGCCGACGGGTTCTCCATGGGACCGCTGGTGCGGGACCTGGTGACCGCCTACGTCTCCCGCAGCTCCGGTGACGCGCCGCGGTGGCAGCCGCTGCCGGTCCAGTACGCCGACTACACGCTCTGGCAGCGGGCCGTGCTCGGCAGCGAGGACGACGAGAACTCGGCCATCGCACGGCAGCTCGCGTTCTGGCGCGACACCCTCGCCGAACTGCCCGACGAACTGGTGCTGCCCGCGGACCGCCCGCGCCCGCCGGTCGCGTCCTATCGCGGCGGCACCTTCCGCTTCGAGCTGGCCGACGACGTGTACGCGGGCGTGCGGCGACTGGCCCGCGCCCACAACGGCACCACCTTCATGGTCGTGCACGCGGCGCTCGCGGTGCTGCTGGCCCGGCTGTCCGGCACCCGCGACATCGCCGTGGGCACCCCGGTCGCGGGCCGTGGCGACGCCGAACTCGACGACCTCATCGGCATGTTCGTCAACACCCTGGTGCTGCGCACCGACGTCGACCCGGCGCTCGGCTTCACCGAACTGCTGGGCCGGGTCCGCGAATCCGACCTGCGCGCCTTCGGCAACGCCGACGTGCCCTTCGAACGACTGGTGGATCTGCTCGAACCGGCCCGCTCGCAGGCCCGCAACCCGCTGTTCCAGGTCATGCTGTCGTTCCAGAACCTGGCGCCCGCCGACCTGCGCCTGCCCGGCCTGACCGTCTCCGGCGCGGACCTCGAGGTGCCGTTCGCCAAATTCGACCTGCAACTGACCGTGCAGGAACGAGTCGACGAACACGGTGACGGCACCGGCATGGCGGCCGAATTCTCCTACGCGCTGGACCTGTTCGACGAGGCTGCCGTCGCCTCCTTCGCGCGCCGGTTCGCCCGCGTGCTCGAGCTGGTGGGCGGCGACCCCACCGCTCCGGTCGGCGACCTGGCCCTGCTGTCGGAGGAGGAACAGCGCCGGGTCCTCACCGACTGGAACGCCACCGACTGCGATGTGGTCGCGGCCGTCGGCCTGCCGCGCGGCAGTGCGCCGACCCTGGTCTCGATGTTCGAGGCGCAGGTGGCGAGTACCCCCGATGCCGTGGCGCTCGTGTTCGAGCACGAACGCCTCACCTACCGCGAGCTCGCCCAGCGCGCCCGCCGTCTCGCCCGCGAACTGGTGGACGAGTACGGCGTCGGACCGGAAACCCTGGTCGCCCTGGCCATCCGGCGCTCCACCGAACTGGTGGTGGCCATGTACGCCATCGCCGAGGCGGGCGCGGCCTACGTGCCGCTGGATCCCGAACAGCCGCACGATCGCATCGCCCACATTCTCGACACCGCCCGTCCGCGCCTGGTGCTCACCACCCGCGCCGACGAATTCGACGGCGGGGACGGCATGTCCACCGTGCTGGTCGAGGACGCCGAGGAACGGGCGCGGCACCGCTCGGCCGAACCGATCGGCGAGTTCGACCGGGTGCGGCCCCTGCGGCCCGCACATCCCGCCTACGTCATCTTCACCTCGGGGTCGACCGGTCGCCCCAAGGGCGTCGCGGTGAGCCACGCGGCGATCGTCAACCGCCTGGTCTGGATGCAGGCGCAGTACCGGCTGACCTACGCCGACGTGGTGCTGCAGAAGACCCCGGCCACCTTCGACGTGTCGGTGTGGGAGTTCTTCTGGCCGTTGCAGACCGGCGCGCGCCTGGTTGTCGCCCGGCCGGACGGGCACCGGGACCCCATGTACCTGGCCGAGGTGATCGCCGAACAAGGCGTCACCACGGCGCATTTCGTGCCGTCCATGCTGACGGTGTTCCTATCGTCGCTGGGCGAGAATGACCAGGTGGTTCGCGGCGCAAGCGCGGGGTGGCGGAGCGCTCGTTCTGGACCGAGTGGAGCGGGGGAGCGGAGGGCAATCAGACTCCGTCAGGTGTTCGCCTCCGGCGAGGCGCTGCCCGCGCCCACCGCGCAGCGGCTACGGGAACTCACCGGTGCGCGACTACACAACCTGTACGGTCCGACCGAGGCGGCGGTCGACGTCACCTATCACGAGGTGACCGACGCCGACACGGTGTCGGTGCCGATCGGGCGGCCGGTGTTCAATACCCGCCTCTACGTGCTGGATTCGCGGTTGCGGCCGGTCGCGCCCGGCGTCGCGGGCGAGCTGTACCTGGCCGGAGACCAGCTGGCCATCGGGTATGTCGCCCGCCCGGACCTGACCGCCGACCGCTTCGTCGCCGACCCCTTCGGCCACGGTGAGCGCATGTACCGCACCGGCGACCTGGTGAAGTGGACCGCCGACGGGGAGATCGAATACCTGGGCCGCACCGACTTCCAGGTGAAACTGCGCGGCCTGCGCATCGAACTGGGGGAGATCGAAGCCGCGCTGCTGGCTCAGCCGGGTGTCGCGCAGTCGGTCGTGGTGGTGCGGTCCGATGCCGTCACCGGCGACCAGCTGATCGGCTACGTGGTTCGCGAACCCGGCGTCGACGTCGATCCGACCGAGGTGAAAACGGCTGTCGCGCAGCAGCTTCCGGCCTACATGGTGCCGTCCGCGGTCGCCGTGATGGAAGCCTTCCCGCTCAACGCCTCCGGCAAGCTGGACCGCCGGGCGCTGCCCGCCCCGCTGATCCAGCCCCGCCGATTCCGCGCGCCCTCGACCCCGATCGAGGAGATCGTGGCGGGCGTCTTCGCCGACCTGCTCGGCGTCGACGGAGTCGGCGCGGACGACGACTTCTTCGAACTCGGCGGCAACTCGCTCATCGCCACCCGCGCGGTCTCCCGCGTCAACGAGGCCCTCGAGGGCACCGTCACCGTGCGCGAACTCTTCGAGACCCCAACGGTTTCCGGCCTGGCGGCCCGCATCGTTCCGGGCGCGGCGGCGGGCACCCGGCCCGCGCTGGTGGCGGGGGAACGGCCCGCCCGCATCCCGCTGTCACTGGCCCAGCAGCGCATGTGGGTGCTCAACCAGCTCGACCCGGAGTCGGCGGCCTACAACATCCCCATGGTCATCCGGCTCACCGGCGCACTCGATGTCGAGGCGCTGACCCTGGCGGCGGAGGACGTGCTGACCCGGCACGAGATCCTGCGCACCCGCTACCCGGAATCCGAGCCCGGCGGCGCGCCGTACCAGGAGGTGCTCTCGCTCACCGAGGCGCTACCCGGCGGCCTCGAACTGCAACGCACCGGCGATATCGGCGCGTGCGTGCAACAGCTGGTCGGCACCGGATTCGATGTGGCGCAGCAGGTTCCGGTGCGGCTGCGGCTGCTCGCCGGTGACGCGCCCGACGACTACCTGCTGATCCTGGTCGCCCACCACATCGCGGCCGACGGCGCGTCCTTCGCCCCGCTGGCCCGCGACCTGATGACCGCCTACCTGTCCCGCGCCGAGGGCGAAACCCCCGGCTGGGCCCCGCTGCCGGTGCAGTACGCCGATTTCGCGCTCTGGCAGCGCGCCATGATCGGCGTCGACACCGACGAGAACTCCGTCGCGGCAGCGCAATTGGCGTACTGGCGCGAACAGCTCGCGGACCTGCCGGTGCGGCCGCCGCTGGCGCTGGACCGGCCCCGCCCGGCCGCGCCGTCCATGCGGGGCGCGCTGGTCGACTACGTGGTGCCCGCCGAGATCCACGCCGAACTGAATCGCATCGCGCGCCGCCACAACGCGTCGCTGTTCATGGTCGTGCACGCGGCCCTCGCCGTGCTGCTGGCCCGGCAGTCGGGCGGCTCGGACATCGTGATCGGC
Source organism: Nocardia sp. NPDC005746 (assembly GCF_040630785.1). NCBI lineage: Bacteria > Bacillati > Actinomycetota > Actinomycetes > Mycobacteriales > Nocardiaceae > Nocardia > Nocardia sp. NPDC005746. Next base: position 31,678 of record NZ_JBEXYE010000016.1, read on the forward strand.
ACCGCGGTCGCGGGCCGCGGCGAACGGGTGCTCGACGGCTTGGTCGGCATGTTCGTCAACACCCTCACCCTGCGCACCGCCGTGGACCCCGCCGCCTCCTTCGACGACCTGGTCGCCGCGGCTCGCGAAACCGATCTGTCGGCCTTCGCGCACGCGGACCTGCCCTACGAGCGGGTGGCGGAGGCGGTCGCGCCCGGCGCGGGTCCGCTGCTGCAAGTGGTGCTGGCCCTGCAGAACAACGAGGTCGCCGAACTCGAACTGCCGGGGCTGATCGTCTCCGGCGTGGACGCCGACCTGACCGCCGCCAAGTTCGATCTGCAGATCGGCGTCGAGGCGCACCCGCCCGCCGCCGACGGCACCCCCGGCGATCTGGCCGTCGTCTTCTCCTACGCCACCGACCTTTTCGACGAGTCGACCATCGAGGCGCTGGGTGCGCGACTGCTGCGGGTGCTGGCCGCCGTAGCCGCCGACTCGCACATGCCCGTCGGCGATATCGATCTGCTGGACTCGGCCGAACGCTCCCGCGTCCAGGCCGCGCCCGCCCCCGTACCGGTGGTCACCACCACCGCCCACGGCGCCGCGCTGCCGCAGTCGCTGTCGGTCACGGTCGAGGACGACCCGGACGGCCCGGCCCTGGTCCACGGCGACGAATCCGTCACCTACCAGGACCTCGACGCCCGCTCCTCCCGGCTGGCCCGCGTCCTCATCGGGCGCGGCTGCGGGCCGGGCACGGGCGTGGGCCTGCGCCTGGACCGCGGTGTCGACCTGGCCGTGGCCACCTGGGCGGTGCTCAAGGCCGGTGCCGCCGCGGTGCCGCTGGCCTCCCTCGACCGGCTGCCCCCGGCCGGACTGGATATGAAGGTCGGTCTCACCACCGGCACGCCCATGGCGGTCTCCGGCATCGACTGGCTGGCCCTCGACGATCCGGGTGTGGCCGCCGAGATCGCTTCCGAATCCGCGCGGCCGGTCACCTACGCGCACCGCACCCGCGCCCTGCGCGGCGACGACACCGCCTTCGCCGCCCCCGGGCGGGCTTCCCTGGGCTATGACGCGGTGGCGGCCCTGGTGGACCGGATTCGCGGCGAATCGGAGCTGACCTTCGAATCCCGCACCTTCCGGACGGGCGCTGTGGACCACCCCTTCGCGCTGCTGGAGGTGATCGCCGCCGGCGGTGTCGGGGCCTCGATGGTGCTGGCCGAGCCGGGCGCCGACCTGACCGGGACGCTCGCCGACGAATGGGTCACCCACCTGTTCGCCGAACGCGACGGCGTCGGCCGTGTGGACCCCGTCGAGCTGGAGGATCTGCGGGCCCTGGTGGTGGACGCGCTTCCGGTCCCTTCGCAGTGGTCCGGTCACACCGTGATCGCCCTTCCGGGGGCGGGTGGGGTGTGATGACCACGGGTTGACCTCCCGGAGTGGCTCTCCCGCCCGCCGGGCTGAATACTCTGGGGAAGCCCCGCGTGAACCCGCCGTCTCCGAGGGCGGCGAACCACCCTGCCACCGGCAGGGCGGAGTAACGCGGCCTACGTGGATCCGATGAAGTTTGTCGGTGCACGCGGCGGTAGAGCAACACGGACAGGATGAGGACAAGCTGCATGATTCGGGTGGTCGGGGACCGGAAGAACGAGCTCGTGGCGGTGCAGGCATGACCCGCACGGCTCGCGTACGCCCGACCCGGACCCGCCGCGGACCGCACGTCCCGACCCTGCCGCAACTCATGGCCACCGCCGTGGAGGCCAACCCGGGCGGCACCGCCGTCGTCCTGGCCGACGCCGACGCCGCCCTGGCGCGCCTCGGCTACGGCGAACTCGACGAACGCTCCAACCGGCTGGCCCGGCTGCTCATCGCGCGCGGCATCGGCCCGGAGGATCTGGTCGCGGTCGGCATCCGCCGCTCGGTGGAGTCCGTGGTCGCGGTCTGGGCGGTCGCCAAGACCGGCGCCGGCTTCGTGCCCGTCGACCCCAGCTACCCGGCCGACCGCGTGCTGCACATGGTCACCGACTCCGGCGCGGTCCTCGGCCTGACCGTCGCCGACACCCGCACCACGCTGCCCGCCGCCGTGCCGTGGCTCGACATCGATACCGACGAGTTCCTGGCCGCCGCGAACACCTACTCGGCCGAACCGGTCACCAATGCCGACCGGGTGCGCCCGCTGCGCGCCGAGCACGCCGCCTACGCCATCTACACCTCGGGTTCCACCGGGCTGCCCAAGGGCGTCGTGGTCACCCACACCGGCCTGGCCGCGCTCACCGCGGAGATGCGGGAACGCTTCGGCATCGGCGCGGAGTCGCGGGTGCTGCACGTGGCCACCCCGTCGTTCGACGCCTCCATCATGGAACTGCTGATGGCCGTGGGCGCCGCGGCGACCCTGGTGGTCACCGTGCCCGACGTGTACGGCGGCCCGGAGCTGGGCGCGCTGATCGCCCGCGAAGGCGTCACGCACGGCCTGATCACGCCGTCGGTGCTGGCCTCGCTGGATCCCGAGCAGCTGACGGGCATGGAGTCCATCGTCGGCGGTGGCGAGGCGGTGTCGCCGGAGCTGGTGCGCCGGTGGTCGACCAGCCCGTCGGGCACCCGCCGGTTCTTCAACGCCTACGGGCCCACCGAGGCCACCATCGCCACCAATATCTCCGATCCGCTGGCGGCCGACCGCACGGTCACCATCGGTGCGGCGGTCCGCGGCGCCACCGCGCACGTGCTGGACGAGCGGCTGCGGCCGGTCCCGGCCGGAGCGCCCGGTGAGCTGTACATCGCGGGCGCGCTGCTGGCCCGCGGCTATCACGCCCGGCCCGAACTGACCTCTTCCCGCTTCGTGGCGAATCCGTTCGAGGCAAACGGTTCCCGGCTCTACCGGACCGGCGACCTGGTGCGCGCCAATGCCACCGGTGAACTGGAGTACCTGGGCCGCAACGACTTCCAGGTCAAGATCCGTGGCCTGCGCATCGAACTCGGCGAGATCGACGCCGTGCTGGCGGGCGACGAGTCGGTCGACTTCGCGGTGACCATCGGCCACGAGGTGAACGGCCGCGCCACCGCGCTGGTCTCGTACGTGCATGCCGCACCGGGCTATTCGATCGACACCCTGCAACTGTCCGAGCTGGCGGAACGGGCGCTGCCCGCGCACATGGTGCCCGCCGCCATCATGGAGCTCGACGAGATCCCGCTGACCCCCGCGGGCAAACTGGACCGCCGCGCGCTGCCCGAACCGCAGCTCGAGATCGGCGAGTACCGCGCGCCGGAGACCCCCGCGCAGCTGGCGGTGGCCGAGGTCATCGCCGAGGTGCTGCACCTGGACCGGGTCGGCCTCGACGACGACTTCTTCAGCCTCGGCGTGGATTCCATCACCGCCATCCAGATCGTGTCCCGGGCGCGCGCCCGCGGCCTGGGCTTCAAGCCGCGCGAGATGTTCGCCGCCCGCACCGTGGCCGCGCTGGCCGAGGTGGCGGTGCCGGTCGAGAACGCCACCGCCACCGAGGAACTCGCGACCGGCCCGCTGGTCGAGCTGGACCCCGCCGACGAGGCGCGGCTGCGCGAGCAGTACCCGAACCTGTCCGAGGTGTGGCCGCTGACGCCGCTGCAGTCCGGCATGCTGTTCCACGCCCGCCTGGCCGAATCCTCGGTCGACGCCTACATGGTGCAGTTCGCCCTCGACGTGGCCGGTGAGATCGACGTGGCGCGCGTGCACGCCGCCGCCCGCGCCATGCTGGAACGGCACGTCAACCTGCGGGCCGTCTTCGCCGAGGACAGCGCGGGGAATCCGCTGCAGGTCATCCTCGACGACGTCGAACTGCCCTGGCAGTACCTGGATCTCAGCGACCACGAACCCGCCGAGGCGCTGGCCGAGACCGACCGGCTGATGGCCTTCGACGTGGCCCGCCACTTCGACATGGGCGCGGGCCCGCTGCTGCGCATCACGCTGTTCCGGACCGCCGCGGACCGCTACCGGGTGTGCGTCACCAGCCATCACATCCTCATCGACGGCTGGTCCATGCCGCTGCTGGTGCAGGACATGCTGCTGCTCTACGCGGCCGACGGCGACGCCTCCCGGATCCCCGCGGTGCGCCCCTACCGCGACTACCTGGCCTGGCTGGCCGCCCGCGACCACGGCGCGGCGCGCGAGGCCTGGCGCGAGACCCTCGCCGGATTCGATGACCCGACCCCGCTGGCGGCGGTCGACCCCTCCCGCGAGATCACCTCCGGCATCGGCGAAATCACCTTCACGCTGTCCGAGACCGACACCGCGACCCTGACCAAGGTGGCCCACGACGCGGGCGTCACGCTCAACACCGTCGTGCAGGCCGCGTGGGGTCTGCTCATCGGCCGCAGCACCGACCGCGACGACGTGGTCTTCGGCGCCACCGTCTCCGGCCGTCCGCCGCAGCTGGCGGGCATCGAGACCATGATCGGCCTGTTCCTCAACGCCATTCCGGTGCGGGTGCGGCTGAACGCGGGCGACACCCTCGCGCAGGTGCTGCGGTCGCTGCAGGACGAGCAGGCCGCCCTGCTCGACCACCACTACGTCGGGCTGGGCGAGATCCAGGAGATCGCGGGCGTCGACGGGCTTTTCGACTCCATCGTGGTGTTCGCCTCGTTCCCGGTGGACGAGGAGTCGCTCGACGACGCCGCCGCGCCCATCGACGGCGCGGGCATCCTCGGCGCGTCCGCGACCAACGGCACCCACTACCCGCTCACCGTCATGGTGCAGCCGCGGGGCAAGGGCCTCGGCTTCGGCGTGAAGTACCTGCGCGACCTCTTCGACGAGGACGCCGCGCAGGCCATCGCCGACCGGCTCGCGGCGCTGCTCGGCCGCATCGCCGCCGATCCGCGGGCCCGCGTGGCCGAGATCGACGCGCTGCTCGACGGCGAACGCCGCGCGCTGGCCGAGGTCAACGCCACCGAAGTGCCCGAGCTGCAGGACGATTCGACGCTGCTCACCCTGTTCGACGCCCAGGTGGCCCGGACCCCCGACGCCCCCGCCGTCGTCTTCGACCGCATCAGCCTCACCTACGCCGAGCTCGACGCCCGCTCCCGTCGCCTGGCCCAGGAACTCACCCTGCGCGGCGTCGGCGCGGAATCCCGGGTGGCCGTGGCCATGCGGCGCAGCATCGACCTGGTCGTGGCCGTCTACGCGGTGCTGCGGTCCGGTGGCGCGTACGTGCCGGTCGACCCCGATCATCCGGCCGAGCGCAACGAGTACGTGCTGGCCGGATCCGCGCCGGTGTGCGTGCTCACCCGCGCCGCCGACGACTTCGAAACCGCTTCCGGCGTCCCGCTGTTCTTCGTGGACGCGCTCGCCGGCGCGGACCAGTTCGTCGAGGTGGCCCCCGCTCCGGTACGCCCGGACAATGCCGCCTACGTCATCTACACCTCCGGCTCCACCGGCCGCCCCAAGGGCGTGGTGATCACGCACCGGCAGATGGCCAACCAGTTCCGCTGGTCGCAGCGCACCTACCCGCACCGTCCCGGCGACGTGGTGCTGCACAAGACGCCGATCACCTTCGACATCTCCACCTGGGAGCTGTTCTGGCCCTTGCAGACCGGCGCGACCGTGGTGGTCGCCGAGCCGGACGGGCACCGCGACCCGGCCTACATCGCGCGCGTGATCGACGAATACGCGATCACCTCGGTGCATTTCGTGCCGTCCATGCTCGACGCGTACCTCGACGGCGCGGCCCGGCGGCACCCCTCGCTGCGCTGGGTGTTCGCCGCCGGTGAGGCGCTGTCCGCCGAGAGCGCCGCGAAATTCGCGGCGGCGCTGCCGGACACGAAGCTGGTGAACTGGTACGGCCCCGCCGAGGCCACCGTGGTCACCGCCCACCCGGCCGAGCACACGCACGGCGTCGCGGTGCCGATCGGTGGCCCCGTCGCCAACACCCGAGTCCTGGTGCTGGACCGGCAGCTGCGCCCCGTGCCGTTCGGCGCGGCCGGCGAACTGTATGTCGCCGGTGTGCAATTGGCGCGTGGCTACCTCGGCGCGCCCGCGCTGACCGCCGAACGCTTCGTCGCCCACGAGGGCGGGCAGCGGCTCTACCGCACCGGCGACGTGGTCCGCTGGGTGCCGTCCGGCGGTGCTGAGCTCGCCGGCTCGGCCGGCACCGGCCACGCCCTGGAATACCTGGGCCGCAGCGACTTCCAGATCAAGCTGCGCGGCCAGCGCATCGAACTCGGCGAGATCGAGACCGTGCTGCTCGGCCACCCCGCCGTGCACCGCGCCGCCGTCTCCCTGGTGCGCGGCGAGACCGGCGACCGCCTGGTCGCCTACGTGGTGCTCGAGGACGACGCGCAGGTCACCGATACCGACCTGCTCGCCCACACCCGCGAATCCGTGCCTTCCTACATGGTGCCCTCGGCCGTGGTGCGCCTGGAGGCCATGCCGCTCAACGCCTCCGGCAAGCTCGACCGCAAGGCGCTGCCGGTGCCGCAGTTCCAGGCCCGCGAATACCGCGAGCCCGCCACGGCCGCCGAGCAGACGGTGGCCGAGATCTTCGCGACCGTGTTGCGCGCCGACCGCGTCGGCGCCGACGACGACTTCTTCCAACTCGGCGGCAACTCGCTCAACGCCACCCAGGTGGTGGCCCGCCTGGGCGCGGCCATCGGCGCCCGGGTCCCGGTCCGCGCCCTGTTCGAGCACCCGACCGTCGCCGAACTCGCGAATTCCCTGGACGCGCTGGCCGATTCGGCCCTCGCCGGCACTGCCCCGTTGCGGCCCATGCCGCGCCCGGAGCTGATCCCGCTGTCCTACGCGCAGCAGCGCATGTGGTTCCTCAACCGGCTCGACCCGGAGGCCGCCACCTACAACCTGCCCACCGCGCTGCGCGTCACCGGCCCGCTGGACGTGCCCGCGCTGCGCGACGCCGTGGCCGACCTGGTGGCCCGGCACGAGGTGCTGCGCACCTACTACCCCGAACACGACGGCGTCGGCCACCAGCTGATCCTGGCCGTCGACGCGCCCGACGCCATGCCGTCGCTGCCGGTCGTGCCGGTCACCGAAGCCGAAGTGGCCCAGGTGGTCTCGGAGGCCGCGTTCGCGCCGTTCGACGTGACCGTCGCGCCCCCGGTGCGGCTGCGCCTGCTGCGTCTGAGCGACGACGACCACGTGCTGGTGTGCGTGGTCCACCACATCGCCGGTGACGGCTTCTCCGGCGGCCCGCTCACCCGCGACCTGATGACCGCCTACTTCGGCCGTATGCAGGGCCGGGAGCCGGAGTGGTCGCCGCTGCCGGTGCAGTACGCGGACTTCGCGCTGTGGCAGCGCGAGAGCCTCGGCGACGAGCACGATCCCGCCTCGCCGCTGGCCCGCCAGTTCGACTTCTGGCGTGACACCCTCGCCGGACTGCCCGACCAGCTGGAACTGCCCACCGACCGGCCCCGCCCGGTGGTGGCCTCCGGTCGCGGCGCGGTGCACGTCTTCGATATCGATCCGCATGTGCACGCCGCCCTGAACCGGGTCGCGCAGCAGCACAACACGACCCTGTTCATGGTGCTGCACGCCGCCTTCGCGGTGCTGCTGGCACGCGTGTCGGGCACCCGCGACATCGCCATCGGCGCGCCCATCGCGGGCCGCGGCGAGGCCGCCCTGGACGAGCTCATCGGCATGTTCGTCAACACCCTGGTGCTGCGCACCGAGATCGACCCGAACGCCGGTTTCGCGGAACTGCTGACCGCGGTCCGCCGCACCGACCTGGCCGCCTTCGAGCACGCCGACGCGCCGTTCGAACGCATCGTGGAACTGCTGGATCCGCCGCGCTCGCAGGCCCGGCACCCGCTGTTCCAGGTGTCGATGACGCTGCAGAACATGACCCCGGCGGTGTTCGAGCTGCCCGGCGTCACCGTCTCCGACGTCGACCTGACCGTGCCGGTCGCCAAGTTCGACCTGGATCTCACCCTGGTCGAGCGCACCTCCACCGACGGTGTGGCGCAGGGTATCTCGGCCGCGTTCACCTACGCGACCGACCTGTTCGACGCCGACACCATGGATCGCCTGGCCGAGCGCCTGCGCCGCACCCTGGTCGCCGCCGCCACCCACCCCGAACGCGCCGTCGGCGACTTCGACCTGCTGGCCGTGGACGAACGCCAGCGGGTGATGACGGACTGGAACGCCACCGCCGTCGATCTCACGGCCGGGCAGCACGCCTGGACCTCCACGCTGCTCTCGCAGTTCGAGAACCAGACCCTGCGCACCCCCGACGCGATCGCGATCGACAGCGGCGGCGAACGTGTCACCTACGGCGAGTTCGCGGCCCGCGTGCACCGCCTCGCGCGACGCCTGATCGCCGAGGGCGTCGGCCCGGAAACGCTGGTGGCCCTGCACATCCGGCGGTCGCTGGACTTCGTCACCGCCGCCTACGCGGTACTGGCGGCCGGCGGCGCGTACGTGCCGCTGGACCCGGACCAGCCCGCCGAACGGGTCGCCCACGTACTCGACACCGCCGACCCGGTGTGCGTGCTCACCACCTCGCGCGACAGCTTCGACGCCGGCGAGCGCCGCGTGCTCGAGGTCGACACCGCGATCCTGGCCGGCTACGCCGAATACCCGGTCACCGACGGGGAACGCCGGGCGCCGCTGCGGCCCGAGCACACCGCGTACGTCATCTTCACTTCCGGCTCCACCGGCCGCCCCAAGGGCGTCGCGGTGCCGCACGCCGCCGCGGTGAACCAGATCCGCTGGATCACCGGCGAATACGGGATCGGCCGCGACGACGTGGTGCTGTTCAAGACCCCGGCCACCTTCGACGTCTCGGTGTGGGAACTGTTCGCTCCCTTGGCCACCGGCGGCCGCATGATCGTCGCCACCCCCGACGGCCACCGCGACCCGCAGTACCTGGCCGACGTCATCGCCGCGCACAACGTCACCATCACCTCGTTCGTGCCGTCCATGCTGCGGATGTTCGCCGCCACCGCCGACCCGGAGCGGATCGGTTCGCTGCGTGCGCTGCTGGTGGCCGGTGAGGCCTTCACCTCCGACGCCGTGGACGCCTTCCGCGCGATCAGCCCGGCCGCCCTGCACAACCTGTACGGGCCCACCGAATTCACCGTGCACGCCACCGCCGCGCCCGTCCCCGCCGATGTGGCCGGGGCCGTGCCGATCGGCGGCCCGGTCTGGAACGCCCGCGCCTACGTGCTCGACGCGCGCCTGCATCCGGTCGCCCCCGGCCTGGTGGGCGAGCTGTACCTGGCGGGCGCGCAGCTGGCGCGCGGCTACGTCGGCCGCCCCGACCTGAGCGCGGAACGCTTCGTGGCCAGCCCCTTCGGCCGCGGCGAGCGCATGTACCGCACCGGCGACCTGGTGAAGTGGAACGCCGACGGCGACCTGGTCTACCTGGGCCGCAGCGACTTCCAGGTGAAGCTGCGCGGCCTGCGCATCGAACTCGGCGAGATCGAGGCCGCCCTCACCGCGCACGAATCCGTGGACCAGGCCGTGGTGGTGCTGCACTCCTCCGAGCACACCGGCGACATGCTGGCCGCCTACGTGGTGCCCGCCGCCGGCGGCGCCATCGATCAGGACGCGCTGCGCACCCACCTGGCCGCCCGGCTGCCGTCCTACATGGTGCCCGCCGCCACGGTGGTGCTCGACGCCATGCCGGTCAACGCCAACGGCAAACTGGACCGGAAGGCCCTGCCCACACCGGAATTCGAGGCGCGCGAGTTCCGCGCCCCCGTCTCCACGGTCGAGCTGGCCGTCGCCGCGGTCTTCGCCGAGACCCTCGGACTGGACCGGCCCGTCGGCCTCGACGACGACTTCTTCGCCCTCGGCGGCAACTCGCTGGTCGCCACCCAGGTGGTGGCCCGCATCAACACCGCGCTCGAATCCGGGCTCGGTGTGCGCGACCTGTTCGAGGCCACCACCGTCGACGAACTGGCCCGGCGCGTACTGACCGGCAGCGGCGGCCGCCGCCGTCCGCCGCTGGTCGCGGGCCCGCGCCCGGAGCTGGTGCCGCTCTCGCTGGCCCAGCAGCGGATGTGGTTCCTGAACCAGTTCGACACCGCCGCAACCGCTTACAACCTGCCGATGGCGCTGCGCCTGGACGGCGAACTGAACGTCGAGGCGCTGCGCCAGGCCGTCGCGGACCTGGTGGCCCGTCACGAGACCCTGCGCACCGTGTACCCGCAGAGCGGGGGAGCGGCCCACCAGGTCGTGCTGCCCGCCGAACAGGCGGTGCCGGAACTCACCGCCGAGCCCGCCGCGGCCGCCGACCTACCCGAGCTGATCGGCACACTGCTGGCCACCGGCTTCGACGTCACCCGCGAGATCCCGCTGCGCGTCCGCCTTTTCGAGGTGGAACCCGCCGTGCACGTGATCGTGCTGGTCGCCCACCACATCAGCGCCGACGGCTGGTCCATGGGCCCGCTGGCCCGCGACCTGATGACCGCCTACATCGCGCGCTCGGCCGGGGCCGCGCCCGCGTGGACCCCGCTCGCCGTCCAGTACGCCGACTACAGCCTCTGGCAGCGCACCGTCCTCGGCTCGGAAACCGATGAGCAGAGCCTGATCTCGGAGCAGGCCGCCCACTGGCGCACCGCGCTGGCCGGGCTGCCCGACGAGCTCAACCTGCCCGCCGACCACCCGCGCCCGCCGGTATCCAGCTTCCGCGGCGGCCTGGTGCCCTTCCACATCGACGCCGAACTCCAGCAGGGTCTGGCGCGCATCGCCCGCGAGCAGAACGCCACCCTGTTCATGGTCGTGCACTCCGCGCTGGCCCTGTTCCTGGCGCGCCTGTCCGGCACCGACGACATCGCCATCGGCACGCCCGTCGCGGGCCGCGGCGAGGCCGCCCTCGACGATGTCATCGGCATGTTCGTCAACACCCTGGTGCTGCGCTCGCACGTGGACGGCGGACTCCGCTTCCACGAACTGCTCGCCGCCACCAAGGAAGCCGACCTGCAGGCCTTCGCGCACGCGGACCTGCCGTTCGAGCGGCTGGTCGAGGTGCTCAACCCCGAGCGCTCGACCGCCCGCAACCCGCTGTTCCAGGTCATGCTGGCCTTCCAGAACACCCCCGACAGCGACTTCGAGCTGCCCGGACTGCGGATCAGCGCCCTGGACTCCGGGATCCAGACCTCCCAGTTCGACCTGTCGCTGACCGTCCGCGAAGGCGACGCGGACAGCGGCCTGCACGCCGTGTTCACCTACGCGCGCGACCTTTTCGAACAGCGCACCGTGGAAGTCTTCGCGGAGCGCTTCGTCCGGCTGCTCGAGGCCATCGTGGACCGGCCCGTCACCGCCATCGGCGACCTGCCGCTGCTCGACGCCGACGAGTACGAACTGCTCACCCACGTGCACGGCGACGAGGTGATGGCCACCGCGCTGCTGCCCGAGCTGCTCACCCGCGGCGTCGCCCTCGGCCGCGACCGTGTCGCCATCCGCTACCGCGGGCACTCCATCAGCTACGGCGAACTCGACGACTACTCCTCGCAGCTGGCCCGGGTGCTCATCCGGCACGGCGTCGGCCCGGAAAAGCTGGTCGCCGTGGCCTTCCCGCGCTCGTTCGAGATGGTCGCCGCGGTGCTCGCCATTGCCAAGGCCGGTGGCGCGCACGTGCCCGTCGACCCCGCCTATCCGGCGGACCGGGTGCGGCACATGGTCTCCGACTCCGGCGCCGTCATCGGCATCACCAGCAAGGCCTTCCAGCCCACGCTGCCCGGTGAGGTCGAATGGCTGTGCCTCGACGACGCCGCCACCGACCGCCGGTGCGCGGCCGAGTCCCCGGAACCGGTGACCGACGCCGATCGCGTCGCCCCGATCCGCATGGCCAACCCCGCCTACGTCATCTACACCTCCGGCTCCACCGGAATGCCCAAGGGCGTCACCGTCACCCACGCCGGCCTCGGCGGCCTCAGCGACTACGCGACCGGCCTCTACGACCTCGACCCCGAGCACCGGATGCTGCACATCTGCTCGCCCAGTTTCGATCCCTCGGTGCTGGAATGGATCTGCGCGTTCGCCACCGGTGCGGCCCTCGTGATCGTGCCCCGCGAGATCCTCGGCGGACCCGAACTCGCCGAACTCATGCGCCGCGAGAACGTCACTCACGCGATCATCACCCCCGCGGTGCTCGGCACCGTCGACCCGGCCGGGCAGTCGCAGATGGAAGTGGTGTCGGTCGGCGGCGACGTCACCCCGCCGGAACTGGTGGCCAAGTGGAAGACCGGAAATCGCGTCTACCACAACGCGTACGGGCCCACCGAGACCACCATCATCTCCACCTACGCGCAGCTGGAACCGGGCCGCCACATCACCATCGGCTCCCCGGTGCACGGCATGTCGGCGCTGGTGCTGGACTCCCGCCTGAACCCGGTGCCGCCGGGCGTCGCGGGCGAGCTGTACCTGTCCGGCGGCGCGCTCGCGCGCGGCTACCGCAACAGGGCCGCGCTCTCGGCGGAACGGTTCGTCGCGAACCCGTGGGGTGAACCCGGCTCGCGCATGTACCGCACCGGCGACGTGGTCCGCTGGTTCGCCGAACCCGAACTCCGGGACGGCAATCTGGCCGGGACCCAGGTCGGCTGGGAGCTCGACTATGTCGGGCGCTCCGACTTCCAGGTCAAGGTGCGCGGCTTCCGCATCGAACTCGGCGAGATCGACGCCGTGCTGGCCACCCACCCGGCGGTCGAGTACGCCGTCACCGTGGGCCGCAAGAACCACGCGGGCGTCACCGTCCTGGTGTCGTACGTGCTGGCCACGCCCGGCCACTCGCCCGACCCGGACCTGCTCACCGAGCACGCCGCGCGGACCCTGCCGCCGCACATGGTGCCCGCCGCCATCCTGATCCTGGACGAACTGCCGCTCACCCCGGTCGGCAAGCTGGACCGCAAGGCCCTGCCGGAACCCGAACTGCGCCAAGGCGAATACCGCGCCCCGAGCAACCCGCTCGAGGAGACGGTGGCCGGGGCCTTCGCCGAGGCCATCGGCCTCGACCGGGTCGGCGTCGACGACGACTTCTTCGCCATCGGCGGCAACTCGCTGCTGGCCACCGGCATCGTCGCCAAACTGCGCGAGCTCACCGGCGCCGAGGTGCTGGTGTCCTGGTTCTTCACCGAGCCCACGGTGGCCGGGCTCAGCGCCCGCATCGCCGCGGCGCTCGAGGGCGAGCACGACTTCGACGCCGCGGTCGACTCGGCCCTCGGCGTGCTGCTGCCCATCCGGGCCACCGGCACCCGCGCGCCGCTGTTCTGCGCGCCGCCCATGGTCGGCATGGCCTGGCCTTACGCCGGACTGTCCCGGTTCCTGCCCGAGGACCAGCCGATCTACGGTCTGCAGTCCCCGGCCCTCACCGCGGACGACTATCGGCCCGAATCGCTGACCGAGGTCGCGCGGACCTACATCGAGGCCATGCGTGAGGTCCAGCCCGAGGGCCCGTACCGGCTGCTCGGCTACTCCCTCGGCGGTGTGCTCGCGCACGCCATCGCCACCGAACTGCGGGCCGCCGGCGACCGCGTCGACCTGCTGGCCGTGCTCGACGCCTACCCGGGCGCCGAATTCGACAGCTTCCGTGAGGATCTGCGCGCGCAGTTCGCGGAATTCGGCGTCGGCGAGGACGCGCTGCCCGCGGGCGACCTGCAGGACCTCAGCGACGAGGCGCTGCACGCCCTGCACGCCGCCATCCCCGCCGAACTGGCCGTGCTCACCGTGGACCGGCTGCGGCGCATGTACCGCGGCGCGGTCCGCACCGTGGAACTCGGTGCGCGCTACCGGCATTCGGTGCTCGACACCCGGATGGACCTGTTCTCCGCCGAATTCGGCCGCGAGGACGGCGAACCGCACAGCGTCGAGGACTGGCGGCCCTACGTCACCGGCCGCATCGCCGAACACGTTGTCCCGGTGCGGCATCAGCTCATGTGCACCCCGGAGGCGTTCGCGGTCATCGGCCCGCGCCTGGCCGAGCTCATCGAACGCGCCGACCGCGGCGACACGGCGGAAACCGCCGAACCGGCGGACAACTCGGCGACGGTGGACAAGGCTGAACCGGTGCAGAGCGCCGAACCGGCGAACAACGCCGACTCGATGAACAACGCCGACGACTGGGCCATCACCCAGGTGCTGCCGATCATCCGGCCCGAGGACCTCGCGCCGCCGGTCAAACTGCACGATCCCGCCGAACCCGCGCGCTCGGTGGGCTCCGGACCCGATGTCGCCGTCGAACCCGACGTCGCGTTCCGGCCGGAGCCGGAGACCGCCGCGCCGCGGTACGACATGCCGGCGGTCTCGGAATCCGGGCCCACCGCGTCCCGCGACGCCGGGGCGGCGGATCAGCCCGGGACCGAACCGGATTCGGCCGTCGACACCCCCGCCATTCCGGTCGCGCCGAGCACCGGCCGCCCCGCGGTCCCGGTGCCCGCCGCGTCCGGCCCCGCGCTGAGCGCGGTCGGCGAGGTGTCGCCGCTGCCCGCCGGAGCCATAGGCCTGCTCGAGGTGGAGCCGTCCGGCATCTGGGTCCGGGCCATCACCCTCGACATCGCCGCCGGCATCTCCGGCACCCGCGTGCGCCGTTCGGTCGCCGGTCTCCTGGACCGGCACCCCGGCCTGTGGGCGCGCCTGCGCCGTGACGGCGACACCGTGGCGTTGGACATTCCCGCCGTGCAGCCGCGTGGCGCGGCGGTGGTGTGGCAGATCGACCCGAACGTCGAGGCCGTCGGTGACCCCATCGAGGCCGTGATCCACGCCGCCGCAGCCGAACTCGACCCGGAGCGCGGCTACAACATGCGCTTCGTCCTGCTCGAGAACGGGGCCGCGGACGGCGGCGCCGGGGACCATCCCGCCGCCGTGCTGGTGGTGGTCGCCAACGGCCTGGTGGTGGACGACGCCTCGTGGCGCACCGTCATCGAGGACCTCACGGCTTCCTGGTCCGGCGGCCACGCCACCCCGCACAGCGCCGACGCGCACCCGCGCGGCGTCGCCCGGGCCCTGGCCGACCGTGCCGTGGACGACGCCACCGTCGACGAATTGGACTGGTGGCGTCAGGCGCTCGCGGGCGTGACCGAGGGCATCTCCCCGGACCTGGTGCTCGGCGAGGCCGACTCCGGCAGCCGCGGGCGGGTCTCGGTGGCCATCACCGGGGAGGGCGCGGCCGCCGTCGACGCCGTCGCCCGCCGCTACCACGCCAGCATCGACGAGGTGCTGCTCGCCGCGCTGGCCGCGACCCTGCTCGACCCGGACTCCGAAACGCTGCGCGACACACTGGGTTCGGTGGTGCGCCTGATCGCCGACGGCCGCGTCCCCGGCGACCGGGACGGGCTGCGCACGGTCGGCGCGTTCAGCACCAGCTACCCGTTCCCGCTCCGGCTCGAGGGTCTGGACCTGGCCGAGGTGCGCTCCGGCGGGCCCGGCGCGGGCTCGGTCATCGAGCAGATCCGGGATTTCGCGCGCGAAGTGCCCTCGCACGGTGTCGGATTCGGGCTGCTGCGGTACCTGAACCCGGACACGGTCGCCGAGATCGCGGTGCTTCCGTTGGGCCGCATCGGCTTCCGCTACCGGGATCTGCGTCCCGCCGAGGTCTACCCGGAGCCGGTGGCGGCCGACCTGTACCTGGACGTCACCGTCGACACCAGTCAGGACGGGCTCGTCGCCCGCTTCGACTTCGTCGGCGCGGTATTGACCCTGGACCAGGTCAAGCAGCTGGTCGAGGGCTGGGTGCAGGCGCTGGCCGGTCTCGCCGACCACGGCCGCTGAGCGGTGACGGCACAGCGGCCGCGCTGTCGACAGCACAGCCGCTGAGCTGGACACGAACGGCAATCGATGGGCGACGCGCGGCAGCCCGATGGGCCGCGCCGCGCGACCCGCCCGTAACATTGCGGCTGTTGCGGCGATGGGATAAGCCGTATGGTCTGTCGGGGGTCGAGACAACCGGAATACCGGACCGCGTGGTCTCCGACCAGCAAACGACACGAGATGAAGGTGCGAAACATTGATTCGTCGACATGTCCGGAACGGCCGGCGCGGGGCGCGAGCCGCGGCCTTCCTCGCCGCCACCGCGGTTCTCACCGGTCTCATGACCGGTGTCGGCGGCGGTTCCGCCTCCGCTGACCCGATCATCGACGGCAAGAAGCTGCTGGCCGACCCGGTCTCGGCAGACGGTTCGAAGATCACCAAGGCCGAGATGAAGGACGACCGGAACATCCGGCTCTACGTCTACTCCGCGGCCATGAGCGCCACCTACCCGGTCGACGTGCAGCGTCCCGCCGACACCTCGGTCCCGCGCCCGACCCTGTACCTGCTCAACGGCGCCGGCGGCGGTCAGGACGACGCCTCCTGGGTGAAGAAGACCAATATCGTCAACGGCTTCCTCGGCGACAAGAACGTCAACGTGGTCCAGCCCATCGGCGGCAAATGGTCCTACTACCAGGACTGGAACAACGACGACCCGACCCTGGGTCGCAACAAGTGGACCACCTTCTTCAGCGAGGAACTGCCCCCGCTGATCGACGCCGCGCTCGGCACCAACGGCGTCAACGCCATCGCCGGCATCTCCACCTCGGGCACCACCGTGCTCACCCTGGCCGAGGCCAAGCCGGACCTGTACAAGTCCGTCGCCGCCTACTCCGGCTGCGCCCAGATGGCCGACCCGCAGGGGCAGGAGTTCATGCGCCTGACCGTCGAGACCTGGGGCGGCGGCAAGCTGGAGAACATGTACGGCCCGGCGAACTCGCCCGACTGGGCGGCGCACGACCCGGTCATCAACGCGGACAAGCTGCGCGGCATCAACCTCTACATCTCCTCCGGTAGCGGTCTGCCCGGCCAGTACGACACCCTCAACGGCGCCTACGCGCTGCCCGGCTCCTACGGCCTGGCCAACCAGATGATCATCGGTGGCGTCATCGAGGCGGGCACCAACTTCTGCAGCCACAACCTCGCGAACAAGCTGAACTCGCTGGGCATCCCGGCCACCTACAACTTCCGGCCGACCGGTACCCACTCGTGGGGCTACTGGAACGACGAGTTCATCGCGTCGTGGCCGCTGCTCGCCCAGGGTCTCGGCATCTAGAGACCCACGCGCACAACGTGATACGGCCCGGCACCGGAAGGTGCCGGGCCGTTCGCCGTTATGGCTGTGGTCACAGGGTGCACGGAAGGGCTAAACAAAAAGTTCGGGAACCCGTAAACTCATCTTGTGAGTACCAGCGTGGCCGATAAGAGCAGCACCCCGTTCCAGCGAGCGCGGTCGGCCAGTGTGCTGCTGGGCCCCGCCTTCGTCGCCGCGATCGCCTATGTCGATCCCGGCAATGTCGCCTCCAATATCAGCGCCGGCGCCGAATACGGCTATCTGCTCGTCTGGGTCGTGGTGATGGCCAACATCATGGCCGGGCTGGTGCAGTTCCTGTCCGCGAAACTCGGCCTGGTGACCGGCCGCTCCCTCCCGGAAGTGGTGCGCGCCAAGGCCGGTCGCTGGGTGCGGCTCAGCTATTGGGCCCAGGCCGAGACCGTCGCGGTGGCAACCGATCTCGCCGAGGTCGTCGGCGGCGCCATCGCGCTCAACCTGCTGTTCGGACTGCCGCTCATGGTCGGCGGCATCATCACCGGCTTCGTATCGATGATCCTGCTGCTCATCCAGAACCATCGCGGGCAGCGGCCCTTCGAACGCGTCATCACCGGACTGCTCGGCATCATCGCCATCGGATTCCTTGCCTCCGTGGTCATCTCACCGCCCTCCGCGTCCGGCACCGTCGGCGGCCTGGTGCCCCGCTTCGCCGACTCCGGCAGCGTGCTGCTGGCCGCCGCCATGATCGGCGCGACCGTCATGCCGCACGTGGTCTACCTGCACTCCGGCATGGCCCGTGACCGGCACGGGCACCCCGAGGTCGGCGCGGCTCGAAATCGCCTGCTGCGCATCACCCGCTACGACGTCGCCCTGGCCATGCTGCTCGCGGGCACCGTGAACCTGGCCATGCTGCTCATGGCCGCCAAGACCCTGCGCGGCCGCGAGGGCGTCGACACCATCGAGGGCGCGCACGCCGCGGTGCAGGACGTGCTCGGTCCCGTCGCGGGACTGCTGCTCGCGGTCGGACTGCTCGCCTCCGGGCTGGCGTCCACCTCCGTCGGGGCCTACGCGGGCGCGATGATCATGCAGGGCCTGCTGCACCGGCACGTCCCGCTGGTGGTGCGCCGCGTGATCACGCTGATCCCCGCCCTGGTGGTGCTCGCGGTCGGCATCGATCCCACGCGGGCGCTGATCATCTCGCAGGTGGTGCTGTCGTTCGGGATCCCGTTCGCGCTCATCCCGCTGGTCCGGTTCACCAGCGACCCGGAACTCATGGGGGAGAACGTCAATCACCGTGTCACCACCGGGTTGGCCTGGCTGGTGGCCGCCATCATCACCACGCTCAACGTGGTGCTGATCTACCTGACGGCCACCGGAAAGGGCTGACGCCGGGCGCTACTCGGCGAAGACGGCCGTGCGCTTCTGCAGCATGGCCGCCGCGCCCTCGGCGAAATCGCCGGAGCCCAGCAGTTCGCACTGGCCCGTCTTCTCGGCGGCCAGCGCGGCCTCGAGCGAGGTCAGCGCCGCCGCGTTGAGGGCGCGCTTGGTGAGCTCCAGCGCCCGGCGCGGGCCGTGCGCCAGCTTGGCGATCACCGCCTCCACCTTGGCGTCCAGCTCCTCGTCGGAGTACACGCCCGCGATCAGACTGTGCTCCAGGGCCTTTCGGGCCGGGAGCCGCTCGCCCAGCAGCGCCATCTCGGCGGCCAGCGGCCGCCCGGCCGCCGCTGCCACCAGCGCCGCCGCCCCGCCGTCGGGCATCAGGCCGATATTGATGAAGGCCAGCAGCAGGTAGGAGTCCTCGGCGGCGTAGGCGAGATCGGCGGCCAGCGCGAACGCCACGCCCACCCCGGCGGCCGCGCCCTTGACCCGGGCGACGACCGGGATCGGCGCGTCCACGATGGCGCGGATCATCCGGTTGGCCACGTCCATGGTCATCTCGGGCGTGATGCCGCGGGCCTTCTCCTCCGGGGCGGAGGACAGGTCGGCGCCGGTGCAGAAGTCGCCGCCCTCACCGGTCAGCGCGATGACCCGGACCGCCGGATCCGCCGAGGCCGCCAGCACGGCGTCGCCCAGGCCCGCCATGGTGTCGTAACTGAGCGCGTTCTTGCGTCTGGGATTGGTGATGGTGATGCGCAGGATGCGCCCGTCCTTGATCGCGGTGTACCCCGGCGTGCTCGTGGTCATCGGGCGCTCCCCAGATATATCTGCGGCCTGGCCGCAGGCTGTGTGTTCGGCTTTGCGAATTGTGGTTAACTTAGGAGCGTTCGTCCGGCACTGTCAACAGCCGGTGTCATCGAGAAGGAGAAACTGTATGGTCGCCGATCGCAGCGAGGCCGCCCTCGCTACCGGGCGACCGGCCGGTACTCCCGACGGGGAATCCGGCCCCCGCCGTCGCCCCAAGAACCGCAAGGCGCAAATCGTACGAGTAGCGGCGCGAGCCTTCGCCGAACGCGGCTACCACCCGGTCGGCGTCGACGAGATCGCGGCCGAGGTCGGCATTTCCGGCCCCGCCCTCTACCGCCACTTCCGCAACAAGTACGCCCTGCTGGTCGCCGCCGCCGAAATGGGCGCGCAGCAATTGCTCGACGCCGCCAAGGCCGCCGACAATCCCGACCTGGAACCGGAACCACGACTCACCGCGCTGATCCGCGGAATCGCCGAGTACACCATCGACGTGCGCCGCGAGGGCGGCCTGTACCGGTGGGAACGCCGCTACCTGGAACGCGAGGACCGCGCCCGCATCCGGGTCATCTACACCGAACTGCACGACACCGTCGCCGCCGCCATCGCCGCGCTCTACCCCGACGCCGATCCGGCCGACACCCAGCTGCGGGCCGCCGCCCTGCTCAGTGCCATCGGATCCATCACCGCGCACCGCACCGCGCTGTCCACCACCCGGCTGGTCAACCTGCTCACCGAGATCTGCTGGGACATCCTGCGCGCCGACCTGCCGCCCGCGCCCGCCCCGGCCACCGGCGAGCCGCTGGTGCGCGGCCTGCCCGTCATCTCCAAGCGCGAGCAGCTGCTCACCGAGGCCATCCGCATCTTCGGACGGCAGGGCTACCACGAGGCCAGCATCGAGGAGATCGGCGCGGCCGCGGGCATCAACGCCTCCAGCGTCTACCGCTACTTCGCCAGCAAGGCCGACCTGCTCGCCGCCGCCTTCCACCGCACCGGCGAACGCGTCGCCATCGCCAACAACGAGGCCCTCGCCGAGGCCACCAGCCGCTCGGACGCCGCCGTGCGGATCGCGGACCGCTTCGCCCGCATGACCTTCGCCATGCCGGAGATCCTGCCGGTCTACTTCTCCGAATTCTCCAATCTGCCCGCCTCCGAACAGCATCGGCTGCGGTCCGTGCAGCGGCAGAACGTCCTGGAATGGGCGAACCTGCTCGACGGCGACCAGGTCGAGGCGCGCTTCCGGGTGCACGCCGCCATCGCCCAGGTCATCGACGTGGGTCGGCGCATCCGATTCGACGGACGGCCGGAGAACCTGGCCCGGGTGAGCGCGCTCATGCGCGCGGTGCTGCTGGGCGCACCCGCCGCCGAATAGATCCGGCGAACAGGTCGGGCCCACCGCCGAATCGGCGTCGGCGGCAGGCCCTCCCGAATCCTCAGACCCGGTGCCGCATCCGGAACAGCGCCCGCGCCACCCGCAACCGGCGCGGATGCTTCTCGAACGTGCCCGAGGTGATCTGGTCCGGCGGGTGCTTCTCGGTGATCGTCTGCGGCCGCGTGAACTCCCGCAGCGTGCGCGGATCCCGGATCCGTCCGGGACCGTTCACGCCGTACACCGGGGCCGTGTTCACCGTGATCAGCTCACTGCGCAGCCGGGCGGCGAACTCCGGGACCGAGCGGACGTCGCGGGTGAACACCGAGACCGTGCGCGGCTTCCGATCCGCGTTCACGCGATCGGCGGCCTCGTCCATCGTGGCCACCCGATTCACCACCAGCACCGGCCCCACGGGCTCGCCGGTCACCGCGGCGCTGTTCTCCGGCACCTCGGTCAGCACGATCGGCTCGATGTAGGGCTCGCGGATCGATTCCAGGCTCCCGACCACCAGCCGCGCGCCCCGGGTCACCGCGTCGCGCACCTGGCGGCGCACCACGTCGATCTGGGCGTCCACGATCATCGGCCCGTAGGAGGCGCGCCGGTCCGCGCCGGGCCGCAACCGCCGGGCCTGATCGGCGACCAGCTCCAGGAACGGCTCGTACACCGAGTCGGCCACGTACACGCACTGCACCCCGGCGGGCTGCTGGCCCGAATTGGCCATGGCGCCGTACACCGCGGCGGCCGCGGCGCTGTCGAGCTTGGCGTCGACCTGGACCACCATCGACCCACGCCCGCCCGGCTCGATGACCAGGGGAGTGGACGCCTCGGCGGCCAGCGCGGCCACCTCGCGCGCCCCTGCGCCCGACCCGGCGTAGGCGAGCTTGTCCACCGGTGCGCGGCACAGGGCGGCGGCGGTGCCGCTGTCGCCGGTGACCACTTGCAGCACCGGCTGATTCGGGGCCAGGTGAT
Organism: Nocardia sp. NPDC005746; assembly: GCF_040630785.1. Taxonomy (NCBI): domain Bacteria; kingdom Bacillati; phylum Actinomycetota; class Actinomycetes; order Mycobacteriales; family Nocardiaceae; genus Nocardia; species Nocardia sp. NPDC005746. Next base: position 53,170 of record NZ_JBEXYE010000016.1, read on the forward strand.
TCCAGGTGTCGGCCAGCCACGCGCCCACGCCGGGCGTGAGTTCACTGGGCTTGAACACCACCGCGTTGCCCGACGCCATCGCGCTGGCGATCGAATTCATCGGGGTGAGAACGGGATTGTGCCAAGGCCCCAGCACGCCGACCACACCCAGCGGCAGGTAGCCGATGGTGCCGGTCGGTTCGCGGCGCAGTGTGGCGCCCAGCCGGGTGGTGCGGCCCAGTGTCCGTTCGGCATGTCGCGCAACCCAATCCAGGTGCTCGACGGCCAGGGTGACCTCGATGGCCGCGTCGATGCGCGGCTTGCCGGTCTCGCGGCTGATCAGTTCCACCAGGTCGCGGGTGCCGCGGGCGAGGCTGCGTTTCCAATCCAGCAGCCAGCGTTTGCGGGCATCGAATCCCAGTGCCGCCCACCATTGTTCGGCGCTGCGGGCGGAGCGCACGGTGCGGGTCAGTTCGCCCGCCCCCATGCCTGCGTATTCGCCCACGACTTCCCCGGTTCTGGGGTCGTAGGACGTGAGTACCTTGGATCTGCGCGCGCCGGCGCGTCCTGCTGCCGGCTGCGCCGACTCGGCCATGGTCAACCTCTCGTGGCCTGTGAATGTCTCTCCCCGCCAAGGCCAGACTATGGTTCGAGGCGCAGATGCGACAAGGTAGCGAAATCGCCGCATACCGCCCGGTCTGCGCCTGGATCAGCAGCTATTCGGCCGGCCCTCGATTTGTGACCAAGGGCACAGTTTGAAATTCGCTGCTTCGGCAAAGAAACGGCCTCCCGCGCGGCACGCCGGTAACATCACGGCCGGCGGTGTGGATCATCCCGGCGGGCGGTAACTACCGCCCCCGCGCGATGTGGGGACCCGCCGCCCCGGGGCGACATCGTTCAGCCCGACCAGCCGATAGTGGAGAGTTGATGCCCAGCTTGGACAGACCGGAACCCGTAGCAGCCGACGATCCGGCCGTTTTCGTCGAAGACATTCGCAAGTCCTTCGGCGATGTGCACGCGCTGCAAGGGGTCAGCTTCACCGCCGCCCGCGGCCAAGTCCTCGGTATCCTCGGCCCCAACGGGGCGGGCAAGACCACCACGGTCAAGATCCTGTCCACCCTGCTGCGCCCGGACTCCGGCGTCGCCCGCATCGCCGGGCATGACGTCCGCACCGATCCGGCCGCCGTGCGCCGGTCCATCATGATGACCGGCCAGTACGCCGCCCTCGACGAAAACCTCTCGGGACGCGAGAACCTCGAACTCTTCGGCCGCCTCATGGGCCTGCCCCGCAAGGCCGCCCGGCAGCGCGCCGACAACCTGCTCGAGGAATTCGACCTCACCGGCGCCGGCCGCCGCGCGGTCCGGCACTACTCCGGCGGTATGCGCCGCCGCGTCGACATCGCCTGCGGCCTCGTGGTCCGGCCCGAGGTGGTGTTCCTCGACGAACCCACCACCGGTCTGGATCCCCGCTCGCGCCAGGGCGTCTGGGACCTCGTCACCGCGCTCAAGACCCAGGGCATCACCGTCCTGCTGACCACGCAGTACCTCGAAGAGGCCGACGTGCTCAGCGACAACATCATCGTCATCGATAAGGGCACGGTCATCGCCGAAGGCACCGCCGACGCCCTCAAGGAGAAGACCGGCGGCAGCTACTGCGAGGTCGTGCCGCTCGACCCGACCCAGCTGACCAAGGTCGCCGACGCCCTCGGCGACCTGGTGCCCGCCGCGGTCCGCGCCGAACTCTCCGGCGACCGGCTGTCCATCCCCGCCCCCGAGGGCGCGGCCACCCTCTCCGAGGCGCTGCGCCGGCTCGACAGCGCGGCCGTCAAGCTCGCCGACATCGGCCTGCGCCGCCCCTCGCTCGACGACGTCTTCCTCACCCTCACCGGACACTCCGGCACCAAGGAGACCGTCGGCGCGGAAGGCGCCGCGTGACCGCGCCCGCGGCGAACGCCGCCGATCTCTTCGCCGGGGTACCCCCGGCCCGGCCCAACAGCTTCGCGCAGTGGCGGGCCCTGACCGGGCGCGTGGTCTGGGTGATGTTCACCAAGGGCGAGATGCTCATCGCGGTCATCGTGCCGCTGGTCTTCACCCTCGGCTTCTACCTGCCGCTGCGCTACGTGATGAAGTTCCAGGGCATCGACTACGCCCAGTTCGTCATGCCGATCATCGTGCTGCAGACCATGTCCTTCACCATGATGTCCAACGCGCAGCTGGCCGCGTTCGAAGCCATGACCGGACTCAACACCCGCATGCAGACCATGCCCATCGGCAAGATGGTGCCGCTGGTGTCGCGATTGTCCGCGGGCTTCGTGCGCTCGGTGGTCTCACTGATCGCGGCGCTGGTCTGGGGACATCTGATCGGATTCCACTTCGTCGCCGGCTGGGGTCAGGCCGCGCTGTTCTGCGGGTTCTCCCTCGCCGTCGGCACCATCCTGGCCATCGGCGCCGACGGGCTCGGGTCGCTGACCAAGAGCCCCGAATCGCTGAGCCAGGCCCTGACCCTGCCGACCCTCATCTTCGGCATGCTGTCCTGCGGCTTCGTGCCGGAGAACGGATTCCCCGTCTGGGTGCGGCCGTTCGTGCGCAACCAGCCCATCTCGCAGTTCTCCTTCGCACTGCGCGACATGGCTCAGCACGGGGTGACCTGGAATGTGTTGTGGGTGCCGCTGGTGTGGCTGGGCGGCCTGCTGGTCGTCTTCCTGCCGCTGGCGGTCTGGGCGAGCGTGAGGCGGTCATGAGCACGGCGACCACGGCCGAGACGGCCGTCGACAAATCCGGGGACCCGGTGACCCAACTCGATTCGTGGGCGGGGCATGAGCCGCTGCCCGTGGTGAAACCCCGCTCGGAGCGCGCGCTCTCGGTGTGGGCGCAGCAGAGCGTGATCCAGTGCAAGCGCATGCTCATCGGCTGGATGCGCGACCCCGCCACCACCATTCAGACCTTGGTCTACCCGGCCGCCACGCTGATCATGTTCCGGATCGTGCTCGGTGACTCGATCACCATGGCCACCGGCATGCCCAGCATCTACGGCACCGTGCCGATGGTCATGCTGGTCGCGGCCATGTCCGGATCGGTGGTGAGCGCGCTCGGCTTCAAGGTGGAGAAGGCGACCGGTCTGCTCGGGCGGTTCTACACCATGCCCATCCACCGCGCCGCCGGGCTCACCGGGCGACTGATGGCCGAGGCCATTCGTGTGGTGATCACCTCCCTGTTCGTGCTCGCGGTGGGCGTCGCGCTGGGCTTCCGGTTCTGGTACGGGCCCGCGGCTTCGATTGCCATGCTGGCGATTCCGGTGCTGTTCGCACTCGGATTCGCGGTGCTGGTGACGGCGCTGGCCACCCTCACCGAAGGCGTCATGCTGGTGTCGCTGGTGGGCATCATCAACACCCTGCTGATGTTCTTCAACTCCGGGTTCGTGCCGGTCTTCGCCTACCCGGTGTGGTTGCAGAAGACGGTCGAGAACCAGCCGATGAGTACGGCCATCGACGCCATGCGCGGCCTGTCCTACGACGGGCCCATCGCGACCCCGCTGTGGAAGACCGCCGCCTGGGCGATCGGCATGATCGTCGTGTTCGCCTACCCCGCCATCCGCGGGTACCGGCGCGCGGCCGAGACCGGAGCCTAGACACGCCGGGAACCGGCGGGCGGACACGCCCGACCGGTTTCCCCGGGTGTGACCCTCAGGGTTCCAGTGGCGTGCGTCACGTTAAGGTGGCCCCCATGTCATACCTGGTGACCGGGGCAACTGGGTTCATCGGTCGGTTTCTCGTACCCGAACTGCTGAAGCGCGGCGCGGACGTTCACGTCCTGGTGCGGCCGGGCGAGGACTCGGTGCTGCGCTACAACCGCTGCCTACGCGACTGGGGCGACCGCGACCGGGTCCACCCGGTCCGCGGCGACCTCGCCGCGCCCGGCCTCGGTGTCGACGCGAGCTGGATTGCCGCGCACCGCGGTTCGATCGACCACGTCTTCCACCTGGCCGCCGGGTTCGACGCCACCGGCGCGGGCGGCGGCACCCTCCGGGTGGCCGAACTCGCGGGCGCGCTGGAAGCGGGACGACTGCACCATGTTTCGACCATGCGCGTGGCCGGGGCCTGGGAGGGCGTGTTCACCGAGGACATGACCGACGTCGGCCAGCTACTGCCCACCCCTCACCAGCGCGCCATGTTGCGCGCCGAACAGGAGGTGCGCGACCAGACCGCGGTGCCCTGGCGGATCTACCGCCCCGCCATCGTGATCGGCCACTCCCGCACCGGCGAGATCGACCGCATCGACGGCCCCTACTACTTCTTCCGGCTGCTGCGCATGGCCGCGCAACTGCCGCGCATCCTGCCCGTGGTGGCGCCCCGGCTCGGCGAAACCAATATGGTGCCGGTCGATTTCGTGGTCCGCGCGCTCGACCACATCGCGCACCGAAACGGCGACGGGCCGGACACCTACCACCTGGTGGACCCGCGCGAGCAGAGCGTCGCCGAGGCCTTCAACCTCTTCGCCGACGAGGCCGGCGCCCCGCACCTGATCGAGGTGATGCCCAAGCAGACCCTCGACGTCACGCTGCGGGTGCCCGGCATGGGGTGGGCGCTGCGTCAGATCGGCATCCCGATGGAGGTCATCGAGGACTGCGAGTTCGCCTGCCGCTTCGACTCCCACAATGCCGCGGCCGCTCTCGCCGGGACCGATATCAAGGTCCCGCCGCTGGCCGCCTACGCCGGGGTGGTGTGGAAGTACTGGATCGAGAACTGGGTCTGAGGCGCGCGAGCCCGCGTCGTGGCTGCCGCGGCCTCAGGGCGTGTCGTCCCCGGGCAGCAGGCTGTCCGGGGGCAGCAGCAGATCGTCCAGTGTGCGGGCCCGCCCGTAATCCCAACCGACCCAGCGGTTTCGATTGGTCCAGCCGACCAGGTCGTACCGCCACGTGAACGGCCAGGTGGTCGCGACCGTCATGAACAACGCCGTCCCCAGCGCCGAGTAGTCGTCGTGCGCCGACAGCAGGGCGCGCTGCTGCCGCGGCGGCCGGGTGAAGAACGCCTCGAACATGGCGATGGACTGCGCGGTGGTGAGCCGCCCCAGCCCGTACACGCCGCGCATGCGCATCCAATAGACCAGCCGCGCCTGCCACGGCCACAGCGCCTCGATCGGATCGGTGCCGCGCTGCACCGCGTCCAGCGCGGTGTCGACCAGCGCCAGCGAATCCGCCACGCAGTACCCGGTGATCGGATGCATCATGCCGCCGCGCGAACCGAACGGAATCACCGCGCCACGACCGGCTTTCGGCGGCAGTTCGTCGAGCGGATAGTGGGCGGCCTCGGTCGGCTCGTCGCCGCGCAGCCGAATCCCGTGCGCCGCCAGCCGATTCAGGGTGCGCCGCCGCAATTCGTGCTGCGGCATGCCGCCGCGCAGGCCCAGGCTGGTCTCCTCGAAGATGACCGTGCCGTCGCCGAGTGGCACCGAGTACAGGAACGACGGCGGCTCGTCCGGGCCCGCGCCGTTCTCGTCGCGCCAATCCAGCAGCAGCCCTTCACCGGCGGTGACCATGGGCGCGGCGATGTCCTCGTCCACGAAGATGCCGTGCGCGCTGGCCGTGCGGCGCGCGCCCGGCGTGGCCTGGCCGCGGGTGTCGAAGACGGTGGCCGCGCGCACCTCGGTGCCGTCGGCAAGCTCCACCCGGTGCGCCTCCACGGTGCGGGCGCGACCGGTGATCACGGTGGCGTCGTCGAGCGGGAGCGCGTCGAACAGGCCCTGCTTGGACAGCACGCAGTAGGGCCGCGGAATGCGGTGCTCGGTGGTGGTCCACACCGCGGGCGCCTCGATCCGGCTGGCGATGGCGCTGTGCCCCAGCCAGTGCGGCAGTTCGTCCACCCAGCAGGAGAAGGTCGGGGCCCACAGCCGCGTCGGCCGCGGATCCACCGCGACCACCCGCAGGCCCGCCACCATGGCGCGGTGCGCCAATGCCCGCCCCGTGGGACCGAGCCCCACCACACACACGTCGGCGGCCCTGCCGACATCCCGGCCACTCATACCCGCATTCAAACAGCCGGGACCCGTGCACGCCAGGTCGGTCCCGACTTCGCGCACCCTATTACTTGGGCGTCACCCAGGTGGTGATGTCGGCGTGCACGACCTCGAGCCCGGACCGGTCGTAGATCGACACCGGCACCACGAGTTCGCGCCCCTCGGTGATCTGCGCGAAGTCGGGCACCTCGTCCAGTTGCGCGACCGCCCGCAGGCCCGAGTTGGCCTTGGCCAGGTACTGCACGTTCATGGCCTTGGGAATCCAGCGGTGGGTGTCGGGCACGGTGGCCTCCGACAGCATCCCCATCGCCACCTCGGCCAGGTTGCACGCCGCGATGGCGTGGAAGGTCCCCAGGTGATTGTGGATGCCGAACCACTTGGGCGCGGTCACCTCGCACAGCCCCGGTTCCAGCCGCACCACGCTCGGCAGCACGGTGCCGAAGTACGGCACCCGGGCCACCATCCCGAGCGAGAACAGCGTGTGCCCGATCCGGTTGTCCGGAAGCTTCTTCCACCCGCGATACGTAGCGGTCTCTTTACCCATGACCCGTATCTTACTCAAAAGTAAGTTCCATGGAAGTGCCGTGTCGTATAGGTCATCGGATCGGTCGGCAGGTTGCCTGGCCGCGCGAAACCAGCCGGTTGCTAGTTATCTGGGAAGGCTGCGCCACGAGCGCGGCTGGGAGCCGGTACCACCCCGGACCGGCTATCGGGGAAATATAGGAGTTCTCGACATCATGCGTATTCGCACCGCGGTGGCCACTGTCGGCATCGCACTCGCGGGGGCGGCCGCCGCCACCGCGTCCGCCGGCTCGGCCGCCGCCTTCACGCCGTACAGCAACCCGGGTGAGGGCATCATCCTCGGCGTGGACCTGACCCACGACGAGACCGTGGCCCTGTCCAACACCTGGATCCCGGCGGCCATCACCCAGATCAACGGCGGTCACAATATGATCGCCCCCGACCCGTACTACTCCGACCTGGTGGTCGACGGCCGCCCGCACGGCAACATGACCCAGGTCATCGGCGAGGCCGCCGATGTACCGGGCGGGCAGGTCGGCCTGTACCTGGTCGACCCCGCCCGGTTCCGCGGCGGCAACTTCCTGTTGCTCCAGGATCTCGGCGGCTGGGACTATTACCTGCGCCACATGCACGACAACTGAGGGTGAAATGGCCGGTGCGCGAACCGAATTCCGCACCGGCCGGCACGCGGGCCGGGCCGGGGGGCTCGACCGGGTGTGACCAGGGCCATTGGCCCGGGGGTGGGGGAGGGGGCGATTTGAAGTGGGGCGGGGGCTCGAGGCATACTGTTCGGGTTGCCCACACCGGGTTGCGTCTCTTCCGTTGGATCGGCGCTGGTGGTGGGTGAGCAAGACCCAATTTTGCACCCCGCTGATTTGCGGCGTGGGTGCGTCCGGAACAATGTTCCGAGGCTTGTAAGGATTTTGGTCCGGGGCCGAGGAATGAGCGGCGGAGCGACACGCCCGACCGCGTGGACCGGATGAACCATGACAGATGAACAGCGGCGATGGATCGGGCCCGAGGGCCTAGGTCGTGTGGTGGCTGATGCGTCTTCGTGTGTTCGGCAGTGCAAATGAGGGTGGTTCGGGAGTGAAAGCTCCTGGGCCACAACGCAAGCGGAGAAAAGGACACTCAGCGTGGCGGGACAGAAGATCCGCATCAGGCTCAAGGCCTACGACCATGAGGCGATCGACGCGTCCGCGCGCAAGATCGTCGAGACGGTGACCCGTACCGGTGCCCGTGTGGTCGGCCCGGTGCCGTTGCCCACCGAGAAGAACATCTACTGCGTCATCCGGTCGCCGCACAAGTACAAGGACTCGCGCGAGCACTTCGAGATGCGTACGCACAAGCGGCTTATCGACATCCTCGACCCGACGCCGAAGACGGTTGACGCCCTGATGCGTATCGACCTGCCGGCCAGCGTCGACGTCAACATTCAGTGACGGGGACTTCGAATATGACTGACAACAAGAGCCGTCCGGCCGCGGGCATCCTGGGCACCAAGCTCGGCATGACCCAGGTCTTCGACGAGAAGAACCGCGTCGTTCCCGTGACCGTCGTCAAGGCGGGCCCGAACGTCGTTACCCAGATCCGTACCCAGGAGCGCGACGGCTACGCCGCCATCCAGGTCGCGTACGGCGCCATCGACCCCCGCAAGGTGAACAAGCCGGTCTCCGGTCAGTTCTCCAAGGCCGGTGTCACCCCTCGCCGCCACATCGCCGAGCTGCGCGTCGCCGACGTCGCCGCCTTCGAGGTCGGCCAGGAGATCAACGCGGACGCCTTCGAAGAGGGCAGCTACGTCGACGTGACCGGCACCTCCAAGGGCAAGGGCTTCGCGGGCACCATGAAGCGCCACGGCTTCCGTGGTCAGGGTGCCTCGCACGGTGCGCAGGCCGTGCACCGTCGTCCGGGTTCCATCGGTGGTTGCTCCACCCCGGGCCGTGTCTTCAAGGGCATGCGCATGTCGGGCCGTATGGGTAACGACCGCGTCACCACGCAGAACCTCTCGGTCCACAAGGTGGACGCCGAGAACGGCCTGCTGCTGATCAAGGGCGCGATCCCGGGCCGCACCGGCGGCATCGTGATCGTCAAGAGTGCAGTGAAGGGTGGTGCCCGGGCATGAGCACCGAGACCAAGACCAACCTGACGCTCACGGTCAAGGCCGCTGGCGGCAAGACCGAGGGCACCGTCGAGCTCCCCGCGGAGATCTTCGACGTGACCGCGAACATCGCGTTGATGCACCAGGTCGTCGTGGCCCAGCAGGCCGCGGCTCGCCAGGGCACGCACGCCACCAAGACCCGCGGCATGGTCCGCGGTGGTGGCAAGAAGCCGTACCGCCAGAAGGGCACCGGCCGTGCGCGCCAGGGTTCGACCCGTGCGCCGCAGTTCGCCGGCGGTGGCACCGTCCACGGCCCGCAGCCGCGTGACTACACCCAGCGTCTGCCCAAGAAGATGAAGGTCGCCGCGCTGCGTGGCGCTCTGTCGGACCGGGCTCGCAACGAGCGCATCCACGTGATCACCGAGCTGGTGGCGGGTCAGACCCCGTCGACCAAGGCGGCCAAGTCCTTCCTCGCCGAGCTGTCGGAGCGGAAGAACATCCTGGTCGTCGTCGGCCGTGAGGATGTCACCACGTGGAAGAGCGTGGCGAACCTGCAGGGCGTGCACCCGATCGCCCCCGACCAGCTGAACACCTACGACGTTCTCAAGAGCGACGAAATCGTGTTCTCGGTCGAGGCGCTCAACGCCTTCGTGCACGGCCCCGCCGAAGCTGCACAGGAGGAGAGCAAGTGACCACCATCGCCGACCCGCGCGACATTCTGCTGGCGCCGGTGATCTCCGAGAAGTCCTACGGACTGATCGAAGAGGGCACCTACACCTTCATCGTGCACCCGGATTCGAACAAGACGCAGATCAAGATTGCTGTCGAGAAGGTTTTCGGCGTCAAGGTGACCAGCGTCAACACCGCCAACCGTCAGGGCAAGCGCAAGCGGACCCGCTTCGGTTACGGCACGCGTAAGAGCACCAAGCGCGCGCTCGTCACCATCTCGGCCGACAGCAAGCCCATCGAGATCTTCGGAGGCCCGGTCGCGTAAGCGGCGGGGACTTCAGAAAGGCAGAAGAACTCATGGCAATTCGTAAGTACAAGCCGACAACCCCGGGCCGCCGCGGTGCCTCGGTCTCGGACTTCGCCGAGATCACCCGCTCGACCCCCGAGAAGTCGCTGCTGCGTCCGCTCACCAAGACCGGTGGCCGTAACGCGCAGGGTCGCATCACCACCCGTCACAAGGGTGGCGGTCACAAGCGCGCCTACCGTCTGATCGACTTCCGTCGCCTGGACAAGGACGGCATCCCGGCCAAGGTCGCTCACATCGAGTACGACCCGAACCGCACCGCCAACATCGCGCTGCTGCACTTCGCCGACGGCGAGAAGCGCTACATCATCGCGCCCAAGGGCATCGCCCAGGGCACGAAGATCGAGTCGGGCCCCGGCGCCGACATCAAGCCCGGCAACAACCTGCCGCTGCGCTCGATCCCGACCGGTACCACGGTTCACGCCGTGGAGCTGCGTCCGGGTGGTGGCGCCAAGCTGGCTCGTGCCGCGGGCATGTCCATCCAGCTGCTGGGTAAGGAAGGCGCCTACGCCGTCCTGCGTATGCCCTCCGGTGAGATCCGTCGCGTCGATGTGCGCTGCCGCGCCACCATCGGCGAGGTCGGCAACGCCGAGCAGTCGAACATCAACTGGGGTAAGGCCGGCCGTATGCGGTGGAAGGGCGTTCGCCCGACCGTCCGTGGTGTGGTCATGAACCCGGTCGACCACCCGCACGGTGGTGGTGAGGGTAAGACCTCCGGTGGTCGCCACCCGGTCTCCCCGTGGGGCAAGCCCGAGGGCCGTACCCGTAAGCCCAACCGTCCCAGCGACAAGCTCATCGTCCGCCGCCGCGGCAAGAAGCGTTAAGGAGGAGGTTAGACATGCCACGCAGCCTGAAGAAGGGCCCGTTCGTCGACGAACACCTCCTCAAGAAGGTGGACGTCCAGAACGAGAAGGGCACGAAGCAGGTCATCAAGACCTGGTCGCGTCGTTCCACCATCATCCCCGATTTCATCGGCCACACGTTCTCGGTCCACGACGGCCGCAAGCACGTGCCGGTGTTCGTGTCGGAGAACATGGTTGGACACAAGCTCGGTGAATTCGCGCCGACCCGCACGTTCAAGAGCCACGTCAAGGAAGATCGGAAGAGCAAGCGGCGATGAGCACTGAAACTCAGAACCCGACCGCGCGCGCGACCGCCAAGCACGTTCGCGTGACGCCGATGAAGGCGCGTCGCGTCGTGGACCTGGTCCGTGGCCGTAGCGTGCAGGACGCGCTGAACATCCTGAAGTTCGCGCCGCAGGCCGCGAGCGAGCCGGTTGCGAAGGTTGTCGCCTCGGCGGCGGCCAACGCCGAGAACAACCTCGGCCTCAACCCGGCCACCCTCGTCATCTCGACCGCGTTCGTCGACGAGGGCGCGACCATGAAGCGTTTCCAGCCGCGTGCCCAGGGCCGCGCGTTCCGGATCCGCAAGCGCACCAGCCACATCACCATCGAGGTCGAGAGCGTGCCCACCGCCGGCGCTGCCACTCGTAGCCGCCGGAAGGGAGGGGCAAAGTAAATGGGACAGAAGATCAATCCCCATGGCTTCCGCCTCGGTATCACCACCGACTGGAAGTCGCGTTGGTACGCGGACAAGCAGTACGCGGACTACGTGAAGGAAGACGTCGCGATCCGCAAGCTCCTCGCCACCGGCATGGAGCGGGCCGGCATCTCGAAGGTCGAGATCGAGCGCACCCGTGACCGCGTGCGTGTGGACATCCACACCGCGCGCCCGGGCATCGTGATCGGCCGTCGTGGCGCCGAGGCCGACCGCATTCGCGCCGAGCTGGAGAAGCTCACCAAGAAGCAGGTTCAGCTGAACATCCTCGAGGTCAAGAACCCCGAGTCGGACGCTCAGCTGGTTGCTCAGGGTGTGGCCGAGCAGCTGTCCAACCGTGTGGCGTTCCGTCGCGCGATGCGCAAGGCCATCCAGTCGGCCATGCGTTCGCCGAACGTCAAGGGCATCCGTGTGCAGTGCTCCGGCCGTCTCGGCGGCGCGGAAATGTCGCGCTCGGAGTTCTACCGTGAGGGTCGCGTGCCGCTGCACACGCTGCGCGCCGACATCGACTACGGCCTGTACGAAGCGAAGACCACCTTCGGCCGCATCGGCGTGAAGGTCTGGATCTACAAGGGCGACATCGTCGGCGGCAAGCGCGAGGTCACCGCTGTGGCCCCGTCCGGCCGCGACCGTGACGACCGCCCGCGTCGCGAGCGTCCGAGCCGCCCCCGTCGCAGCGGTGCCCAGGGCACCACCGCGACCAGCACTGAGGCCGGCCGCGCCGCCACCGCTGTGGCGGAGGCTCCGGCAGAGAATCAGGAGGGCTGACCTATGTTGATGCCCCGCAAGGTCAAGCACCGTAAGCAGCACCACCCCGGCCGTTCCGGCATGGCGAAGGGCGGCACCGCGGTGACGTTCGGTGAGTACGGCATCCAGGCTCTCGAGCCGGCCTACGTCACCAACCGTCAGATCGAGTCGGCTCGTATCGCGATGACCCGCCACATCAAGCGTGGCGGCAAGGTCTGGATCAACATCTACCCGGACCGCCCGCTCACCAAGAAGCCGGCCGAAACCCGCATGGGTTCCGGTAAGGGTTCGCCGGAGTGGTGGATCGCGAACGTCAAGCCCGGACGCGTCATGTTCGAGCTGTCGTACCCGACCGAGGAGATCGCTCGTGAGGCCCTGCGCCGCGCGATGCACAAGCTCCCGATGAAGTGCCGGATCGTGACCAGGGAGGAGCAGTTCTGATGGCTACCGCCAACCCGACTGCAGAGCTCCGCGAGCTCGACAATGAGGCGCTCGTCGCCAAGCTGCGCGAGTCCAAGGAAGAGCTGTTCAACCTGCGCTTCCAGATGGCGACCGGTCAGTTGCAGAACAACCGCCGCCTGCGCGTGGTCCGCCACGAGATCGCGCGCATCTACACGGTCATGCGTGAGCGCGAGCTCGGCCTGGCCTCCGGTCCTGAAGGCAAGGGAGACGCCGCATGAGCGACGCCAAGGGCCCGGCCAAGACGCCGGCCACCCAGGAGGAGCGGGGCCAGCGCAAGACGCGCATCGGCTACGTCGTCTCCGACAAGATGAACAAGACCATCGTGGTCGAGCTGGAAGATCGCGTGAAGCACTCGCTTTACGGCAAGATCATCCGCACCACCTCGAAGGTGAAGGCCCACGACGAGAACGAGATCGCCGGTGTCGGCGACCGCGTGCAGCTGATGGAGACCCGTCCGCTGTCCGCCACCAAGCGGTGGCGTCTGGTCGAGGTGCTGGAGAAGGCCAAGTAGCCTGCTCCATGACTTGAACCAAGTCATTGATCACCGGTCCGCTTCCCCGTGGGGAAGCGGACCGGTGTGTTTTCGGGGGGAGAGTGCGGGAACCGCTTGCCATTCGGGAAGCGGTTCCTTTCTTTTTGTCCGGGTACTGGCCGGTAATGCCAAACCTGGACGAGTGTGACCAAACTGAAACCCCATATGTCCAAATGGAATTGGCGTGTCGCCCGGCAGAAGCGTTAGCGTGTACGAGCTATGAGGGATGCTGCGACAACAACTTCCGGGGCTTGGCGGATCGACGACCGGACCGCGGTGACTTTCCGCGACGCGGCCGTGGCCTGGTCCCTGGCCGCCCACGAGGTACTGGCCGAATGTGCTTCCGGCTACGGACATTTCGTCACAGTGAACGAACTGGCCGAGCGTGTTCAGGAGATGTCGGGCATTCGCACCGACGCGCCGACCCGCACCTGGATGGACGCCATCCTGCGCAAGGTCGCGCGGCGCTGCCACAATGCCGGCGAACCGCCGCTGACCGCCCTGTGCGTCAAGCAGAATCACAAGGTCAGCGACAGCTACAAGTACGTGCTGGAGCTGGCGCATCTGCCGATTCCCGCCGATCTCGAGGTGCATGCCGCCTACGCCCGGTGGCAGTGCTACGCCGCCTACGGCGCGGACATTCCGACCGACGGTGGTATTCCGCCGCTGATTCCGCGCAATGGCGGCGCGCCGCGCCGGGTCGCCGCGGCGGCCGCGGCGCCGGTGGCAAAGCCGGAGCCGGAGGCGCGCAAGGCCGTGTGTGTCAACTGTTTCACCGAGCTCCCGGCCAATGGCGTCTGCTACTACTGCTGAATTCCGGCGCTGTTGACAATTCCGGCTGAGCAGACGTTCCGCACCGATCATTCTCGAGGGCCTGTTCCACCCACTGCTAGCCTCGGCGGCGTATCCGGATTCGAATACGGCTAATCGAGCGCGATCGGTGAGTCTGCATGCTCGACAATGTTTTACGGATCGCCATCATTGAGTCGGTCCTTGAGGTCTGAATGTTTTCGAACGTGTTTGCGCCAATGCTCGCCAATTAGGTATCGACGCCGGTGTCGAGCTGGTGGTCATCGACTCGAATCGGGTCGGCACCGGCTCGGCCTGGCGGACCGACCAGTCGTCACACCTGCTCGTGAACACCGTCGCCGAGCAGGTCACGATATCCACCGACGGCACCATCGAGATGGCGGGTCCGGTCGACCGTGGCATCCATTCCGAGTGGTCGAACTTCCTGGCCAAGATCGGCAATTTCGCGGGCCTGCCCACCGCCGCCTTCGGTGTGGTCGTGCGGATTTCCCCCGACACCTATCCGCCACGCGCCTTCTATGGCCATTATCTGCGCTGGGCCTTCGAACGCACCCGTGATCGATACGCCGAATAGGTGCGGGTCCGCGAAATCGCGGCAACCGTGGTGGATATGCGCGAGGGCCCCCGGCGGCTTCCCGGAACTGGAACTCAGCACCGGGGAGCGACTGCGCGGGTTGCACGCGGTCGTGCTCACCCAGCGCCATCTTGTCGAGGCCGCTCCGGCCGCGCCCGATCGCCGATCTGGCCGTCACCTCGGGCACCCTGGGCAAGCTGGCCGTCGACGTGATCTCCCGGTCCCGGGACGAGACCGCGGAACCGACCGAGCCCGCCGCACCCGGCCGCGGGGAGTCCTCGGCCATACCGCGGAAGCGGAACCCGGTGCTGAGCACCATGATTCGCGCGCTCCAGGTCCGGGCCCTGGCCTCGACCTCGTTCGGCGCGCTGCTGGCCGAGGACGAGCGTTCGGCCGGGGTGAATCCCTACTTGGGACCGAAGAGGTTCTTGGGCGGACGGTTGCTGGCGGCGCGGCGCGCGGCGTCCTTCTCCTTGACCCGTTCGGCTTCCTTGCGGACGGCCACCAGGTTCTCGCGTTCGCGGACCAGCCATTCCGGCGGATCGGCGAGGAGGGCGGTGATCTCCTCGGCGGTGAGTGCGTCGGACACCCCCGCGCGGCCCAGGCCGGAGTTGGAGATGCCGAGTTTCCGGGCCACCACGTCGCGCGGGAACGGGCCGTTGGCGTACAGGTCGGTCAGCCACTGCGGCGGGTTGGCGCGCAGTTCCTCGAGCTGGGCGCGGGTGATGGGTGAGCTCTGGAACTCCTCCGGGGTAGCCGGGAGGTAGATGCCGAGTTTGTTCGCCGCGGTCAGCGGCTTCATGGTCTGGGTGTTCTTGTCCGGGCTCACCGGTCCAGCGTATCGGGCGGGTGGGGAGAACCCGCTGGCCGGTGCAATAACCTGGACCCCATGACAGGTCAGGGCCGGTTGGAGTCCATCGACGTCACGCGTCTGCGCTGGTTCGTCGCGGTTGCCGAGGAATTGCACTTCGCCCGGGCGGCGCGTGGCCTGGGCATTTCCCGGCAGCGTTTGAGCGGCACGGTCATCGAGCTGGAGGAAGAGCTCGAGATCAAGCTGTTCGTGCCGGGCGCGCAGCCGACCCAGTTGAGCGAGGACGGTCGCGCCGTGCTGGAGCAGGCCCGGGCGCTGATCGCGGCCGCCCCACCGGAACCGGTCGCCGCGCCGGAGGCGGTGGATCGCCTGCGCGTCGGTTTCGTCCCGGGCGTGACCGTCACCAAGTGGGAGCGCATCTGGGGCGAGCGTTTCCCCGAGGTCGCCCTCGACTTGATCCCGGTTCCGATGAAGGAGCAGGAGACGGCATTGCGCACGGACGCGGTCGACATGTGCTTCGTGCGCCTGCCCATCGACCGCGACGGCATGAGCGCGATCCCGCTCTACCGCGAGGTCCCGGTGGTCGTGGTCCCCAAGGACCACCCGATCGCCCTGTTCGATCAGGTTGCCACCGCGGATCTGGCCGACGAGCGCATGCAGGACGCCGCCGACCTGGACGACGCGGCCATGACCATGGAACTGGTGGCCGCGGTGAGCGGCGCCGCCATCGTCCCGCATTCGATCGCCCGCCTGCACCACCGCAAGGATCTGGTCTATCGCACGGTCACCGATGTGGCCGAGACCGAGATCGCGCTGGCCTGGCCGGCCGCCGCCACCACCGAGCTGGTGGAGGAGTTCGTCGGTGTGGTCCGCGGCCGCTCCCAGCGCAGTTCCCGGTCGCCGTCGGGGCAGCAGCCGGACAAGCAGGCCAAGCAGCAGTCCGCGCCGAAGCGCAAGCCCGCCCCCGCGAAAAAGCCCGCGGCCGCGGCCAAGTCGAAGCAGGGGGCCGCGCGGAAGCCGGGTAAGCGGCGCGGTCGCTGACCGTTTCAGGGGTCGACCTGGAGAAATCTCAGGGTCGACTCAGGGTTGCTCTATACGTATACGTCTACTTATAGTGACGTAAGACGGCGTTCCGCCGTCGGGAACCGCTGAGATCGATTGCGGCGCACCGGATGTGAGATCCGGGGTGTCGTGTCGTACACGCATGCCCATATAAGCATCTACGAATGATTCGGAGCGTCTCATGGCCCTCGAAATGGACAAGCCCGCCACCGACCTGGTCCCGGATCCGCAGCCCGAGGGCATGCGTGAGATCACCCTCCGCGTCGGCCCCGGCGGCGGCCGCACCCAGCGCTTCGTCGGCCGCCCGCTGGCCGACGGTCGCAAGGTCACCGGGGAGGGGAGCGAATCGGTCCAGGTCTTCCTGAGTCGCAAGGGCAAGCTGGTCGTCCACCGGCACTTCCTCGACTGGACCGACTTCGCGCGTGCCACCAGGACGGTCGCGGAGGAGCGGAAGGACGAGTACCTGACCGTCCGGAAAGGTTCCGATCGGTCGGATCTCTCGCTGATGGCCGAATGGCTCAAAGGATTTGGGGGGTGGCGGGAATTCCTTCAGTTGGGTAAGGATGGATACGGCGACTTCACCGTCGACATCGTGGACTCGCCGGGGGAATTGCGTGATCTTGTTCCAGCGAAGGTCTACCGGACCGTCGCTGATGCGCTGGAGAACCCGGCATCCCAGGTCCTCGACATCTGATTAGCGCGCGGCCGAAACCCCGAAAGGACTTCTCCCGCATGTTCTCCGGACTAGGACGCCTGGTCGTCCGCTTCCCGTGGCTGGTGATCGGCGCATGGCTGATCGCGATCGTGGCGGTCGTCGCCACGGCCCCCAAGCTCACGGCCACCACCGAGCAATCAGACTTCCTGCCTTCGCACTACGAATCCGTCCAGGCGATGGAGTTGCAGCAGAAGGCCTTTCCGAACAGCAACACCCCCGCCGCGCTGATCGTCTTCGAGCGCTCCGACGGGGCCCCGCTGACCGATCAGGACGCGGCCGTCATCTCGTCGGCCGCGACCAAGCTGTCGGACAAGCACATCAAGGACGTCACCGCCGTCCAGGCGCTGCCTCCGTCGCAGACCAAGGCGATCGGCGTGGTCGCTGTCGCCATGGAGAAGGCGACCGACGCGGCGGCCAAGAACCAGACCGACGCCGTCAAGGCGCTGCGTGACGCCTTGAAGGAGCAGGTCTCCGGCACCGATCTGAAGGCCGGCGTCACCGGCACCGCGGCCCAGATGCTGGATCAGCAGGATTCCAGTGAGAAGGGCCTGGCCATCATCGGCATCGCGACCGTGGTGCTGATCCTGGTGCTGCTGCTGGTCATCTTCCGCAGTCCGATCATCGCGTTGCTGCCGATCATCGTGATCGGAATGGTGTCCGCGCTGGCGAACGGCGTGATCGCCTCGGCCAGTGCGGCATTCGACCTGAAGATCGACAACTCGGTGCAGTCGCTGCTGGTCGTGGTGTTGTTCGGGGTCGGCACCGACTACATCCTGTTCCTGATGTTCCGCTTCCGGGAGCGCCTGCGCGCCGGTGAGGACCCGAAGACGGCCATGGTCAGTTCGGTCGAGCGGGTCGGCGAGGCCATCACCTCGGCCGCGGCGGCGGTGATCATCGCCTTCGGCGCGCTGACCCTGTCCACCCTGGGCATGTTCCGGTCGATGGGCATCGCGCTGGCCATCGCGGTGGCGGTGGCGCTGCTGGCGGGTCTGACCCTGGTCCCGGCCATCGTCTCGCTGTTGGGCACCAAGGTGTTCTGGCCGTCGAAGGCCTGGCAGACCGAACCCGAGGGCGCGCGGTTCCGGGCGGTCGGCAATGCGCTGGGCAAGCGTCCGGCGGTGTTCGCCGCGGTCTCCGGCGGCGTGCTGCTGGTGCTGGGTGTCTTCGCGCTGGGCTTCAACCCGACCTTCGATCTGAGCTCCGGTTCGACCTCGAACGCGGCCGAATCCACCGTGTACGGCAAGGAATTGCTCAAGGGCATGCCCGCGGGCAGCACCCAGCCGTCGCAGGTCTACCTGCGCGCCGAGCAGGGGACGCTGAACCAGGGTGAGCTCGACGCCTTCCGGACGGCGCTCACCGGCGTGAGCGGTGTGGGCCAGGTGTCGCCGGCGACGCTGTCGAAGGACAGCGCGGTGGCCGAGTTCCAGGTGACCCTCGCCGACAAGCCGGAATCCGATGCCGCGCTGGAGACCGTGAAGGGTCCGCTGCGCGATACCGCGCACGCCTCGGCCCCGGCCGGCACCACCGCGGTGGTGGGCGGTATGACCTCGGTGTTCGTCGACTTCCAGCACGCCATGAACCGTGACTACATGGTGGTGTTCCCGGTCGCGGGCATCCTGATCATGATCGTGCTGGCGCTGCTGCTGCGCAGTGTGGTCGCGCCCTGGTACCTGATGGCCTCGGTGTTCCTGGGCTTCGCGGCGACGCTGGGTTCCGCGGTGCTGGTGTTCCAGCGCATCCAGGGCGAGCAGGGTCTGATCTTCCAATTGCCGTTGATCATGTACCTGTTCGTGGTGGCGCTGGGCACCGACTACAACATCCTCATGGTGGCCCGTCTGCGGGAGGAGGCCCGCGAGGGCAACGATCCGCACGCCGCCGCGGCGCTGGCGGTGCGGCACACGGGTCCGACGGTGGCGGCGGCCGGTGTCATCCTGGCGGGCACCTTCGCCTCCATGATGCTGGCGGGCAATTCGGTGCTCTCCCAGATGGGTTTCGCGATCTCGCTGGGTATCACCATCGCGGCGTTCGTCATGGCGATGTTCTTCACGCCCGCGGTGACGGCTCTGGTCGGCCGCTTCGCCTGGTGGCCCGGACATGGCGGGGATGCCGAACAACCGCCGGTATGGGATACCGAATGGTCGGAAACCGATGTGGTAAGCGGACAATCGCGACGCTAAGTTCCGAATAGGTATCCGAATCGCGGCCCGCTTCTCCTGTGGAGAAGCGGGCCGCTTCGCTGCTGCGCGACGTGCCGCTGATCGACAACCTCCGCGAGTCCGGCCCGGCTGTTCGGGCTGCTGGGTCGCGATCCGGGGTGGAATCACCCGGCCTGATCTGGTCTGACAGAAACGCGTTTCACTTTTTTCGCGAAACTGCCTCGCGGTGAACTGGACAACCGATACAGTTCGGGCCGACGCACAGACTCGGTTCGGCGTGGCCCAACCCGCCGAACCGACCCCGGGCCGGCTGACCATAATCCTCTGTTCCCAGGTCAGCCGGCCTCCTCTTCTTTCGTCGGAGGGGCCGCCGCTAGCGCACGGTCACGTGCCACACCACCGCGGCGGCCAGCGCGCCCGCGCCGTTCACCGCCCAGTGCAACGCGATCGGCGCGAGCAGGCTCCCGCTGCGCCGCCGCAGCCAGGTGAAGACCATGCCCGCCCCGGCCGTCGCCAGCACCGCGAGCCCGATCCCGAGGATCTGCCCGGCCGGGCCGCTGCCCAGGAATCCGGTGAGGCCCTTGTTGCCGCTGGTCAATCCCAGCGATGAGGCAATGTGCCAGAGCCCGAACAACATCGACCCGGCGGCGAACACGCCACGCGCGCCGACCACGCGGTCCAAGGTGCCGTGCAGCACGCCGCGGAAGGCCAGCTCCTCGGGAATCGCGGTCTGCAAGGGGATGACGATCATGGACGCGATGAGCGCGCCCGAGACCGCGGCATAGCGGTCGTTCAGGAAGAACGGCCGGGTGATGGGCAGGGCCGCGCCGATGGCCACGGCCGCCAGCACCACGCCCACCGCCGCCACTGCCCAGAGCGAGCCGCGCCGCCACTGCGAGGGGGAGAGTCCCAGCTCCGCCCAGCCCAGTCCGCGACGCCGGACCATGGCCACCAGCACCACCGCGGCAATCGGCACCGAGAGGATGCTGGCCCACTGGTTGGTGAAGTGTGCGATGAGGTTGGTGCAGGTCAAAACGACGACAACGACGGCAACGTCCACGTAGGCGTGCAGCTTGTGGCCGGGCGAGGTGGGCGCTTCCGGCGATGCCGCCGCCGCGCCGTTATCGTTTCGAGACATCCTGGCCAGTGTACGAGCGAATTCTTGGAATCCGCTTCGATTGTGGTTAATCGCTCGCCCAGCCCGCGGGGTCGTCCCAGGCTCGCAGGGTGCGCGTGGTTTCGAAACGCCGGGTCTCGCGGGTGACAGGGTCGGGGAACTCCAGCGCCGACGCCAGCAACTGCAGCGGCCGCGTGTAATCGTCGACCGGCTTGTCGGTGAGCTCGGGATAGAAGTCGTCGCCCAGGATCGGGATCCCGAGGCTGTTCATATGGATGCGGATCTGGTGGGTGCGCCCGGTCCGCGGCCGCACCCGGTAGCGGCCCAGCCCGTCCCGGTGGTCGAGGAGTTCGATCAGTGTCTCGGCATTGGGCTCGCCCTCGGTCTCGTAGGCCTTGAGCACCTGCCGTTCCTTGACGATGCGGCTGACGACCGTGCGCGGCAGGTCCAGGCTGGGATCGAAGCGCGCGATGGCCTCGTACTCCTTGTGGACCAGGCGCTTGTGGAACATGGTCTGATACGCCCCGCGCCGAGCCGGATTGATGATGAAGAGAACAAGGCCGGCGGTCACCCGGTCCAGCCGGTGCGCGGGCACCAGATCCGGCAGGTCCAGTTCGCGGCGCAGCTTCACCAGGGCGGTCTGCAGGATGTGCTGGCCGCGGGGGATGGTCGAGAGGAAGTGCGGTTTGTCCACGATCAGGATGTCCTCGTCGCGGTGGACGATGCCGATCGGGAAGGGGACCTCGGTCTCCTCGGGCAGATCGCGGTGGAACCACACCGCGCCGCCGGGTATGTAGGGGGTGTCGAGGGCGATGGGTCCCGCCAGGTCCACGATGCCGCCCTCGCGCAGCAGTTCGTCGATGCGTTCGGGCCGGACCCGGGGCAGCCGTTCCACGAGGTGGTCGCGGATGGTCGCCCAGTCGCCCTCCTCGGGTAGCCGCAACCGGGCCGGATCCAATCCGTGCCGCTTCGGTAGCGGTGGTTGCTGCCTGCGTCTCACCTGGGAAACCCTAGCTCCCGGGTATGTCCGGATTGCGGGGTACGGTGGGCCGACGCCCGGAATGTCCGGGTCAGCGCCGTGATCGGGGGTCTCGTGTATCCGAACGACCAACAGCCTCAGGGTGTGCCGGGCCAGCCCGGTCAGCCGCAGCCGGGCCAGTACGGCTATCCGCAGCCCGGGCAGCCGGAATACGGCCAGCCCGCGTATGGACAGCCGGACTACGGGCAGCAGCAGCCCTTCTACGGTCAGCCCGACTACGGGCAGCCCGGGTATCAGCCGATGCCGCCCGGCTATCCGGTTGCGCCGCCGCCCGCGCAGGGGACCAATGGTTTCGCCATCGCCGCGCTGATCTTCGGTCTGCTCGGGACCTGTCTGCTCGCCATCCCGTTCGGCGTGATCGCGCTGAATCAGACCAAGCAGCGCAATCAGGCCGGTCGGGGTCTGGCCATCGCCGGGCTGATCGCCTCGGGTCTGTGGGTCGTATTCGCCGTGGTCATCGTGGCCATCGCCGCGGTGACCGATTCGAACACCACGGCGGCGCAGGACAATACGACCCGCACCTCGGCCCTGTCGGATTCGCCGACTTCCATCTCCATCGACGAGGTGAAGACCGGTGACTGCGTGCAGACGGTGAAGGAGAACAACCACATCCGCGAGGTGACCGTGCTGTCCTGCGATTCTCCGCACGACGGTGAGGTGATCACCCAGGTGCACCTGCCGGGTTCGTGGCCGGGTTCGGGTGACGCGTCCTTCGACAAGGCCAGCGAGGCCTGCCAGGTGCAGCTGGACAAGCTGCTGGCCTCGAGCCCGGTGGTCGAGCAGCTGGAGTCGTTCATCCTGTATCCGGCGAACGAGACGCAGTGGAACAAGTCGAACGGCCGCGCGACCTGCATGGTGCACAACGCGGACGGTTCGAAGTTGACCACGAAGGTGCCGCGCTGACCCTCGGTGTGGTCGTAAAGCCAAAGTTAGCCTAACCTATCTTCTCGCTGGTGTTCGTGGGATCGCCGGACGGATGAAGGTGGAAGGCGGACTGATGACGGTCGAGTCACCGCCCGCGGTCGAGGCGGGCCCGGAGCCGAGCGGGCCCGACGCGAAGGCCGAGGCGAAAGCGCGGCGGCAGGCGGAAGCCGCCGCCCGCAAGGAGATCCTCGCGCCGGTGCGCGGGCCGCTCATGGTCGCCGGGCTGATCGTGGCCGTGGCCGCCGTCTGCTCGGTGGTCCCGTTCCTGCTGATCGTCTCGGCCTGCCGGGAGCTGCTGCGGGAGGTCCCCGACACCGATCGGGTGTGGCGGCTGCTGCTGATCGCGGTGCTGGTCCTGGTGGCCCGCGCGATCCTGCAGGCGGTCGCGTTGACCTGGTCGCACGCCGTGGATGCGCGTTATCAGCTGACCCTGCGCCGACTGCTGGCCGATAAGCTGACCCGGGTGCCTCTGGGCTGGTTCGGCGCCCGCGCCTCCGCCGACGTGAAGAAGTATCTGCAGGACGACGTCGAGGCGCTGCACTATCTGGTGGCGCACGCGCGCTTGGACTTCATCGGTTCGGTGACCGCGCCGCTGGTGACCCTGGTGTACCTGGCCACGGTCGACTGGCGGTTGACCCTGGTCCTGCTGATCCCGCTGATCGTGTACGCGCTGTGCATGCGCGCCATGCTGGACGAGCCCGGCCGTGAGCGGCTGCTCGCTTATAACGCCGCCGAACAGCGCACCCGTGCCGCCACCGTGGAGTTCGTGGACGGCATCCAGGTGGTGCGGGCCTTCGGGCGAGCGGGCAAGGCGCACAGCGAGTTCCGCGCGGCCGTCGAGGAGCAGACCGACCGGCTGCGGCGGCTGAAGCTGCCCGTCATGACGGTGCAGTCGATCTCGGACACCGTGGTCTCCCCGGTGTTCGTCATGCTGCTGGTCGTGGTGGCCGGGCTGGCGGGTGTCGGCCTGGACTGGCTGGAGCCCCTCGACCTGCTGCCCTTCCTGCTGGTCGGGCTGGGCTTGGGCAGTTCGCTGCTGGGCCTGGGCTACGGCACGCAGGCGTTGCGCACGGCCGGTGACGCCGCGCTGCGTCTGCACGAACTCATGCAGACCCCGGAATTGGCCTCCGGCACCGGGGCATCCGCGGCGCCGGACGTGCCCGCGGGCCTGATCCGTTTCGAGGGCGTGAGCTTCGGCTACCGCGCCGATCATCAGGTGCTGCGCGGCGTCGACCTCGAGCTGGCGCCCGGCACCATGACCGCCCTGGTGGGCCCGAGCGGCTCCGGCAAGTCCACGCTGGCCAAGCTGCTGCCGCGCTTCTACGACGTGGACAGCGGCCGGATCACCATCGGCGGCAGGGACATTCGCGACATCCCGAGTGTGGAGCTGTATCGCACGGTCGGCTTCGTCTTCCAGGATGTGCGCCTGATCCGCGGCACCATCGCCGACAATCTGCGGCTGGCCCGCCCCGAGGCCGACCTCGCCGAGCTGGAACGCGCGGCGCGTGCCGCCCGCATCCACGATCGCATCACGGAGCTGCCGCGCGGCTACGACTCCGAGATCGGCGCGGATGTCGTGCTGTCCGGCGGTGAGGCGCAGCGGCTTTCGATCGCCCGCACGCTGCTGGCCGACACCCCGATCCTGGTGCTGGACGAGGCCACCGCCTTCGCCGACCCCGAATCCGAGGCCGCCGTCCAGGACGCGCTGGCCGAGCTGGTGGCCGGCCGCACGGTCCTGGTGATCGCGCACCGCCTGCACACCCTCACCGGTGTGGACCGAATCCTGGTGCTGGAGAACGGAACCCTGGCCGAACAGGGCGACCACGCGAGCCTGCACGCCGCAGGCGGCCTGTACCAGCGGCTCTGGGAAATCAACGCGGCGGCCCTGGCCGATGTCGCGGCCACCGACCGTCCCGCCCAGCCGGTTCGCGCCGATGCCGAGGAGGCCCTCCGATGATCCGCAAGGTGCTCGGCCTGGTGCCGGGCGAATTCGCCGCGCTGACACCGCGATTGCTGCTGGCCATCGTGGCTCAGGCGTTGTCGCAGGCGGCCGCGTACGTGCTGCTGGTGCCCGTGCTGAAGGCCCTGTTCGCCCAGGATCTGGGCCGGGCCTGGTGGTGGACGCTGTGGCTGGCGCTGGCCGTGGCCGGGGTCGTGGTGTTCGGCTACTTGCAGTCGGTGCTGGGCCTGCGGGTCGGCGTGGGCATGCAGCACGGATTGCAGACCCGGCTCGGCGATCATCTGAACGCATTGCCGCTGGGCTGGTTCGACGACCGGCACGCGGGCGAGCTGTCGCGGGTGATGGTCGAGAACGTTCGCGAGGTGCAGGGCCTGATCGCCTATCTGCTGGCGAAGATGCTGACCGGCGTGCTGGTTCCGCTGGGTGTCGCGCTGGGCATGCTGTTCGTGGACTGGCGGATCTCGCTGGCCATGCTGGTGACCGCGCCGGTGCTGTTCCTGGTGAACCTGTGGGCCAACCGTTCCTATGTGACGGCCGACGAGCGCATGCACGAGGCCGCGACCGAGGCGAACGCCCGGGTGCTGGAATTCGCTCAGGCGCAGCCGATGCTGCGTTCGCTCGGCGCGGTCGGCGCGGGCAATCGGGCGCTGGACGCGGCCCTGGCGCGCCAGCGCACCGCCGCCAACGGTCTGCTCGTCGCGGCGGTTCCCGGTCTGATCGGTTTCGCGCTGGTGGTGCAGGCCGTCTTCCTGGTGCTGGTATACCTGGTGGTGGGCCGGGCCACCGACGGCGCGATCTCGGCCGCCGCCGCGATCGCCCTGATCGCGGTGAGTGCGCGTTTCATCGAGCCGCTGACCCAGGCCGCCCAGCTGGGTGGCGCGTTGCGCACGGCCGCGGCCGCCGCCGATCGGGTGAGCGCGCTGCTGGCGGAACCGGGACTGGCGCAGCCGGATTCCCCGGTCGAGCACGCTGCCGCGCGGGTCGAGTTCGACGGCGTCACCTTCGGTTACGGCCCGGGCAAGACGGTCCTGGAGGACATTTCGTTCACCGCCGCTCCCGGCACGACGACGGCGATCGTCGGTCCCAGCGGCGCGGGCAAGTCCACGCTGCTGCGCCTGGCGGCCCGGTTCCACGACGCGGATTCGGGCCGGGTCTCGGTCGGCGGCCACGATGTCCGCGACCAGCCCGCCGAGTCGTTGCTGAGCCGGCTGGCCCTGGTCTTCCAGAGCGTCTACCTCTTCGATCGCTCCGTGCTGGAGAACATTCGGGCGGGCCGCCCGGACGCGTCCGACGACGAGGTCCTCGCGGCCGCGCGCACCGCACGGGTGGACGAGATCGCCGAGCGCCTGCCCGACGGTTGGCTGACCGCGGTCGGTGAGGGCGGTTCGGCGCTGTCCGGCGGTGAGCGCCAGCGGGTTTCGATCGCGCGTGCCTTGGTGAAGGACGCCCCGATCGTGCTGCTGGACGAGGCGACCAGTGCGCTGGATCCACACAACGAGGCGGCCGTGGTGCGCGGTGTGCACGAACTCACCCGGGGCCGAACGGTACTCGTGGTGGCGCACCGGCTGGCGACCATCGCGCACGCCGATCAGATCCTGTTCATGGACGCCGGTCGCATCGTCGAACGTGGCACCCATGCGGAGCTGATCGCCCTCGACGGCCGTTACGCCGCCTTCTGGAACGAGCGCACCCGGGCGTCGGGCTGGCGTCTGGCTCGGGTCTCCGCCTAGCGAAACGGCCCCGGATCCCTTGGGGTCCGGGGCCGTTCGTGCGGACGAATCATCCGATCGTCAGAGGCTGCAGGGCAGCATCGCGACGCCGGCCACGGTGCACTCGGCCACGGGGCATGTGTTCTGTCCAATCTTTTCGTCTCGAGCGCTTCGCAAGCGAAGCCTAAGCAATATAAGGTAAGGCTATGCAAACCTAAGCGGTGGTGGTTTGTGCGAGGCAGGCGACAAGTGAGCAACTGGGACGGAGAAGCGGTGGAGACACTTCTGGTGGTCGGAGCGGGGCCGAAAGCCCTGGCGGTAGCGGCCAAGTCGCGGGTGCTGCGGGACCTGGGCCTGCCCGCGCCGCGGGTGACCGTCGTCGAAGCGCGGACGGTGGGCGGCAATTGGCTGCCGACCGGTGGCTGGACCGACGGACGGCACCGCCTGGGCACCAGCCCGGAGAAGGATGTCGGCTTCCCGTACCACTCCACCTGGGCCCGCGGCCGCAACCGCGAAATCGACGAGGCCATGCGGGCGTTCAGCTGGACCGCCTTCCTGGTCGAGCACGGCACCTACGCCGAGTGGATCGACCGCGGCCGTCCCAGCCCGCAGCATCACGTGTGGGCCAAGTATCTGGGGTGGGTGGCCAAGCGCTGCGACATGGACCTGGTCCAGGGCTCGGTGACCGGTATCGCCGCCGCGGCCGACGGCTGGCTGGTCTCGGTCACCGACGCCGACGGCGGGGTCGACGAGATCGATTGCGACGCCGTCATGATCACCGGTCCCGGCCGCAGCGACCGCGCCCTGGCCGAGCATCCGAAGGTGCTCAGCATCTCCGAGTTCTGGGAGCTGGCGGGCCGCCGCGAGCTGCCGCCGTCCTCGCGCGTCGCGGTGATCGGCGGTGGCGAGACCGCGGGTTCGGCGCTGGACGAGCTGATCAACCACGACATGCTGACGGTCTCGGTGATCTCGCCCAAGGCCACGCTGTACACCCGTGGGGAAAGCTATTTCGAGAACTCGCTCTACAGCGATCCGACCAAGTGGGCCGGGCTGGGCATGGCCGAGCGCCGGGATGTCATCCGCCGCACCGATCGCGGCGTGTTCTCGGTGCGCGTGCAGGAGAGCCTGCTGGGCGACAACCGGGTGCATCACCTGCAGGGTCGCGTCGTGAGCCTGGCCGAGCAGGACGATCGGGTCGCCCTGACCCTGCGCAACGATCTGCGCCCGGATCAGGTGCACACCTTCGATCTGGTGGTGGACGCCACGGGCGGGCAGCCGCTGTGGTTCCTGGATCTGTTCGATTCCGCCGCAACCGATCTGCTGGAGCTGGCCGTCGGCGGTCCGCTCGAGCACGGGCGGCTGGAGGCGGCCATCGGTTACGACCTGGCGGTGTCCGGGCTGGACGCCAAGCTGTATCTGCCGAATATGGCCGCCATGGCGCAGGGTCCGGGTTTCCCGAATCTCAGCTGCCTGGGCGAGCTGTCGGACCGGATCCTGCAGCCGGTGGTGAATCCCGGTCCGCGCTACCGGATCTCGGGCAGGTCCGCCGCGGTCCGCGGCAGCGTGTAGAGCGAGATCCGACGGTCCGGTCGAATGTCGAAGTCGCCGAGGTGCTGCCACCCGATCTTCTCCAACGCCTTCCGCATGGGGGCGTTGCGGTGATCGGGTTCGCACAGCAGCCGGCGGCATTCGGGTTCGGCCGCCAGGACCGCCCGGCCGAGCTGCCGCATCCAGTCCGACATGACGCCGCGGCCCAGCAGGGCGGTGTCGGCGGTGGCGATGTGGAAGCCCATGTCGTGGGCGTCGGCGTCGTAGAGGCGAGCGATCTCGTCCTTGGCGGGCCGGTACAACTCCACATAGGCGACCTCGCGATTGCCCAGGTCGGGCCGGTCGAGTGCGGTGAAGTCGTATTCGAGAACGCAGGGGCGGGAGAAGGTTCCGGCCAGCTGGGTCGCGCAGTCGAGGCGGCGGCGGTCGGCGTCCCAGGCCTGTTCCCAGGTCTCGAGCAGGTGCGGCCGGTGCATCCATTCGGTGATGGTCTCCGGATCGCCGGATTCGACGTCCACCAGGCGCAGCGTGAACGGCGCGGGGAACTCGGGCACCACGGGTGCGGGGGCGCTGCGGATGTGGTCCGGAAGGTCCGTGAGTTCGCGCGCGAGGACGTAGGTCGTCCGGTTCATCGCTGTGGCGCTCCGTTCGTCGGTTAGCTTGATCACCCTGATTGGTAAGGCTAGCCTATACTAACTAGGCGGTGTTACGGTTGCCCGGACATTGCAAGGGGGACAAGCGGAACCGGCGGCTGATGCGGTCGGGCGGGTCGTAGGAGAGATGCGGACATGGCACGGGAACTCGGCTGGATCAGGCAATTTCAGGCCCCGAGTGCGGAATCCGCGCCACCGCTGCTGATCTTCCCGCACGCGGGTGCGGGCGCTTCCGCCTACCGGGTCTTCGCCAAGAAGATGGCCGCCGAATTCGACGTCGTGGTCTTCCAGTACCCGGGCCGGCAGGACCGCGCCCGCGAGGCCGCGGCGGAGACGCTGCAGGACATGGCCGCCGGAGCCTTCGAGGCCTTCCGGGACTCCGCGCACGACTCGGGTGCGCCGCTGACCATTTTCGGCCACAGCATGGGCGCCATCGTCGCCTTCGAATTCGCCCGGCTGGCCGAGGCCGCGGGGTTGACCGTGCAGTTGCTGGCCGCCTCCTCGGCCGCCGCTCCCGCGCGCATCGCCGATCTGCCGAACCACCCCACCGACGACGAGGCGCTGCTCGACCACATGTCGGCGCTCGACGGCACCGGCGCGGAGGTGCTGGGCAGTCGTGACGTGCTGCGCATGGCGCTGCCGGTGATGAAGGCCGATTACCGCGCCTTCGACGCCTACTCCTGCCCGGCCGAGGTCGCCGTGGACGCCCCCATTCACGTGCTCGGCGGCGACGAGGACGAATTCGTCGCGCCGCGTGACCTGTTCGCGTGGGAGTGTCACTCGCGCGCGGGCATCCGGGTCACCATGTTCGCGGGCGGCCACTTCTATCTGGACCAGCACGTGGACGGCATCGCCGAACTGCTCGTCGCGGAGAAGAGCGTCGTCGCGTGACCCGAGTGGACTCCGGCGATCCGATCGTGATCGTCGGCATGGGTATCGAGGCGCCCGGTGGCGTGGACACCCTCGCGGAATTCTGGTCGGCGCTGGCCTCGGGCCGGGAACTGCTGGGACCGTTCCCGCGGGACCGGGACTGGCCGCTGGCGGAACTGCTGAGCCTGGGCGCCCAGGACGGTTGGGGCGCGGTCCCCGACGCGGGCGGCTTCCTCACCGGCGCGACCGCGTTCGATCCGCTGTTCTTCGGCATCACCCCGCGCGAGGCGGTCGCCATGGACCCGCAGCAGCGGGCCGGCATGCGGGTGGCCTGGCGGGCGCTCGAGCAGGCCGGGATCAATCCCGCCGCGGTGGAGGGCGATTCGGCGGGCTGCTGGATGGGCGTCTCCGTGATGGAGTACGGGCCCCGGGTGGCCTCGGTCAACGAGCACAGCGGCTACCGGGTGACCGGGACCGCGCTGGGCGCGGTGGCCGGGCGCATCTCGCACGGGCTGGGCCTGACCGGGCCCTCGATCAGCGTCGATACCGCGTGCGCGTCCGCGCTCACCGCCGTGCACCAGGCCGCCGCCGCCATCCGGGCGGGCGAGTGCGAGTGGGCGCTCGCGGGCGGAGTGTGCGTCATGGGTTCGCCGGGCGCGTTCTACGAGTTCTCCAAGAACAACGCCCTGGCCTCCGACGGCCACTGCCGCTCCTACGCCGCCGACGCCACCGGAACACTGTGGGGTGAGGGCGCGGGAGTCGTTGTGCTGGAACGGGAATCACGGGCGCGCGCGTTCGGGCACCGGGTGTATGGACGGCTGCTGGGCTCGCGCGTCAATCACAACGGCAAGGGCGCGCCGATCGCGGTGCCCAGCGCGGCCGCGCAGGAACGACTGATCCGCGACACTCTGGCGGTGTCCGGCATCACCGCCGAGCAGGTCGGGCTGATCGAGGGCCACGGCACGGGGACCCCGGTCGGCGACCCGCTCGAATTGGCCGCTCTCGCCGCTACTTACGGCGTCGAGCGCGCCGACACCCCGCGTCTGGGCTCGGTGAAGTCCAACGCCGGTCACGCGCAGGCGGCCTCGGGCCTGCTGGCCCTGATCAAGGTGCTGCTGGCCGGGATGCACGGGCAGATCCCGCCCACCCTGCACGCCGAGCGTCCGACCGGCGAAATCGATTGGGACGCCACCAGTCTGCGGCTCGCCACCGAACTCGAACCGTGGTCCGCCGCGGACGGCGTGCGCTACGCGGCCGTGTCCTCGTTCGGTGTCGCGGGTACCAACGCGCACGCCCTGGTCGCCCTGCCCGAGCTGGAGGAAAGCGATGTGTAGCCACCGGCTGCCCGATGGCAGCATCCCCGTCCTGCTCTCGTCCGACACCGCCGACGGCGTGCGCGCCGAGGCCGCGGGCATTCTGGAATTCTTGGAGTCGCGGCCCGCGGTCACCCCGGAACGGGTGGCGGACATGCTGTTCCGCACTCGCGCCGCGCGCCGGTACCGGGCCCTGGCCATGGTCACCGGACGTGAGGAACTGCTCGACGCGCTGCGCGCCGTCGCCGCAGGGACCGCGCATGCCGCGGTGGTGGCCGGCGACGGTCCCGCCACCGCGCGCCGGATCGGGTTCGTGTTCCCCGGCCAGGGCAGTCAGCGCCCAGGCATGGGCAAGCTGTACTACGAGCTGTCCCCGGCCTACCGGGCGGCGGTCGACGAGTGCTCGGGCCTGCACGCCGAACGCTTCGGCCACGACCAGCCGCTGCACTACCTGCTCGGCTCCGAGGGGCAGTACCAGGACACGGTGTGGGAAGTGCAGCCCGCCTTGATGTTCCACATGGCCGGTCTGGCCGCCATGTGGCGGGCCGCGGGCGTCGAGCCCGCCGCCACCGTCGGACACAGCCAGGGTGAGCTGGCCGCGGGCGCGGTCTCGCGGGTGATGTCGGTGCGTGACGCCGTGCTGGTGGTCACCCACCGCGCGCGCCTGGTCGAGCGGCTGTCCCCGCGCGGCTTCTCCATGGCCGTGCTGGCCATGGACCGCGAGGACTGCGAGGCGCTGCTGGCGCGGAACTCCGGCTGGGCCGAGCTGTCGGTGGTGAACGCCCCGCACATCATGGCCATCTCCGGTGACCGCGAGACCATCACCGACATGGTCGCCGCGGCCACCGCCCAGGGGCAGTTCGCCCGTGAGATCGGTGTCGCCTACCCGGCCCACACCTCGATCGTGGCCGAGCTGCGCGAGGAGTTCGAGGGCTTCCTCGGCGGCGAGATGAGCAGCGCGACCTTCCTCGACACTCGAATCCAGTGCTATGGAGCGACCTTGGGCGCGCCCATCACCGCCGACCTGATCCAGGAACAGTACTGGTACTGGAACCTGCGCAACCGCGTCCGCTTCGACCGCGCCGTGGTGGCGGCGGCCCGCGACGGCATCGACACCCTCATCGAGGTCGTCGAGCATCCGGTGCTGCAGCTGGCCCTCCAGGAGAACCTCACCCTGGTCCCGCCGGACCCGGCCCGCGGCCCCCGCGACTTCAAGGTCCTCGGCACCTCCCTGCGCACCGCGACCACGCTGCGCGAATTCACCCGCAACCTGGCGACCGTCGCGGTCCACGACCTCGGCTACGACTGGAATGCCCTGCGCACCGACGCCGTCCCGGCGCTCCCGCTGCGCGACTTCCCGCACACGGTCATGAACCCCAAGCGCCTGTGGGCGAACCCGGGCTACGCCCCTGACAAGGTGACCGCCCCGGCCCCGGCCGTGCCGAAACCCCAACGCCTGGTGGAGAAGTGGGTTACCTGGGAGCGGCGCTCCCTGACCGCGCCCCGCCGCCTGGCCTTCGTCGACCCCACCGGCCGTTGCGCCGACCAGCTGGCTGCGCTCCTGGCCGCCGCCGACCGCTACGGTGCGACCGCGTCCACGTTGGTCGTGGATACGCCCGGTGCGCGGTCCGATGCCACGGTGGCCACGCCTGCCGCCGACGGTGATGCGCCGACTCGTGCGGGTTCGAGCGCGACCGCGCCGAACCCTGTGCCCGGCAAGGGAACCAACAGCTCCGCTATCGCTGCGGTGCCGAACCGGGCCACGCCGCCCGCCAAGGCGCCGGACGGCGGGTCGGACTTCGACAGCGTCGTGATCCTGTGGCCCGCGCTGGCGGCCGGCGCGACCGTGGATGCCGTTGCCGAGCTGAGTGAATTCTTCGCCGGGCGGGCGTGGCTGCCCGCGGTCGCCGGTGTGCGGCCGGGCGGCGACTTCTGGCTGGTGACGGTCGGCGGCGAGACAGTGGTGCCGGGAGATGTGGTGCCGCAGCTGTTCCACGGTGCCGTGGCCTCCGGATTCCGGTGTGTCGGTGTGGAGAAGCCCGGCGTGCTGTTCCGGCACTTGGATCTGGCGGCCGACGCCGGGACCGCCGAGTCGAATCGGATGGTGGCGGCGCTGCACACGGCGGGTGAGCCGGAAGTGGCGCTGCGCGGCGGGAAGGTCTTCGTCAAGCGATTGGTCGCCGACGAGTCCGAGCCGGGTGCGGCCGCCGATCTCGATCATGTGCTGATCGTGGGCGGCACCGGCAAGCTCGGCCTGTTGTTCGCGGAGCATTTCGCCCGGCAGGGCGCGGGCCGGGTCACCCTGGTCAGCCGTTCCGGCGAATCCGGTGCGGCCGCCGCGGATTTGGCGCGGGTGCGGGCCGCCGGAGCCACCGAGATCGTGGTCGAGGCCTGTGATGTGAACGCCGCCGACGATGTGGCGCGCCTGGCGTCGGGGTTGGGGGAGCGGCCGGTGAGCCTGCTCGTTCACGCCGCCGTCAACTATGTGGACGCGGGCATCGAGGAGATCACCGCCGACATGGTGGCCACCGCCGCCGCGTCGAAGGTGCTGGGCCTCGAAGCCGTGCTGGACGCGGTGCCGTTGACCGCGACCGGCCGGGTGCTGCTGTGCTCGTCCATGGCCGCGACTCTCGGTGGGCGCGGGCAGATCCTGTACGCGGTCACCAACCGGATGCTGGATGTGCTCGCCCGTCGTGTGCGGGAGCGTGGCATCGACTGCTCGTCGCTGGAGTGGGGGCTGTGGAGTGTCGCGGGTCCGCTGGACGAGGCGGGCATGGCGCGGGTCGAGGGCGCCGGGGTCTTCCCGATGCATCCCGCCGACGCGATCGCCGCCGGATTCACCGGACAGCCGACGGACGCCATCGTCATCTCCGCGGACTGGCCGTTCCTGCGCGATGTCATGGGAGCGTTCGGTCAGGCGTCGGTGCTGTCGGACGTGCCGGAGCCGGAACCGGTTCCGGCGATCGCCGCCCCGGAACCGGAAGCGCCCGTCGCGGCCGAGGTCGTCGTGCCGGAGCCCGCCGCGCCCGCCGCGCCCGCCGCGCCCGCGCCGGTCGTCGCCGGCCGTCCGCTGGCGGATCAGGTGCTCACCGAGCTCGAACGCGTCATGGGCATCGACACCGGCGACAGCATCGACCGTTCGGTGCCGCTGGTCGCTCTGGGTCTGGATTCCTTGCAGGCCTTGGACTTCCGCAAGCGCGTGCAGGCGTCGCTGGACCGGGATCTGCCGGTCGCCGCGATTCTCGGCGGTGCGTCACTCGACGATGTCGTGCTGCTCATGGCAGCGAACACCAACTAACGGCTAGGGGCCAGATCTCATGTCAGACACCGATGCCACCGTGACCGTGGCCGGAACCTCCGTCGCCGACCGCCGCCGGGAACTGTTGCGGCGCAAGCTGGCCGAGCAGGGCCTGGCCGTCGACACCGCCGCCCCGGTGCGCCGCACCGCGGCGGGGGAGCGGCGGCCGCTGTCGGCCGGTCAGCGCCGCATGTGGTTCCTGCAGACCCGTGACCCCGAGGACACCACGCTGAACATCTGCGTGGCGTACCGGTTGACCGGCCCGCTGGACGAGGAGCGGCTGCGGCAGGCGGTGGCGTCGGTGTTCGCCCGGCACGACGTGCTGCGCACCACCTTCGGTGTGGACGAGAACGGCGAGCCCTTCCAGGTGTTCACCGACGAGATCGTCCTGCCCTGGCAGTCGCACGATCTGACCACGCTGGCCGAGTCCGCCCGCCAGGTGCGGGTGGAGGTGCTGGCCCGCCGCGAGTTCGGCCGCCCCTTCGATCTGGCCACCGAACTGCCGCTGCGGATCACGCTGGCGCGCACCGGAACCCAGGAGTGGGTGCTGCTGTTGTCGGCGCACCACGGCTGCTGGGACGACGACGCCTGGGGCGTGTTCTTCGCCGACCTGAACGCCGCCTACAACGGCGCCGCGCGGTCCACCCCGCCCGCGCAGTTCGTCGACCTCGAGGTCCTCGACGCTCCCGCGGACGACGAGGCGGACATCGCCTACTGGCGGAACACCCTGCGCCCCTTGCCCGAACCGCTCGAGCTACCCGGCGCGGCCGTGGCCGCACCCTCCAAGCGCGCCGACCGCTGCACCGTGGCGCTGCCCGCCGACCTGCTCGGCCGGGTGGACGCCTTCGCCCGTGAGCACGCGGCCAGCCCCTTCATGGTGCTGCTCGCCGGGTACGCCGCGCTGATCCAGCGCTACACCGCCGCCGAGGACTTCCTGGTGTCCATCCCGGTCACCAACCGCCGCTCGGCCGCCGCCGAACAGCTCATCGGCTATTTCGGCAACACCCTGCTGCTGCGCGAGACCTTCGCCCGCACCGAGACGTTCGCCGGTCTGGTCGAGTCCACCAAGCGCACCTGCCTGGACGCGTTCGCCCATCAGGCCGTCGGCATCGACCGCGTCGTCCGCGAGGTGAATCCGGAGCGGGTCGCCGGCCGCGACGGCATGGATCAGCTGGTGCGGCTGGGCTTCAGCGTCCGCAAGAGCGCCGACGGTTTCGCGTTGCGCGGGGTCTCCTCGGTGCAGCTGGACGAGCTGGGCGCGCCGACCGCGCAGGTGCCGCTGGCCCTGGCCGTCGTCACCGAGAGCGCGCACGGCGCGGTGCTCGAGGCCGAGTACCAGGTGGACGTGCTGTCCGAGCCGCTGGTGCGGCGCATGCTGGAACATTTCGTGCGCCTGCTGGATCGGGCGCTGAGCGCGCCCGCCGTCCGCCTCGCCGACCTCGACATGCTGGGCGGCGACGACCGCACCGCGATCTTGGAGCAGTCGCGCGGCGCGCAGGTGCCCTCGGACGAGACCACCATGGTCGACCTGTTCGAGGCCGCCGTCGCCGCCGGACCCGAGACCCTCGCCCTGGTCTCGGACGACACCGAACTCACCTACGCCGCCCTGAACCGCCGCGCGAACCGCCTGGCGCACTGGCTGATTCGCGAGGGCCTGGGCGGCGAGGACATCGTCGCCCTGCGCATGAGCAATTCGGTCGAGTTCATCGTGGCCGTCTACGCCGTGCTCAAGGCGGGCGCGGCCTACCTGCCCATCGACCCCGCCTACCCGGACGACCGCATCGACTATCTGGTCGCCGACGCCGCCCCCCGGCTGGTGCTGGGCCGGGTCGAGCTCGACGCCGCGGAGGAGGCCGCCGCCGGGCTGCCCGACACCGACCCCTCCGACGCCGATCGCGTCCGCCCGCTGCTCCCGGCCAACCTTGCCTACGTCATCTACACCTCGGGGTCGACGGGCAAGCCCAAGGGCGTCCCGGTCTCGCACGCCGCGATCGCCGAGCATGTGGTCAGCTTCACCGCCGAATGGGGCATGACGTCGGAAGACGTGCTGCTGCAGTCGTCCTCGGTGTCCTTCGACGCCTCGCTGCTCGACATCTTCGTCACCCTCGCGCTGGGCGCGCGCCTGATCGTGCCCAAGCCGGAGGCGTTCCGCGACATCCGCTACGTCGCCGACCTGATCACCCGCCGCGGCGTCACCGTGCTGCACATGGTGCCGTCCATGCTCAGCACCTTCCTGCTGCTGCCCGAGGTGAGTGAATGGCGGGCCCTGCGTCACGTCCCGGTCGGCGGTGAGGCGCTGCCGGGCGAGGTGGCCGACAAGTTCGCGACCGTCTTCGACGCCGAACTGCGCAACCACTACGGCCCGACCGAGGCCGTCGTGTGCGCCACCCATCAGCCGGTGTCGGGCCCGCAGGGTACCGGGATCGTGCCGATCGGCGTCCCCAATCGGAATGTGCACGCCTACCTGCTCGACGAGGCCCTGCAGCTGGTGCCCGCGGGCGTGGTCGGCGAGATCTACCTGGGCGGTGCGCAATTGGCGCGCGGCTACCTGGGCCGCCCGGCCCTCACCGCGAGCCGTTTCGTCGCCGACCCGTTCACCCCGGGCGCGCGCCTGTACCGCTCCGGAGACCTGGCCCGCCGCAACGAGTTCGGCGAGATCGACTTCGTGGGCCGCGCCGACGAGCAGGTGAAGGTGCGCGGCTTCCGGATCGAACTCGGCGAGGTGGAGTCCGCGCTGGCCGCGCACCCGACCGTCGGCCACTGCGTGGTCGTGGTGACCGAGGACCCGGCCGTCGGCGCCCAGCTGGCCGCCTACCTGGTGCCCGCCGCCGGCGCGACCGTGGACGTGGAGCAGGTCCGCGCCCAGGCCGCCGCCGCGCTGCCGGAGTACATGGTGCCCAGCGCTTTCGCCGTGATCGACGAGATCCCGCTGACCGTCAACGGCAAGCTGGACAAGCGCGCGCTGCCCGCCCCGGCCCCGGCCGTGGAGCGCGTGCACCGCGCGCCCGCCACCGCCACCGAGCGCCGCCTGTGCGGGATCTACTCGCACCTGTTCGGCGTCCCGGTCGTCGGCGCGGACGATTCGTTCTTCGAACTCGGCGGCCACTCGCTGCTGGCGGCCCGCCTGGTCGCGCAGATCCGCGCGGAGTTCGGTGTCGAACTGGATGTGCGCATCGTGTTCGACACCCCGACCCCGGCCGGTCTCGCGGCCGGTCTGGTCGCCCGGTTCCGTGACGAGTTCGGCATCGACCTGGACGCCATGGACGACGCGGACGAGACCGCCGAGCCGGTCGAAACCGTGGTCCCCGCACCGGTTTCCGGCCGTCCCGCCGTGGCAGAACGGGAGCGCCCGGAGCGGCTGCCGCTGTCGTACTCGCAGCTGGCCATGTGGTTCCAGTACCGCATGGAGGGCCCCAGCGCGGTCGGTAACCTGCCCTTCGCCGTGCGTTTCGACGGCGGCCTCGACATTCCCGCGCTGCGCGCCGCGCTCACCGACGTGGTGGCCCGGCACGAGGCGCTGCGCACCGGATTCGGTGAGCGGGACGGCATTCCGTACCAGGAGATCCGAGCGGCCGGGGAGGTCGCGCTCGACGTGACCGGCGTCGACCCCGAACTGCTGGCCGACGAACTCGCCGAGATCGGCCGCTACGCCTTCACCGTCGAATCCGAGCCGCTGCTGCGCGCCCGGCTGCTGGTGCTCGACCCGAGCACCCAGGTGCTGTCGCTGCTGGTGCACCACATCGTGGCCGACCACGCCTCGCTGGGCATTCTGCTCGACGACCTGATCGCCGCCTACCGTGCCCGCGTCGAGGGCGGCCGGGCTCCGGAGTGGACTCCGCTCGCCGTGCAGTACGCGGATTACGTGCTGTGGCAGCACGACGTCTTCGGGCCGGGAACGGATTCCGCGGCGCGCGACTACGGCCGGGCGCAGCTCGAACACTGGCGCGGCGCGCTGGCCGACGTCCCGGACCAGATCGACGTCGCGCCCGACCGGGCCCGCCCCGCGGTGCTCGGCAAGCGCGGCGAGGTCGCCACCTTCGCCGCTCCGGCGGCCCTGCGCACCGGGCTCGCGACCCTCGCCGAGTCGTGTGGCGCAACGGAATTCATGGTCTACCAGGCCGCCGTCGCGACCCTGCTGCACAAGCTGGGCGGTGGCTCCGACATCGCCCTCGGCACCCCGGTGGCCAGCCGTGTCGACCCGGCCGTCGCGCCGCTGGTCGGCCTGTTCGCCAATATGGCGGTGCTGCGCAACGACCTGTCCGGCACGCCGACCCTGCGCGACACCGTGCGCCGGGGCCGCGAGGTGGTGCTGGACGCCCACGCGCACCAGGAACTGCCGATCGAACGCCTCGTGGAGGCACTCAACCCGGCGCGTTCCCGCTCCCGCAATCCGCTGTTCCAGAGCATGCTGCACTTCCGCGGCGCGGACTGGGCCCCGGCGACGGTGACCGTGGCCGGCGCCACCACCGCCACCGTGCTGCCCGTCGACTTCGACGTGTCGTTCCTGGATCTCAATATCTCGGTGAACGTCACCGGCGACGGCGGACTGGCCGTGCGCGTGGTCGCCAACGCCGACCTGTACGAGCCGGAGACCGTGCGGCTCATCGGGTCCGCGCTGATCACCACCCTGGAGGCGTACGCGACCGCGCCCGACCGCACCGTGGTCGAGCTGGAGGTGCTGCCGGTCGCCGACCTGAACCGGCTGCTCGCGCCGCCCGCGCCGGCCGCGCGGACCCTCTCCGTGGCCACCGGCGACCACTCCGCCACCGAACGCGCCCTCATCGACCTGCTCGAGGAACTGCTCGAGATCGACGACGTCGAGGCCGACGACAACTTCTTCGCTCTCGGCGGCGACAGCGTCATCTCCATCCAGTGGTCGGCCCGCGCCACCGCGCTCGGCCTGGCGCTCACCCCGCAGCTGGTATTCGAGCACCTCACCATCGCCGAACTGGCCGCCGCGGTCGATGCCGCCGAACCCGTCGCCGCGCAAGCGGAGTCGATTCCACAGGAGGAATCCGCGCCCATGAGCGCCTCCGGCCTCGACGCCGACGCCCTCGCCGCCCTGACCGCCTCCTGGGGAGCCCGATGACCGCCGCCGCTGGAACCCCGAGCGCCGCCGCCCCGCCGCGGATCGAGGACGTCCTCGCGCTGAGCCCGCTGCAGGAGGGCCTGTTCTCGCTGTCGCGGCTCGCCGGCGACGGAATCGACCTGTACACCATGCAATTCGTGGTGGACATCGACGGCCCGCTCGACACCGGCCTGCTGCGCCGCAGCGCCCAGGCCATGCTGGACCGGCACCCCAACCTGCGTGCCGCGTTCTGGGACGAGAACGTGCCGCGGCCGGTGCAGATCGTGCCGGCCCACGCCGAGATGCCGTGGACCGAACAGGACGCGCGGCCCGAGGAATTCGACGACCTCGCCGCCGCCGAACGGCGCGTCCCGTTCGATCTGAGCCGTGGGCCCGCCCTGCGCGTGCTGCTGCTCACCGTGCCCGAGACCGGCGCGCGGCGCATGATCCTCACCGCCCACCACATCCTGATGGACGGCTGGGCGGTGGCGATCTACTTCACCGAGCTGCTGGCCGTCTACCAGGCGGGCGGATCCGTCGCGGCACTGCCGAAACCGCGTCCCTACCGCGACTACATCGCCTGGCTCGGCGCGCAGGACACCGCGGCCGTCACCCAGCGCTGGACCGACTACCTGGCCGAGCTGACCGGCCCGCTGCTGCTGGCGGGCGGCGCGCCGATCGCCGCCGACGCGGTGCCGGAGAAGACCCGCCTGCTGCTGTCGGCCGCCGACACCGCGGCCGTCCGGTCCTGGGCGGGCGCCCACGGCCTGACCCTCAACACCGCGGTGCAGTTCGCCTGGACGGTCCTGCTCGGCCGCCTCACCGACCGTCGTGACGTCGTCTACGGCACCACCATTTCCGGTCGCCCCGACCAGCTTCCGGGCGTGGAAGGCATGGTCGGGCTGTTCATCAACACCGTGCCGGTCACCCACCGCCTGGACCGCGAGCTGTCGGTGGTCGAGCAGTGCGCGCGCCTGCAGCGCGAATGCGCGTCCATGCGCGACATCGGCTACGTGAGCCTGTCGTCGGTGCAGCGCGCCGCTGGGCACGGCACGCTCTTCGACACCCTGTTCGTGTTCGAGAACGCGCCCATCGACGACGCCATCCGCACCGTCACCGCCCCCGACGGGGCCCGGTTCCGGCCGGTCGAGATGGAATCCCTCGCGCACTACCCGCTCACCGTGGTCGCCCACATGAGCGGCGACGAACTGCTGGTCCAGTTCGAGGCCATGCCCGCCGCCCTGCCGTACCTGCCCGCCGAGGGTCTCGGCGAGCGGCTGCTGGCCGTGCTGCGCCGGCTGCCCGGAATCGGGTCGGCCACACCGGATGCGCTCAGCGTGCTCACCGACGCCGAGCACGCCGCGTTCGCCGCCGCCGAGACGCCGAGCGTGGACCCGGCCGAGCCCGCCGATTCGGTGTGGGAGCTGTTCGAGCGGCAGGTCGCCATGACACCGGAAGCCGTTGCGCTCCAGGACAGTTCCGGACTCCGGCTGACCTACCGGGAGCTGCGGGAGCTGGCCGCCCGGCAGGCGGTCGAGTTCGCCGAGCGTGGTGTCGGCGCGGAAAGCGTTGTCGCGCTGGTCATGCCGCGCTCGCCGCGATCGATCATCGCCCTGCTGGCCGCGTTCGCCGCGGGCGGCGCGTACGTGCCGGTGGACACCACCTTGCCCGCCTCCCGCATCGAATCGATCCTGCGGCAGGCGAACCCGGCGCTGGTGGTCACCGACGCCGCCACCCGCCACGACCTCGATCCCGAGGGCGCGCTGCTGACCGGTTCCGTACTGGTGCTGGACGATTCCCCGGTCGTGCAGGGCCTTTCGGGCGAGCACGTCGCGACCCCGCGGGTCGTCCGGCACCCGGATCAGCTCGCGTACCTCATCTTCACCTCCGGCTCGACCGGCGAACCGAAGGGCGTCGCCGGAACCCAGGCCGCGCTCATGGCCTACTTCGCCGATCACCGCGACCGCGTCTACCGCCCGGCCACGGCGCGGCTGGGCCGTCCGCTGCGCATCGCGCACGCCTGGTCGCTGAGCTTCGACGCCTCCTGGCAGCCCATGGTCGGTCTGCTGGCCGGGCAGGCCATCCACCTGTTCGACGCCGTGGAGATGCGCGACGCGCACCGGTTGTGCGCGGGCATGATCGCCGCCGACATCGACATGATCGACACCACCCCGTCGATGTTCGCGCAGCTCAACGCCGCCGGACTGGTCGATCGCGAACTGCCGGTGCTGGCACTGGGCGGCGAGGCCATCGACGCCGCCCTGTGGGCGCGACTACGCGAGCTGGCCCTGAGCGCCGGCAGCGGACGCGGCGGGACCGCGGTGTACAACTGCTACGGCCCGACCGAGACCACGGTCGAGGCCGTGGTCGCTCCCATCGCCGAGTTCGAGACCCCGACCATCGGCACCCCCAATGCCGGAAT
Organism: Nocardia sp. NPDC005746; assembly: GCF_040630785.1. Classification (NCBI taxonomy): domain Bacteria; kingdom Bacillati; phylum Actinomycetota; class Actinomycetes; order Mycobacteriales; family Nocardiaceae; genus Nocardia; species Nocardia sp. NPDC005746. The sequence continues at coordinate 94,161 of NZ_JBEXYE010000016.1, forward strand.
GTCGGGCTACGTCCTGGATTCCATGCTGCGCCCGGTTCCCGGCGGCGTCGTCGGTGAGCTGTACCTGTCGGGTCCGCAGCTGGCCCGCGGTTACATCGGCCGCGCGGCAACGACTTCGGACCGTTTCGTGGCCGACCCGTTCCGGCCCGGCCGCCGCATGTACCGCACCGGCGACCTGGTCCGTCACCTGCCGCACGGCGGCCTCGGCTACCTGGGCCGCGCCGACGCGCAGGTCAAGGTGCGCGGCTACCGCATCGAGATCGGTGAGATCGAGACCGCGCTGCGCCGGCTGCCCGGCGTGGACACCGCGGCCGTCACCGTGGTCCGCCGGGCGGGCGGGGCGAGCCTGGTGGGCTTCGTGGTCGGCGAGGCCGATCGGGTCGTGGACCCGGTGCGCACCCGCGCCGCGCTCTCGGAGCGCCTGCCCGCCTACATGATTCCGGCCCGGGTGCTCGCGCTGCCGCGGCTGCCGGTCAACGCCAACGGCAAGCTCGACGGTCCCGCCCTGACCCGGCTGGCCGAGGCCGCCCTGGCCGACACCGGCTCCGACACCGCGCCGCGCACCGCCACCGAGAAGGAACTCGCCGAACTGCTGGCCGAGCTCTTCGACGGCCGCGCGCCCGGCGTGGACGACGACTTCTTCGCCCTCGGCGTGGACAGCATCGTCGCCATCTCCCTGGTCAACAAGGCCCGCCGCCGCGGTCTCACCCTGACCCCGCGCATGGTCCTGGCCACCCCCACCATCCGGGAACTGGCCGCCGCCCTCGACGCGGCCGAGACCGCCGCCGCCGAGAAGGTCGCGGATTACGGTGCGGTACCGCCGCTTCCGGTGGTGTCGTGGATGTACGAGTACGGCAACTACCGGCGTTTCACCCAGACCGCGCTGCTGCGCCTGCCCGCCGGCATCGACCGGCAGGCCATCGAGGCCGCACTCCAAGGTGTACTGGACGGCTACGACACGCTGCGCTCCAGCCTCACCGATACCGACGACGGCCCGCGCCTGATCACCGCGCCGCCCGGCGCGGTGCGGGCGGCCGACATCCTCACCCACATCGCCGATCCCGCCGACACCGCCGAGGCCGTGCACGGCGTGGCCCGGGTCCTGATGGACGAGATCAACCCGCGCACCGGCGATATGGTGCGCGCGGCCTGGTTCTCCGGCACCGATCAGGGTGACGTCCTGCTGCTCACCATCCACCACCTGGCCGTCGACGTGGTGTCGTGGCACCTGCTGATCGCCGCCCTCGGGGAAGGGGCCGCGCTGCCGGAGTCCACCTCGTACCGGGAGTTCTCCCGGCGGATGGCCGAGCGCGCCGAGTCGGCGGAAATCCTGTCCCAGAGCGCGTATTGGCGTGAGCAGCTGGACGCCCCCGACCCGGCCATCGGCCGCCGCATCCCGTATCCGGACACCGACACCTGGTCGTCGCTGCGGGTCGCCACGGCCGTCACCCCGGTCCCCGTGACCGAACGGGTGCTGGCCTCCCTCACCCGCGACGAGGGCGTGCGCGAATTCCTGCTCACCGCCCTCACCGTCACCCTGGCGAGCTGGCGGCGCGAGCGCGCCCAGGATCCCGCGCACGGCGCGCTCATCGCGCTCGAGGGTCACGGCCGCGCCGACGACCTGCTCGGCACCGACACCAGCAACACCCTCGGCTGGTTCACCACCGTGTTCCCGGTCCGCCTGGGCGCGGGCGCGACGGTGGACGTCGAACGCGCCGAACAGGATCCGGCGGCGGCGCGCGCCCTGCTGGACGCGGTGACCGCGCAGCTGGCCGCGATCCCGAACGGTGGCTCGGACTACGGTCTGCTCCGCTACACCACCGGCGTGCCGGAGCTGGCGACCGCGCGGCACCCGCAGGTCGAGTTCAATTACCTGGGCCGCGTGGACCTCAGCGGCCAGGCCGCCGACTCGTGGTCGCTGCTCACCGGCCCGCTCAACGAGTCGCTGCCGCTGGATCCGGAACCGGACCTGCCGCTGCGCTACGCCCTCGATGTCATCGCGGGCATCGGCTCGACCCCGGAAGGCCCGCAGCTGACCACGAATTGGCGCTGGAGCGAGACCCTGTTCACCGAGGCGGAAGCCACCCGTCTCACCGAACTCTGGCAGCGCAGCCTGGCTGCGCTGGCAGCCGCCACATAACGACAGACGAGACGATATCGGCCGCCGACCTCGAAAAGGTCGGCGGCCGTTCGTCTATGGGAACGAATCAGGCGGCGGCGGATTCGCCGCGGTGACCGTGACGCGGCGCGGAGAGCCGCCGCTCGATGGCCGATGACGCCGCGGGAGCGACGGACCCCTCCAGATCGAGCAGCAGCCAGCCGTCGGGCGTCCAGCCGCCGTGGATATCGGTCCGCGCCAGGCGGCCGCCCGGCACGAACGGGTCGTTGACGAATCCTTCGGCGGCGCCGTCCAATTCCAGCGCCAGCGCCGAGCCGCCCAGGTACACACGGCCGGACCGGCCCGGCGGCACCAGCCGCAGCGCGTCGTCCAGCACCAGCAGCCGGGCGCCCGGAATCGGCCGCACCCGCCCCGAACCGTCCAGAGGTCCGCGCGCCGCCACGCCCGCGTATTCCGGTGTGGTGTAGGCGAATCCGGTGCAGGAGCCCGGAGCCAGTTCGTGCAGCAGCGCCGACAGTGCCGCCGGGCAGTCGTTTCCGAACACATCCCAGCGGCGCACGCTGGGCAGCGCGGGGGATGGCAGGAAGGCCAGGTTGGCCAGGGTGTCGGCGTCGGCCACCACGTGGGTCGCCGCACTCAGCGCGATGAGTTCGGCCAGGGCGCCGGCGTCGGCGCGCTGCGGGGCCGTGGCCAGGACCAGCGTCGCCCCGTCGGCTAGCGCGGCCAGCAGTTCGACCGCGGCGTCGGTGGTGTCCCAGCGGGTGGCCAGCAGTCGCGAATCCGGCGAGCCGTAGGCCCGGTCGATCTGGCAGGAGCGCTGATCGGCGGCCACCGCGCGGCGGTCGTCGGCGGCCGCGGCCACCGCGACCGGTTTCAGTCCGGTGCCGGTGGGGCCCAGTTCGGCCAGTACCGTGCCGAATTCGGCGGCGCTGGCGATATCGCAGAGGATGCGGGCCAGATCGTCGAGGGTGGGTCCGGCGGTGCCGGTCACGCCGCCGTCGAGCCGTTCGTAGAGTTCGGCGTAGGTGAGGATGTGCCCACCGCAGCGGACGGCGGTGCGCAGTGACGGCACGCGGCGTCCGCCGTCGATGAGCATGGAAACCGAGGGGACGTCGTACAGTTCGACCCCATTGGCCCATTCGTCCGCGAGCCGATGACGCTCGACGGCGGACAGTGAATCCGGCACCGCACGCTCCATCGTTCCAAACCCCCAGTACTAACTTATGCAAACCTAACCTAATCCATGAAGGGCACGATCGGCCACCCCTTCGGGGATCGAATCGGCGACAACGGTCTGCAACTCGGGAGAAAATTAGGCTAGGCTCACCTACCGCTCGACCGTTTCGGCCGGGCACGCTCGGTCGATCCGGTCGGGCAGAGCAGACAGGAGAGCACGATGAAGTCGCGGTCGTTCACCGCAAAAGCCGCCCTGGCGGCAGTCGCAGGCCTGCTCGCGCTCGGGCTCACGGCCTGCGGATCCAGCTCCGACGACACGGCCTCGGGTGGCGGCGCCCCGGTCACCATCACCCACGCGCACGGCCAGACTACTGTCGAGGGCACCCCGACCCGCATCGTCGCCCTGGGCAACCAGTGGCTCGACACCACACAGGCGCTCGGCGTCACCCCGGTCGGCTACATCGACAACATCGCGGTGCTCAGCAAGGGCGCCCCGCCCTGGGAGCCGGCCACGTTGTCGCAGTCCAAGGCCCTCTCGACCACCGGCAATCTGGCCGAACAGGTCGCCGCGCTGAACCCGGACCTGATCCTGGCCGACCCGTTCATCGCCGACGCCAAGACCTACGGCGACCTGTCCAAGGTCGCGCCCACCCTGCCCGGCCTCACCAAGGAAGCCGTGACCCCGTGGGCCGACCAGGTGCACGCGCTGGGCCAGGTGCTGCACAAGACCGCCGACGCGGACAAGGTGGTCGCCGACCTCAACGGCCGCATCGACGGTATCGCGCAACGCAATCCGGGCCTGAAGGGCAAGACCTTCATCAGCTCCTGGCTGGCCGGGCCGTCGCAGCTGATGGTCCTCACCGACCCGAAGGACGGATCCAGCCGCCTGTTCACCCAGCTCGGCATGACCATCCCGCAGCGCCTGGTGGAGCAGGGCGGCAACGGCGGCCGCCTGGCCCTGTCGCCGGAGCGCCTCGACGAACTGAACTCCGACCTGCTGCTGGCCGGCTACTCGCCCGGCCTGGACGAGAAGTACCGCGCCCTGCCGGGCTACAACGACCTGCCGTCGGTGAAGAAGAACTCGATCGTCTTCCTCACCGTCCAGGAGATCAGCGCCATCAACCAGCCCACCCCGCTGGCCCTGCCGTACCTGCTCGACAAGCTCGAACCGGCTCTGGCCAACGCCGCCAAATGACCCGCGCCGACCACCGCTACGCGCTGCGCCCCGGCGTCACCTGCCTGACGATGCCGGGCGGCGCGGTCCTGCTGAACCCGCCCCGCAACGAGAAGCTGACGGGCCTGACCGCACCCCAGAGCCAGGCCCTGAAGACCCTCAATCGCGGCCCGGCGACCCTCACCCAGCTGGAGCCCGAATCCGATTCGGTGACACCGCTGCTCGACCGCCTGACCGGCGCGGGCTGGCTGGAGGTCACCGTCCGCGACGGCGATCGGGACCTCTATACCCTGCGGCCCTTCGCCACCCCGCCCGCCCGTCCGGCGGGCGCGGCGGCGGCCCCCCTTTCGAAATTCACGGTGATCCACCGTGATTCGGAGGGCCTGGTGCTCGAGCACCCCACCTCCTGGTGCGACCTGCGGGTGCACGACCCGCGCCTGCTCGCCGTGGCGGGCGGTGCGAGCCCGTCCGAACTCGGCCTGCCCGAGCATCTTTCGGCCCGCATCGCCGCCGACCTGGCCTGGGGCGGCTTCACCGCAGACCCGTCCACCGAGTCCGGCGACTTCACCACCCGCAGCTGGAGCGCCCCCGATCTGTGGTTCCACCGCCGCAGCACGCTGGGCTCCCGCACGGTCACCTGGGACAACTTCGGTCCGACGGCGTGGGCGAAGGACGAGTTCCCGCAGCTCCCCGCGCACCGTCCGGCCTACCCGGGCGAGTCGATCGCGCTCCCGGCCCCCGATCTGGCCGCGCTGCGCGCCTCGGACCTGTCACTGACCGCCGCCGTCGAGGACCGCCGCTCCTGCCGCGCCTTCGATGACAGCAACCCGATCACCCTGGCTCAGCTGGCGGAACTGCTCTACCGCACCGCTCGCACCCGCTCGATGGAACGGACGCCCGACGGCGGCGAACTCCCGTCCCGCCCTTACCCTTCGGGCGGCGGCGTTCACGAACTGGAGCTCTACCCGGTGGTCCGCACTGTCGAGGGCCTGCCCCCCGCCATGTACCACTACGACTCCTTCGAGCACGTCCTGCGCCCCGTGGCCCCCGCCGATTCCCCCGAGGTCGAGCGTCTGCTCCGCACCACGACGGCGACCCTGGCCAACGCGTCCGAACCGCAACTGCTGCTGTTGATCTCGGCGCGCGCGGGCCGGATCATGTGGTCCTACGAGTCGGTCGCCTACGCCAACATGCTCAAACACGTGGGCGTCCTCATGCAGACCCTCTATCTGGCGGCCACCGCCATGGGTCTGGGCGCGGTGGCCCAGGGCTTCTCCGACACCGCCGCGTTCACCGCCGCCACCGGCGTCTCCGAACTGGAGGAATGCAACGTGGGCAGCGTCATCCTGGGCACCCCCGCCGCCTGAGCCGGTTGTCGGACCCGCCTGGGAGGATCGATCACATGACGGTGACCGGGGATGATGTTCGGGCGGTGGCGCTTTCGCTGGCGCGCACCGCCGAGCAGTTCGAATGGCAGATGCCGACCTTCCGGGTCGCGGGGAAACTGTTCCTGACCCTGCCGGAGAACGAGACCTCGATGGCCGTCCGGTGCCCGATCGCCGACCGCGACGAACTGGTGCGGGCCGAGCCGGACAAGTTCTGGATCGCCCCGCACGAGGCGGGCAACGCCTGGGTCCGGGTTCGCCTGGCGGCCTTGGACGATCGCGACGAACTGGAGGCCATCGTCACCGACTCGTGGCGGCAGGCCGCGCCCCGGGAGTTGACGGACCCGGCCTGAGCGGCCGGGTCCCGCGCGGGTCAGAAGGTGACGCGCTGGTCCTCGGGCAGGAAGAGCTTGTCGCCGGAGGTGACGCCGAACGTGCCGTAGAACTCCGGCAGGTTGCGGACCACCTGGTTGCAGCGGAATTCGTCGGGGGAGTGGGTGTCGGAGAGACCCTCGGCGGTGAGCTCGGGGGTCTGCTTCGCACGCCAGCCCCGGGCCCAGGACAGGAACATGGTGCGGTAATCCGGGTTGTCGTTGCCCGCGCGCTTCTCGGCGAGCCGGTAGGCGGCCAGGGCGATCTGGAGTCCGCGCAGGTCGGCCAGGTTCTCGCCGAGCGTGAGTTTGCCGTTCACCTTGTTCTCGGGCGACACCCCTTCGGGCACCAGGCCGTCGTACTGGGCGACCACCTTGGCCGCGCGGGCTTCGAAGGCGGCCTTGTCCTCCGGGGTCCACCAGTCCCGCAGGTTGCCGTCGCCGTCGTATTTACGGCCCTGATCGTCGAACCCGTGACCGATCTCGTGGCCGATGGTCGCGCCGACCGCGCCGAAGTTCACCGCCGGCTGCGCGTCGTTGTCGAAGTACGGCGGCTGCAGATACGCGGCGGGGAAGACGATCTCGTTGTTGGGCGGCGAGTAATACGCGTTGACGGTCTGCGGGCTCATACCCCACTCGGACTTGTCGACCGGCGTGCCGAGCCGGTCCCAGTCCTTCTTGTTGTTGAAAGCGTTGATGGCGAGCAGGGATTGGACGAGCTTGCCGCGGGTGACGGTCAGCTTCGAGTAATCGTCCCACTTGTCCGGGTACCCGATCTTGACTCGCATCTTGTCCAGTTTGGCCAGGGCCGCGTCCCGGGTGGGCTGCGTCATCCAGGCCGAGGCGCGGAAGTTCTCCCGGTAGGCGTTCAGCAGATCGTCCACCATCCGCTTGACCTCGTCCTTGGCCGAGGCCGGGAAGTGCTTGTCCACATACAGCTTCCCCAGCGATTCCGGCAGCGAGGAGTTCACCAGGTTGACGCCGTATTTCCAGCGCTCCTGCCGCTCCTGCTGTCCGCGCATGACCCGCCCGGCGAACTGGAAGTAGGCGTCGTTGATCGCGATCGGCAGGTAGGGCGCGTAGGCGCGAACCACCGACAGCTTCAGATAGTCGCGCCAGATCGCGATATCGGTGTCGGCCCAGATCTGCCCGGCCGCGGTGATGTAGGACGGCTGCGCGACAATCACTTCCGCGAACAGGTCCTTGGGCCGGTCGGTGCATCCGGCCAGCCACGGCTCGAAGTCGAAGCCGCGGCCGAGTTCGGTCAGCTGCTGCCAGGTCATGCGGTTGTAGGAGGCGTCGGCGTCGCGGCGGCGCACCCGATCCCAGAAGACGGCCGCGATGCGGGTCTCCAGGTCGAGGATCCGCTGCGCCATTCCGCTCGGATCGGCGAACCCGGCGCCCTTCGCGATCGCTTCCAGGTAGACCCGATACCCCTTCAGCTTCTCGGCGTACTGCGGTTTGCTGTAGTAGTCCTCCTCCAGCCCGAGCCCGGACTGCGAGATCCCGGGGATGTAGGCGTTGGAGTTCTTGCGGTCGATGCTGACGCCGATCCCGATCAGCCCGCCGATCGGCAACGCGCCCATCACCTTCGCCAGATCGGGCTTGGTCGCGGCCTTGTCGACCTGGTCGAACAGCTCCTGCAGCGGCGACATCCCGAGTTTCTCGACGGTGTCCCAGTCGACGCGCGCGTCGTAGAGGTCGCGGATCTTCTGCGCGTCCGAACCCGGTTCCGGGTCCTTGATCCCGTCGATGATCTCCCGCAACTGGTTCAGCGTGCGCTCGTTGGCCTCGCTGACCGCACCGAAGGCGGGCTTGTCCGGCGGCAGCTGGTACTCGCGCAGCCACTTGCCGTTGACGTACCGGTACAGGTCGTCCTGTACCCGGACCGCCTCGTCGGCTCCCGAAAGATCCGGTCCCGTCAACGTTTTCGCCGTCGAATCCTTGCTGCAGGACGCCAAGGCGGCCGCGGCCGGAACCAGCCCGAGGGCGATCAGGAATGCGCGGCGATCCAAGCGCGCCGAACCCGACGAAGTCACAGGCACTACCTCTCGTGAAGCTGCGATACCGACGCGAGGCTACCGGGGAAGGCAGCCTCGCGCGGGATGTCGCGAGCTCAGAGGGTGACGCGCTGGTCCGGCGGCAGGTACGCCTTGTCGCCTTCCTTCACGTCGTAGGTGCTGTAGAACTCGCCGAGATTGCGCACCACCTGGTTGCACCGGAATTCCGCCGGCGAGTGCGGATCATTGGCGAGCTGCCGTTCGAGCGACTCGTCGGTCATCTTGGTCCGCCAGGTCCGGCCCCAGGATTCGAACATCGGCTTGTAGTCGGGCGTCGCGGTCCCTGCGCGCTCCCGCACCATGCGGTACGCGGCCAGCGAGATCTCCAGTCCGCGCAGGTCGGCCAGGTTCTCGCCGACGGTGAGCTCACCGTTCACATGCTGATCGGCGGGCAGTCCCTCCGGCACCAGCACGTTGTACTGCGCGATGAGCTGCGCGGTCTTGGCCTGGAAGGCGGCCTTGTCCGCCGGGGTCCACCAGTCCTTCAGATTGCCGTCCCCGTCGTACTTCGCGCCCTGATCGTCGAAACCGTGCCCGATCTCGTGGCCGATGACCGCGCCGCCCGCACCGTAGTTCACCGCGGGCTCGGCGTTCGGGTCGAAGAACGGCGGCTGCAGGAACGCCGCGGGGAAGACGATCTCATTGCCGCTGGGGTTGTAGTAGGCGTTCACGATCTGCGGCGGCATACCCCACTCCGATTTGTCCACAGGCGTCCCCAGCCGGTCGAACATGCGCTTGGCCTCGAAGGCCGCGGAGGCGCGCAGGGATTCGACCAGGCGGTCGCGGGTGACGGTGAGCTTGCCGTAGTCCTTCCATTTGTCCGGGTAGCCGATCTTGGCGTCGATCTTCTCCAGCTTGGCGATGGCCGCCTCCCGGGTGGGCTGCGTCATCCAGGTCGAGTTCTTGAAGTTGTCCCGGTAGGCCGCCCGCAGATCGTCGACCATCTCCAGCGCCCGCTTCTTGGCCTCGGGCGGGAAGTGCTTGTCCACGTAGAGTTTTCCGAGCGCCTCGCCGATCACCTCGTTGACCGTGGACACCGCGGTCTTCCACGGTTCGGGCCGCTGCTGCAGGCCCGCCATCTCCCGGCCGAAGAAGTCGAAGTTCGGGTCGGCGATGGCCTTGGGCAGATAGGTGGCGAAGCCGCGCACCAGCGCCAGCTTCAGATATTCACGCCAGGCGGGGATGTCGACCTCGGCCCACAGCTGTGCGGCACCCGTGACGAACGACGGCTCGTCCACATTGACCTTGCCGAACAGGTCCTTGGGCCGGTCGGTGGTACCCGCCAGCCAAGGGTCCCAATCGAATTGCGGCCCCAGCGCGGTCAGCTCCGCCCACGTCTTCAGGTTGTAGGTGGCGTCGGTGTCGCGCAGTTTCACATTGTTCCAATGGAATCCGGCGATCCGTTTCTCCAGGTCGACCACCCGGTCGGCCAGGGCGGTGGGGTCGGCGAACCCGGCGCCGGCCGCGATGCGCTGCATATAGGTCCGGTACTTGGCGAGCTTGTCGGCGTTCTCGGGCTTGCGGTAGTACTGCTCGTCCAGCCCGAGCCCGGCCTGCGAGACCCCGGGCAGGTAGGCGTTGGAGTCCTTCGGGTCGGGCCCCACCCCGATCCCGATCAATCCGACCCCGGGCAGCGAACCCATCACCCTGGCGAGGTCGGCCTTGGTCGCGGCCCGGTCGATCTGCTCGAACAGATCGTTGAGCGGCGTGATGCCGAGCTGTTCGATGATGTCCTTGTCGATGCGCCCGTCGTAGAGGTCGCGGATCTTCTGCGCGTCGGTTCCGCCCTCCGGGTCGTGGATGCCCTCGATGATCTCCTTGAGCTGCTGTTCCACCCGTTCCTGCACCTCGTCGAAGGTGCCGAAGGACACCTTGTCCGGCGGCAGCTGGTACTCGCGTAGCCATTTCCCGTTGACGAACCGGTACAGGTCGTCCTGCGGCCGGATCGCCGGATCCGATCCGGCCATGTCGGGCCCGATGAGCGTGGCCGGTTTCCCGGCATTGGCGTCGTTCTTGTTGCAGGAGGCCAGCACGGCCGCGGCGGGCACCAGTCCCAGCGCGATCAGGAAGCCACGGCGGTCGAGAACAGAACGCTCGGAAGTCAACGCGAATCTCCTCTACCGGATAATCGGGATAGCTCGTACGTTGCTCGGGCCGACGCTAGCGGACCCGGCTGAGGAACCCCTGAATCCGCGCCGAACCCCCTGATTTGGGTAGGACCTGGGCCTTCGTTAGACTGTTGCGGTTGCCTGCGGGAGCTATGCCCGCACTTCGGCCGCGAACCCACAGTGGTTGTTCTCCCAGTTTGGTGAAAAACCGCTGGCAGGCGCGCGTCGCAGGGCAACTGACCATGCCCGTCGGGTCGGCAATCCGGCGTGCATTTCGTCCAGGTCTAGGAGGAGCTGAAGTGATTCAGCAGGAGTCGCGACTGCGCGTCGCCGACAACACGGGTGCGAAGGAAATCCTCTGCATCCGCGTGCTCGGTGGTTCGTCGCGTCGCTATGCCGGCATCGGTGACATCATCGTCGCCACTGTCAAGGACGCCATCCCCGGCGGCAACGTCAAGAAGGGCGAGGTCGTCAAGGCCGTCGTCGTGCGCACCGTCAAGGAGCGTCGTCGCCCGGATGGCTCGTACATCAAGTTCGACGAGAACGCCGCGGTGCTCATCAAGGCGGACAACGATCCGCGTGGCACCCGCATCTTCGGCCCGGTCGGCCGTGAGCTGCGTGAGAAGCGCTTCATGAAGATCGTCTCGCTGGCCCCGGAGGTGCTGTAACCATGAAGGTGCACAAGGGCGACACGGTCATCGTGATCTCGGGCAAGGACAAGGGCGCCAAGGGCAAGGTCATCCAGGCCTTCCCGGCGACCGGCAAGGTCCTCGTCGAGGGCGTGAACCGCATCAAGAAGCACGTCGCGGATTCCGCGAACCAGCGTGGCGCCAGCTCGGGCGGCATCGTCACCCAGGAAGCGCCGATCCAGGCCTCCAACGTGATGGTCGTCGACTCCGACGGCAAGCCGACCCGCGTGGGCTACCGCACCGATGAGAACGGCAAGCGGGTCCGCATCTCCCGTCGCAACGGGAAGGACATCTGAGATGACTTCTACCGAGAACAAGGTTCAGCCCCGCCTGAAGACCCGCTACCGCGAGGAAATCAAGCCGGCCCTGAACAACGAGTTCAACTACGCCAACGTGATGCAGATCCCGGGCGTCGTGAAGGTCGTCGTGAACATGGGTGTCGGCGACGCCGCCCGTGACGCGAAGCTGATCAACGGCGCGGTCGCCGACCTCACCCTGATCACCGGCCAGAAGCCCGAGATCCGCAAGGCCACCAAGTCCATCGCGCAGTTCAAGCTGCGTGAGGGCATGCCGATCGGCGCGAAGGTCACCCTGCGCGGCGACCGGATGTGGGAGTTCCTGGACCGTCTGATCTCGATCGCGCTTCCGCGTATCCGCGACTTCCGCGGTCTCTCGCCGAAGCAGTTCGACGGCCACGGCAACTACACCTTCGGTCTCTCCGAGCAGTCGATGTTCCACGAGATCGACGTCGACAAGATCGACCGTCCGCGTGGTATGGACATCACCGTGGTGACCACCGCGACCAACAACGAAGAAGGCCGCGCGCTGCTCAAGCACCTCGGCTTCCCGTTCAAGGAGAACTGATCCATGGCTAAGAAGGCTCTGATCAACAAGGCCAACGCCAAGCCGAAGTTCGCGGTGCGCGCCTACACCCGCTGCCAGCGCTGCGGTCGTCCGCACGCTGTGTACCGCAAGTTCGGCCTGTGCCGCGTGTGCCTGCGCGAGATGGCCCACCGCGGCGAGCTCCCGGGCGTCCACAAGTCGTCCTGGTGAGCCGAAGCTCCTCGTGAGCTGACAACTCCACACCCGAAGGCCCCCACCGTGATTCGTCCCGGTGGGGGCCTTCGGCGTTCGGCGCCCACCTGCGGCCGATATCCGGTATATTTGGGTCGGCTATTACATATATCAATGGGAGGTGGTCTCGATGTCCAAACTGCTGATCGACGTCGATGACGAGGCGCTCGCGGAGGCGCAGCGCCTGCTGGGCACCGCCACCAAGAAGGACACTGTGAACGCGGCTCTGATCGAAGTCGCGAAGCGGATCAAGCGCGCCAAGGCACTGGCCGAGCTAGTCGAGATGGCCGAGCGAGGTGACTTCGACTATCTGCTCGACAAGCAGGGGTATCGCTCGTGATCGAATACCTGATCGATACGTCCGCAGTCGGGCGCCTGCTCCTGAATCCCTCGATCCGTAAGGCATGGGACGAGCCGCTCAACGCGGGGTTGATCGCCATCTGCGACGCGGTCGAGCTGGAATTGCTGTACGGCGCGACCTCTCTAGCTGATCGTCTGCGCAAGAAAGAACTGTTCGATGGATTGTTCGGTTGGGTTGTCACGCCCGCCGCCGCGTGGCAGCGGGCGCACCGCATTCAGCAATCCCTCACCGAGTCCGGTCGGCATCGCAGTGCCGGGGTGGTAGATCTCCTGGTATCGGTAACCGCCTCCGCCCACAACCTCACAATCCTCCACTACGACCATGATTTCGAGACCGTCGCCGGCGTGACCGGCCAACCAACGCAATGGATTTCAACGCCCGGATCGGTTTCCTGAGCCCCCTGTGATCGGGGGATCCAGTGGGAAGGGATAGCCGGATCTGGGAACGCTGACTCAGTACGGCAGGTGAGGGTGCAGGCCGAGGCATCGGAATCCGTAGCCAAGCTGCTCGTAATCGCCTCGTCGTCCGGCTTCCGGGGTCTGTAACTCCGGGGCGGTCACCTGGAGCCGCCGCAGTGGTCCGGGTTCGAGGTCGGTGTGGATCGCGAAATCCAGGCGATCCTCGCCAGCCAAAATACTGAACTGCGGTGGTGATTGGTACGGTGGTCAGGATCGCCTGTCTGGGTCAGCAAGAAGACTTGATACAGCCTATCGCCCCAGCCGAGTTGACGAGATGTATCGATCACCGCGGCGAGTCCCCGGGCTCCCACACGTCGTCCTGGTGACTCACCGGTCCTGGTGACCTAGTAGCACCGAACCCGAAGGCCCCCGCCGAGTTCCGATTCGGCGGGGGCCTTCGGCATTGTCGTCGACCCCTATTTCTCGCAGCTCTTCCCTGACCAGTTGACCCCTTACTCACCTGCCAGTGATCACGGCTGGGCGGTGACCCACGCTGTTACGGCGTCGAGGAACTCCGGGCCGCCTGTGATGTATCCGCCGATGGTTGCACCGATCAGCGCGCCCACGGGAATGGTGAGCCCCCACAACAGGAACACGCACGCCCCGAGGAGGCCGCCCACAATGGCACCGGTGACGACGCCGGGCAGGTTTTTGTCGATCTGTTCCTTCAGGCGGTCGTAGGAGCTGATGTTCTTCAGTTGCGCCGTATCTTCCGCCGTTGGGGTCGGTGTCAGCGTCAAGGTGCGGCCGTCCGCACCGATGTGCTGCACGAGCGGAATCGAACGCCCCTCGACGGTGAACCGTTGCGGCATTTCGGTCCTCGCCGCTCCGTTGCCGGACTCGAGCACCACCGCGCCGTTCCGCTCCATCTCGAACTTGCCATTCTGAACGGTGGTCGTGATGACCTTGTCAACCGGCGAAATGGTGATCTGGTAGACGATTTCATGATCCAGACCGGAAATCATGTCCGCCGCAGCCGGCTGCTCGGCGACGGCCGGCTCTGCATGGGCGGTTGCCGCAGTAATGCCCACGGCCGAGATGGCCATGAAAACGACAGCGGTGATCTTCTCGAACTTCACTCTTCGAATCCCTCCACTCAGCTGCCCCTGATGGGGCGGACCGCACCAGACCTTAGGCGTCGAATTCGCCGGTGTGTGGTACGCCACACGCAGTCGGACACCTTACTCGCCGGCGGTGTCCGGAAATGCTGAACCGCTCGGATTTGGTCGTTGCCGCGCCCGGCGCACCAAATATGACGATTTATCCGAAAAGGGTGATTATGGGCAGGGTTTCGGATGTGTTGGGGGTGGTACCGTTTTCGGCGCGACTTTTCGCCTGGCCGGCCATTGCGTGATCGGAAGCTACACTCGGTTCGCCAACCCACCGCGAAATACGTGGCCGAGGCCGCGGAATTCCGTGGGTTTCCCGGAATTGCCCGGATTTACGATTGACCCGGACTGATTTCTGCGCGGCTGGATGGTTGGCGGCGGTGGCTCCCGGTGCGATTCGATCTCGACTTGCTGAAAGGTCTTGTCCTCGTGGGTGTTGGAGATCCGTATTCGATAGCGTCCCCTGAGCGTCGCTCCCGAAGTTCGCTGAATGATGTGCGGGGTGTTGTCGCGGCGGTGATCGTCGCCGTACTCGCGGTCACGGTGGCCTCTGCTTCGGGTGTTGCCGGCGCTGAACCGGGAGATCCGTTGGCGCGCTTTCATCAGCAACATCTCGACTGGCGTACCTGCGAGGACGCGCCCCTGACGGCGGAGGGCGCGGCCTGCACGGATGTCACTGTGCCACTCGATTACGGCAGGCCGGACGGGCCGAGCATCACCATTGCGGTCTCGCGGATCCCGGCCCGCGACGTGGCACACCGTCGCGGTGTGCTGCTGACCAACTCGGGCGGACCGGGCACGCCTGGGCTCGATGCGTTCGATCTCGTCGGTGATGTTCTCGAACCGGATGTGCTGAGCCGCTATGACCTGATCGGATTCGACCCGCGGGGAGTCGCCCGGTCCGGGCGGCACCAGCGGTGCGGATGGCCGGTCGCCGGCTCGATCCGCTCGGCCGGTGTCGGGTTCCCCGGGTTCGTCTCCGAAACAGTCCTGCAGGCACAGCTGGCCGCCGATTGCCTGGTGGGCGATCGGGACTGGATGCGGCAGCTCAGCACTCGCAACACCGCCCGCGACATGGACGTGATCCGTGCCGCACTGAGTGAGGACCGCATCAGCTATTACGGCGTGTCATACGGGACCTATCTGGGTGCGGTCTACGCCCAACTGTTCCCCGATCGATCCGATCGCATGGTGCTCGACAGTGTCATCGATCCGCGGCGCTACTGGCTGGGGTTGCAGCAGGACTGGGGGCCGGCGGTGGAAGCGGCCTTCGACGACTGGGCCGACTGGGCCGCCGCTCGTGACCAGCAGTACCACCTCGGCGACTCCGCGACCGCGGTACGTCGTGGAGTCGAGGACCTGATCGACCGTGCGTCGCTGTCGCCGATCGTGGTCGAGGGCTTCGGTTTCGACGATCATCTCCTGCCGAACCTGCTGTGGACGATGTTGCGGGACGCGCGATTGAACGAGGCTCTGGCGTCATCGGTACGGGCCGTCACCGACGCGGCCGACGGACGCACGCCGCAGGTGCCCCCACAGCTGCACCAGCAGATCGAGGCCGAGAAGCAAGGTGAAGATTCGGTTATGGTGCAGATCTGGTGTGCGGACGCACCGATGCCCGCCGACCCCGCCTGGTATTGGAACGCGATCCAGGCGGCGCGTCCGAGCCAGCCGATCTTCGCCGCGCTGGCCAACAATATTCAACCCTGCGCATTCTGGTCACCGCCCCCGGAACCGCCCACCGTGGTCGACAACGCCGTGCCCGCACTGATCCTGCAGGCCGCCGGCGACAACCGGACGCCCTACCCCCATGCCGTAGCGCTCCACCAGCAAATGTCGGGGTCACGCTTGATCACCTTGATCGACACCAGGATCCACATGGTGCTGCGACCGGGTCTGAGCACCTGCATCCTCGACACCACCAACCGCTACTTCGGCGATGGAACCTTCCCGGCGGAAGACCGCACCTGCGCGCCCACCACACCACTCGAGTAGACACGTATATCCGGGCCATACAGCACGATTCGCGTCCGACTGCGGCGATGGGGGGCCCGGCGCCCGGCTCCCCCCGGGGAACTGAGCGGCTCCAAAGACGAAGTCCCCCAAGGAGATATGTCTCCGGTCGGGGACTTCGGCGTTGTGCCGCAGGCGGTCACAGGCCGGCGGCTACCTCCTGCAGCTGCGCCATCCCGATCGGCGCGAATTCCGCCATCCCCGAGGCCGCCATGCCGTCCCGATCCGCGACGGACTGGAACACCGACAGCGCCGTCACCCGCGTCTTGCCGTCTTCCTCCTCGAAGGTGACCGATTCCAGGCACACGTGTCCGGGCGTGCCGTCGAACTCGAAGGTGTTCACGATCCGGTCGGCGCCGACCTCGTGGTAGACGCCGCGGAATCCGTACTCGTTGCCCGCGGGATCGACATGCACGATGTGCCACGATCCGCCCGTCACCGGCTCGAACCGCTCGACTTTGCTGGTGAGCTCGCGCGGCCCCCACCAGCGCACCATCAGGTCCGCTTCGGTGTAGGCGCGGTAGACGGCGGCCTTGGGCGCGTCGATCAGGGCGACGGTGGTGGCCACATGGCTGTCGGGTTCGGCGGTGAAGGTGGTTTCCGGGTTGCTCATCGTCTTGTCCTGTCTCCCGAGTTTCTCGATCCCGGGCCGCGTGGGTGCGGCCTCGAAACATTGGACGACGCGAACCACTCGAATTAATCGCTTCAGCTGCCGCCGCTGGGGAGATGCCCGCCGAATCCGCCGCGCAATACCCGGCCGCCGGACGTGGGAACGCCGCGGTCGAGGACGCGGCCGGCGGTGGGCCGGATGAAGCTGCCCAGGGCCAGGCCCACGACCGCGCCGACGGCGGGGTAGATCAGCGCCGAGGAATGATGCAGCCAGAAGCGGGAATACGTGTCCTCGTCGGCGTCGCACAGGTCATCGTCGACCCGGACGTTGGTTTCCGGATCCAGGCAGATCGCCACATCGGTCGGTTCGATATCCGCGGAGGTGGTGGTCGGGGCCGGTGTGGTGGCGGCCGGGACCGTGGTGGTCGGGGGCGCTGCGGCGGTCGTCGGCCGCAGGGTCGTGAGGGCGGTCGGCGGCAGGGAGGTGCTCGGGGCCGCACGCTCGGAGGGGGCGGCGACGCACCCACTCGATACCAACGCGGCCGCCACCGTCGCCGGTAGCAGATACGACACCCGCAGTGAGCGCTTGCGCGGTGCAGCGGTTGGCGTCCCCATCTTTCCGGGCATGAGCCGGTCCTTCCCCCATAGGCAGACCGGGGAGCCTAGCAGTGCCGGGCGGGCGCGCATCGATTCCGGCCGAGACCGGCTCGGCGATGACCGATTGCCCGGCCGATTCGAATCGGACATCGGTGCGGCTACTTTCGATCCGCCCGAGACTCGACCGTAAGGCCCCCATCGAGATTCGTCCCGGTGGGGGCCTTCGGCGTTCAGGTCCCCGTTGACCCGCACGATTCGGGGACGACCTGACCCTCCCCTCCAATGACGGCCAGGGCGCCACCGAGGGTCAATCCTGTCAATCGGCCGATCCCAGGAGCAAGATCAGGAGCTATCCCAACCTGGTGGTAGCGTCGTGCGCTCTACCCCCAATGTGGGGGACCTCGATCTCGCACGGCCGCAAAGGGTTCACACATGCACTTCGACAATGGGGCCGACGTCGAAATGCCGACGCTGGCGGCATTCGTGAAGCGCATGCGGCTGCGCCGCGGCTGGACGCAGCGTGAGTTCGCACAGCACGCCCACCTCGGTATCGGCACCGTGCAGAAGCTCGAGCAGGGCGACAAGGTCAGCGTGGGGGATCGCGCGCTGTCGGCGCTGGCCGACGCCGTCTGCGACAACGAGCACGAGCGTGAGCATTTGCGGGCCTTGGGCGGTCGCCCCGGCTTCGCGCTGGGCGGGGCCGCGTCGTCCGCCGACATGTCGGCGCTGCTCGATCAGCTCACCTCGATTCCCGCTGCGTGGGTGGTGGATTGGGGCGTGGTCGCCGCGAACGACCGTTATCGCCACCTCATGCCCGGTATCGACGAGGCGCCCAGTATCGCCCACTGGCTGTTCGGGGACCCGCGTTCGAGGATGGTGTTGCCGGACTGGCAGACCGAGGCCGCGTACATGGTGGGTATCCTGCGTCATTACTACGTCGCCGCACCGAGTGTCGGAGCCACCGGCGACACCGGCGTCACCGCCCGCATCGTCCGTGAGCTGGCGGCCCGCCACCCGGATTTCCGCCGCGTCTGGGCCACTGGCGACGTCTACGTCCGCCGCCCCGAGAGCGACCGCCGGGTCTGGACCCCGGCGGACGCCACGATGACAGCCTGGCGCGAATCCCTGATCCCCGCCGCCTCGGGTTGGCTGGCCATGTGCTTCCCCACCACCCCCGCGACCTGATCTTCGAAGATTCCCGAACGGCGGCCGTCGGCGACCTACACTCGAGATCGCTCGAGTGGAAGGACGCACAGGCATGCCGGTCGAAGTTGTTGGGGACGTTCGCAAATGGCTCGAGGAGCCCCGTTTCTGGACGGTCGGCACCTTGAACGAGGACGGCTCTCCCCAGCTGACCCCCATGTGGGTCGGCCTCGAAACCGTCGACGGCACAGAGCACATCGTGATGAACACCTCCGTAGGCCGCATCAAGGAACAGAACCTCCGCCGCGACCCCCGCCTCTCCCTGTCCAGCTTCGACCCGGGCCAGCCCTACGACCGAGTCGAAATCCGCGGCCGCGCAGTAGGATTCATCGAGGGGCAAGAAGCGGTCCACATCATGGACCGCTTGGCGCAGAAGTACCTGAACGCCGAAACCTTCCCCTGGCTGATCGACGGCGAGACCCGGGTCGCGGTCCTCATCCAGCCCGACCGCATCCACCGCACCGTCGGCGTCGAGCCCTTCCGCCCGGGAATCCTCCCCGACGGCCGGGTCCTGTAACCCGCTGGCGCCCGCGCGGATTGGCCGTCGCGGGACCGGCGCGCTACCGTGACGACTCGTCGGAAATGACGGGTTTCAAATCGGGGGTGGGTTCCGTATGCGCTGGATCGTGGCCGCGGCGGCCGTCTTACTGGCGTTGTTCACCGGCGGGTGCGGGCTGATCGACAGCTCCGCGAATGGTGTCAGCCAGGGGGACTGTCTGAAGAAGAGCGGGGACGAGGGGTTCGACGAGGTGTCGTGTTCCTCGTCGGATGCCGGGTTCGTGGTGCTCGACCGGGCGGGGAGCGACAAGCCGCACAACCGGTGCGTGGATGTGCCGGGTACCGAGTACGTATATACGGACAAGGGCAGTGGGTCGATCTGCGTCGGGATCAAGGGCGCCGACCCGGCTCGCGCGGCGAATGCGGCTCAGAAGGGTGACTGTCTCACCGACACCAAGGGCAGTGCTGTGCAGAAGGTGGCGTGCACCGATGCGACCGCTGTCTACCGTGTCCTGGCTCGTCCCGACGGCTCGGAGTTCATGACGGATTCGGCGTGCAAGAACGTCGCGGGCACGCAGACCACCTACAGCTACCTGCTCGAGGCGAAGAAGGGCATCGGCGCGTTCGGGACGGGCATCGTATTCTGTTTGATCGCAAAGGATTCCGACGCGACCCGCACGATCGACAATGCGAAGGTCGGCGACTGCCTGAAGAAGACCGGCGCCAATGACGTCGAGATCACCGGCTGCACCGCGCCCGACGCGAGGTACAAGATCCTCAGCTCGGTGCTGGACAAATCCTTGTGTGATCGCGTCGCGGGCTCCATCGCCAGCTACTCCTATCAACAGGCCGGCGAGATCATGCCGAAGGTCTACTGCCTCGGGTCGCCCCGTTGATGTGACGCGGACCTCGATTTGGTCGCTGATCAGGGGTTGTCTACACTAGACCGGTTGCTCGGGCACAGCTGTGTCCGCACGCGTTCTCGCGTGCGGCGTTGCTCCGCAGCACAAGCGATTCATCCGGTCGGGCGTTCCCGGCTGGACCGCCCCGAATTGTCGTAGGCCCACGACCGCCGATCTCAGACGGTGCTGAATGGGAACCGCGGCAGGAAGGTACCGGTCAAACACATGACCATGACTGATCCCATCGCAGACTTCTTGACCCGTCTGCGCAACGCCAACTCGGCGTACCACGATCAGGTGAAGGCGCCGCACTCGAAGCTCAAGGTGAACATCGCCGAGATCCTCAAGCGCGAGGGCTACATCGCCGACTTCCGCGTCGAAGATGCGCCCGTCGGCAAGAACCTGATCGTCGACCTGAAGTACGGCCCGAGCCGTGAGCGCTCCCTGCAGGGTGTGCGCCGCGTGTCGAAGCCGGGCCTCCGGGTTTACGCGAAGTCCACCAACCTGCCCAAGGTGCTCGGCGGCCTCGGCGTGGCGATTATCTCCACGTCCTCCGGTCTGCTCACTGACCGTCAGGCCAAGCAGCAGGGCGTGGGCGGCGAAGTCCTCGCCTACGTCTGGTAAGGGAGGTAGGAACAATGTCGCGTATCGGTAAGAAGCCGATCCCGGTTCCCGCCGGCGTCGAGGTGACCATCGACGGCCAGAACGTGACGGTCAAGGGTTCCAAGGGCACCCTGTCCCACGTTGTCGCCGAGCCGATCACCGTCGCCCGGGCTGAGTCCGGTGAGCTCGAGGTCGTTCGTCCGAACGACGAGCGTCAGAACCGCTCGCTGCACGGCCTGACCCGCACCCTGATCAGCAACATGATCGAGGGCGTCACCAAGGGTTACGAGAAGAAGATGGAAATCTTCGGCGTCGGTTACCGTGTCGCCGCCAAGGGCTCGAACCTCGAGTTCGCCCTGGGCTACAGCCACCCGGTTCCGGTCGACGCCCCCGAGGGCATCACCTTCGCGGTGGAGTCCCCGACCAAGTTCTCGGTGTCCGGCATCGACAAGCAGAAGGTCGGCCAGATCGCCGCGGTGATCCACGGCCTGCGTAAGCCCGATCCGTACAAGGGCAAGGGCATCCGCTACGCCGGCGAGGTCGTTCGCCGCAAGGTCGGAAAGACGGGTAAGTAAGCCATGGCACAAACCGAAAAGCAGAAGGCCGCTCGTAAGCCGATCGGCAAGGACGCCTCGACCTCGCGCCGCCTGTCGAAGACGCGTCGTCACTTCCGTCTGCGCAAGAAGGTCGTCGGCACCACCGAGCGTCCGCGCCTGGTGGTCAACCGCTCCGCGCGCCACCTGCACGCCCAGCTGATCGACGATTCGGCCGGCAAGACCATTGCCGCCGCGTCGACCATCGAGGCCGATGTGCGCGCGCTCGAGGGTGACAAGTCCGCCAAGGGCGCCAAGGTCGGCGAGCTCATCGCCGCCCGCGCCAAGGCTGCCGGCGTCGAGGCGGTCGTGTTCGACCGTGGTGGTCACGACTACCACGGCCGTATCGCGGCTCTCGCCGATGCCGCCCGTGAAGGTGGGCTGAAGTTCTGATGATCAACACTGCGAACGAAGGGAACGTCTGATGCCGGGACGTCAGCGGCGTGACGGCGGAAGCAACGGTCCCGCCGGACAGAACAGTGGCAGCGACAACCGCGATCAGCGTGGTGGCGGTCGCGACCGCCGCGGCGGTAGCGATCGCCGGGACAATGCCGCCGAGAAGAACCAGCTCGAGCGCGTCGTCGCGATCAACCGTGTCTCCAAGGTCGTGAAGGGTGGTCGTCGCTTCAGCTTCACCGCCCTCGTGATCGTCGGTGACGGCAACGGTCTCGTCGGCGTCGGCTACGGCAAGGCCAAGGAAGTTCCCGCGGCCATCCAGAAGGGTGTCGAAGAGGCTCGCAAGAACTTCTTCCGCGTTCCGATGATCGGCTCCACGGTCACCCACCCGGTTCAGGGTGAGGCGGCTGCCGGTGTCGTCATGCTGCGTCCGGCTTCGCCCGGTACCGGTGTGATCGCCGGTGGCGCGTGCCGTGCCGTTCTGGAGTGCGCCGGCATCCATGATGTTCTGGCCAAGTCGCTCGGTAGCGACAACGCCATCAACGTCGTGCACGCCACGGTTGCGGCTCTGAAGATGCTGCAGCGTCCCGAAGAGGTCGCGGCCCGTCGTGGCCTGCCGATCGAGGACGTGGCCCCGGCCGGCATGCTGCGTGCGCGCGCGGGACAGGGAGTCTGATATGGCACAGCTGAAAGTGACCCAGGTCAAGTCCAGCATCGGCGCCAAGGCGAATCAGCGGGACTCGCTGCGCACCCTCGGGCTGCGCGGCATCCGCAAGGTTGTGGTGCGTGAGGACAACGCGCAGAACCGTGGCCTGATCAACGTCGTGCGCCACCTCGTGGAAGTTGAGGAGGTCTAAGCATGACCATCAAGTTGCACCACCTGCGTCCTGCCCCGGGTGCCAAGACCGAGAAGACCCGTGTGGGTCGCGGTGAGGGCTCCAAGGGTAAGACCGCGGGCCGCGGTACCAAGGGTACGAAGGCTCGCAAGAACGTCCCCGTCCGCTTCGAGGGCGGTCAGATGCCGATTCACATGCGTCTGCCCAAGCTCAAGGGCTTCACCAACCCGTTCCGCACCGAGTACCAGGTCGTGAACGTCGGTGACATCGCCCGCGTGTTCCCTCAGGGCGGAACCATCGGCAAGGCCGAGCTGGTCGCCAACGGCCTCGTTCGCAAGAACGAGCTCGTGAAGGTGCTCGGCGAGGGCGAAATCGCTGTGGCCGTGCAGGTTTCGGCCGACAAGTTCTCCGGCTCCGCCAAGGAGAAGATCGCCGCAGCGGGTGGCACTGCCACCGAGCTGGCCTGACGGTAACCTGAAGTAGCAACGGCACCGGGCGAGTCGCGAGCTCGCCCGGTGCCGCTGTTAAAGTTCAAGTGTTGTCTGCCAACACCCCGTCATGGTTCTCGGCGTTCTTTCGCTGAATCCGTGGCCTGACCTATGTCGTTAGCCAGGAGGATCTGTGCTTTCCGCCTTCGTGTCGGCTTTCCGGACCCCGGACTTACGGCGGAAGATTCTCTTCACGCTGGGACTGATCGCGCTCTACCGGCTCGGTGCGTCGCTGCCCTCGCCGGGCGTCAGTTACAAGAACGTTCAAGAGTGCGTCAATCTGGTCAACGGCGGTGACTCCGCCGGCATCTACCAGCTGATCAACCTCTTCTCCGGCGGCGCGCTGCTGCAGCTGTCCGTGTTCGCGATCGGCATCATGCCGTACATCACGGCCAGCATCATCATCCAGCTGTTGACCGTCGTGATCCCGCGGTTCGAGGAACTGCGAAAAGAGGGTCAAGCGGGTCAGAACAAGATGACCCAGTACACGCGCTATCTGTCCGTGGCGCTGGCGATCCTGCAGTCGACCGGTCTGGTCGCGCTCGCCTCCCGCGGTCAGCTGCTGCGTGGCTGCCCCAAGGACATTCTCGACGACACCTCTATCTTCGGCATGATCATCATCGTGCTGGTCATGACCGCGGGCGCGGCCCTGGTCATGTGGTTCGGTGAGCAGATCACCGAGCGCGGCATCGGTAACGGCATGTCGCTGTTGATCTTCGCGGGTATCGCCGCCCGTATCCCCTCCGAGGGCAAGATGATCTGGGACAGCCGCGGCGTGGGCATCTTCGCCCTGGTCTGCGCGGCCGCCCTGGTGGTCATCGTCGGCGTCATCTTCGTCGAGCAGGGCCAGCGCCGGATTCCGGTGCAGTACGCCAAGCGCGTGGTCGGCCGGAAGATGTACGGCGGTTCCTCGACCTATCTGCCGCTGAAGGTCAATCAGGCGGGTGTCATCCCGGTGATCTTCGCGTCCTCGCTGCTGTACCTGCCGAACCTGCTGGCGCAGCTGACCCAGAAGAGCACGGGCAATCCGGCCAAGTGGCAGGAGCTGATCCAGAAGTATCTGGTCAATCCGAGCAACCCGGTCTACGTGGCGATCTACTTCGCCCTGATCGTGTTCTTCACCTACTTCTACGTCGCGATCACCTTCAACCCGGAGGAGCGCGCGGACGAGATGAAGAAGTTCGGCGGCTTCATCCCGGGCTACCGGCCGGGCAAGCCGACCGCCGATTATCTGAACTATGTCCTGAGCCGGATCACCCTCCCCGGCTCCATCTACCTCGGTGCTGTCGCTGTTCTGCCGAACCTGCTCCTCGGGATCGGGGCCTCCGGCGGCGTGACGAATCTGCCGTTCGGTGGTACCGCGGTGCTGATCATTGTGAGCGTCGGCCTCGATACCGTGAAGCAAATCGAGAGCCAGTTGATGAACCGAAACTACGAAGGGTTCCTGAAGTGAGACTCGTACTGCTCGGACCGCCGGGCGCCGGTAAAGGCACCCAGGCCGAACTGTTGTCGGAAAAGCTCGGTGTTCCGCACATCTCCACTGGAGCCCTGTTTCGCACGAACATCGACCAGCAGACCGCGCTGGGCAAGGAAGCCCAGGGGTACATCGACGCCGGCAACCTGGTGCCGTCGGACGTGACCAACCGCATGGTCGAGGCCCGTATCGCCGAGCCGGATGCCGTCAACGGCTTCATCCTGGACGGCTACCCGCGCACCGTGGATCAGGCCGAGGCGCTGGAGAAGATGCTGAAGGGCATGGGCAAGGAGCTCGACGCCGTGCTGTCCTTCGTGGTCGACGAGGACGTGGTGGTCGAGCGCATGCTGGCCCGCGGCCGTGGCGACGACACCGAAGAGGTCATCCGCAACCGCATGCGCGTCTACCGCGAGGAGACCGAGCCGCTGCTGGTGCACTACGACGGCCAGGTCGTGTCGGTCGAGGGCGTCGGCGAGATCGAGGACGTCAACGCGAACGCGCTCAAGGCCCTGGGCCGCTGAATGGTTTTCGGCCGTAAGAGCAAGCGGGTGGTGCCTTTCCGCACCGCCGGTGAACTGGATGCCATGGCGGCGGCCGGCGCTATCGTCGGCCGCGCGCTGGTGGCGGTGCGCGCTGCCGCCAAGCCCGGGGTCTCGACCCTGGAGCTGGACGAGGTGGCCGAGCAGGTCATCCGTGAGGCCAACGCGATCCCGTCGTTCAAGGGCTACCACGGCTTCCCGGGTTCGATCTGCTCGTCGGTGAACGACCGTGTGGTGCACGGCATCCCGTCCAAGGGCGACATCCTGTCCGAGGGCGATCTGGTCTCCATCGACTGCGGCGCCATCCTCGACGGCTGGCACGGCGACTCGGCGTGGACCTTCGGCGTCGGCACCATCATCGAGGCGGACCGCCTGCTCAGCGAGGCGACCAAGCTCTCGATGGAGGCCGGCATCGCCGCCATGATCCCCGGCAACCGCCTCTCGGACGTCTCGCACGCCATCGAGCAGGGCACCTACGCCGCGGAGAAGTTGCACGGCCGCAAGTACGGCATCGTCTCCGGCTACGGCGGCCACGCCATCGGCCGTGAGATGCACATGGATCCCTTCCTGCCGAACGAGGGCGCTCCCGGCAAGGGTCCTGAGCTGCGCGTCGGCTCGGTCCTGGCCATCGAGCCCATGCTCACCCTCGGCACCACGGAAACCCATGAGCTGGACGATCATTGGACCGTCGTCACCGATGACGGTTCCCGTGCCGCGCACTGGGAGCACACGGTCGCGGTGACCGAGAACGGTCCCCGCATCCTGACGCTGCGCCCGGAATAAGCTCTGGCACAACGCTTTCCGCACCCGTCTCGGCTCGACTGAGGCGGGTGCGGTCGTTTGCGGGGGTAGCGTCCGGCCGCGGACCGGGTTTTCCCGGCCGGTGCATCGTGCGGCACCCGGGTCCACTGCCGCTGATTCCTTGGGCGTGGCGCCTCGGGGTCGGGCCCCGGCCCTGGTTCTATGGGGCAATGGCCGACAAGGTTGTTCTCATCACCGGGACTTCCACCGGTATCGGGCTGGCGGTCGCCGCGGCGGCGGTCCGGGCCGGGTACAAAACCGTCGCGACGCTCCGCAATCCGGACAAGGCCGGTCCGGCCCGGGACACCGGGGCCGACGTGCGGCAGCTGGATGTCACCGATTCCGCCTCGATCGCCAATTGCGTGGCGGGTGTGGTCGCCGACTACGGCCGTCTCGACGCCGTGGTCAACAATGCGGGGATCTCGGTGCTGGGCACTGTCGAGCACCTGCCGATGGCGGATATCCGCCGGTCCATGGAGGTCAACTACTTCGGCGTGGTCGAGGTGACCAAGGCCGTCATGCCGCACCTGCGCGCGTCGAAGGGCCGCCTGGTGACGGTGACGAGCGTCGGTGGCGCGGTCGGTCAGCCGTTCAACGAGGCCTACTGTGCGGCGAAGTTCGCGGTCGAGGGCTTCATGCAGAGCCTGGAGCCGGTGGCCGCCACGGTCGGTGTCGGCGTGAGTGTCATCGAACCCGGCGCGGTGACAACGGAATTCGTCACCAACGCGCGCGTCGACATCCCCGCCGCCATCGACGCCGCAGGCCCTTACGCTCCCGCCTTGCAGGCCTACATCAACCGCACTCGCGGCGCGTACAGCACCGCGCAGACCGCCGCCCAGGTCGCGGATGTGGTCATGTCGGCGCTTACCGCCTACCCGGTCGTCTTCCGCTGGCAAACCTCGGATTACGCCCGTTCCTTCGTGGCCGACAGCCTCTCGGACCTGGACGGCTCCATCGTCGCGGGCCTGACCTCCAAGTGGGTTCGCTGATCCGGATCTCAGCCCTCCAGCAGGAGGGTGACCGGCCCGTCGTTGACCAGTTCGACATGCATGTGCGCCCCGAACCGCCCGGTGGCGACGGTCGCGCCGAGTTCCTTCAGGGCCGCGGCGAAGGCGTCCACCAGTGGTTCCGCGACCGCTCCCGGCGCGGCCGCGTTCCACGACGGCCGCCGCCCCTTGGCCGTATCGGCATACAGCGTGAACTGACTGATTACCAGAATGGGCGCGGCCAGATCGGCGGCCGAGCGCTCCCCGTCCAGCACGCGCAGCCGGAACAGCTTGTCGGCCAGGGCTTTCGCGGTCGCCTCGGTATCGGTATGGGTGACCCCGACCAGCGCGACCAGCCCCTGCGGCGCACCGTGCGCCGCCGGATCGATGCGCCCGACCACCTCGCCGCCCACACTGACCTGAGCCGACGTGACCCGCTGCACGAGTACTCGCATGGATATCGATCTTCCCAGATAGCCCGGTGTGCGGCGGCCCGGCTACCCCGGAGCGGCCATCCTGCCCCGAATTTCCTTGTGCGCCATCGGGAGTTCACGACAGTAGGCTGTGCTGGCACAGACACGTGAATAACCGGGCGGAGCGACGGAAGTTACCGATGGCACCTGACAACAAGACAACGCCGGCATGGGGTTCGAGCCTGACTCCGCAGATCGACGGGCACACGCTCCAATTCGATCCGTCGGCAGCGCAGAAGGGCATGCAGCTCGCCGGCGATCTTGCGCGGGCGATGCGCGGGTTCAAGGATGCCGTGACGGGCCAGGGGCTGACCACCATGCCGGTCATCGGAAACCAGCCGTCCGGAGCGGCGCTGGTCGCCGCCTTGAATCGACGTGGATACGAATTGGAGACCGCGCTCGACGGGCACATCAAGATTCTCGAGGCCATGGTGGACACCTTCCGCTCCGCGGGGCAGGCGTATCGATACGCGGATGATGTCTCGGCCGAGCAGATCGACAAGGCCGCGGCCACCATCAAGGCGATCGGGAACTACAAGATCGGCGACGGTGCGAAGGACGCGGGCCTGCCGAAATCGGGCTCGCGTGGGACGGGTGTGAGATTCGAAAACGGCCTGGGCGAGACAAAGCACGACTTCCCGAAGGATCTGGAGAAGTGGGCCAAGGACCCCAGCCACGCGAAGGAGTCCATTTACGTCGAATGGGAGAGCGCTCAGGACAAGAACTGGGATTGGCTGATCGCCTTCCGGAACTCGTTGAACTCCGATCCGTACTACTACGCCGGCAAGGACTGGCAGACGCTGTCCGACAAGGTGCACTCGGGCGTCAGCGACCTCGCCACCCAAATCGAGGGCTTGAGCAATAGCTGGCATGGCACCGGATCCAACGCGGCGCGACAGGCGGTCCGGGACTACGCGAAGAACACCCAGCCGCTCGTGGACACCATGCACGCGATGAGCTTGCTGCTCGACTTCACCGCTCACTGGGTGCAGTACACCTATGAGCGGATGCCTGACCAGCCGAAAACCGACAGCTGGTGCAGCGACGACATCGGCATGTACCGCAAGCGTTTCGAGACCGACTATGTCGCGAACGGTAAGAAGACCGCGGAGACGTTCCCGGTAATTCCGCCCGCCCCGTTGGACAAGCCGACGCCGGTGGACACGCCGAAAACGGATGCCGAGAAGAAGGAAGCCGAGCGGAAAGAGGCCGAGCGCAAGGACGCGGAGCGCAAAGAGGCCGAGCGGAAAGAGGCCGAGCGCAAGGAAGCCGAGCGCAAGGAAGCCGAAAGGAACAACCCCGGTGGCGGCGGTGGCCAGCCGCAAGGTCGGCACCCTGGTGGTCAGCAGCCCGGTGGTCAGCAGCCCGGTGGTCAGCAGCCCGGTGGTCAGCAACCTAATGGTCAGCATCCGAACGGCCAGAATAAGAACGACAAGAACCAGCCGAACGGTCAGACGCCGAAGGGGCAGACACCGAACGGGCAGACCCCCAACGGCTCCAACCCGAATTCGAATACGCCGCAGGGCACCTCGCCCAATGGCTCCGCCGGGGGCGCGGGCGGTCAGGACACCTCGCAGCTCACCAGCGCGCTCAGTTCGCTGATCAGCGGTATGACCACTGGCGTATCAGCGTTGTCGCAGCAGCTCCCAACCATGTTGCAGCAGTTGCAATCCGCCATGCAGTCGAGCGATACCTCGACGCTGGCCCACTTGCTCGGGGTGCCCGAGGACAAGGTGACGTCCGCGTTCGCCGCAGTCGAGAAGGATCCGGCGAAACTGGCGCAGCTGGGTCAGCTGCTCGGTCTCACGCCTGGAACGGATGTCCCGTCGGCGGGCAATCCGGCCGGCGAGGTCCGCGCCGAGGCCCTGCCCTTCGGATCGGAAGCTCGTGCGACCGGTCAGGTCGCGGGTGTTCCGTCGCTCACCAATTTGTTCCGGAGCGGTCTCGGTGCGGACCTGGCAACGACGGTCGGTGCTCCCGAGGGCGCGATGGTCGCTACCAGCTCAGCCGGGGCGGAACCCGCGGGCAACCCGGTGGATTTCGTCCGTGACCTGGCAAGTAGGCTCGAGCACCCAGACGCGGTGCCCGGTCTTCCCGCGTCGCCCGTTGAGGTTCCGGCCCAGGAGGTTCCGGTGGTGGAGCGTTGAACTGGGAACTCACGCACGAAGAGTTCAAGGTGCTGTGCAACCGGTACCTCGACGGCTGGCTGCCGCCGCCGCTCACCTACTCCAGCCGTATCCCGACCTTCGACGCGTACGAGAGTGAACTCTCCCGGGTGGAGGCCGAACTGCGGGATCGGCTGGACGCGGGGCTGAATATCCCGTTCGACACGCTCGCCAATCCCGAGGTGTTCGTGGTCCTGGGTTCCTGGTGCGACAGCGACTTCGAGAATCCGGCCAAGCAGGTCCGGATTCACGCGGCCAGACGTGGCTGGCACGCGGTCATGGTTATTCAGCACATGGGCGAAACCATCTACCACAGCACCGGATACACGCTGATCGAATGCGACCCCGATGCGCTGTCCATGCTGATGGTGGGCGAGTTGCCCGATACCGTTGCCGCTAGCGGGTCTCCGTTGCCGATGGTGTTCGATCCTCCGGAGCGCGACCCGTACGAGATCAGGCAGAGCGTGGCGTTCGACTCCTTCGATGACACACTCGAGGTTCGTAGCCGTGCCTTCTGGAGTCGCACGGCCGAACGGTCGGGCGTCATCCGGGTGGTGCAGGGCCGTTCCATCTACGGTCCGCGCGGCCGGCTGATGACCAGCGCGTTCTGGCGCGACGTCGTAGGTGAGGGTCGCTATCTCATCGAGGTCGACGAGTCGGATACGCGTGCGATGGGCGCGGATTCGACCATGCTGGCGCAAAGCATCGACCGCCGGACGGCCTTGGTGCTCGAGCACATGGAGGAACGCGGAGAACTGCGGGTGTGATCGTCGCGGGCGGGCACCGCTCCGCCCGAATCGGCACTCTCCGTTAATTTTCCGGCAACTACCCGGTCGCCCGCGCCTGACAGGGTTTCACCCATGAGCGGTCGGCTGGAAGCTTACGAAGATCTGTTGACCAAGGCGGCCGGTCGAACGGACAAGGTGCGCGACGGCATCGAAAAGGTCGTGAGCACACTGACTTCCGCGGCCGACGGGCGGGGAACGCCCTGGGGAAACGACACGCTCGGCGGCAACTTCGCCGATGGTGAGCAGGGGTATCTCGCCAGCCGCAAGAACATCATCGAGGGCGCGGACAATATGGCCGGGACTTTCGGCAACTTCTCGGACGGCCAGCTGAAGGCCGCCGCGGAGCTGAAGAAGATGGATCACGGCAACGGCGACGGGTTCGAGTGACCGATCATGGTGAATGAACGGGCCAAGGCCGACTTCTCGGATATTCTCGACGACTTCCGCGATCAGATGCGCACCATCACCGGGTTGCAGCAGCAGCGGGCGGCGATCACCGCGTCCGCGAGCGTGCGCGGCAAGCGGGTGACGGTCACAGTCAATGCCGATGGCACGGTGATCGAGACCAAATTCGCTTCGGACATCGATGATCTCGACTATCAGGAAATCGCCAAGGCGGTGACCGAGGCCGCGCAGCAAGCGTCCGCCGAGGTGGCGCGGCGCAGCCGGGAGATCATGGCGCCGGTGTCGCAGAACCGTAATCGGCTGCCCAGGCTGTCGGAGCTGGTGCCGGACATGCCCGATCTGTCGGAGGCGCTGCGGATTCCGGAACCGCCGGTGGTGTCGACCGCGCCGCCCAAGGCGCCGGAACGTCGTGCCGCGGAGTCGGATTCGGACGACACGCGGCGAAATCGTGGTGGGGCCACCGATTCCGGATGGTGACACCGCCTGCACCGGTGGGTTAGTGGCGTATGACCCTCCACCTGCCTTCGGAACTCGAATGGCTCGGCTACCTCGTGGGCGTGGAATGGCCCGAGGGCGACGAGGACCAGATGTGGGCGCTGGCCGAGGACTGGCGCAATGCCGCCGCCGGGCTGCGCGACCAGATCTCGTTCATCACCGATGCCAAGTCCGCGACCCTGGCCGCCTATGTGAACGGCGACGGGCGCGACGAGATGGCGCAGCTGTTCGACAAGCTGGCCGCACCGGCGAGTGGCGATGGCAAGGGAAATTCGATCCTGGATCTGGCCCAGCATTTCCAGCAGCTGGGTGATTCGGTCGAGGAGACCGGCACCGAGATCCAGTACACGAAGCTGATGTTCTACTCGTCGATCGCGATGGCGCTCGGCGAGATCATCATCGCGTGGCTGTGGCCGCCGACCGCTCCGATGGTGGAGGCGATGATCGTCGCGGCCACGCGGGTGGCGGTGCGGGTAATCGGCCGCGCGGCGCTCGACCGCATCCTCGCCATCG
Source organism: Nocardia sp. NPDC005746 (assembly GCF_040630785.1). Classification (NCBI taxonomy): domain Bacteria; kingdom Bacillati; phylum Actinomycetota; class Actinomycetes; order Mycobacteriales; family Nocardiaceae; genus Nocardia; species Nocardia sp. NPDC005746. The sequence continues at coordinate 125,622 of NZ_JBEXYE010000016.1, forward strand.
CCGCCCGGATGGGCATCACCGCGGTCGTGAAGTTCGCGATGCGACACATCGTGATGAACACGCTGCTCGGCACGCTGCAGGACTACGGGATTCAGCAGTACCAGGTCGAGACCGGGCACCGGAAGAACGTCAACTGGACGCAGGTCGGCGTGACGTCGATCAGTTCTGCCGTCGGTGGCGCGGTCGCGGGACCGATCGGCGGGGCGATCGGCAACTCGCTCGGCCAGCGTGGGATGAACCGCTATCTGACGGGCCTGATCACCGGCACCAGCGCCGGATTGGTGGGCGGCGGAGCGGGTTTCGTCGGCGCGACGGCCGCGCAGTTCGGCTTCGACGTGGCACAACACGGCTGGGACCAGGCCGTCGAGAACGTGAAGAACACCCACTTCGACCCCCGCATGCTCACCGGCGGCATGTTCCAGGGCGGGCTGTCGGGTGTGAATCACACTGGGGCGCATACGGTTTGGGAACCGAAGGTCACCCGCATGCACGCGGGGATCACTCCCGGTGACCTCACCCTCGTGGGTTCGCGCCCGGACACTCCGGGCGTCAACGGCACCGGCGGAGGCCACGACCCGGGAACCAATGGATCCAATGGCTCCAACGGGTCTGACGGCTCGAACGGTTCTCACGCACAGGGCGGCGGCCCCGGCTCCGACGGCACCCGCGTTCATCCGGCGTCGGTCGACGGCGGCGAACCGACCGGCGACCCCGGCGCCCGTCCGACCGGCGACGGCAGCACCGCGCACCCCGACGCCAACGGCCAGAACGGCGGCGGCGTCACCGCCGATTCCCGCACCGCCGATCGCAACACCCCCACCGACCAGGGCGGCGCCACCCAGACCGGCCCGTCGAACACCTCGGGATCGACCCCGCAAACCCACGTCGGCACCGACACGAACGGCGCGGGCGGCGCGCCGGCCAGCCACCCGCAGGCGAGCGCACCCGAATCCTCGGCCCCGGTGCAGAGTGGCGTCCAGGGCGGCGGAATCCACGACACATCCTCCGCTGCAACGACTTCCAACGCCGGTGCAAGCGGCGGAAGCTCGACCGCCCCTGGGTCTTCGACGTCGGGAGGGTCATCCAGCGCAGGTGGCTCGTCCAGCGCCGGCGGCTCCTCGAACGCCGGTGGCTCGTCGAACGCTGGTGGGTCGTCGAACGCTGGTGGTTCGTCGAATAGTGGTGGAGCCCCGGCGAATACCGGCGGCGGCTCGTCGAACTCCGGGGGAGCCACCGCGAATACGGGTGGCGGTTCTTCCGCAGCGGGCGGCAGCTCGTCGCCCGGAGCCAACGGACCCGCTACCCACGCGGCGTCCGCCCCGGGTGGCAGCTCGCCCGCTTCCGACGCGTCCGCACGCGCGGGATCGACCGGCGGACCGGCAGATCCGTCCGCCACCGGCGCCCGCGCCGGTGCCCCCTCCGCAACGCCCGCCGGAGCGACTCAGGGCTCAGGGGCCTCGTCTCCCGCCGGTGCGACCGCCGCGAGCGGCTCACCGTCGTCCTCCCCCGTCGCCGCCTCCTCCGGCGGCAACGCCGCCCCGGGCTCGACCACCCAGCACGCCGGCGGCGCACAGCAATCCGCCACCGCCACCCCGGACCAGCGCGCAGCCGCCCCCCGCGCAGGCGAGGCGGCCACAGCCCCGAAGGCTGACGCCCCGCGAACGGACGCCCCGAAGCCCGACGCCCCGCGCGCGGACGCTCCGAAGTCCGATACGCCCCGAGCCGACACTTCCAAGTCGGATGCGCCACGGTCGGACAGCCAGCGTCCCGACTCCACTCGCACCGACGCTCCGCGTTCCGACAGCCGCGCCGGTGCCTCGGACAGCCGCACGGGCGCCCCGGAACCGCGCTCCGAAGCTCCGCGTCCCGAATCCACCGGTGAGGATTCCCACCCAAGTTCGCGGCCCGAAGGCGACCAGTCCGAATCGACCACCACCCGCCCAGGCGACCACGAGATCGCTCCGGAATCGGAAAAGACCAGTGGCAGTGGGGATTCGACCCATCCCTCCGACACCACGCCGCCGCGCGAAGGCGCAGACCCGACCGCCGACAGGCCGGACGCCCAAACCGACCACCGTGCCGGCGAGCCCACGGAATCCCGGAAGCCGGTCGACGACCAGCCCGCCGAACCGCCCGCTGAAAGCAACCACCCGGAACAGCACCCGGAGTCCCGCCGTCCCACCGACCAGCCGACCGAGGCGCGCCACGACGACCAGCCTGGTGCGCGTCGTGACGAGGACACCCCGGATACCCGCCGTGAGGGCGAGCCGACTACACGCCGCGAGGATGAGCCTGCGGCCCGCCGTGACGACGAGCCCAACACTCGCCGTGAGAATGAGCCGACGGTCCGTCGTGAGGATGAGCCCAACGCTCGGCGTGATGATGAGCCCACCACGCCGCGTGGGGATGAGCCGGAAGTTCGGCGTGATGACCCCGCTGCCCAGCGTGATGGTGAGCCGGAAGCCGATCGCGGTGACGAGCCTGTCGTCCGGCATGAGGATGATCCGGCGGCCCGGGACAACGATTCGGTGCGTCCCCGTGATGAGGACGCACGCGAGGACTCGGTCAGGCCGCGGGATGAGGACGCACCCTCGGAGACTGCGGATCGCCCACTGCGGGATGGGCGGGAGCCGACCGCCGACGAGCCGGTGCGCGAACCGGATTCGAACCGTCACGAGGACGTCCCCGCCGAGGAGAAGCGGCCGAGCGGGGAGAAGTCGCCGCCGGATACCTCCGAACCGGTGCACGACGACCCGGCGCACCGCGATGCGGACAGCCGGGATCGTGGCGCGCGACCGCAGTCGGAATCCGCTGACCCCGAACGTGATTCACACCAGTCCGATCGGGATCGGCGTGCAGGCGATGGATCGACGCCCGAAGACGGCTTCGTGGTCGCGCCGATTCCGCTGGGCGACGGGCCGGAGGTTCGCTCGCACGAGGGTGAGCGCCGTGCACCCGGCGAGCGCCCCGTTGGAAACGAAACCCCGGCCGCGGCCAAGGCGCGCCCCGAGCCCGCCGATCGCGGCGAGTCGCGGCGTGGAGCCCCGCCGGAGCGCACCGACGGTCACAAGCCGCACCCCGGCACCCTGGACGATCCGTCGAACACTCATGTCCGCGAAGAGGATTCGACCGAGCCCGCGCCCCGCGATCCGGACACCGTCCGGGAGAAGTACCGCGGCCGCTGCGGCGAACTGGCCCTGCGCCTGCTGCGTCAGATCACCGGCAACGAGTCCATCCACCCGCCGCAGCGCCGGGTCGGTCCGGAGGGCATGCGCCTCGAGGAGCTGGTGGCCGGTGCGGGCGGCAAGCTGGAGGACTTCCCCAAGGGCCACGAGGGCATCGCGAACCGCCTCCGCAAACTCGGCGACGGCGCATCCGCGCTGGTCGTCGACCGCTATGCCGGACCCGTCGACGAGCACGGTGTGGGCGCGCACGCCTACCTGCTGGTCAACGAGGGCGGCGATATCGTGGTCAAGGACCCGGCCGCCGGGCTCGACCACGGCTTCCCGCCGCGGGTGCCCAAGGAGACCCAGGGCGTCCACGCCATCCTGTTCGACAGTGACGGCAAGGCGGTTCACCGGCTGAAGGATTCGGTGCGTGCCGGACTCCTGCACCTCGCGGATGTCCATGTCGGTGAGACGCACCCACCGCGTGATTCGGACGACACGAGTCCCGACGAGGCAACCCCGCGTCCCGCCCGCCCCGAGAACACCGGCGAGGATGCACGTCGGCCTCAGGACCGCCGCGAGGACGTCGAGCGTCCGCGGCCGCGCCGGGACGCGGATCCCGGTCGCCGCGTGGATGATTCACGTCCCGATGCGGATCATGGTTCCGGCGCAGGGCATCCCGGCGACGAGCCCGCGCCCGACTGGTCGCACCGGCCGCAGGACGTCTGGTCGACGCTGGATCGCGACCACATCGCCGAGAAGCTGCACGAGGACTGGGATCTCGACGTCACCGGCTTCGACAACACCCGTGTCGATGTCGAGGTGCTGCGCGAATTCGCCCGTGCCATCGAGGACATGTTCAACCGGTTCCCGGACACCGAGCTGATGGAAGTCCGTATCGGCAAAATCGATGACGACAGTGTGTTCGCCGAGGTGGTTCCGGGCCGTGACGGGAACGTCCACTTCGCCGACATCCTCACGCTCAATGAGCATTTCGCCCGGAAGCCCGAAGAGCTCGCCCGCAGGGTCCGGCTCAATGAGGAGAACGGCCACCTGGTCCCGGGTTCCGGCGACCGCCCGGTCTATTCGACGATCGTGCACGAGTTCGCGCACGCCATCGACTTCACCAGCCAGATGAAGGCCCGCGTCGACGCTTTCGAGGCGCTGGAACGCCATTTCGATCGCGTGTACGGCGGGGATACCGAGGAATTCCTGGGCTGGCTGCACGACGAGCTGAGCGGCTACAGCTTCGACGAGAACGGCATGTACGACCACGCGGAGGCGCTGGCCGAGGCCTTCACCGACGTCGTCCTGAATCGCGATCTGGCCAGTGAGCCCGCCCAGATCCTGCACGACCACCTGGCGCGGATCTACCGCGACCACGCCGCCGACAACCCGGTCTACGAGCGAGAAGCCCCCGAACACCGCTCCCGGCCGGTCGACGAGGATCCGGGCCCGGCCGCCCGCCGCGACCGTGTGCCGGAACCGCAGCACCCGGACCGCAGGTCCGAGCCGAGCCCGCACGCATCGCCCCGCGACGACGAGGGAGCTGGCGGCGAGAAGGCCTCGCGCGAACCGGAATTCGTGCTCCAGCCGCCGGAACCGATCGAAGCGCCCGCGGTCGTGGACCACTGGACCACCCTCGATCGCCAGGGCGTGCAGGATCGGATCAACATCGACCTCGGCATCGAAACCGCCGGCTTCCACGTCATCGGCGACGTGGAGGCGCTGCGGGAGCTGGGTCGTGCTCTGGAAGAAGGGATCGCCGACAATCCGGGCATCAAGCCGCGCCGCGTCGAAATCGGCCCGATTCCCGGGGATACCGAGGTCCTCGCCTCCGCGTTCGGCGTGCGGGAGACGGACGGCAGCGGACCGTGGCGGCCCGACCGGATCGTGTTCAACGACCGGTGGGCCTTGGATCCCGCGGGTTTCGAACAGGGGATTCGGGAGTCGGTCGCCGCTGGATTCCATGTGCCGGGCTCCGACGAGCGGCCGATCTACGCGGTGATCGTCCACGAATACGGACACCTGCTGGACTATTACGGCCAGATGCAGGCTCGCGAGGGTCTGGCGAGGGACCTGGCCGACCGGTACGCGGAGACCAATGCCGGCGCCGACTTCGCCGAGTTCAGCGACTGGCTGCATCGCGAGCTGCCCGGATACGCCTTCGACAAGCACGGCCTGCTCGACGAGGGGGAGGCCCTGGCCGAGGCGTATCGCGATGTGAAGCTCAACGGCGACAACGCGTCCGACCTGTCGAAGATGATGGTGGACCGGTTGCGTGCAGCCGCGCGTGACGCCGCGGGCCTGCACGCGCAGGACCCGGCCGCGCCGCGCGAGCACGGCTCCGGAGAAGGTCGTCAAGACCAGCTGGGCTCTCATGAGGAATCCGGTGTCCCGCCGGAAAAGCCTGCCACCCAGCGGGATCCGGCCGATCCGGAAGGCTCCGTGCCGCCCGAGGACGCGACCGATCCGGCTCCGGCGCACCCGCCCGCGGATTGGTCGCCGCGCCCCGACGACTTCTGGTCGGAGCTGGATCGCGACGGAATCATCCGCGAGATGAAGGACCTGTTCGGCATCACCAGGTTCGAGGGCTTGGACAACACGTCCGTCGATCCGGAGGTGTTGCGCGAGTTCGCCCGCGCCCTCGATGACGTCACCGGTCAGAACAAGATCACCTTGCGCGGCATCGAGATCGGCGAGCCGGTCTTCGAGGACTCCCTCGCCGAGGCGACGAGCGTGCGCAACGCTGACGGCAACGTGATCACCGAGAAGATCGTGGTGCGCCTGGAACACGCGCTGAATCCGGCCGAGATGGCCGAGATCGTGCGGAACGGGGAGGCCGCCGGTTCGTTCCCGCGGGGAGCGGGCGAGCGCCCGATGTACTCGGTCTTTCTGCACGAACTCGGTCATGCGATCGACCACGCCGGAAACCGCGCGTCGCATGCCGAACTCGCGAACGCGCTGCTCGACCACTATGTGCGGACACACAGCGAGACCACGCCCGTCGAGTACCTCGGGTGGCTCTCGCAGCTCTCCGATTACAGCTTCAACGCCGACGGCTCGATCAACCACTCCGAGGCGCTCGCGGAAGCGTTCGTCGACGTCACCCTGAACTTCGACCACGCCACCGAACCGGCCAAGGTCCTCCACCGCCTGCTGACCGACCGCGCCGCGGAGAATGCCCACCTGGTTCGCGATCTCGCGCAGTCGGCCGAGCCGGTCACGACAGCCGGCGACGAGCAGCACGGCACCCCGCCCGCCGATGCGCGCCCCGACGCCATCCGTGGAGACGATCACCCCAACGCTGCACACGCTGACGATCGCCCCGAGGACGTACGCGCCGACGACGGGAAGCCCGCGCCCGAACCGGATCTGGTGCCGTCGCCGGAGCCGACCGAGGTCCCGGCGATCGCCGACCACTGGTCCACCCTGGACCACCAGGACGTCATCAACCGCATCGAGAACGAACTCGGCATCCCGACCGTCGGTCTCCATCTCGCGAGCGATGTCGAAACGGTCCGCGAATACGGCCGCGCGCTCGAGGACATGATGGCCCAGCACCCGGGCGTCAAACCGAAGAGTGTCGAGATCGGTCGCATCCCCGAGGATCCCGACGCCATCGCGGGCGTCTACCCGAGCCGCGAGGACGGCCGGCTGGTCCCCGGCCGCATGGTGTTCAACGAGCGATGGGCCACGGACGCCACCGGTCTCGACGCACGTATTCACGACAAGGTCGAGCAGGGCAAGCATGTCGCGGGATCCGATGCGCGGCCGGTGTATTCGGCCATCGTGCACGAGTTCGGGCACGTGCTGGACTTCGCCGGTGAGCGAGCGGCCCGCCACGAGCTGACCGACATTCTCGCGGCGCACTTCGAGGCCACGCGCAACGGTCCGCTGGATGTCGACGCCTTCACCGAATGGCTGCACCAGCTGCCCGGGTACGCCTTCGACGAGAAGGGCGCCCTCCACCACGGTGAGGCGCTGGCCGAAGCCTTCCGCGACGTCACGCTGAACGGCCGCGACGCCGCCGAGCCGTCGCAGGTGATGTACCAGATGCTCCGCATCGCCGCGCAGGACACGGGGGTCCTCCAGCCGCACGGCCTGACGGAACATCAGTCCACCCCCACCGAACATTCTTCTGCGCCTGCTGAACGTGAGTCCGCGCCTGGTGAGCGCGAGCCCGCGAGCGCCGACTCCGATCGCCGACCCGACGCGGACGGCCGTCCCGACCTCCTGGGAGACCGTGACTCGTCCGGGGATTTGTCGGAATCCAACGACCCGAACCGGCCCGAGCGTTCCGACCAGAACCAGCCCGACCCGCGCGAATCCAACGAGCCGCCCACCGGTGCCGAGGAACCGGCCCAGCCCGACGATCCGGGCGCGGAGAGACCGGCTCTCGAATCCCGCACTCCCGCAGCGGAACCGGAGGTAGGCGACGCACGCTGGTTCGACCAGCGGATGGCCGAGCACGCCGACTTCGCCGCGGACATGGAGGCCAAGCACGCCCGCTTCCTGCACGAGATGGCCGATTCCGCGCCTCCCGGCAGCACCGAGGAACGCTTGTTCCGCGAGCAGGCCCGCGAAGTCGACGACATGGCCCGCAGCTCCGCCGAACGCGCCGACCGCCTGTGGGCGGACCTCGGAGGCCGCCCCGACCCCGCCCCGGCCGCCCGCCCCGTCGGTGAGGAAGGCCCCGCGACCGGGCTGCGCACTGGTCAGGAGTCCGGAACCGGATCGCGCGCAGGGCAGGATTCCGGTGCCGAGTCGCGCACTGGCCAGGACCCCACGCCCGAAACCTCCGCCGCGGGCGATGGTCAGCCGCCGAACGATGGGCCGCCCCGCCGCTCCGCAGCCACCCCGGACGACCCGGACGCCTGGTTCAACGAACAGCGCGCCATCCAGGCCGACTGGGTCGCCCACATGGATGCCAAGCGCGCCAAGTGGTTCCACGACATGGCCGACCAGCTCGAGCCCGGCAGCCAGGCGGAGCGCGAGGCGCGCTTCGAGGCCCGCATGGCCGACGCCGAGGCCCGCCTGTCGGCCCTCCGCGCCGAGTACATGTGGGACTTCGCGGGCGGCCGCCAGGAACCCACCCCAGGCGAAGCCGCAGCCAAGCAGCCCGCGAGCAGCTCGTCCAGCGATCCGTCCCGCCCCACCCCTCCCGGCCCGTCCGCCCCCGTGCCGCCCTCCACGACCGCACCCCGCTCCGGCGACGGTGCCAGGTCGGACGGCACCGGCCCCCGGTCGAAACCGCTGGGCACGAACCCGGACGAGACTCCGACCGTCGAGGTCAAACGCACGGGTGCGAACCCGGATGAGACTCCGACCGTCGAGCTGAAGCGTCCGGACCAGTCGAATCCGGATGAGACTCCGACCGTTGAGGTCAAGCGTCCGGACCAGTCGAACCCGGACGAGACGCCAACCGTCGAGGTCAAGAGGCCCGAGCAGTCGAACCCCGATGAAACTCCGACCGTCGAGCTGAAGCGCCCCGAGCAGTCCAACCCGGATGAGACTCCCACCGTGGAGATTCCGCGGCCGGAAGCGGAGTCGCCCAAGCCGCCCGCCGATCCGGCCGAGGCGTCACCCGGATTGCAAGCGGCTCTCGATCGTCTGCGCGCGGCGGATGCCGAGGCCGGGGAGCGCCCGCGCTCCCTGGAGGACCAGGTCTACGGCGCGCGCCTCACCGACGCGCTCGGTGTGGTCGAGGCGCTGGCCAAGCGCCCGGACGCGCTGTCGGCGTTGCGGCATCTCGCTGAAACCGCTGCGGCCGAGGGCTTCTTCCACGATCCGGCGAATGGTCTGAACACCCGTCCGCACGCGCCCGAGGGCGGGGAGCCGCGCACGCTCGCTCTCGAGGAGCTGCGCACCGAACTCCTGCACCGTCTCGGCCTGCCCGAATCCACGCCGGACGACCTGCTGCCGCGGATCGTGGGCGACGAGCAGCTGCGGAACCTGTTGCGCGCGGGCGGAATCGAGGCCCTGCGCGAAGCGGTGTTCCGTCATGACAACGCGACCGGCCCGGAACGCGAGCGCGCCGCCCGCACCCGCGATGGCTGGGCGGACCTGCTCGGCGTCGACAAATCCCTGCTCGACCCGGCCCGCACCACCCCCGAGCAGCGCCGGGCGGTCCTCGACGAGCTGCGCGGCGAAACTCTCCGTCACGCCGGCGATGTCGCGGACCTCATGGTCGCGAGCTTCCACCACCCGTCCTCGGATCACACCCACGTGGTCCTGGAGGCCGACGGTGAGCGCGTCCACATCCGCGTGACCGAGGACGCCGACGGCAACAAGCGCGCCGAGGTCATCCAGCGCCCCGACCTGCCGCGCGAAACCCCTGCGGAGACAAAGGAACCGGAGAAGAAGCCGGGTTGGCTCAAGCGCGTATGGCGGCGCATGATGCACGGCTACCACGGTCAGTCGCCCAAGTACCCGTCCGGTTCGGGCAACGACTCCAAGGGCCAGACCATGCTGGCGATGGAGATCGGCTACGTCACCCACGACGAGGCGCTGCTGCATCTCAAGGACAAGTTCAACCCCGCGCGCATCCTCAAGGAGAGCGCGACCCTGTGGAAGGAGCGCGAGCGTCTTCCGCTGATCAAGCATCTGACCGCGCGGGTCGCCGATGTCGCCGGGACCCTGATCCCGATGCGCACCCGCGACGGCGGCGAGTACCGCCCGTGGGTCACCGAGGCCGATCCGCGGATTCGCGCCGAGGTGGAGGAGACCCTGCGCGGCGCGAACATGCCGATCGAGTCGGAAATGCCGGAGCCGCAGCACGAGCCGCTCGATCGCGGGCCCGTTCTCGATCCGCCCGCGCCCCGCGAGTGGAGCTCCGACCTGCCACAGCCGCTGGTCGACGCGGTCACCACCCGCGACGCCGCCCTGGCCGATCTGGTCCGTCTGGCCCGCGGCCTGCGTATCGACATCCCCGACGACAGTCCGGAAACCCTGCGTCGCGTGGTGAACGAGGCCGTCTACAAGCTCATGCGCCGTGCGGGCGCGATCGAGGCGTTGCGCGATGTCAGTGAGCGCTGGCTCATGGAGGACGCGCAGATCCCGTTCAGCCGCGAGGTCAGCATCTTCGACAAGGATCCGCTGGGCCGCTATCTACGGGAATTCGCGCACGCCGAGGCGATTCGCACGGAGGAGGAGAAGGCCGCGCGCCGCCGCGAGGAGGCGGGCGTCGGTCCGGACGACGATTCGCTGGAGTTCCGTCCCCGTCGCCCGCGCGCCTCCTTCCTGGATCTGCAGGGCGTCAACAATGGCGGTGAGTGGCCGCGCCACTTCGACGACGCGGACGAGGAGCTGTCCGGCCGGCGCGAGGGCCGCCTGTTCGAGGACGCGTTGCGCCGCGACCAGATTCAGGACGAGCGCTCGAACTGGGCGCAGCTGCTCGATATCGGATTGGACCGGCTCGGCACCGAGGCGGACCTGCGGCGCGCCATCGCCGAGGCCCGGATGGGCGTGCGCGACGAGGGGCGCGGGATCGCCGAACTCGACGCGGCGGTCCAGCATTTCCTCGATCTGGACTCCGATGCCCGCCGGCACGCCGCCGATCTGGCCGAGGCGGCCGCGCACGACTGGGTGAACGAGCACGGCGGCGTCATGCTCGATCCGGAGCGCGGGCTGGCGGTGCTCCCGGGCGAGCCGCGCCGCCTGGTGGTGATTCGCGGCGAGGCGGATCACGATGCGCGCCTGGTCGATTCGCTGTCCGCGCACCCGGAGATCCGGGAACAGCTCAACCGCGGCGAACTGCGGCTCGACTACCGCGTGGTCGGCCTGGACGGCAATGACCGGGTCCACGTCATCGAGGTGGATCCGCCGCAGATCCGCTTCCACGACGTCGAGGTCGACGGCGAGCGCGCACCGGTGGCGTTGCTGCGCAACGGCCTCGAGCCGTGGCGCATCGTGCAGCCGACACCGGAGGCCGGGGCCCCGCACGCCGAGCCGGCCACGGAGCCCGCCGCGCCGCGCGATCCGGCCGTGGTGCGCGCCGAACGCAATGCGGTGGCCGCCCGCCTGTCGGTCTACGACATGGATCTGGGCGCGAACCTGGACCGGACCATCGCCGACCTGCACCACGACAATGCGCTGCGCGCCGCCCAGGTCGAGGGCATGGCCGACTTCATTCGCAGCTCGGACGCCATCGACAACTTCCACGACCTGGACCGCACCCTCCAGCAGCTGGCGCATCGCCTGGGCCTCGACCCGGACACGCTGTCGCCGGAGAAGCTGGCCGCGGCGATGGCCGATCCGAACGTGCGCAAGGTGCGCCGCCTGCAGGCCGTCGACGACCTCATCAAGTACGCGAAGGTCCTGCGCGAGAACATCGACGAGAAGGCGGTGCTCGCGGCCCGCAAGGAGCTGGCGAACCGGCTCGACGTGGAGCCGGACGACCTGTCCCCGCGCAAGCCGAAGACCAAGGACGGCGAGGTCATCGGGTTCACGACGGACTCGAAGAACACCGACAAGCACGCGCTGCTGGACGCGATCCACAACCTGCTGCGCGACTCCGCCGACCGCCCGGAACTGCTGGCGGCGCTGCTCGAATACAGCAGTGTGCTGGGCGATCTGGACCCGTTCCGTCAGAACCTGCGCTACGACCCGCTGACCGACCCGCGCGCCGTCGACGGCGAACTGCCGATCCACGACGGCGACGCCCCGGCGGCCCTGCGCGCGTTCATGAACGACTCCATGGGCGAGCCGCCGCTGTCCGACAATCCGTCGGCGGCGGCCACCGTGTGGTCGCGCCTGCTCGGCGTGCACATGAACGACTTCGCCCGAACGGTCAAGATCTACACCGAACAGCTCGGCGGCCTGCACGACCGGGTGACCCCGAAGCAGTTCGCGGATGTCCTGACCACACTGCGCGAGACCGGCGACTCGACGGTGGCCTACGAGCGCTACCGCGACAGCGCCGCCGACCCCACCAAGATCCTGACCAAGGACCAGCTCGCCGATCTGGTGCGCGGTGTCCGCAATGCGCGGTACGCCGAGGTGTACGAGGCCTACCGCGACGGCAAGATCGAGAAGCACGAGCGGCTCAGCGCCAAGGAACTGGCCGCCACCATCGACGAACTGCGCGCCGACGTCCGCGCCCGCGAGGCCGACATCAAGCTGCTGGAGAAGCTGGCCGCCGAACACGACGCGCTCACCAAACCGCGTCCGCCCGAGGGCCCGCCGCGTGACCCGCGCGCGGTCGCCACCGATCTGGCCGCCGCCCGGCACGAACTGCAGATCGCCGCCGAGGGGCGCGACTACGCGCAGGGCCGGGCCTACCGGGAGAACCCGGGCCCCGGCTTCCGGCCGCTGCGCGACGGCGATCTGACGCCCGAGCGGATGCCCGGCACCAACGACTATCTCGCCAACCGCCCGTCCGAAGAGGGCGGACAGTTGCCGGGTCTGGAGCAGCGCCTCACCGATCTGACCGCGGCCGTCGAGGAACACGACGGCGCGCAGTCCCGGGTCGACGACCTCGAGTCCGAGATGCGTCGTGCCGTCGAGGCCGGTGTCGGCCCGGACGAGTCGCCGGTCGACGCGTGGCGGCGTGAAGTCGACACGGCGCGAGCCGAATTGGAAGAGCTCGTCGCCGCCGACCCCGGCTTGGCGCGGCAGGGTCTCGACCGCACGCTCGCGGACATCGAACGCCTGTCCCGCATGCCCCAGCAGTGGGGCGACGTGTTCACCGACGAGCTCGTCCCGCTGCGCGACGCCGCGCACCGCTACGAACAGGCCCGAGAATTCCTGGCCGCCGCCGAGTCCGACGCCGCCGCGGCGGCGCGCGCCGCGGAAACCCCGGAACAAACCGCGGCCCGCGAATTGGCCTCGGCCCGAGAGGATCTCGCGAACGCCGCCCCTGCTGACCGTCAGGCCGCGCAGGACCGCGTCTCCCGCTGGGAGGCCGAGCACCGTCTTCTCGAAGCCCAAGCCGCCCACGCGGCCGACACCCCGCACCAGGCCGCCGACCGCGCCCGCACGGCCGCGCACGATGACCTCACCCGAGCCATCGAGGACTTCCGCCGCGCCACCGGCCTGGACGTCACCGAGGCCGAACTCGCCCCGGAACACCTGCGCGACACCGTCGACCGCCTCCTTCCCGAGGCGCGCGGCACCGTGCCCGAGGTGGTCGGAGCATTCGAACGACTCGAGAACGCGGCCCGCGCCCTGCACGACGCCGACGCCCTGACCGAATGGGTGGACGCCCACTTCCCGGAATCCGGCCACACCGGTCGCGAGGGCGAGGACCCCGGCGCTTCGGGCGCCCCCACTCGCCCGCAAGGCCCGACCCAGCCCAACTCCGACCCGTCCTCCGCCGCCCGCAATCCGGAGGGTGACGGCCAGGATGGCGGCTCTCATGCGTTGACGCACAACGACTCCGGCGAGACCGACGTCAATCAATCCTTCGCGCGGCGCGTGGAGGACGCGATCGCGGCGGGTGAGGCCGAGGTGGTGGTCCTCAGCACCGGTATGGGGCGGATGGCCGAACGGGTCGAGTTGGTCACCTTCGCTACCGAGCCGCCGACGCAGCTGATCCGGAAGATCGTCACCAATCCGCAGCACTCCCATGCCGAGGCGCTGGTCTCGCTGGTCGGCCAGGCGGTCGGCGCGAATGTGCCGCGGGTGCACCGGGTCGGGGACCGCGTGGTGTACATGGAGGTGATGCCCGGCGAGGTCGGTGCGGACCGTTTCACGACGCCCACAGCCGCGGGTCTGGAAGCGGCGCTGGCGACCCCCGACGGCCGCCGGCTCGGCCTGCTGGACGTGCTCGTCGGCATCCCCGACCGCAATCTCGTCAACTGGCTGATCACCGCGGACGGTCAGATCAGCGGTATCGACCACAGCCTCGCCTTCGGCGGCGGTCGACGCGGTGACGAACTGTCGAGCAGCCTCTTCGCCCGCCACTACGCGACCGAGGGCGCCGACGGCGAAATCACCTGGCACGACCATGATCTGAGCGCCGGAGACATGTCCGGCATGCGTACCCGCCTGGAGGGCCTGGCCCCCGAATTCGCCGCCCTGGGCCGCGACGACTGGCACCGCGCCCTGATGGATCGCTTCGACGAGGTCCAGCGCCATGCCCGCGCCTCCGACGAGGGAAGCGCCGGCGACGAAGGCGACCCGGGCCCCACCCCGGCGCGCCCGAGCAACCCGAAGCCGCCCGGCTCCAGCCCGACGGCGGCCACCCCTCCGATCGGTGCGACCCCGCCCGGCTCGGGTGGCGGCGGCAAGGAGCCCCCGAACCGAAACTCCTCCACCCCAGCGAATCCCGACCCCGACGAGCCGGGCAACTCCGGTCGAAACGGCGACCAGAACTCCACCCCGCCGTCGAAGCCCGGCGACGGGCAGACCGCGAAACTGCCCGAGGGCAGCGAGGACCCGACGGTCAACCTGTCGGCGGGCGGCGAGGATTCGACCAAGAAGCTGCCGGAGGGCAGCGAAGACCCGACGGTCAAGAACCCGCCGCCGGGCGAGGCGTCGACGTCGAAGATGTTCGAGGGCAACGACGACCCCACGGTCAACCTGTCGCGCGAGAACGCCTCGAACGAGCAGACCTTCGAAGGCAACGACGATCCGACGGTCAAGAACCCGCCGCCCGGCGAGGCGTCGTCCTCGAAGCCGTTCGAAGGCAACGAAGACCCGACCGTGCAGATGGAGCGCGGCAGCGAAGCCAAGCCGCCAGGGAGCGAAGACCCGACCGTCGAACTGCCCAAGCCGCCTGGGAGCGAAGACCCGACCGTCGAACTGCCCAAGCCACCGGGCAGCGAGGATCCGACCGTCGAGCTGACCCGGCCGAGCGAGGCCGCGACGCTCGAATTGCCGCGGGTGCAAGAGGAAGTGCTGCCGGTGGATCCGGTGGCTGACTCGCCGTCGCTGCAGGCGGCGGCCCGCTTCCTGCGGGAGGCCGTCAACGACCCGCTGGCCCCCGGCCGCGAGGTCAACGCGGTGCTGTTCACCTCGCGACTGATGGACGCGCTCGGCCTCGATACCGCCGCGGCCCACCTCAACGATCCGCTCGCCCATTTCCGCGAGATCGCCGAAATGGCCAAGGCGCGTGGCTTCTTCGGCGACCCTGATGACGCCGCCCCGCCGCTGCCCATGCGCGAGGCCGACGACTATCGGCCGCTGACCCCCGAGGAGCTCTACGGTTCCGAGGAGTACTGGCGCACCGAGGCGGACCCGGAGACGCTGCGCGCCATCGAAGCGCATCTGCGCGAGACCGGCCTGGACCGCCGGCTGGCCGAGCTCGGGGCCGAGGAGCCGACCCGGGCCCTCGACCCCGCCGCCACGAGGCGCGAATTGCCCTCGAGCGCCGCGCATCCCGAAGGCGGCGGCGAGCCGGTCCGGGAACGCCCGCTGGAAACCTGGTCGCAGCGACCGCACGATCCGGAAGGCGCCGAATCCCGGGTCTTCACCCTCGAGGAGTTGAGGAACCGCCTCGCCGGTGAGTTCGGCCTGTCGGAGGAGCACCTGCAGCGGCGGAACCTGCCGGAGCTCGCGGGCGACCTGCAGTTCCGGAACATGCTGCGGATCGGTGGACTCGAGGCCCTCGACCATGTGCTCAGCAGTCACGACGCCGCCACCGGCGCCGAACGCGAGCACCTGGCCCGGGTGCGCGACGAGTGGGCGCGCCTGCTCGGCATCCCCGAATCCGCCCTGGATCCCGCGCACACCACCGTCGAGCAGCGCGACGCGGTGCTCGCCGCCGCCCGCTCCGAGACCCTGCGTCGCGCGATGGATGTCGCCGACCTCATGGTCGCCGCCCTGCACGCGGATGCCGAACACGCGCACGTGGTCCTGGAGACCGACGGCGAACGCCTGCACGCTCGCATCGTCGAATCTCCGGACGGCACCAAGCGTGTCGAGCTGGTCCCGCGGCCCGAGCTCGGTCCGCTCCGTCCCGCGGCGAAGCCGTCGCCGAGCTGGATCGACAACCTGCTGCAGCGCCTGCAGCAGGGCTACCACGGACAGTCGCCGAAGTATCCGTCCGGTTCGCGCCTGGATTCCTCCGGGATCTCGCTGCTGACACTGGAATTCGGCTACAACGTCCTGCACGACCACGACTTCCTCGGGATGAAGCCCAACTTCAACCCGGTGCGCATCGGCAAGGAGATCCTGACCCTGTGGGAGGGTCGCGAGCACCTGCCGTTCGTGCGTCGCCTCACCCGCCGGGTCGCCGACATCTCCCCGCCGCAGATCCCCATGCGCACCGCGGACGGGGGGGAATACCGTCCGCACGTCACCGAGGCCGATCCGGTGCTGCGCGCCGAGGTCGAGGAGTCGCTGCGCCTGGCGGAGATGACCATCGAGTCGGAACTGCCCGAGCTGCGGCACGAACCGGTCGATCCGGTGACCGCCGAGCCCGAGCCGCACGAGTGGGGCACCGATGTCCCGCAGCCGCTGGTGGACGCCGCGGACGCCCGTGACGCCGCGCTGGTGGATTTCGTGCACATGGCCCGGGAGCTCCGCATCCCCCTCGCCGATGCCGATCCGCAGACCGTGCGCGCCGCGGTCGAGGAGGCGCGGTACCGGCTCATGCGCCGCGGCGGTGCGGTCGAGGCGTTGCGTGACGCCGGGCAGCGCTGGCTGCTCGAGAACGAGGTCATCCCGTTCAGCCGCGAGATCAGCATCTTCGACAAGGATCCGCTGGGCCGCTTCCTGCGCGAGTTCGCCCATGCCCGCGGCATCGAGCTGGAGGAACTGAAGGCGCGGGTCCGCCGCGAGGAGGCGGGCGTCGGGCACGACGATCCGCCGCTGGAACTCCGTGCGCGCGAACCCCGCCCGTCCCTGCTCGACGTCGAGGGCGTCAACAATGGCGGCGAATGGGTTCCGCACTTCGACGATGTCGACGAGGAGCTGGTCGAGACCCGCGAGGGCGCGCTCTTCAAGCACGCGCTGCGCCGCGACCAGATGCAGGACGAGCGCTCGAACTGGGCGCAGCTGCTCGATGTCGGGCTCGACCGGATCGAGACCCAGGCGGACCTGGATCATCTCGTCTCCGATCTGCGCATGGACATCCGCGACGGACGCGCCCGGATGCTCGATTTCGCGGCCCTGGCCGACCGTTTCCTCGGCGCGGACGACCAGCTGCGCGAGCGCGTCCACGAGGTCTCCGATCTGGCGGCCCGGGAATGGGCCGACGCCAACGGCGGTGTCATGCTCGACCGCGACCACGGTGTGGCGCTGCTCCCGGGCGAGAACGGCGGCCCCGAACGCCTCGTGGTGATTCGCGGCGACGGGGAGCACGACATCCACCTCGTGGACGCGCTCGCCGCGCACCCCGACGTGCGCCGGATGCTGAATCACGGTGAGCTGCAACTCGATTACCGCAATATCGGGCTCGACGAGCACGGCAACGTCCACCTGGTCGAGCAAGCCGCGCCCACGGTGCGGTTCCACGACGTGGACGTCGACGGCCACCCGCGACCGGTCGCGGTCATGCGGGAGGACGGCCGGGGCCTGCGGTTGGTGGAGCCCACGCCGGAACCGGTCGCCACACCGCACGAGGCGGGCAATGAACCGGCCGTACCGCGCGATCCGGATACCTTGCGGAACGAGCGCAATGCGGTGGCGCGGCGGCTGTTGCTCGAGGTGGACTTCGACCTCGGTGAGAATCTGGGCCGCACCATCGAGTCGCTGCGGCAGGAGCTTTCGCTGCGCGCCTCGCAGCTGGAGGGCATGGCCGATTTCATCCGCACATCGGATGCCATCGACACCTTCAACGATCTGGACGGCGCGCTGGGCAATCTCGCGAACCGCCTCGGCCTGGATCCGGAGCAGCTGTCGCCGCGTGCGGTAGCCGAGGCGTTCGGCGATCCGCGGTTCCGGATGGGGGAGCGGCGGCACCAGGCGTTCGCGGACCTGCTCGAGTACGCGGATGTGCTGCGCAAGAACGGTCATGAGACGGCGGTGCTCGCCGCCCGGGATCGGCTGGTGCGCCTGCTCGACGCCGATCGGGAGAACCTGCACGCTTCCAAGGCCGTCAAGGACGCCGAAAAGGTCGAGATCGTCGGGTTCGAGCCGGATAAGAAGACCACGGTTGCGGACACGATCGCCAGGGCCTTCGAGAACATGGCGTTCCGCCCGGACGAGCGCCGGGCGCACGCCATCGACGTGCTGACCGACTACATCGAAGCGATCGCCGCGCTCGACCCGCATCGTGACGGGCTGCGCTACGACCCGAGTACGGATCCGCGGGCCGTCGACGGCGAACTGCCCGTGCACGATCCGAAGGGCCGCGAGCTGCTGAGCTCGTTGTACGGCGACTTCGTCGGCGAGCCGCCGCTGGCGAGCGAGCTGATCCAGGCCGGAGAGGTCTGGTCGCGCCTGCTGGGCGTGGACACCTCCAATATCGACAAGACGGTCAAGATCTACGAGAGCCGTCTCGGCAGCCTGCACGATCGGATGAGTCCGGCGCAGCTGCGGGAGGTGCTGCGGACGCTGACCGACACCGCCGGCAACCGGGATGCGGCCTACCAGGTCTACCGCGACAGCGTCACGGATACACGGAAACTCCTCAGCTCCGACCAGGTTTCGGAGATCGTGCGGGTCGTGCGCAAGGCGCGCGACATCGAGGTGTACGAGGCGTACCGCGACGGCAAGATCGAGAAGCACGAGCGGCTCAGCCCCAAGGAGTTCTCCGCGGCGGTCGAGGCCATGCGCGGGGAGATCCAGGCCCGCAAGGCCGATATCGATCTGCTCGAGCGACTCGCGACCGAGCATCACAACCTCACCAACCCGCCGGAACC
This sequence comes from Nocardia sp. NPDC005746, assembly GCF_040630785.1. NCBI lineage: Bacteria > Bacillati > Actinomycetota > Actinomycetes > Mycobacteriales > Nocardiaceae > Nocardia > Nocardia sp. NPDC005746. The sequence continues at coordinate 144,538 of NZ_JBEXYE010000016.1, forward strand.
CGAAGCGCCGCCGCGTGATCCGCGCACGGTCGGACCCGAACTCGCGGCGGCCCGTCATGAGCTGCAGATCGCCGAGGAGGGCCTCGACTACGCCAAGGGCCGCATGTGGCGGGAGCGCGAGGGGGAGGAATTCCGCCCGCTCGGCAACAGCGATCTGACCCCCGACAATCTGCCCGGCACGCAGGACTACCTCGCCAACCGCAACCGCGCGGAGGGCGGCGAGCTGCCGGGCAACGAGCAGCGCATCGACGACCTGTCCACGGCGGCAGCGGAATTCGATCGGGCGCAGAACCGGGTACAGGACCTGGAGACCGAGCTGCGCCGCGGCATGGAGGCGGCCGCCGAGCCCGGCGAGACGCCCGCCGACGCCTGGCGGCGAGAAGTCGAATCCGCGCGCGCCGACCTGGAGGCGCTGGTCGCCACCGACCCGGCCGCGCCCCACGGCATCGACCACGCCATCGACCAGATCGAACGCCTCTCCCGCATGCCGCTGGCCTGGGGCGACATCTGGACCGACGAACTGGTCCCGCTGCGCGACGCCGTGCACCGCTACCAGCGGGCCGAGGAGTTCCTGGCCGCCGCTCGCACCACCGAGGCCGATGCCGTCGCCGCGGCGGCACGCGCCGCCGAGACACCCGAGCAGACCGCGGCCCGCGAACTCGCTACCGCCCGAGACGAACTCGCCGCCGCCGGAGCGCAGGGCGACACCGCCCGCCGCGACGCGGCCGCCGATCGCGCCGCCCGATGGGAAGCCGAGCAGCGCCGCATCGCCGATGCCGTGGCCGCCGACGCGGACACGCCCCAGACGGCCGCGCACCGTGCCCGCGAGGAGGAGCACACCGAGCTGCGCGCGGCCATCGAGAACTTCCAGCGCGCCACCGGTCTCGACGTCACCGAAGCCGCACTGGCCCCGGATCGCCTGCGCGCCACCATCACCGACCTGCTCGGCCGGGCGCACGGCAACCTCCCCGACGTGGTCCGCGCCTTCGACCGCCTCCAATCAGCGGCCGAGGCCTTCCACGCCGCCGACACCGTCGCCCACTGGGTCGACAACCACTACCCCGACCCGGTGCGCGCCATCGACCCCGGCGAAGGCGAACCCGGCGGCGGCCCGAAGCGCCTCGGCCCCGGCACCCCGCCCACCGACCCCACCGGTGGCGCCCCCGCCCGCCCCGGCCCCACCAAACCCGGCACCGACCCGGCCACGACAGCCAAGCAGCCCGAATCCGGCGCGCAGCCGATCACGCATTCGTCCACCACCACAACCCATTCCGGGGTGGAGGAGTCCGCCGGCCCGCACCACAACGGCTCGGGTCAGACGGGCGAGCAGACCCATACCCCGCCGGAACAGAACGCCGCGCCCGAGCACACGAGTGCACCGACCGGGTCGAACTGGGTGGTCGTCGAGCCGGGAACCGTTCATACCTGGTCGGATCCGGCGTTGGCGGCCTGGGCCGACGGCGCGATGGCTCAGGCCCGCGCTGCGGCCGAGCGGCACGATCTGATGATGACCGACCTGCACGCGATCGCGCGGGAGCTGGGCGTGAATCCGGATGGGCACGAACTGGGGATACTGAAGGACCTACTGATGTCGCGGGTGAACGAGGAGTCGCTGCGCCAGCAACAGCTCGGCCTGACGCCTCCGGGAACACCCGCCGAGGAAGGAATAGCGCGAAAGCACGCCACCGACCAGCGGGTTCGAGAGCTGGCGGACTACGGCAAACGAATTGCCCGGGCCACCAGCAAGGACGAGCAAGAGGCGCACGCCTTCCACAGAGCGGTCCAGGAGGCGGCGGCGAAGGACATCCTCACCACTCTCGGGGCGGAGATGTGGGGGAGCGGCGTCGGGATCGTGCACGGCAAGAACGACATCGCCGTCGTCGTCTCCCCGAACCCCGACCCCCTTGCCTTCCTCGGGCGGGAGCGTCAGGAAGTCCTTGCCAGGGACAACATTCTGCTTGTCGCAAAACTTCTCACCGTCGATCTCGACGGCACCATTCACGTCCACGACCTCGACCTTCCGAACCCCCCGCCGGCCCCGGAATCCACCCCGCATTCAGGCCCCCCGACCAAGCCCCCGGCCAGCCCAGGGTCCCCCGGTCGACCCGGAGGCCCTGGCAATCCCGGGACGCCCGGTCAGCCCGGAGTTCCCGTGACCCACAGTGCCTCTGGGCAATCGGTTGCCTCGGTGCATCCCGGCGTGGCTGGGCAATCCGGCGGTGCCGTCGAACCGACCAGCGCTGGCGGCCGAGGCGATGCCGCCCACAGCTCGCAGCCGACCTCGTCGACTTCGCCCACGCCGGAGCCGCCGACAGCGGTGGTCGTCTCCGAGGTGATCACACCTCCCGCTGATGTCAACGGCGCAGTCATGTTCGAAGGCGACCTGCCCTCGAACGCCGATTCCCGTCCGCTCTACCGCGGCGTCCCGCGCCTGCTGCCCGATGGTTCGGTGAGTCCCGCATACCTCGACGGCCTGCGTGGAGTGGTCGCGGCCCGTGGCGACGCCGATTTCGACTACGAAGGCCACATCTCTCACCCCTCCAGCGAGAGCGATGCCACCTCCTGGACCCGCGATCGCGCGATCGCCGAACACTTCGCCCATGACGACGGCCTCATCATGGAATGGCGCACCGGCGCACCCCCCGAAGACGCCACCTGGCGCTTCAAACCCACCTACGACCTCGACGACCTCCTCCACCAGGTCCTCATCCAGGGCACCCTCACCGACGCCCGCGCCATCCGCCACCTCCCGTCCGCGCCCGGTGACTCCACGTCCGCGGAGACGATTCAGCCCGCCGGTGCGGGAGAGCGCGGCAGCACCGACGGCACCGCAAAGCCGCAGGACGACAACGCTTCCCCGCTTCCGGCTCCCCAAAAGTCTGAGGCCTCCGGCGACACATCCGTTCCCACGAAGCCGACGCCTCCGACCGGAGACGATTCCAGCGGTTCGGAAAGCCAGGGTGCGCCTGGCGATCCGGCCAAGCCCGCTTCGGGTGATTCCGACGAGTCCGATGATTCCGGTGCGGCGGGTGACCCCTTGCATGTCGGTGCAGGTGATTCCGATGGGTCGGGTGCATCAGGCGACCCGATGCAGCCGGATCAGGGTGATTCCGATGGCGCGACCGATGGTTCCGAGCCCGCGGGTGCGGGGGAGTCCGGTGGTTCCGGCGGAACCGGCGAGCATGTCGGTTCCGGGCGTTCGAATGCGGATGATCCAGATGAATCGGGTTCCGGCTCGCCCTCGGAACCGGATGCGGGCGACGGCGACCGCTCCGATGGCGACGCCTCGGCCAACGACGACACCCCATTCCGCTACAGCCCGAACTGGCGCTCGCACCTGCCCCTCGTGCCGCACCAGTTCGACCCGGAGTTCCCCGACTACACCCCGAAGCCCCCGGAGCAGCCCGCCCCGTGGACCCTGCCCCCGGACCCCAACCCACCCCACACTCCTCCGCAGCCGCACCAGCCGACGCCACATCAGCCGACGCCACAGCCGCACCAGCCGCAGCCGACCCCGCACCAGCCGACGCCGCAGCCCCATCAGCCCACGCCGCCGCAGGTGCCGGTCCCGCCGAATACACCGCAGCCGCCTCATATCCCGCAGCCGCCGAACCTTCCGAAGCCCCCGCACATCCCGGGTGCGCCGCAGCAGCCGACCCCGCCGCAGTGGCCGCAACTGCCGCCCAACCCCGGCGCGCCGCAGTGGCCGACGAATCCTGGGATGCCGCAGGTTCCGACGAATCCGGGCATGCCCCAGGTCCCGGTGAATCCGGGCTGGCCGCAGTTGCCTCATCAACCGGGAGGTCAGCCGGCAGATCCGGGGCTGCCGCAGCAGCCCTCGCGGCCTGGCGTGCCGAACTGGCCTACGAATCCCGGTCTGCCGCAGGTCCCGGCTGACCCGGGTTGGCAGCATCAGCCGGGCGTGCCGCAAACGCCCTCGAATCCGGGTGGGTCGCATTTGCCGCAGTGGTTGACGGATGCGATGGGGTCTCGGATGCCCGTGCAGCCGGAGGCGCCGCAGCAGGGGCATCCGCATACCGATCCGGGTATGCCGCGGTGGGTGGCGGATTCGTCCGATGGCGGGAATCCGGGTGTGAATGGCGGCGGGCACGCGAGTGCCAACGGCGGCAACGGGATTGGCAACGGTGCCGGCCAGGGGTTCCCTGGTGGCGCGCCGATGATGCCGCCGCAGGGGGCGCCGGGTGGTGGGAACGGGAATGGGTCCCGTGGCAACAGCCGGTTCCCGCGGGCGTCGGGGCGTCCTGCTTCCGGTGGGCAGATCTATCTGCGGTCGCATTCCGGGTTCGGCGAGTACGTGTTGATGGATCCGATGACGGGGCAGTTGAGCGCCGCGCCGGTCGGGACCGGTGCGCCCGCGGGTGTGTTCGATGAGCTGGATGGTTTGCGGGTTGTTTTCTACCGCGATCCGGCGGCGGGGCTGGTCTTGCGGGTCGGTGATCAGGTGATCGAGTTGGATCGGATGGCGGCGGGGGCGTTGTGGGAGCGTTCGGGGCAGGGCTTCGTGCGTCTGCTGGTCGGCAGTCCGGGCGACGTGCGGTGTGAGCTGCGGTACAGCGAGCGGCCGGCGGACTCGGACCTGGGTTTGCTGATTCGCGATGTGCTGTCGGATTCGTCGCGCCGGCTCGGGATCTTCGGGTGATCGCCGGTGAGGTGTTCGCCGATTTTTACGGTTCCGGCAACCGCACGGTTGTCCCAGGTATGTGATGCTGACAGTTGGTTTTCGGAACGGATGAGGAGGTTCGACGTGCGCGGTGAGCGCCCGAGCGAAGAGCAGCTGCGGCGGAATTTCGACACGATCCTGGCCGATGTGCGGGAGGGGCGTGGCGTCCGGACCGCGTCCGGTCTGGATTCGCCGACCGAGGACGCCCTGTGGGCGATCGCGAAGGCGTACCCGAACGTGTCGGAGGACCTGGTGACCGCCGCCCGCGAGTCCTTCGCGGGTCAGCTCGACGGCAGCAATGCCGCCCGCTGGCGCGCGGACCTGGAGCGCCGGTTCGCCGAGCGCAAGCGGACCTCGGACAGTTAGCGACGATTCCGCGTGACCGTATCCCGCGAGTTCAGTGAAAACCGTTCCGGCACTCCGAATTCCGATCAGCAGCCCGAAACTGCCAACCCCGCCACCGATTCCGCCTCGGCCGCAGCCGATTTCGGCGTCGACCAGGCCGCCGATTACGACGGCCCGCAGATCCACCCGCTATCCGCGGTTCTCGGTGAGGACCCGGCTCAGGACGCGAACGAAACCCCAGCCGCCCCAGAGGAACCCAGCCCCGACGTCGGCTTCAGCATGGCCGCCGAGGAACTCGACGTCCCCGAGCGCGCCCGCCGCCTCGCCCACCGCATAGCCGCCGAACTCCAGGAGCTGGCCCCCGAGGGCTGGACCCGGGTCCGCGCCGCCTTCGCGCTGGCCGCGTCCGGCCAGCGCTCCCGCATCCTGTACTCCGACGACGATCAACGCCAGGCCCTGGTCCCCGCGACCGACACGATCATGACCCTGGTGGTCTCCCACCGCCGACTCTCCGCCGAACTCGGCGACCCGTGGTGGCGCCTGGAACTGGACCTCACTTCCGAGGGCGCGCTGAGCGTCGACCACGACTACGGCGACGACCCGTTCCCGGACGACCAGCTGTTCTCTCCGCAGGAATACCTGGCCGACCTCGAGTCCACCCCGCGCGAGTCCCTCCCCACCTGGCTGGCCGCCTATGTCGGCCACGGCAACCGCCAGTCCCGTTCCCCGCGTCAGGCGGCCGAGCAGGCCCGCACGGATCGCGAATCCGGTTATCTCCCGGTGGTTTCCGAGGACGACTTCCCGCCGTTCCCCCTGCTGTGGGCGCGCTGGTCGGCCATCGCCGCCGCGTTCGTGGCGGTCGGCTCGGAGTGGGGCCCGCGGGTCCTGCCGTCCTTCGGCTGGTTCGAGGGTGCCCGCCGCTCCGGTTCCTCCCTCTACGAACTGCCCGGCGGCCGCGCGGTGCTGTCCGGCGGCGTCTGGAACGCCCCGGAACTCGATGTCGCCTACAACGGCAAGACCCCGCTGCCCCGCCTGTACGCGGGCGCCCCCGAATGGGTGGCGAACCCGGTGCTGAACACCCGCGCGTCAGGCGGCCTGCTGAGCTTCTGTTACTGGTGGGAGCGCGGCCGCTGGTACCGCGGCGAGTCCCCGTCGGGCGCCGATGTCGCGGTCGCGGTGCCCGGCATCTGGACCGCCGGCACCGTCGCCGACGTGATCTGCGACCTGCTCACCGAGCACCCCTCGGAGGAATTGCGTTCGGCCGTCACGAGTTTCGTGGATGCCGCGCAGCGTCGTGACGTCACCCACGCCCAGCTGTACGAGGTCTTCGGCGACGCCGCCGATCTGGACGCCGTGCACTACCAGCTGGCGCTGGCGGGTGTGGCACGCCTGGGCCCGGAACCGATTCCGCAGTCCGAGGCGTTGGAGATCGTGCGCCACCACCTCACCACGGAGGGCATCGACCCCGCCGCTTTCCCGCCGGATCGCCTACGCGCGGAACGGCTTACGGTCGGCTGGTTGGTGTACGTTCCGGTGGAGCCGGAGGAGGTCGTGCTGGATCGCGCGCTCTTCTATGTCGCCGATGACGGTGTCCTGGAAGCGGCGACCTCCAGCACTCCGGCGTCGGTCTATCTGTCCGGTTTCGAACAGCGTTTCCGCCAACGGCATTCGTAGCGGGATCGCGGCCGACGAGTGGAGTATCGATGGTGTCGGGCCTTATCGTCGGGGTGTCGCGCGAGTTGGGAGTGAGACGTGGGCAGTGATGACGGCAAGAACACGAACAACCATTGGCTGGGGCTCGTTCCGCAGGCTCAGGCCCACACCCTCCAGCTGGGTCACGATGTGGCGCTCGAAGGTGCGAAATTGGCGGCGATCGCGGCGAATGCGCTGATTTTCGCCAAGAACTACCAGGAGCTTCTCACCCAGCACAAGGGTTTCAGCGACAACAATCACCTGGAACAGGTCGTGATGCTGAAGACCCGTTTCAATGACCAGGGCGGCAGACTCGGCGCGATCCTGGATCACTACATCGAGCTCGTGAATGCCATGGCCGACACCATGATTCAGGCCGACAAGACCTATGACGCCCACGAGGAAGACACGGCGGCCATATTCAAACGGCTCAAGCACGATGCCGACACCGCGGACACCGACCCGGCCAAGCCCGCCATGCAGCGCGGCGAGATTCCCAGTCTGCCCGGGAACTCCGCCCCGCGTCTCGACCAGGACAAGAAGGTCGATCAGGCCCTGTACAACATCGCCCACGAGAGCGGGCACTACACCGCGATCGATCCGGAGAACCCGTTCTCGCACAATGATCTGGACTGGTTCTACGAGGCCGGGGCCGGTATGAACCCGCAACTGGTGGCCGATTTCGGAGCCACCTGGCTGAAGGTCGCGAAAAAGGTCGACACGAGCTTCGGTGAGCTGAACAAGCAACTGGCCAAGATGGTGACCGACAAGGCGTGGACCGGTGCGGGCGCCCAGGGCGCTGTCGACGCCGCCAATGCCTTCAAGGATCAGGCGAGCGAGCTCACCGGCGACCTGCGTGCGATGGCATCGAACCTGACCTATGTGTCAGGTTGGCTGGACAGCACCAAGATGATGATGCCGCGCAACAAGCCGAACGACTTCGACTACGACCACTACCAGCGCATGCAGAACATCATCAAGGCCGCCCAGCTGGCCTTCCAGCACTGGTACGTGCCGGGTTTGATCGGTGCGAGCCAGGCGGTCCCGAAGTTGTCGGACGCGACGGTCGCGAAGCCCAACCTGAACCCGCCCAATCGACGTTCGGATGCGGGTGGCGGCCAGAACAACAACAATGGCGGCGGTGGCGCGCAGAACCGTTCCGGTGGCGGCAGTATGCCGAATCTCGGCAGCATGCCGAACAACAAGATCAACCCGAACGGCGTCGACCCCAACGGCACGAACCCCAACGGAATCAATCCGAACGGGACGAACCCCAACGGGACCAACCCGAACGGCACGAATCCCAACGGCACCAACCCCAACGGGACCAACCCGAACGGCACCAACCCCAACGGCACCAATCCGCAAGGGAATCCGTCCGGAACCAACCCGAACTCGAACTCCGGCCAGTTCAGCCAGGGCATGTCGCAGCTGTCGAGCGCGCTGCAACAGGGCATGCAGGGCCTCACGAGCCTGCAGACGACCGAGCAGCAGAAGAAGCAGCAGCAGGAACTGAAGGACAAGCTGAAGGACTCCCCGCTGGCGGGCATGCCCAACCTCGAGGACCTGAAGAAGGGCCTGGGTGGCGGCGGAGGCGGTGGCGGCGGTGGTGGCAGCGCGCCGAAGCCGATGCTCGAGACCTCGCGCCTGTTCCCGCGCGCCGCGCTGGCGGAGACCGCGGAAGCGGCCTCGATGGGCGTGGCCCGCGCGGGTGTCGCGGCGGGCTCGACCGGAATGGGCGGTATGGGCGGCGGTGGCGGTATGGGCCCGATGGGTCACGGTGCCGGCGGTCAGGGTCAGGGCGGCAAGGAGCACAAACGCCCCGAATTCCTGGATTCCAGTGAGTATCTGGACGAGGCGATGGGCACCGCGCCGGTGGTGGCCAAGCCGGTGGTCGAGGGCTGACGGTGCGGTCCTGGTCCTTCACCGATCTGGAGTTCCTGGTGCTGTGGGAGGCGCTCGGCGAGGAGCACCTGCCCGAGCCGCTGTTCTTCACCAGCCGCGCTCCTTTGTGGAGCGCGTTCCAGGACAGCAAGATTCATGCCCGCGACAGCCTGCGTGCGCGCCACGACCCGGAATTCGACGAGGTGCTGCGCGCGCTGCACACCCCCGACGTCCGGGTGGAGCTGCGCGGCTGGGACGGCGTGGATTGGCGCGCGCCCGAGTCGAGCCTCCGCGCGTTCGGGGTGCGGTCCGGCGACGCCGGATACCTGGTCGTGCAGGAACCCGGCGAAACCATCGGCCGCGCAGCGGGATTCACAGTCACCGAATTCTGGGCGAGTGATCTCGCCGAGCAGGTCGTGGGCCTGCTGCCGGAGGTTCCGGCGGGCCGCGGCGGTGACCTGGTGCTCGCCGAGGCCGAGGACGTGGTCGACACCGACTACGGTTTCGGCCTGTCTCCGGCGCACGAGACCCTGGAGGGCGGGGTGGTGGACCGCGCCGCCGACTTCCTGGCTGTCGCCGCCTCCACCCTCGGCACCATCGATGTGGTGCAGGGCCGTTCGCGTTTCGGCCCGCGCGGCATCACCCGGCATCACCTGCAATGGCGTGATCTCGCCGAGGACGGCCGCTATCTGATCACCGCCGACCATCCACCCGTGGCAATGGCCGCCGATCACCGCCGCGTGGTCACCGAAGTGAACGTCCGGATCGCCGAAGTGGTCCTGGCGGTCGCCGACGAATGGGAGACGAACCGATGACCGCCGAGGTATTCCCGAGCGAGTTCACGCTGTCCTCACGGACCGGTGCGATCGTGGTCACTACCACCGAACAGGGCCTGCCCCGGGCGATTTCGGTGGAACGGGACCGCTTGCGCCAGGATCCGGAGCTGCTGGCGTCGGAGATTCTGCGCCTGTGCAAGCAGTCCGCGGCCCGCGCCGGTGTCGAGCGGCGCGCCCAGCTGCGGGCGGCGGGGCTGTCTCCGGAGCTGTTGGCGCTGACCGGCTTGCCGACCACCGACGATGTGACCAGACAGGAGTACGTCGAGGAGCAGGATTACGAGACCGAGCCCGACAGCTGGCTCCGCCCGATCTGAGCACGTGTGAATAGGCATGTGAAATATACAGTGCGGCAAGTCGATCCGCCGCGCCCTCGATCACCTGGGGAATACCCTGTGTTCACCGGGCTGTTGGTCAATTAGTGAACTCTTCGTTATGCCGGGCGATTCACCGCTCTGTATAGTTCGAACCGAAATGATCTTCCTGATGGGGGTCTCATGAGCCATCTCGTTGCCACTCCGGACGCGATTCGCGCATACGGCGATGCTTCGGCCGCCATGGCCACCGCGGTGGCGAGCGCCGCCGCGGTCGACCAGGTCGCCACGGTCGCCGCACTGGTGCCGGTTTTCGGCCTCATCGGCCAGGACTTCCTGCTGAGTTACGCGGGCGCGCAGGGCAATCACCTGTCGTCGGTGGCGGAGCTGGCGGCCGTGCACGCCGGGACGGCGGTCACCGCGCACGAGGCCGCGGCGTCCTACGAGGCCGTCGACGGCGCCGCGGGCGTCGACTTCCTGTCGCTATCGCGGGACCTGTGAGCACGCCCTTCGACCAGGGTTCGACGGGAGCCGCGCAGGCCGCTCCCACGGTGGCGAGCGGGCAGTCGGTGGCGGATGCCCTGCGCGACACCGCTTTCGCGCCGCTGTTGGACTCGCCGGTCGCCGAGGTGCTGTCGACGCTGGGATTGCCCGCGCTGCCGCAGATTCCGGCGCTGCCCCCGATGCCGGACATGCCGCCGCTGCCGACCCTGGATCTGACCGCGCTCACCAAGCCGCTCACCGATCTGGCCTCCACGTTCGGCACGGGCCAATTGGGGCAGGGCCTGGACGCGTCGCAGATGCTCTCGGGTGTCTCCTCGGCCTTGCAGCAGGTGATGTCGATCGCGCAATCGGTGATGTCGCTGGCCAATTCGAATTCCTGGGAGGGTTCGGGCGCGGCGGGCGCCGCCGAGAAGGGCGCGGCCGCTCAGACCAACGCCCTGGAACTGGAAACCCAGAACGGGCACCAGAAGACCGTCATGGCCGGCGCCGCGGGCTCGGTGGCGGTGGGCAGCGCGATGATGTCGGCCATCATCACCAAGTTCGTCACGGGCGTCACCCTGGCCGCCCCGTTCATCGCCACTCCGCCGGGCCAGGCGTTCCTGCTGTCACTGGCCAGTGAGACCGCCGCCGAGGCCACCGCGGTGGTGGCCAAGACCCGCACCGAGATGACGGTGCACAGCGCGAACATGACCACGGCCGGGCACAAGGTGAAGGTCACCGACGCGCCGAAGGGCGTGGACTCGCTCTCGCAGGTCACCCAGCTGTTGAGCGCGATCGCGCCGTTGAGCAGCGTCGCGGGCCAGGGCGCGCAGACCTTGCAGCAGTTGCAGTCGATCAGTCAGCCCTCGACCGTGCAGCCGACGCCGGAGACCGAGCCGAAGACCACGCAGCCGGGTCCGGGTGGACTCGGTGGCGGTGGCGGGCTCATGCCGATCGGCGGCCTGGGCGGCGGCGCGGGCGCGGCCCCGCTCGGCCAGACCAGCCCCCGGACCATGAGCGCGACCACCACCCCGTCGGTCGCTGTCCCCGCCCCGGTGCCCGGGGTCGGCGGCGCCGGTATGGGCGGTGGCATGGTGCCGCCGCCGATGGGCGCGGCGGGTGCCGGCGCCGGACTGGCCGGCGACGCCGACGAGGATGTGCGCACCAACCTGGTCACCGGTGAACACGGCGACGAGGTCGTGGGCGAGCTGGGCTACACGGGCGTGCCGGTGATCGGCGCGGTCGGCACCAACGGCCCGCGCCCGGCACAGTGATCCACCGCGCGGACCGGTGATCGACACCGCGGAAACCGGCTCGGTGTCCGTCGGTGCGACACGGTAGGATTCGCGGCGAAAGGGAGGGACGATGAGCGAATTCAACTTGGGCGGTGTGCGTTTCGACGCGGACACGGTGCTGGCCGCCGCCGCCGACCTGGAAGCCGTGGCCGATCGCCTGGAGGCCGCGCTCGGCGCGGACGCTCAGGCCCTGGCCGTGCCCGCCGCGGGCTCGGACAAGGTGTCGCTGTCGGCCGCCGAGACCCTCAGCGCCGTCGGCGCGTCCTTCGTGGACCAGAGTGGCGGCGGCATCGACGAATTGCGCAAGCTGGCCGCCGTCGTGCGGCAGCAGGCCGCCACCTTCGGCAAGGTCGAGACCGACAACTCGACCGACTTCACGAACCTCTGACCGGATCGCGGTGAACGCCGCGGGATCACTCCGATTCGCGTGAGCGAGACTCCATCTCGCTCAGCATCTGGTCCGTCTGCGCATGCCAGCGGGCGGCATTGCTGCCGTCCAGTTGGCCGGCGAAGGCTTGGCGCGCGGCCTCCACGAGATCATCGGTGGCATTCGGATGGGCGCGGGCGACAGCTCGGAGTGCGGTCCGGGTCTCCTCGTCGAGCCCGGTCGAGCTGCGCAGCCCCTGTCCCGCCAGCGCGCGGGCCAGCATGCTGTCGAAGTTCAGCTTCAGTTGTTCCTGGCTGGGACGGCCATGCCGCACGTCCGTCTCCTTCTGCTTCGGCGTCGGGGCCATCGTATCGAGCTGCCCGATACCCGCGCTGTGCCCGGCTCGCGTTCCGGAATCTCAGAGTTTGAAGTGCCGGGGCTCGCCGGAGGTCAACTGCCAGTCGTCGGCGAGCAGTGCGTCCAGTGCCGCCTGGAGCAGCGCGTGCTCCGCGGTCCCCGCTTCGAGCCACCGCCCCCAGTTCACATCGAGTGTGAGGACCAGGATGCTGTCGAACCAGATCCTGAAGGTGACCGGTGGCAGGTAGGGGGCGGCGTCGGGGAGCGGGCCGAGCCATGTGGTTCCGTCCGCCTCGGTGGTGACCGGGAGGTTCAGGGTGTCGTCCCACAAGGTGACCGGGAGGACTTCCGAGCTCGGCGATTCGCCGGTCCGTGCGAAGCGGGTAGTCGCACCCAGCGGGGCGATGCTCTCGAACATCACGAAATACCCTGGCGGGCAAGTGATCGTATCCAGCGCCCGCCGGTAGGTGCCGATCAACTCCGCATCGGTGAGGACCGGAAACCGTGTGACGACAGCCGGTTGCGGGCCGTCTCCCTGGAGAGCCGTCGTATCCGCCCGCAGGACTTCCCAGTACTGGTCGGAGGGCTGCGGGTCGTCCACATTGATGAAGGTGTCTTCGATCGCGCAGGTGAACCACAGATCGAAGCCCGTGGGGCGCACGACATTCGCCAGATGGTCGCGCACTCGCAGCGCATCCGCGAACAGCACCTCGGAGCTCCCGACGTCCGCGGGAAAGCCGCGGGTGAAGGTCAAACTCTCACCGTGCGGCCGATACTCGCTGAATCCGATCACTGGACCTTTCTCCATACATCACCCTCTCGGACGATCTGTCCGAGCAGGTTGCCATTCTCGTCCACGAAGCGAACGGCATCGAGGTTCGCCAGGTTCGGGTGCAGTTTCTTGTTGACGGTGAAACCCCGGGCCAGCTCGTCGAGGAGGTTCCCCGTCTTGCGGACATTGCCGTTCGGGTCGACGATTTCATAGTCCCATCCGTTCGCGCCGAACCGCCGTTCGTTGCCGCCGCCCAGCGGCTGGACGCGCCCTTGCGGTGGAGTCTCGGGCATGACCACTGTGGTCTCGGCGGACGGTATCCGGTCCGGCGCCGGCGCTACGGCTTTGTCCGCGCCGTGCAATGCGGCGCCGTGCAGGCTCGTCGCCTGCTCGGGCAGGTGTTTCATCCGTTCGATCTCGACACGTCGTTCGACCGTCGTCGACCCATCGCTGGTGGTGCGCTCGACGAGGATGTCGAACGACCTGTCACCGGATACGCCGGGATTGAACCGGACGCTCAGCTCCGGGTCGTTTCGGACCTCGAACGACAAGCGGTCGAGTTCGGTGAGCTCGGCGGCCTTGTCGAGAACCTGGTCCATATCGCCGACTCGGGCCCGCGGGGTGGTCTCTCCCATCCAATCCTCGAGCCCTCCCACGTTGCCGCCGTCGACTTCGCGGTTCACCAGGTCCGTGAACTTCTGCGCCAGGTCGGGACGCCCCGCGTTCTGGAGCGCGCTCGCGATGTCCCGGGCGTCCCGGTGGAAGTTCCCCTGGTATCCCGGGAGCGGCTTGATCGGATCGGGCGCGGGCGGGCTGACATCCTCGGGACGGGGCAGCAGATGCTCGTGGTTCTGCTCCACGTACTTGGCGAGAGCCGCGTCGTGCTCGGTGAACGACTGCCACGCCGGGCCCCACTTGTCCTGGTCGCGCAGGCCGATACCGTCGACGAGTTCACCGAATTTCGCACGTAGCTCGGGTAATTCATGAGCTCGGGCGGGATCGTTGGTGGCCGCGAAGATGTCATTGATGTGCGTGCGGACCTGCTCGAATCGACCCTTCAGCTGCTCGTGGCCGGGAGCGGCTTCCTCAGCGAGAGGCAGGAAGTCACCCGAGTATTCCGCGAGGTAGGTGGACAGCGCCTGGTCGTGTTGGTCGAACAGCTGCCACGTGGCACCGCTGTTCTCCGAGTCGCGCAGACCGAGACCGTCGAATTGTTCCGCGAATCGCTCACGAAGGTTCGTCAAATCGTCGGCTCGGGCGGGATCGGCTGCGGCGCGATCGATTTCCGTTGCCAGGCTGCGCAGGTTGTCGAAGCCGTCGCGCAGTTCCGGTGTCAGCTCGCCGCTGTCTCGCGCCTGTTCACCGATCGGCTGTTCGGACCGGTTCGAGTCGGAGTGCGTCGACCCGGGGTCTCGAGGTTCGTCAGGGATCCCGCTGCGGGCCCTGCCGCGTCTTTCCGGGGGTTCCGGTCTCGTCGGCGCGTGCTCCTCCGGGAGCCCCTGCTGCGTCGCCTCCCAGAATCGGCCGCTCACAGTGCGTTTGAGTTCGGTGCTGAGCGCCGCTTCCTCCGGGTGCATGGCCCGGTTCTCGTCCTTGGCCAGCGCCTTGAAGTCGCGTTGCACCTCGTAGAGCGCGTGCTCATACTTGGCGACCGCGTCGATGTGGCTCAGATGCAGGCGCAGTTCGGCGATGTGGCCGTTCTCCAGCTGGACTTTCATCTGCAGGTCGCGGTAGCCGGAGGGGGTGGGGCGGTCGAAGCGGTCCTCGAATTCGACGATCCGCACTCTGGGATCGTTCTCGATCATCTCGAGCGCGCGGTAGGCGTCGGAGACGTGGTCGAAGACGATCTTCGCGCCGACCAGGTCGGTCAAACGGGAGACGTCGCCGTCGTATCCCTTGATCTTGTCCCAGGCCCGGGTCTCGTCCTTCGGGGCGTCGCGCCACCCGGGCGTGCCCTCGGTCTCCCGCGCGATGTCCCGCACGACGTCATTGAGCGCGTCCTGCGAAGCCCGCCAGATGTCGTACTGCTTCCGCAGGAACTCGCCCTGGTACTCCGGGTCCTCGATTCGGCTGTAGTCGAATTCGGGCTGCCTGCGGCTCGATTCGGGCACGTCGGCGATCGCGTCCCGGATCTCGTGCGACATCGCCCGTTCCGCCGGGGTCAGCGGGGTCGGTTCGATGTGGACCGGTTCCGCCAGCGCCGATTCCGGTCCGCGCTCCACGACCGCCTTGACGGCATCGTGCAGAACGGGCAGACCATCGGGGTGGGTGAGTAGTGACGCCAGCGTCTTCGGGCGTTCCAGCAGCGAGCGTTCGAGGTGCTCGTTGCTGCGGAGCATTTCGGCCAGCTCGGGATGCTGGGGCAGCAGATCCCGGATGACGGCGCTGACCGGTGTGTCGACACCGTCGATCGAGGTGGTGATGCCGAGTTCGTCCGCGCGGTCCAACGCCGCCGAGACGCGAGGCTGCTCCAGATAGCTCTCGACATCGGGCGCGGAGGGCCCACCGGCCTCGGGTGAGTCGGGTGCGGCGGCGGGGCCGTCGCGCTCGCCGTTCGGCTCGGATGGACTGGGGGACTGTCCTTTTCGTAGACGCGGATCCTGGACCGCGTCGTCGGGACGATGTTTGAAGCCGTCCGGCGTGCTCCCGTGGTCGCGGGCGCTGTCGAGGAGGTGGTGGTACAGGACTCGGGCGGGCTCGGTGGCGCCTTCACCGTGATACTGGACGTCGGTGAACGCCTCGGCCACCGCCTCGGGGCCGTCGAATCTGCCGTTCTCGTCGAAGCTGTAGCCGCTGAGCTGGTCCAGCCACTCGTGGAACGCGTCCTTGTCCATCCCGCCGCGGGTGGCCTCGAAATGGTCCGCCAGCGCCTTGTGCGCGGTCAGCTCGGCGTGTTCCTGGGACTCGATGGCGAGCACATGGCCGAACTCGTGCACCAGGGTGGAGTGGATCGGACGGTCGGCGGATCCGGGGACCAGATGACCGTCCGCCTCGTCCTCCGCGATCTCGCGGGCCATCCGTTCGGGATCGAGCGCGTAGTCCCGGTCCAGGACCACCTCGTCGGTGTACATGCGGCCCGACGGGCTGTGCCCTTCGTACGTCGCGGCGTAGGTGCCGGGGTCGCCGATCGAGTCGATCGACACCTTGCGCAGATCCACGTCCGGGTAGCGGGTCAGCATGTCATC
Source organism: Nocardia sp. NPDC005746 (assembly GCF_040630785.1). Classification (NCBI taxonomy): domain Bacteria; kingdom Bacillati; phylum Actinomycetota; class Actinomycetes; order Mycobacteriales; family Nocardiaceae; genus Nocardia; species Nocardia sp. NPDC005746. The sequence goes on from NZ_JBEXYE010000016.1 coordinate 160,746, forward strand.
GATGGCGCGGGCGAACTCGCGCGCTACCTCGGGGTCCAGCAGCGGGTGGTCGAAGCCCGACACTTCGAGGTTCCACCGCTTCGCGAGTTCGTCCGCGACCTGGGTGCTGTCCCGGTGCGACCACTCGTCCTCGGGGCGTGGCGACCAATCACCTTCTGCTGGATCAGGTTTCGATGCGTCCGCCGGTGCGTGCGAGTCCTGCGCGTCGGTGGGTTTCGAGTTCTCGTGGGCGCGGGCCCTCGAATTGTCGCGCGCATCGGGGGAATGCGTCCTGGCCTCGTGGCTCCCCGGCTCACCCGGCATCGTTGTCACGACGAGAGCGGGTGCGGGCGTCTCCGGCGCCGCGTCGCCGCTGTCGGGGCGTTCGCTGTCGCGGTGTTCGTTCTCGCGCTGACCCTCCGCCGCCGGCTTGTCGCGCGGTTCCTGCTGGGCCTGAGGCTCTTTCGGCGTCTGCTCGGCGTGATTCGGTGTCGAATCCTCGGGCCGGGGCCCTTCGGGATCTCTCCGCGATCGGTCCGTTTCGGGCGACTTGCTCGTGGGGTCGGAGCGGTCGGTCGGCTTCGCCGGGGACTGCTCCGGCTTTGTGGTGGATTCCGTTGGCGTAGCCCGTGTTTGGGTATCGGAGGTGGCTTCCACCGGCCGGGCTTCGGGGGTGCGGCCCACCGGCGCGGCTCGGTCCTGGGTGCCCGAGACCAGATTGCCGCGATGTTCGGTCGGAGCTGTTGTGGCGCGCGGTCCTTCACCTGCCGGTGCTGCGGGGGTACCGGCACGTGGTGCGGCCGGTTCGGACACCTTGGGAGACGATTCGCCGAGTTTCGGGCCCGCATCGCCGAGTTTCGTGCCCGTGTCCCCGAGTTTCGGGCCTGCATCGCCGAGCTTGGTACCCGGGTCTCCGAGTTTCGGGCCCGCATCACTGAGCTTGGTGCCTGTGTCGCCGAGCTTCGTGCCCGTATCGCCAGGCTTGGTGCCCGCGTCGCTGAGCTTCGTGCCCGCGTCGCCTTGCCGCGGTCCTCCATCACCCGAGGACGAGACATTGGTCCCGAGATCGTGGCGCGGGGCCTCCGAGCTGGGCGCGTCCCGCTCTCGGGTCGTGCCGTCCGCCGGTTCATGGTTGACCGGCTGATCGGTCGCCGCGGCGGGGTGAACATCGTGCGGCGCGTCGTGTTCGGGCTGGACGCTGTGTTCGGGCTGCTCGCCCGCCGTCCTGACCTCCGGTTCCGGGGTATGCGGGGCACTACCGTCGGGACCGCTCCTGGCCGTGACCGCGCTGTCGCCGGGAGCGCCGTGCCCGTTCTCCAGCCCATGGTTCGCGCCGCCGCCGACGCCCATGGCCAGGCCGCCGATCAGCAGCTCGGTGTGGAACGTCTTGTCGACCTTGCTCCAGTCGCCGCCGTTGTCGTAGAGCTGGATCCCGAGTCCGGTTCCGTACATGCCGACGGCGCCCATTCCACCGCCGACACCGCCGGCGATGGCTCCGCCCAGCTTCGACGGGAGCCGTGTATCCCTCAGCAGGTCGCCCACTTTCGCGTGGAACGGCGCACCGACAGCGCCGCCCACTCCCCACTGGAGACTGGTCTGGAAGGTCTGCTTCAGGTTGAAGCCGTCGTCGCGGTGGCCCTCCAGGATCTGGATGAACTGCGTACCGGCATCGAGCCCGGCTCCCATGGCGCCGGCGCCGAGGCCCGCGGTGAGGGATTTTCCGCCGTACTTCAGGGCGGTTTCGAGCAGTGGCTTCGTCGCCGCCTGGGCGGCGAGTTTTTCGCCCAGCGGCACGGCGATCTCGCGAAGCAGCGGCTGGGCGAGGGTTTCCAGGGCGGCCCGGGCTCGGAGCAGACCGATCCGCTCCATCACCTTCTCGGCGAAGATGCGCAAGGTCTGTCGCGCGGTGAACAGCACTTCCGGAACAAGTGCCTCGCCGAACAGGGTCACGCTCAGCTGGAGCACGGTGTACAGCGTGAGGAGCGCGAAGATCTCCGACTGGATCTTGGCGTACTCGATTTCCGTTGCGGTGGCGCGCGTATCGTGGCCGAGCTGATTCAAGCATTCGACCAGCTTCTGGATGGAATAGTCCTTGCCGTCGAACAGCGTCGCGAGCTCGGCGCTGACTTTCACCGCGCCGTCGCTGTCGTAGAACTGGGGCAGTTTGCCGGTGACGGCCTTCAGGTCCGGTTCGAGCTTTTCGAGGTCGGCCGCGGCCTTCTTCCAGGCGTCACCCAGATCGAAGAGTGCGTCCTGATCGCCCTTCGGATAAGCCATTCCGAAGTTGAGGGCCGCCATCAGCCAGTTCGGTAGGTGGTCTCCAACCCAGGTCCATCCGGACAATCATCGGCCTCCACTTCGCGGCTGATCGTAAGGTCCGGGCTCCCAACCGGATTGGAAGATTCTTCGATTCACCCTACCCAGAGTGCTTCTGCCGGTCCAATTCTCGCGAGACTACCGGGCGTCGCCCACCCAGGTGTAGTGGAAGGTCGGAGCCTCGCCCGCGGTTCGCCGCGCGAATTCCTCTTCCCACGTCCGGAAAGTCGTGCGGTAGAGGTCGGCGATCCGGTCCCGCTCCTCGGAGGCGAGTCGCCGCCGTTCCCGCTCGGCACGCTCGAATATATCTGTCGCCTGGCGGTACATATCGAATATCGGGCCGTCGCCGCGGAGATACGTGCTGCGCGCTTCTTCGGTCGCGCGGATGAACCGCTCTTCGGTCAGCTCCGAGAAGTCCAGATCCGCACCAGGTTTCAGGACCGCGTCGATATCCTCCGCCGACGCCGGTTCGAAGGCGCCGGTCCGGATGTTCAAACGCTGCCCGACCACGATGCCGTGCTCGGGCTCCTCGAGGCGAATGGTGCCGTTGCGGAACCGGAAGAAGGATGGCGACTCTTTCAACCAGAGCATTGGCCTGCCTTTCGGGATCTTCCGCGCGGTCGAGCCACATCATCGCATCGGCGGGCGCCGGCCGATCATTCGCCCGGTGTCGATCACCAGCCGGGTGTCGCGGCATCCGAATGCGCTCGGGCCTTGGGATCGTGCTCGAACTCCTCGACATTCTCGAATCGCGGCCCGGCGTCGGCGTCGGGTTCCCGGCGTTCGGCGGCATTCGGCGGCGCCATCGAAACCTCAGGGGGAGTGGGCATCATGGCCTGGATATCGGGCATGAGCGGGAAGACCTCGGACAGTGTCGGCATCTTCGCCTTCTCGGCCTGCAATGCCGCCAGGATCTCCTGCGACTTCTCCCTTACCTGGACGGCGGCTTCCTGCGCGGCCGCGGTGACGGCGGCGGCGATCTCGGAATAGGTCAGTTCGTCGATGTCATCGGAGAATTCGGTCTTGATCACGGCACCGTCGGCATTGACGGTGACCGTGACCCGTCGCCCACCGGCACGCGCGCTCGCTGTCAGCCGGGCTCGGTCCCGCTGTGCCCGTGCGACGGCGGCGAAACTGCCCTGCACCATCTCGGCCAGATCGGCCAGCTGCGCTTTCGCGACCTCGTTCGTCATCGATCAGAAGCCGTTCTTGTTGGCCTCATCCATGTTTTCGAGCTTGGTCGCGCCGTCGCGCAAGCCCTTCGAGTACTGCGCCAGCAGCGTCGTCTTCGACCCGAGTGCGGCCAGCAGACCGGGCTTGCGCGCGTCGTATCCGCTCTCGCCCTCGGCGAACTGGTCGCCGAATTCGTCATGACCCCAGACGCCTTCATGAGCGTCCGCGGCCGCGGTGATCGCGTTGAGAATGTCGGTGACCTTGGTGTTCACGTCATCGAGTCCACCTGCTACGGAACGCATTCCGGCGATCTCGACCTCTACCTTGCTCACGTCGAACCCCCAATGTTCATCTGACCATCAGGTTGCGATCATATACGCGACTACTCGGCGACACCTGCCAAGATCAGTTGAAAATAGGCGCTGTCGAGATCGATGTCGGGGCCCACCAGCGCGCGGGACAGCAGTGTGCGGGTCACAGTGCCGGTATCAGCTGCGGCTATCAGCGCCGTGAGCCAGGACGACGCATTGCCGTCGAATACCTGTGTCAGCACGTCGTAGACGGCATCGTCATTCCATACGCCGGGGAGCGCGTCCTGCACACCGTTCGCGTCCGGGGACTCACCGCGATACCACGCGTTTCCATCCCACCAGTAGCAGAACGACATCAAACCGTTTGCCGCCCTGGGGCTCAACACCGGATCCGCGACCCAATCCGGAGCTCCCCGATAGAACTGCGGCATCGCCGCGCCGCCGTTGTACACGGCATCCAGCTCAGGTGCGTTCCATAGCCCACCGGACAGCACCGCCCGCCCGTGCGGCAGCCGATGCAGCGTCGAACCGCTGCGAGTTCGGCCCTCGAACCAGCCGAGGGCGCTCGTAACTCGCGGTCCGAGCGGAGATTTCACTGCCACGAACGCCGCGGAGATCAGTGCCCACCGCGCCCACAGGACTGGGAGCGGCGGAAGTCCCTCTCCGGCCGGAACCGCCGTGGCGTCGGCCTGCGCCACCGCGAAGGCGGCACTCGGAGTCCGCGCCTGCCGATCACCATGTCCGATGTACGCCGCCAGCCAGATCGGCAGCCGCTCGCGCGGATACTCCAGCAGGTCGGCGAGGTACGCCTGGGGTGGGAACAGTTGCTGCTCGGGGAAAGGCTCAGCGCCGTAGTCGTATTCGATCCGTGCCGGACCGGTCGTGGTGACAGCGGCGAGAAACCGCCACCAGGGCCCTTCGGCCGACGTCGCCGCCAGCTGTCGAGCCTCCCGCAGCAATTCGACCGCACGCCTCGACAGTGGCACCTGCGCGACGCGCTGCCCGTCCGACACGATAACCTGCGCGGCCTCGTCCGTGACGGTCATCGCGATGGCCGCTTCCAACCGATCGAACCCGTCCGGGATCAGCGCAAGAAGTTCGTCGGCTACCTGATCGGCCACTTGGTCCGCCGTGCTGCCCGGCTCGGGCGTGGCGATAGCCGCAGCCATCCGGAAACCGACATCCGGCGACTCGGCAGTCGAATTGTCTTGACTCACACTGTTCCTCGTTACCCAATCAGCTTCCGGTGATCACTTGAATAGCCGCCTGCTGAGCCGCGTCGCCGATCTCACCGACCCGAAACCCGCGATCCGCGATGTGCCGGACCAATTCCGGCTCCGGCGCCAGTCCATGCTTGTGCAGATAGTGCGGCACCGCCCCCGCCCACACCCACACCCCATCGGTCCGGAAGTTCAACGGCACATCCGATCCCCGGGCGTGAACTCATCCTGCTCGAAACTCCGCGCCGCCAACACGATCGGCGCCGACTCCAGATACGCCAGCACCGCCGTCCGCGTATTCCCCTCCACCACAGGCCGATCCACGACGGGCCGCCCGTCGGCATCTTTGCCGTCATAGACACAGGCCATCCGAGGCGGCCGCACGGCAGCCGGTGCCGGCTCGATCTTGACGGTCGCCTCCACCGCAGGCGCGGGTTGCGCGGGCGCGAAGGGATTCGCCGGGGGAGCGGACGCGAACGGATTCGCCGGCGGAACGGATGTGAAGGGATTCGCCGCGGAAGCGGGCGCAAAGGGATTCGCCGCCGGAGCGGGTGCGAAGGGATTGGGTGCCGGAGCGGGCGCGAAGGGAGTGGGCGCCGGCGCGAACGGGTTGGGCGCGGCGTTCATCGGTGCATAGCTCGCCCGAGGTTGGGCCGCCGCGCGTGGTCGCGCCGACTGCGCCACCAGCCCCGCAGCGGCCGCGGCGAAGGACAGCGACAGCGCCAGCACCATCATTACGAAACCGATGCCCAGGTATTCCCAGAAGTTGAGCCCCATGATGGCGAAGGTGGAAATCAGCCCCGTGATTTCGCCCGTGAGAATGAGCGCGGCGGCGGCCGCGCCTGCCGGGCGCATTGCCGGATTCCGGACACCCGCACCCGAGATCAGGGCAATCGCCACCACGACCGCGACGATCAGAATGAGTACGAAATGCACCAGCAGCAGCGGTGCCGATCCGTCCGAGTTCGTGCGCCAGATGGTCCTGAAGTATGAGCTGTCGCTGATCGCCGGCTTGAACGACCCCGCCAGCTTGACAACGGCCGCGACAAGCAAGAACACACCGGTCACCCGGTCCGCCCGCCCCACCGACTGCCCCGTTGGTCTCCTGCGGCGCACCGCTTTTCGAAACCACCGCATCCCGCAGCCCACTCACCAGACCCGCGATCGCAACCAGCATCGCCAGCACGAGCACCCAGAATCCCGCCGCCGGCGAAATGTTCTCCTTGAACCCCTGCGCATACGCCATCACGTCCCCCGACGAGATCGACAGCACCATCCCACCTGCGAATGCCGCGACCCAGAACAGAACCCCGCGCCGAGCACCCATCCCCACCGCGAGCATCACCCCCGCCACCCCCGCTACCAGCGCAATGAGCAAATACGGCACAGCGGAGAACCAGTCGGCAAGCTTGGATCCCCCACTCCCTTCCCACACAGACGTTTCCCACGACCGGCCACCGAACTGAACGCTCGCCACAGGCACCCACAACACCGTGAACACCAACACCGCCGCCGCGATCAACAACCCCCCGGTGACCCGCCCCGCCCTCACCCGCAACGCCGTCATTCCGCATATAACTCATAGCTCCGCCCATCCCTCCCCATGTGATCCTGCGACCCTAATTGCCCAGCTCTCCCGACGCCAACGAGAGCAGCAGCCGCGTCGGAGGGGAGTGTCGGGATAACGGAGGATCCTGATCTCGGTCCGATTGGCCGAACCTGATGGTTCGGCAGGAAGGACCGACGAATGTCGGAGACACTGGCCGCCGTGACCAACGACGCGGTGGACACCAAGAAACTGGCCGAACAGCTTCTGGCCCAAGCCAAAGAGCAGGGCATCGACCTGGTCGGGCCGGGCGGGTTGTTGAACCAGCTGACCAAGACCGTTCTGGAAGCTGCTCTGGAAGCGGAGATGACCGAGCATGTCGGCTACGAGAAACACGACCCGGCTGGTCGCGGAACGGGCAACTCCCGCAATGGGACTCGCGGAAAGACGGTGATCACCGAGATCGGCCCGGTCGAGATCGACGAGCCGCGGGACACGAGTTCCTCGTTCGAACCCAAGATCGTGAAGAAACGGCAGCGGCGGCTGTCGGGGGTGGACGAGATCGTGTTGTCGTTGACCGCGAAAGGCGCGACCACAGGCGAGATTTCGGCGCATTTCGCCGAGATCTACGGCACCTCGGTGTCGAAGGACACGATCTCGACGATCACCGATAAGGTGGTCGCGGAGATGGTGGATTGGTGCAATCGGCCGCTCGATCGCGTCTATCCGGTGCTGTTCATCGATGCCATCCACGTGAAGATCCGGGACGGTCAGGTGGCCAACCGCCCGATCTATGTGGTCATCGGCGTCACCACCGCCGGCGAACGCGACATCCTCGGGCTCTGGGCCGGTGACGGCGGTGAAGGCGCCAAATTCTGGCTGCAGGTGCTGACCGAACTCAA